>JAIYAM010000054.1 GCA_027489065.1 Erythrobacteraceae bacterium | reverse complement strand
GCGTGCGAGTTCGATTACTCCGGCACGCAGGCGATCAAGGCGTTGAAGGAGGAGGGCTACCGCGTCATCCTCGTCAACTCGAACCCGGCGACGATCATGACCGATCCCGAGTTCGCCGACGCGACCTATATCGAGCCGATCACGCCGGACATCGTCGCCAAGATCATCGCGAAAGAACGCCCCGATGCGCTGCTGCCGACGATGGGCGGGCAGACGGCGCTCAACTGCGCGCTGGCGCTGGATGCCGACGGTACGCTCGCCAAATACGGCGTCGAGATGATCGGGGCCAAGGCCGACGCCATCGACAAGGCGGAAAACCGCCAGCGCTTCCGCGAGGCGATGGATGCGATCGGGCTGGAGAGCGCCCGCAGCGGCGTCGCCACCACGCTGGAACAGGCGCGCGCCGTTCTGGAACGCACCGGGCTGCCCTCGATCATCCGGCCTTCGTTTACCCTCGGCGGCACCGGCGGCGGGATCGCCTACAACAAGGCCGAATTCGAGCAGATCGTGAAGGAAGGCCTCGATGCCTCGCCCACCACCGAAGTCCTGATCGAGGAATCGCTCCTCGGGTGGAAGGAGTTCGAGATGGAGGTGGTGCGCGACCGCAAGGACAACGCGATCATCATCTGCTCGATCGAGAACGTCGATCCGATGGGCGTCCACACCGGGGATTCGATCACCGTCGCCCCGGCGCTGACGCTGACCGACAAGGAATACCAGATCATGCGCTCGGCCAGCATCGCCGTGCTGCGCGAGATCGGGGTGGAGACGGGCGGCTCCAACGTCCAGTTCGCGGTCAATCCTGACGACGGGCGCCTGATCGTCATCGAGATGAACCCGCGCGTGTCGCGTTCATCGGCGCTGGCCTCCAAGGCGACCGGCTTCCCCATCGCCCGCGTCGCGGCGAAGCTCGCGGTCGGCTACACCCTCGACGAGCTTACCAACGAGATCACCGGCGCGACGCCGGCGAGCTTCGAGCCGACCATCGATTACGTCGTCACCAAGATCCCGCGCTTCGCCTTCGAGAAGTTCAAGGGCGCGGCCAATGACCTCTCGACGGCCATGAAGAGCGTCGGCGAAGTCATGGCAATCGGCCGCAATTTCCAGGAATCGATGCAGAAGGCGCTCCGCGGCCTCGAAACCGGACTCGACGGGTTCAACCGCGTGATCGAGCTCGAAGGCGCGAGCCGCGACATCATCACCGCCGCGCTTTCCCGCCGCACGCCCGACCGGCTGCTCAAGGTCGCACAAGCCTTCCGCGAGGGGCTCACGGTGGAGGATATCGCTGCGGTCACGCATTACGACCCGTGGTTCCTGCGCCAGATCGAAGGCATCATCGACGCCGAGCGTGCAATCCAGAAGGACGGGCTGCCGCGCGATGCCGCAGGCCTCAGGCGCCTCAAGGCGATGGGCTTCTCCGACAGGCGTCTCGCGACCCTCGCGGTGCGCTCGGTGGGCGTTGCGGGCGGACTGGGCGAGACCCAGGCCAAGCGCTCCGGACTGCTCCATGACGCGCTCGTCGCCATGGCAGGCGCAACCAGCGCGGACGAGGTGCGCAGCCTTCGCCACAAGCTCGGCGTCTTCCCCGTGTTCAAGCGCATCGACAGCTGCGCCGCCGAGTTCGAGGCGATCACGCCCTACATGTATTCGACCTACGAGGCTCCGAGTTTCGGCGAACCGGAATGCGAGGCGAACCCTTCGGATCGCAGGAAGATCGTGATCCTCGGCGGCGGCCCCAACCGCATCGGGCAGGGCATCGAGTTCGACTATTGCTGCGTCCACGCCTGCTTCGCGCTCGCCGAGCAGGGCTACGAGACGATCATGGTCAACTGCAATCCCGAGACCGTCTCGACCGACTACGACACCTCCGACCGCCTCTATTTCGAGCCGCTGACCGACGAGGACGTGCTGGAGATCCTGCGGGTGGAACAGCAGAACGGCGAGCTGGTGGGCGTGATCGTCCAGTTCGGCGGGCAGACCCCGCTGAAGCTGGCGCAGGCGCTGGAGGATGCGGGCATCCCCATCCTCGGCACCTCGCCCGACGCGATCGACCTTGCCGAAGACCGCGAGCGTTTTGCCAAGCTTGTGAACAAGTTCAAGCTCAAGCAGCCCGACAACGGCATCGCCCGCAGCCGCGACGAGGCCGCCTCGGTCGCCGCGCGGATCGGCTATCCGGTGCTGCTGCGCCCCTCCTACGTGCTCGGTGGCCGGGCCATGGAGATCGTCGACAGCGAAGCGCAGCTCGACAGCTACATTGCCACCGCGGTCAACGTCTCGGGCGACAGTCCGGTGCTCATCGACCAGTACCTGCGTGACGCGATCGAGTGCGATGTCGATGCGCTGTGCGACGGCACCGAGGTCCGCATCGCGGGCGTGATGCAGCATATCGAGGAAGCGGGCGTCCATTCGGGCGATTCCGCCTGCACCCTGCCGCCCTATTCGCTTGCGCCCGAGATCATCGCCGAGATGGAGCGCCAGGCCGAAGCGCTCGCCCACGCGCTGGGCGTCGTGGGCCTCATGAATATCCAGTTCGCGGTAAAGGATGGTCAGGTCTACCTCATCGAGGTGAACCCGCGTGCGAGCCGCACCGTGCCCTTCGTCGCCAAGGCGATCGGGCAGCCGGTCGCCAAGATCGCCGCGCGCGTCATGGCGGGCGAGCCGCTCAGCAACTTCCCCCCGTTCAAGCGCGACCTGCCCTATATGGCGGTCAAGGAAGCGGTCTTCCCCTTCGCACGCTTCCCCGGCTCCGACCCGGTGCTCAGCCCCGAGATGAAGTCGACGGGCGAGGTGATGGGGATCGACAGCTCCTTCGAGGCGGCGTTCCTGAAATCGCAGCTCGGGGCGGGATCGGTCCTGCCGCAATCGGGCACCGTGTTCGTCTCCGTCAAGAACACCGACAAGCCGGTCATCGTCGCAGGGGTCAAACGCCTGATCGAACACGGCTTCCGCATCATCGCCACCGGCGGTACCCAGACCTATCTCGCAGAACAGGGCCTGGCCGTGGAGCGGGTCAACAAGGTCGCCGAAGGCCAGCCGCATATCGTCGACCGGATCATCGACGGCGATATCGCGCTGATCTTCAACACCACCGAAGGCTGGCAGTCGCTGTCGGACAGCAAATCGATCCGGCAGGCGGCGCTCGCCGGCAAGGTTCCCTACTACACGACGGCCGCCGCTTCGGTGGCGGCAGCGGCGGCGATTTCGGCGATCAGGCCCGAGTCGCTTGAAGTCCGGTCCTTGCAGGACTATTATGGGAGCTGATTGAAACTCCCCCCGACATCGAGAGTGCCTGACGCCGTGCGGATCGGACGGCAGGGTCGCTCTTTCCCCTAACCGGGGCGGTTGCCGGGACAAGAGAGAGAAAGACACAGGAAAGATGGCGACGATGGAAAAGGTCCCGATGCTGGCCGAGGGTTACGAGCGGCTCACCGCCGACCTCAAGGTGCTGCGCGAGGAACGCCCCAGGATCGTCGAGGCCATCGAGGAAGCGCGCGCCCACGGCGACCTTTCGGAAAACGCCGAATATCACGCCGCCAAGGAGCGGCAGGGCCAGGTCGAAGCCATGATCGGCGAGATCGAGCACATGGTCAGCCGCGCGCAGATCATCGATCCGACCACGCTGTCGGGCGACAAGATCGTGTTCGGCGCGACCGTCACCCTGCTCGACGAGAACGACAAGCCGATCCGCTACCAGATCGTCGGCCAGACCGAAGCGGATGCGAACAAGGGCCGCATCAGCTACAACTCGCCGCTCGCTCGCGCGCTGATCGGCAAGCAAGTGGGTGACGATATTGAGGTGACGGTGCCTTCGGGCGAAAAGTTTTACCACGTCGACAAGATCGAGTTCATCTGAACCCAAAGAGCGGGGGCGCATCATGGCTGTTCCGGTAAGGCCGATTGCGGAGCGCAAGGTCGTTCGGCATTTCCTCGAGGCGGGCGCGACCAGCATGGCCGATGCCATCGCCTATGAGCCCAGCTTCCTCCCCCGCGAACGCGCCTTCGAGCGGTTGAAGGGCCTCGACATCCTGCGCACCGATGGCAAGGGCAAGTGGTGGCTCGACGAGAGCCGCTGGGAAGACCGCCGAGCCAACCGCCGCACCCGCGCACTGTTCGCGATGCTCGCCGTCGGGGTCGCGGCGGCCGTGGCGGCGCTGCGCTGAGGGTCTCCAGACTGGCGCCAGACATGCGCAAGCGCGCGTCAGACCCCGCTAGACCCCCGTTAGACCCCTCCCAGACCCCCTCTAGACCCCCTCCCGCAGCGTGTTTCACGTGGAACACCGCGCCGGGCGGTCAGTCGAGCCGCTTCTCCATCGCATAATTGTGGATCGCCACCTCGGTCCCTTCGAACGGGATAGTGAAGTCCCGCCGGTGCAGCAGGACGTAGCCCGCCCGCTCGAAAACGGGCCGGGCAAGCTCGCTCGCCTCGGTGAACAGGCGGGCGACACCCTGCGCCCGCGCGGCTGCCTCCGCTGCGGCGAGCAGGGCGAGCCCGAGGCCCTTGCCGGTGTGATCCGGGTGGCAATAGAGCATGTCGAGATGCCCCCCGGCTTCGAGCACGGTGTAGGCAATCGCCCGGTCGGCATCGTCCACCGCGACGCAGATCATGTCGCCTTTCGCGGCCCCGTCCAACAAACGCTGCACCGAATAGCGCGCTGCCCAGGCTGCAACCTGCTCGGGCGAATAGGCCGCAAGCGCGGTCCGGCGGATCGCCGCGAGCGTCAGCGCCGCAAGCGCATCGGCGTCGCTGGCGCGGTAGGGGCGGATCACCGCCACGCCCGATTAATCCTCGGGAGTCAGGAGCTTGTGGATGTGGACGACGACATATTTCATCTCCGCATCATCGACCGTGCGCTGTGCCTGCGCGCGCCACGCATCGACGGCCGCGTCGTAGGAGCTGTAGACGCCGACCACGTGAATGCTCTCGGGATCCTGGAACTCGATGCCGCGCGGGTCCTTGACGCGGCCGCCCATGACGAGGTGAAGCCGCTGGGTGGGGGTGGTTTCTGCCATTGATTGAAGCCCTTGGGGAGGAAGGAATGCGCGCCCCCTTAGCGCCTGACGCGCCGAGGGCAAGCCTTCCTCTCCAGCAGGGATCAGCCCTTGGTCTTGCGCCTGATGTCGCGCACCACGCCGACCGCCACGTCGGCCGTCTTGCGGGCGAGGGCAAGCGTGCTGTCCGTCGCCGAAGCAGCCGCGTCCGAGGCGTTCGCCGAAAGCCGCTTGGCCTGCGTGCCCGCCGCATCGCCGAGCTCGGCCGCCTTGTCCTGTCCGGCGCGCGCCGTGTCGAGCAGTTCGTCGAGCGCGGTCATGATGTAACCCATCGCAGTTTCGCCGATCACCGTCCCGATGCGCGATCCGCCGCGGGTGCCGAGGCCCTTGACGCTTGAGGAAGCCTTTGAGCCGGCACCAGAAATAGCCTCTCCGGCAGAGTGGAGCGCCTGGCCCGCAACGCGCCGTCCGGGGCGGGTGAGGAGGCCGATGGCAAGGCCGGCGGCGACCGCGCCGCCAATCACCGTCAGCGGGTGGGCGCGGGTGTATTCGGCCGCCGCGCCGGCGGCTTCGCGGGCCTGTTCGGCCAGCGTGCGCTCGGCATTGCGGCGCTCGGAAGCTTCGATCTTGGCGCGCAGCGCGTCGCGCTGGTCAGTGGCGGGATTGGTCATGGGGGTCTCCTGCGGATGCCGCTTCAGGGGGTGCGGCGTCTTGGCTCAATTCGTCTTGGGTGAGTGCGTCAGTGTCGTCACTATCGCCGCGAAGTTCTTCAAACCACGCGAAAATCGGCTCGCGGCTGAACCACAGCAGGATCGCGCCGATCAGCAGCGCGAGCACGCCCTTGCTGTCGGCTGCCTGCGCCTTAGCCTGGTCGAGCACGTCGCGTGCGCCGGTACGGATGCGGGTCGTGATCGAGGAGGTCACGCCGGACGAGACACGGCTCGTGATGCTCTCCTCCTCGAGGCTGCCCTGGAGCCGCGCGATATCCTCGGCGAGCACGGCGCGGGCCTTGTCGCGCAAGGTCCGGTCTTCCACGAAGCGGGCGGGAAGCTGGGTCATGCGTCCTCTCCGAACATCGCGCCCAGCACCTTGCCTTCCGATGCCGCGCGCATGACGAGCAGCACGACGCCCGCCAGCAGCACGCCGACGACGATGGCAATCGCGCCCCAGATCGTCACCAGCGGGGCAAGCGCAATCACCGCGCCGACCGCTAGCGCAATCAGCGCAAGATTGAGCAGCACCAGCGCCAGCACCAGATAGATCAGCGCGCGGCCCGCCTTCTTGCCGGCAAGGCCTGCGCGGGTCTTCTGGAAAGCGATCTCGGCCGCGGCATAGGTGCGCGCGTCCTCGACCAGCGCGGTGAGATCGTCCTTCAACGCGGAAAGGCCGGCGCTGTCCTCGTCCTCGGCAATCTCCGGCCCGGGCACGTTGCCAGACATGGGGGCAGCGAGGGTATCGTCCGCCGACCGCGGCGAGCCGGGCTCTGTGTCAAGCATCGCGGGTGCTCAGGGCCGCATCAGCGCCGGCGGCCGCCGCTGAAGATCCGTGCGAGGAAGAAGCCGAACACCGCCGCCACGCCGACCGCAACGCCGGGGCTCTTGCGGACCGCCTCACGGGCGTCCTCGCCGAGTTCCTCGACGCTCTTGGCCTCGAGCTTGGCAGAGGTTTCCTGAAGCGTGCGCGACGCCTTGCGGGCGTAATCGCCATAGGGCGCGCCAAGCTTTTCGTCGATCTGCGCGGCTGTGTCGCCGACCACCTTGCCGAGCGAGGCAATGGCATCGCTGGTGACGCGCTTGCCCTCGACCGCCAGTTCGCCGGCCTTGCCAAGTGCCTGTTCGCCATAGGCCTTGGCCTCGGCGACGATGTCGTCACCCTTGCCCTTGGCCTGATCGCCGGCGGTGGTGATGCGGTTCTCGGCCTCGGCCCGTAGCGCAGCGGCGCCGGCCTTGGCTTCCTCGAGCGCGGCGTTGAAGCGGCTCTTGGCTTCGATCACCTGCGAGGAGGCAGGCGCAGCGTCGGCCGCTGCCAGCGGGGCAGCATCGGCGGCTGCCGCAGTCGCCGCGGTCTTGCGCGAGGCGGCCTTCACAGGCGTGTTGCCATTCGCCGCAGCACCGCCCTTGGCGGGTTTGCTGGGGGTCTTCTTGGCGGTTTCGGGGGTGTCTGCCATCAAGCTGCTCCTTGTCATTCGGCGTTCTTCTGCGTCGTTCGACCGGTCCGGGCGCATGTCCCGCACTATGCCGCGCCATCCGCTTGCACGAGGGGTTCCCTCGGCATAGGGACGACACGCGTCCGGCCGGTGCTGGAATCGTCAAGCCAGAATCATGCCGTTCCCATCATCATAGGCACGAAGTGTGCTGTCACTCTAAACCACTTTACGACCGGAGCCAAACATGACCGCCATCATCGACCTGCACGGGCGCGAGATTCTCGACAGCCGAGGCAATCCGACCGTCGAAGTCGACGTCCTGCTCGACGACGGCAGTTTCGGCCGCGCCGCCGTGCCCTCGGGCGCGTCGACCGGCGCGCATGAAGCGGTGGAACTGCGTGACGGGGATGCGTCGCGCTATCTCGGCAAGGGCGTGCTGAAGGCGGTCGAGGCGGTCAACAACGAGATCCGCGAACTGCTGATCGAGAACTTCGATGCCGAAGACCAGCGCGATATCGACCTGTCGCTGATCGCGCTCGACGGCACCGCAAACAAGTCGCGCCTAGGCGCCAACGCGATCCTCGGCACTTCGCTGGCCGTAGCCAAGGCGGCGGCCAATGCACGGGGCCTGCCGCTCTATTCCTACCTCGGCGGCGTATCGGCACACATGCTCCCGGTGCCGATGATGAACATCATCAACGGCGGCGAGCATGCCGACAACCCGATCGACATCCAGGAATTCATGATCATGCCGGTCGGCGCTGACAGCCTCGCCGAGGCGGTGCGCTGGGGCGCGGAAGTGTTCCACACCTTGAAGAAGGGCCTCCACCAGAAGGGCCTCGCGACCTCGGTGGGGGACGAGGGCGGCTTCGCGCCCGATCTCGCCAGCACCCGCGCGGCGCTCGATTTCATCATGGAGTCGGTCGCCAAGGCCGGCTTCACGCCCGGCGAGGACATCGTGCTGGCGCTGGACTGCGCGGCGACCGAGTTCTTCAAGAACGGCAAGTACGAGATTTCGGGCGAAGGCCTGAGCCTCACCCCGCATGAAATGTCCGATTACCTCGCCAAGCTGTGCGCGGAATACCCGATCCGCTCGATCGAGGACGGCATGAGCGAGGACGATTTCGAAGGCTGGGCGGCGCTCACCGCACAGCTTGGCGATCGCGTCCAGTTGGTCGGCGACGACCTGTTCGTGACCAACCCTGCGCGTCTCAAGGACGGGATCGGGCGCGGGCTTGCGAACTCGCTGCTGGTGAAGGTCAACCAGATCGGCACGCTCACCGAAACGCTCGCCGCGGTCGATATGGCGCATCGCGCTCGCTACACCTGCGTGATGAGCCACCGTTCGGGCGAGACGGAGGATGCGACCATCGCCGACCTGGCGGTCGCGACCAATTGCGGGCAGATCAAGACCGGCTCGCTCGCGCGTTCGGACCGGCTTGCCAAGTACAACCAGCTGATCCGCATCGAGGAAGAGCTGGGGGACAGCGCGCTCTATGCCGGGAAGGCCTGCTTCGGCGCGCGCGCCTGAAGTCCGCCTTCGCCTGTGGGCCTAGAGCCCCAATTCGACCGTTTCGAAGAAGCGCTCCATCGCCGCCTGCCCGGTCGGGGTGAGCCTGACGAGCACGCGGCGATTGTCCTCGGGGTCCTTTTCGCGGACCACGAGGCCTTCGTCCGCCAGCACGCCGAGCCAGCGCAAGCCGGTTGTGGGCGGGGCCGCCGAGCCGATGCAGGCGCTGGAGACCGAAACGGTCTTGCCTTCGCCCTGAGCGATGAACAGGTCGAGCAGGATGTCCCAGGCAGGTTCGCCGAAGAGGTCCGGATTGCCGAAGATCGCGGCCCGCTTGCGCCGCAAGGCGTAGGCTTTGCGGGCGAGGGCGAGCGCGCCCCGGTCCGGGCGGGCGGTGCGCATCGCGGCGATGGATTCGGCTTCGCCGCTGCGCAGTGCGCCGTCGACGGCGCCGCGCAGGCGGCTTGCCATGGCCATCAATTCGTCGGCCAGCGGGAGGAACATTGCCGAGTTATCGGCGCGGCTTGCTCCGCCCGCATCTCCTCCAGCTCCGCGTTCCATGTTGCCCAATCCGCTGCCCTCAGGAAAGGGCCGGCTCATCGAGCGGGCCGGCTCGCCCTGGCCGCGTGATAGGCCTTTTGCACCGGCGTGGCTTTAAGGGGTACTACGCAGGGCCTTCAAATTGCGGGAGAAAGTCCCTTGGAGCTGCGCGCCACGTCGAGCCGCAGCTGCTGAATCGCTGCATCGCAATGCGCCGCGGCGATATGTGCGCCCAAACGGTCGAGCGCCGCGAGCTGCTGTTCGAGCGCGGCGATAATGGCAGCCACGCCGGAAGGATCCGGCGGCGTCGGAGTGAGGTTTTCCAAGACTGAATCCCAAGCTTTGTCTTTATCGACCCTGCTACAGGTCAGCCGTGCCGGCCGACACCTGAAGCTGGTCGGATATCGCGTTAAACGCTTATGGAAATCCACTCAGGGAAACTGCGTAGCCGGGCCTTGAAAGCCCGGCTGCACCGCGGCGGGACGTTAACCTCCGGAGGGGTTACCGTCAGCCGAACCGCTCATGCAAGGCCAGCAGCGCCAGCGCCGCCTTGGCTGCTTCGCCGCCCTTGTCCTTCTGCGCCGGATCGGCCCGCACCAGCGCCTGGTCCTCGTTTTCGACCGTGAGGATGCCGTTGCCGATGGCGATGCCGTCCATCGTCAGCGCCATGATCGCGCGCGCGCTTTCGCCGGCGACGATCTCGAAGTGATAGGTCTCGCCGCGGATCACGACGCCGATCGCCACGAAGGCATCATAGCGGTCGGCCTCGGCCGCGAGCGCGATGGCGCCGGGGATTTCGAGCGCGCCGGGAACTGTCAGCACCTCGACCTTGTGGCCCTTGGCCTCCAGCGCTGCGCGGGCGCCGGCGATCAGCATGTCGTTGAGGTGGGCGTAGAAGCGCGCTTCGACGATGAGGATGTCGGCCATGGGTGATTACTCCGGAATGGGATGGAAGTCGGTGATGGTGAGGCCGTAGCCCTCGATGGCGACGTAATCGGGGCGGCTGTTGGAAAGCAGCACCATTTCGGTCACGCCAAGATCGACCAGGATCTGCGAGCCGATGCCGATGTTGCGCAGCTCCTCGCTCTGCTGCCAGGCGCCGGTCCCCACGCGGCCCGTGAGGATCACGATCACTCCCGAGCCATGCTCGCCGACGGCCTTCATCGCGCGCTGGAGGGTGCGCTTGCGCGGGCCGGGTGCGCCCAGCACGTCGTCGAACACCGAGATGGGATGGACGCGGGCGAGGGTGGGCTCCCCGGGGATCACATGGCCCTTCTGGAGGACATAGGCCTCGCTGCCCGCCACGCGGTCCCGGTAGGTGATCATCCGCCACTGGCCGCCGTAATCGGATGAGAAAGCGCTTTCGGTCAGGCGCTCGACGAGGTGGTCGTTGCGCATGCGGTAGGCGATGAGATCGCGGATCGTGCCGATCTTCATGTCGTGCTTGCGCGCAAAAGTGATGAGGTCGTCGAGCCGGGCCATGGTCCCGTCCTCGTTCATGATCTCGCAGATCACGCCCGAGGGGTTGAGGCCGGCGAGGCGTGAAATATCGACCGCCGCCTCGGTGTGCCCGGCGCGGACCAGCGTGCCGCCGTCGCGGGCCATCAGCGGAAAGACGTGGCCGGGCGTGACAAGGTCGTCCGCGCCCTTGGCCGCGTCGATCGCGACCGAGATGGTGCGCGCGCGGTCCGCCGCCGAAATGCCGGTGGTGACGCCTTCCTTCGCCTCGATCGAGATGGTGAAGGCGGTCTGCATCGATTCCTTGTTGTTGCGGCTCATGGGCTGCAACCCGAGAGTCTCGACGCGGTCCCTGGTGAGCGCGAGGCAGATCAGTCCGCGGCCATACATCGCCATGAAGTTGATCGCCTGTGGGGTCGCCATCTGCGCCGGTATGATGAGATCACCTTCATTCTCGCGGTCCTCGTCATCGACGAGGATGTACATGCGCCCGTTGCGCGCCTCGTCGATGATTTCCTCGATCGTGGCGAGCACCGGCCGGTCGGCATTGGCCTCGAGAAAGGCCTCGAGCTTGGCCAGCGTCTCGGCGGTGGGATTCCAGCTGTCGTCGGTGCAATCGCGCAAGGTGTTGGCATGCAGGCCAGCGGCACGGGCGAGACCGGCCTTGGTCATGCCGCCCGATGTGACGAGATCGCGAACGCGTGTGATGAGCGATGTGTTCATGTGCTGCATGTATCACACCGCGATGTGGGGGCAAGAGTCAGTTGCAAACGCAGCTGGGGCAGACCAGCGGGATTGCAACCAGCCGACGATTCAGGCGCCCGACAGCGTCACTGTCCTCGTCAGTTCACGGAACTTCGCAACGTCCCGATCGAAGTAAAAGGTCGAGGGCGCCTCGAACGCAACGAGGTAAAGTTTGCCTTTTAGCATCACTGCTACCGCCTCGCCCTTGGTTTCAACCTCGAAATCGGGATCAATGAAGCTATACTGGAAGGCGATTGCTGGCTGCCCGCCAAGCGTTGCCGGTTCCTGTTTGCCGATCGACATGATCGCGAGGCCGTATTGCGTGCGGTAGGTGCGCTCGAGCAGTACAGGAATGTCCGGAAGCAGCATGTTGGCTGCAACTTTGGGTAGAGGATCGCGCTTCTTACTGCGCTCCCGCAGCAAAGGCTGCCCAACTGGAACGCCAGCGTAGAACACGATTTTGTTGAGGCGGTCCCCGTCGATCGTCCAGACCTCCTGGAATGTTCCCGCGCGCTGCTGAAGCCGGTTCCAGCGTGATTGCGGCTTGACCAAGATGGCGCCGTTCAAAATTTTGGCAGGGCTACCTGACTCTATCACCTTATGGGCTGAGCCGGGGGTGGCAACAAGCAGGGCGGAAAGAGCGATTGCAGCGAAACGACGGAACATGGTGGCTTCCTATTGCGAGACGTAGAGCTTGATGATCGACGCATCGGGCGCCTCAGGTAGGGCAGCGAGATACTCCTCAAGGTACTTCGCACCCTCGGAGCGCTTGCCGCTCTTAACGAGGCTGAGGCCGAGGCCGCGTACCGTTTCCGGAGACCGGTAGCCGCTTTCCACTGCCTGAAGGTAAAGCGTGGTAGCCGTGACCAGATCGCGGGGGTTGCCGCGGGCGGCGAACATCTCGGCCCGTGCGTGCAGCAGTTCGCCCGTCCAGCCGGTGGTCCCGGCGATGCCATTGAGGATGTAATCGGTGCCGTTTAAATCGTTAAGCTTGACCTGATCTGCGAGGAACTTCGGCAAATGCTTCTTCATCGCCGCGTAGTAATCCTTCGAGCGCCCATCGCCAGCATCGCCATAGACTAGCGCCTGATCGAGGAGGTAGCTTGCGCGGCTGAGTTCGGTCGGATGGGTATCGAAGAAGCCTGCCCGGTAGCTGTCAGTTCGCTTGAGCTTGCGACCGGCGGCCGTAGCGTCCGCTTCTTCCATGAGGTGCTGCCAGACTTCGGATGCGGCACGACTCGGATAGGGCGACTGCGCGAGATAGCGTAGACCCTGCAGGTCGGCCTCGGTTTCTTGTGCGCGGTTGAACTGGAATACCGAAGAAAGGATCGAGAACTGTGAGCTAGTCGTGTTTGCCTGAGTGAAGCCCCCTAGGACCGAGAGCCATGCCAATGCATCGGTAGCCTTGCGGCGCTGCTCGAAGCCGCGCAGGCTGTGACGCATCTCGAAGTGCGCGAACTCGTGACCAAGCACCGCGCCAAGTTCCGCCTCGCTCCGCACTCGCAGCAGCAGCCCTGACCACACTGTCATCGCGCCATTGGGATACATGGTGGCATTGAATGCGGGAATGTTGAGGATGTGAACGCGCACGCCTGCACAGCGATCAGAACCGACAGTGTCACACAGCACCCGCTCGACGTAGCGGTTGAGTTCCTCGTCGCCGATTCTGAGCTCGGAAACGGCGAGAAGTTTCTCTACCTCGTCTGCCATCATCCACATGCCCCGCTCGTCGACCCCCTGCGGCTCGTATGCGGGGGTGTAGGGAGCAAGAGTTCCAAGCTTATCGACAGCGTCAGCCGGAACCGTCGCGCTAGCTGCTACAGCTAGCGCCGCGAGCAACAGCGGGCGCTTCATTTGCCGGTCGTCGCTGCGCCGGGTACGGGCGCGCCTGGGAAGCCTTCGAGAAGTTGCGAGACGCGCTTAGCCGCACCCTCGGGAGTACGCGGATCGCCGCCCATCTGGAGGTCTGCGTTGAGCCACACGAGGTCTCCAGTCTTGATGTCGACCAGCCCCGCCATGCCGATATGTTCTCCGGAGGTTACCGCCACACCGGCCAGCAATCCGACCATCTGCAGCGCCTTGCGCCCTCCCGAACCATAGGCATCGCTCGTGCGGATCATCAGAATATAGTCATAGCCTTCAAGCGCGAGCACTTCGCGCAGACCAGGGCCGACGGTCCATTCGAACGACTTATCCTGCTTCTTGGTAGGCAAGCGGTTGCCTGGAAAAAACTGGTACTCCACTACCGAACTCGCGACGGCGCCAAAGAGAGCGTTGTAGCGGCGAAGGCTGTCGCCCTGCGGTGTGGTGTTAAGGTTGACGCGCACAACCTCGTTCCCAAGTGTGCCAAGTGCACGTGTTATCTCGCGTTCTAGGTTCTCGCGAGCCTGCTGTGTCCAGTCAGCGTTGGGCTCGAACAACCCGCCGGTCGATTGCTCGCCGACGCGGATGTTTGGATCGACCAAGGCGATCCTAACTGAACCGGGGGCGAGGGCGAAGCCTTCCTTGGTGCCCGTCTTCTCCTGCGCCATCAGGGGCACATGCAACATCAAAAGCGCCAAGATTACCAGCGCTCGCGCAAAATACCTATCGATCATTCCGGAACAGCCCCTGCAAACCCGCGCAAACAATACGGATTCTCCCGTATTTCTCGCCGGTGTCTGAAGAATCTCTCAGAATTTCTTCGCACGTGCAAGGGGATGAAATAGCGATTGCCCGCATCGGACCCAAGTTGTGTACCGAAAGGGGGAAGGTGGTGGATGCACTTGGGCTCGAACCAAGGGCGTGCTGACCGAAGATCGCTTCCAACAGCGTCATGGAAGGAGCCGGTCAGCGCACCACCTTTGCGGCGACGTCCGTCATCGATCATCGATAGGTGATGCAATGGCGGCATCAGGCCAACATGCGCCTGTCGCAAGACTGCCCCCCGCTTCTTCGCGTCAGCTAACTCCTGAGAATGCCGGGCCCCCAGCTGTTCAAGGTGCGCTCTTCGTGCGGCCATCGCCCGGCGGGGCGGGCAACGTCGACACGTTCCAGTTCCGCCGAAAACTCCAGCCAGTTTCCGTCAGGATCGTTCACGAAGAAGAAGAGATTGTTGCCGGGACCGTGACGACCAGGACCCCAACGAAGAGGAATGCGCCGATCCGCCATCCGATCGGCCCAATCGCGGATCGCGGACCAGTCCGCAACTTCATAACAGATATGATCGATCCTGCGCCGGGGCGCGCGAAAGATCGCCAGACTGTGATGCTCATCGCTGCAGCGCAGAAACACGGCGGTCATATCCTCGGACTCGTCGAACACCGTGTCGGCAGGCGCGAAGCCGACGACGTTCCGGTAGAAATCAAGCATCGGGGCCACCTGATCGCTCGCATAGACGACATGCTGCAACCGCGCGGAGAGCGGGCCGCGCTCTGCAATCCCGATCGACGGCGCGGGAACACCAAAGACCATCCGATTGCCGTCGGGGTCGGAGAACTGAACGGACGACAGCATGTCTGGCAAGGCAACATCTGCCCAAGGAATGCCAGCAACCGCAAGGCGGTCCCGCAAGGCCGACAGTTGCCCCTCGTCTTCGACCGAGAAGACCGCGGCATCGATCGAATTGGGCTTCCCCTCGCGGATCATCAGGCCCGTGCCGTCGCGTTGGCCCCGCCAGATGCCATTATCAGCATCCCCGGCATAGCCGAGCGCATCTTCGTAGAAGGAGCCGAGTTGCTCGACATCGGGAGAGGTCAGAATTACTTCGTGCAACCTCGCTGATATTAGGGGTTCGAGCGGAGAGTGATCCGAATCGTTGGCGTGGTTTCTCATTTAATGAGAATGTGAGATATGCGCTGATCTCGCAACCTATTTCTCGGTGTTGGTAAAAGGACCTTGCCCGTGTCTACAGCCGATCGGCTCCTCGAGATCCTCGATCTTTTCACGCTGGAGCGGCCGGGCTGGTCGGTCGATGAGGCTGCCGAAGCGTGCGATGTGCCAAGCAGCACGATGTACCGCTATTTCAGCAGCCTTTCGCGCAGCGGCCTCATCGCTCCCATGGGAAAAGGGTGGTACAGTCTTGGGCCGGCGATCATGCGATATGATCGTCAACTTCGCCTCACGGACCCCCTCATCCGAGCGGCGCGCCGCGAGATGAACCGGCTGGCGAAGTCGGTTGCGGGTAGAGGCGTTGTCTTCCTCTGCCGCCTGCTCGGCGATCAGATCATGTGCATCTCCCAAGTATCGACAGGAGATACTCCGTTCACCATCGGCTACGAGCGCGGCAGATTGATGCCGCTTTTTGCGGGTTCCGCCTCTCGGGTAATCCTCGCGAACCTGTCGCCAGCGAAAATCGCAGCACTTCATCGTGACCACTCCGCCGCCTTCGAGGAGCGCGGCCTGGGTGTCACTCTGAAGGACGTTCGCGAGACATTGAAAACCGTTCGAAACGACGGACATTTCGTGACCGTGGGCGAAGTGGACCCGGGAATGCGGGGTATCTCCGTACCCATTTCGCTCAGAGGCAAGATTCTGGGGAGCTTGTCGATCGCAGGCCCTCGCCAGGGCTTCACCAATGCGCAGATCGGCCAGGCGGTTGCCGAACTAAAGGAAGCGAGTTCGCGGACCGAGGAAGAACTTCACCACATCATTGCGGAGGGGGCTGCGTGGCGCGGCTAGGGTCGTCCGGGGTTGCCCCTTGTCAAAGATCTCCACTGCCGATACAGAATTCTCGAAAAGCGAGAAAACGAGGTAGCTTGTGCGGTTTGCGAGTTTCGAATCCGACGGAGATGAATGCTGGGGCCGGGTCGAGGGCGATCACATCGTTCCGCTTCACACCATCTATCCGACCTTGAAATCCGCCATTGAAGCGGACGCCCTTCAGACCAGGGAATTGATCGAAGGCGGGGGTGACCCCCTGTCGCTGGACCAAGTCTCGTTCCTGCCTGTTGTAACCCGCCCGGGGAAGATCCTTTGCGTCGGTCTCAACTACGAGGATCATCGCCTCGAGACCGGTCGACCGGACGTCAAATATCCTACGATCTTCACCCGCTTTGCAGATTCCCAGACGAGCCATGGTGCGCCGCTCATGAGGCCGCGCGAGTCCGAGAAGTTCGACTATGAAGGGGAGCTCGCGATCGTGATTGGCAAGGGGGGGCGCAGAATCGCGGCGGCCGACGCCTATGATCACATCGCCGGGTATAGCTGTTACAATGACGGGTCGGTCCGCGACTGGCAGTCGCACACGATCCAGTTCGGGCCCGGCAAGAACTTCCCGCTGACCGGCGCGTTCGGACCGTGGCTGGTGACGCCAGACGAATTCGGTCGCCCCAATTCGCAGAAAATCCAGACCCGGCTGAATGGCGCGGTGATGCAGGAGGCCGTGTTCGCCGACATGATCTTCGCCGTCGATAGGCTTATCGAGTATTGTTCCACCTTCACCCCACTTGCGCCCGGCGACGTGATCGTAACCGGCACGCCGGGCGGCGTGGGAGCAAAGCGCAACCCTCCCGTCTTCATGAAACCTGGCGACCGGGTGGAAGTGGAAATCGATGGCATAGGCATTCTGTCGAACAGCATCGCCGACGACTGACTTCCGGCGTGGCCGGGTATCAGCGCGGAGCCCTGATCTTTATTTCTGGGTGCCCCTTATCTCGCGACGAATAGCGAATTTCATAAACCGGAAAGACGGCGGAACGCCGCATTGGAGAGGTAGTACATGGCTAAGCTGGGATTTGACGGTCAAGTGGCCGTTGTCACGGGCGCGGGGCGAGGTGTGGGCAGGGCGTTTGCACTCCTGCTCGCCGATCGCGGCGCGCGGGTTGTAGTCAACGACTTGGCCTCTTCGCAGACCGGGGATGCTGCTCATTTCTCTCCAGCCGACGACGTGGTGAAGGAAATCACCGATAGCGGCGGCACGGCAGTCGCCTCCTATGGCGATGTGACAACAGTCGACGGCGCTGCATCGATCGTCAACACGGCAATCGACAACTATGGCCGTATCGACATCCTGATCAACAATGCAGGGATCTGCGACTGGACGCCTTTTGCGGACATCGACTATGATCATTTCCGTCGCATGGCAGAGGTCCATTATCATGGGCCGTGGCTCGTCACGCAGGCTGCTTGGCCGCACATGGTGAAGCAGGAATATGGCCGCCTGCTGTTCATCACATCGGGGGCAGGGCTCGCAGGCCAGCCTGATCTGAGCCATTACGGCTCCGCAAAATGGGCGTCCGCTGGACTTGCACGAATGCTCTCATTCGAGGGGGGTGCTGCCGACATCAAGTCCAATGCCCTGAGCGTGCTGGCCTATACACGTTTGCTGGTCGAAGGCTTCTTCGGTTCCGATGCCGCTGAAGATCCGGAATCTGTCATGTCCGACGAGGCCTGGTGGGCACGCAATTTCAGTGCGGACAAACTCGCGCCGGTCGCCGCCTGGCTTGTGCACAAGAACTGCAACCTCAACGGCGAGATACTGGAAACCGCCGCTGGCAACACTTTCCGCCACGTCCTCTCAACGACCGAAGGCTTCACGAAGCTGGATCTCACGCTTGAGGATGTGGACAATCACATTGGAGAGATCGTCGACGACAGTCGTACGCATGTCTGGAGCAATGTGGCTGAATGCCTGCAGTGGCGACTGCAAAAGCTGGTCGACGCCGGCATGGAGGCAAAGTCGTCCAACGGTCAGTGACAGGATCCCTCGCATCCTGCGGCCAATTGGGGCGCAGCAGCGGCGACCTTCGGTGAATACGAAACAGGCTTCATCTGGCGCACGGAACCTATGGGTTTTCGCCGGACATGAGTTCCAAGGCGACACCAGTGAGCGCGGAGCGCGATAAAGACTGCATCGTCTGCTCCTGTGGCGAAGCAACCGAAGACACGAGCCCTGGGCAGCGCGGGACGAAGCGTCAGCAAATTCTGATCGGAATGACTGGGGCGTGGTTTTTCCAAGGAAAGGTGTTCAATTCAAATGGTCTCTCCATGTGTTCCGGCAGTAGAGCATATCCATCGCAGCCGTTTCATCGAGGTCGATGGCGTTCGCACGCACTATCTCGATGCAGGTGACGGACCTCCGCTGGTTCTATTCCATAGCGGTGAATTCGGCGGCTGTGCCGAACTGTCTTGGGAGTATCTGATACCGCTTCTTGCACCGCATTTCCGGATCATAGCACCTGACTGGCTTGGATTTGGGGAAACGGCGAAGATCCATGACTTCGAGAGCAAACGGGCGCGAATGTTCCAGCACATGGCCCGCTTTGTGGAGGTCATGGCGCTGGACAAGGCTCATTTCGTCGGCAATTCGATGGGGGCTGCCTTCCTGCTGCAGATGGCGAGCGAGAGGCCCTGCCGGCTTCCGATCGACAGAATGGTCGCGATCAGCGGCGGCGGCTTTGTGCCGATGAACGAACATCGACAGCGGCTGCTGAATTACGACTGCAGCGAAGCGTCTATGAAAGAGGTCTTGATGGCCATATTCGAGAACCCGGTGTGGTACAGCGATCCAGCCTACATAAAGCGCCGGCATCAAATCAGCATCATGCCTGGCGCGTGGGAAAGCGTTGCTGCAGCGCGCTTCCGGGCGCCCAACACAGCGGCCCGGAGCGAGTTCGGTCAAGCGGACATGACGCCGTACGGCAACATCAGCGTTTCCACTCTCATCATTGCCGGCGCGCGCGACAAATTGCGTCTTCCCGGCTATGCTGACGAGCTCGTCAACCAGATCACCGGTGGGAAGGTCGCACTGATCGATGATGGTGGGCATTGCCCGAACATCGAACAGCCCGAAGAGACCGCCGGCCTCATTCTCGATTTTCTTCTGAATTGATCGCCTCGAGCGGGCGATCCAATGAGCAGAGTCATGACCGGTGGCACGGAAACATCCGGAGTCACCTCGTCAGCCTGCTGATCGAGCAGGGTTGGCAGGTGAGGGTCCTTGTGCCCGATCCTGCCACGTCGTGGCCGTCGATCTCGACTCCTTCCTGCCGAGCCGCAAGGCGACATCTGTCGATAGGGAGCCATCCCCGAGAGGGGGACTTTGACATGTTCATGCAAAGGAGAAGAATGGTGGACGCACTTGGGCTCGAACCAAGGACCCGCTGATTAAGAGTCAGCTGCTCTACCAACTGAGCTATGCGTCCATTCCGAACTGGCCGGAATTGCGATCCGGGGCGGCGCAAACGCCGTGTCCCGATTCGCGTGAGGCGCTGCATTTAGCGCGTCCAACTGTTGTGGCAAGGCCCTAATCGCGCGAAATCGTCGTCAGAATGTCAGACCCCGGCGCGGGGCGTTGCGGTTCCAGCGGTCGACCATCATCAAGAGGCCGATGCAGATCATGTTGGTCATCATCGAGCTGCCTCCGTGGCTCATCCACGGCAGGGGGATGCCCTTGGCCGGAGCCATGCCCATCACCATCAGCAGGTTGATCGCGATGTAGAAGAAGATCGTTGCGGTCGCGCCGGCGGCGAGCAGCGCGCAGAAGCGGTCCTGGGCCTCAGCCGCGACCTTCCAGCCCCAGCGCAGGATCAGCGTGTACATGGCGAGCACGAAGACGCCGCCGACCAGCCCCCACTCCTCGGCCATGGAAGCGAACACGAAGTCGGTGTGCGGTTCGGGCAGGTAGTTGAGGTGGCTCTGCGTGCCGTTGTTGAAGCCCTTGCCGAACAATCCGCCCGATCCGATCGCGATCTTCGACTGCGCGATGTGGTAGCCTGCGCCGAGCGGATCGTTCTCGGGGTCGAGGAAGGTCGTGATCCGGGCGCGCTGGTAGTCGTGGAGCAGGAAGAAGTAGACCACCGGGATGGCCGCGATCCCCGCACCCGCGGCGGACAGGAACCACCACAGCGGCAGTCCCGCGAGGAACATCACCACCACGCCGCCAAAGGCGATCGCGATCGAAGTGCCGAGATCGGGCTGAAGCAGGACGAGGCCGATCGGCAGCACGATCAGCATCCCCGAAGGCAATACCGATCGCCACGATCCGATCATGCCCGATGGCAGCGTCTCGTAGAAACGCGCCATCGCCAGCACCACGGCCGGCTTCATCAGCTCGGAAGGCTGGATGCGTATCGGGCCGAGTTCGAGCCAGCGCTGGCTCCCGCCGCCGACCTGGCCGACGATCTCCACCGCCAACAGCATGAGAAGCACCGCCGTGTAGGCGGGATAGGTCAGCATTCGCACTGCCTCACGCGGGAGCGAGGCGATGATCGCGGTCATCACCGAGAAGACGAGGAAACGGATGAAATGGGGGAGGGCGAAGGGCATCATCGCCCCGCCGCCCGCCGAATAGAGCACGAGCCCGCCGAAACTGGTCAGCAGCACCAGCGGGATCAGCATCTCCCAGGGGAGGCGGGCGATCGGCTCGGGGACGATCCCGCGGGCGCCAAGCGTGTTCATTGGCCGATCTCCGGGGCCGCGGCCGGTGCTGCCGGCGCGGGGGCAGGGGGCGGTGCAGCGGCAGGCGCTTGCGGCGCGGCCGCAGCCCCTGGCGGCGTGCCCGACGGGTTGGCTTCCGGGCGCGGGGCGATCACCTGATCGGCAATCGCATCGGTCTGGGTTGCGGCGCGGCGCGCCTCGGCCTCGACCCGGTCGAAAATCTCCTCGTCGCGGCGCGGCGGGCGGCTGACCGTGGCCCCGCGCTCGGCGGCATAGGCAGCGTAGCGCGCTTCGAGCCGCTGCTGCGCGGTGCCGCCCCAGCCCGCTTCGAGCGCGGCCAGCGCCTCCAACCCCTTGGTGGGATCGAACAGGTAGGTCATCACGTCGCGCGCGATCGGGTAGGCCGAACCCGAGCCGCCGCCGTGCTCGATCACCACCGCGCCCGCATAGCGCGGGTTGTCATAGGGGGCGAAGAAGATGAACAGCCCGTGGTCACGGTATTTCCACGGACCGGACTTGCCGTTGGAGATCGACAGCGAGACGACCTGCGCCGTGCCGGTTTTGCCGGCGATCAACACGTTGTCGATCGGCAGGCGCGCGCGTCCGGCGGTGCCAGGGCCGTTGACCACGTCGCTCATCGCCTTGCGGACATACTCGACCTGCTCGATCGGGAAGTCGATGTCGTCGAAGCCCTTGGGCTTGGTATCCATGGTAAGGCGCGGCATGACGTGGCGGCCGGTGGCGATCCGCGATGCCATCACCGCCAGCTGCAGCGGGCTCGCCAGCATGTAGCCCTGGCCGATGGTCGCGTTGACGGTGTCGAAGGCCTGCCACTCGCGGCCCCACTTGTTCATTTTCCACGCCGGATCGGGAACGGTTCCGAAGAACTGGCTGGTGACCGGGAGGGGAAACTCCTGTCCCAGCCCGCAGCGCCGCGCCATGGCTGCGATCGGGTCCATCCCGACCCGCTGGGCCATCGCATAGAAATAGACGTCGCAGCTCTGGTAGATGCCCTTGGCCATATTGACCGCGCCGTGCCCGCGCCGGTTCCAGCAGCCGAACACGCGATTGCCGACCCTGAGGCCCCCGCCGCAGAACACGGTTTCCTCGGGGTCCACCCCGGCCTTCATCAGCGCCATCGAGACCATCGGCTTGACGGTGGAGCCGGGGGGATAGAGGCCCTTCAGCACCTTGTTGCGCAGCGGCACGCGCTCGTCGTCGCGCAGCATCGCGTATTCGACCCCGCCGATCCCGTCGGAGAAGGAATTGGGATCGAAACTCGGCATCGAAGCCATGCACAGAAGATCGCCGGAGCGGCAATCCATGATCACCACCGACCCGCTTTCGAGTCCGATGCGCCGCGCCGCATAGTCCTGAAGCGGCCCGTCGATGGTCAGGCGCACCGGATTGCCCTGAACATCCTCGCGCGTCTCCAGGTCGCGCACGATCCGGCCAGAGGCCGTGACCTCGACCCGGCGCGCGCCGGGAATGCCGCGCAATTCCTTCTCGAACTGCTTTTCCATCCCGTCCTTGCCGATCTTGTAGCCCGGCGTGATGAGCAGCGGATTGGGGTCCTTCTCGTATTCCTCGGACGAGGCGGGGCCGACATAGCCGATCAGGTGGCCGACGCTCGAGGCGGTCGAATAGAAGCGCGAGAAGCCGCGCTGCGGGACCACGCCCGGAAACTCCGGAAGACGCACGCTGAGCGCGGCGAACTGTTCGTAGCGCAGACCGCTCGAAACCTCGACGGGCTGGAAACCGCGCGCGCTGGCGACCTTGTCCTTGATGTCGGCGATGCGCGCAGGCTCGAGCGAGAGAAGTGCTCCCAAGCGGTCGATCGTCTCTTCGGCATTCTGGAGACGCTCGGGGATGAGATCGACGCGGAAATCGGCGCGGTTCGAGGCGAGCGGCGCTCCGTCACGGTCGAGAATCCAGCCCCGGCGCGGCGGGATCAGGCTGAGGTTGACGCGGTTGCTCTCGGATTCGAGGCGGTATTTCTCGTTCTCGGCAATCGAAAGATAGCCGAGCCGCAGCGCGAGCAGCACGCCGATGGTGCCCTGAAACGCGCCGATCACCACGGCGCGCCGCTCGAAGCTGTCCCGCAGGATCGAGGCGCTGATCATGCGCGGTTTGCGTCCGGGTCCATCGCCGAGGAACGGGATCTTCATCAGTCGATCTTCCGCGCCCGGGCAAGGCGGAACCGGTCAAGCCCGGAGACCAGCCTCGCGACGATCGGGTAGAGCAGCACCGACAGCAGGGCCTGCGGCAGGGCCACGGCAAGCAGTTCCGGGGTCAAGCGGGCGCCCGAGACGAGCAGCGAGACGATCCAGTACACAAGGGCGATGACGCTGCCGGTGAACCAATCCTGCCAGAACCCGCGCCATGGGAAACGCGTTTCGATCATCTCGATCGCGATCATCGCCAGCGACCACAGCAGGATCGCGCTGCCGAAGGGCTGGCCGCTGAACAGATCATCGAAAGCCCCCAGCGGCGCGCCGGCCCACAAGGGCAGGAGGCCGGGGCGCACCATCCGCCATCCGAGCAGCATCAGCAGGCCGAAGGGCGGACTCAGCGGCATCAGGTCGGCGATCAGCAGCGTCGGCAGCAACGATCCGAGCATGATCGTGACATAGGGCAAGCTGCGCGCGCGCCACGGCGAGGGCGCGCGGTTGATGCGCCGACCGTACATGTCCGAGCGGGCGCGGGGATCGAGCCGCTCCATCAGTCGACCGTTTCGAGCGGAACCGACGCGGAGCTCGAAGCCACCGGCTTGCGCGACGGCGAGGGGGAAGGCGCCGGTGCGGGGCGCTCGGCCGCTTCGAGCGTCTCGATGGCGGCGGCCTGCGCGATCGGTTCGACCGCGACGTAATTGGTGGCGCCCGGTTCCGCGACGAGCCGTGCGATGCCGCCGTCGGGCGTGATCGTATCGATCACCGCGACCGCGACGCCCGAGCGGTAATAGCCGCCCGCGCCGCTCGTCACCATCGTGTCACCGACCTTGAGCGGGTTCACGCCGAGGTTGACGAGGCGGATGCGCAGCAGCCCGTCGCCGCGTCCTTCGGCGAAAGCGATGACATTGTCGGTGGCGCGGCGGACCGGCAGCACGCTCTCGCTGTCGGTGAGCAGCAGCACGCGGGCGGAGCTGCGCCCGGTCTCGAGCACACGGCCGATGACCCCGCGCTCGGACAGCACCGGCATGCCCGGGAGAACACCGTCGCTGGCGCCCGCGCTGATATAGGCAAGGCGCCGCCCGCTGGTGGCGGTCGAACCGACGAGGCGTGCGACGGCGACGGGCTTGGTAATGCCTTCGTTGAGGCCGAGCAGGGATTTGAGGCGCCGGTTCTCGGCCTTGACCGCCTCGGCCTCGGCGAGACGGATGCGGGCGATCTCGACCTCGCGGCGCAGTTCGGCGTTCTGGCGCCCGGCGCCGAAATAGCCCGCAATGCTCGCAAGCACACCCTGCGAGCCCGAGCGGGTCGTAGCGGCAACCTGACCGGCGGGCGCGACCACGTCGGTCGCCAATCCGCGCACGGGCGCGAAGGCGGCGGGCTGCCACAGCGACAGCACCAGCAGTCCGAGGCCGAGCAAAGCGCACGCCCCCGCCAGCAGATAGCCGGTGAACAGCGAGTACTGCGCCTTCTTCGAAAAGCCCGAGCGGCGCGAAGAGGGGGGCGCCATGGCTTAGAGTCCCTTCTGGATGACGTGCGCGCGTGTCACGCGGTCATCAGCACGCCGCGATAGATGGGATCTTCCATGGCCCGGCCGGTGCCGAGCGCGACGCAAGTGAGCGGGTCCTCGGCAACCGAGACGGGCAGGCCCGTTTCCTCGCGCAGGTGCTCGTCCAACCGGCGGATCAGCGCGCCGCCGCCGGTGAGCACGATGCCCTGATCGACGATGTCGGCAGCGAGTTCCGGCGCGGTGTTTTCCAGAGCGATGCGCACGCCTTCGACGATGGCGCCGATCGGTTCCGACAGGGCCTCGGCGACATGCGCCTGGTTGATGGTGATCTCCTTGGGCACGCCGTTGACGAGGTCGCGGCCCTTCAAGGTGATGATCTCGCCGATTCCGTCTTCCGGGATCATGGCGATGCCGTAATCCTTCTTGATGCGCTCGGCCGTGGCGTCGCCGATCAGCAGGTTGTGGTGGCGGCGCACATAGGAGACGATCGCCTCGTCCATCTTGTCGCCGCCGGTCCGCACCGAGGTGGTGTAGGCGAGGCCGCGCAAGCTGAGCACCGCGACTTCGGTGGTGCCGCCGCCGATGTCGACAACCATGCTGCCGACCGGCTCGGTCACTGGCATGTCGGCGCCGATCGCGGCGGCCATCGGCTCGAGGATCAGGTGAACGTCGGATGCACCCGCGTTCGAGGCCGCGTCACGGATCGCGCGGCGTTCGACCGAAGTCGAGCCCGAAGGTACGCAGATCACGATTTCCGGGTAGCGGAACATCGACTTCTTGCCATGCACCTTCTGGATGAAGTGCTTGATCATCTGCTCGGCGACCTCGATGTCGGCGATCACGCCGTCACGCAGAGGACGGATCGCTTCGATGCTGTCCGGGGTCTTGCCCATCATCATCTTGGCATCATTGCCCACCGCCTTGACGCGGCGGATGCCGTTGATCGTCTCGATCGCGACCACCGAAGGCTCGTTCAGCACGATCCCCTGATCCTGCACGTAAACCAGCGTGTTGGCGGTCCCGAGGTCGATCGCCATGTTCTGCGAACGGAATTTGAAGAGGTCGGACAGGAAGCTCATGGGTGATGGTGATCCGGTAATGGCGGGGCGGAGCCGCGGGCCGCTGTCGGGGGGGTGCGGCTGCGGGGGAAGTGAACCCGGTTATGACATGACACCGCGCGCCTAGCGAATCTGCGGGCAAAAGGCCAAAATATTTGTCCACCGCCGAGGTGATTTCTTGGGCATTCCCCTCGAAATCGTGTCCGCCCATCGCTAGCGTGGCGGCAAATGTCGCAAATCCGCCGTCTGCCCTCTGATCTGGTCAACCGCATCGCCGCGGGCGAGGTGGTCGAACGCCCGGCAGCCGCCCTCAAGGAGCTGGTCGAGAACGCGATCGACGCAGGCGCGCGGCGAATCGGCGTGGTGCTGGCGGACGGCGGTTTGCAGCGCATCGAGGTGGTCGACGACGGCTGCGGCATGGCGCCCGAGGCCATCGCGCTGGCGCTGGAACGCCATGCCACCTCCAAGCTCCCCGATTCGCTGATCGGGCCCGAGGGCGCAATCGAGCTGGTCACCACCCTGGGCTTCCGCGGCGAGGCCCTGCCGAGCATCGCCAGCGTGGCGCGTCTCACCATCGAGAGCCGCGAGGCGGAAGCGGGAGAGGGCTGGCGCCGCGTGGTCGATCACGGTGCGGTGCTCGCCGACGAGCCTGCCGCACTCCCGCCCGGCACCCGCGTGCGGGTCGAGGAGCTGTTTGCCAAGGTGCCCGCGCGCCGCAAGTTCCTGCGCTCAGGCCGCAGCGAATATGCCGCCTGCCTCGATGTGGTGCGCCGCCTCGCGATGGCGCGACCGGATGTGGGCTTCACGCTGGAGACGGTCGGCGATGCGGGAAAGCGCACCGTCCTCAGCTTGCAGGCCGGCGAGGAGCTGCCGACCCGCGTGGCGCGGATCATTTCGCACGACCTGAAGGACAACGCGGTGCCCATCGAGCTGGTCCGCGAGACGCCCTTCGGCGTGATGCGCCTGACCGGCGTCGCAGGCCTGCCGACCTGGAACCGCGGTGTCGCCGACCACCAGTACCTCTTCGTCAACGGCCGTCCGGTTAAGGACCGGCTGCTGGTCGGCGCGGTGCGCGGGGCCTATGCCGACATGCTTGCGCGCGATCGGCACGCGGTGCTCGCACTGTTCCTCGACCTGCCGCCACAGGATGTCGATGTGAACGTCCACCCGGCAAAGACCGAGGTGCGCTTCCGGGATTCGGCGGGGGTGCGGGGGTTCATCGTATCGGGGCTACGACAGGCGCTGGCGACAGGGGACCGGCGCAGCGCGCAAGGACCGGATCGCGCGGCCATGGGGCGGTGGGTCAGCGAGCCCGTGGCCGCGCAAAGCGAGATTCTCCCCTCCCGCCTGCGGGAGGGGCTGGGGGTGGGAAGCGATCAAGCACCACCCTGGCCCGCAAGTACCCACCCCAACCCCTCCCGCGAGCGGGAGGGGCTATTGTTGCGCGATGCTTCGCTGGCGTGGTCACAACCGCAGGGCCGCGCCGAGGAAGCCGCCCCCGTTCCGGCCGAAGCGCAGGCCTACCCCCTCGGCATCGCGCGCGGACAGGTCGCCAACACCTATATCGTCGCCGAGGCGGCTGACGGCCTCGTGCTGGTCGACCAGCACGCCGCGCACGAACGCCTCGTCCTCGAACGCCTGCGCGCCGCCGGAGCGGACGAGGGCGTGCGCCGCAGCCAAGCCTTGTTGGTGCCTGATGTGGTCGATATGGACGAGGTCGATTGCGACCGTCTGGAGGACGCCGCCGAGGGGCTGGCGCGTTACGGTCTCGTGATCGAGCGCTTCGGGCCTACCGCCATGCTCGTCCGCGCGCTCCCCGCCGTGCTCCCCAAGGCCGAAAGCGCCGCACTGCTGCGCGACCTTGCCGACGATATCGCCAAGCACGGCAAGCAGGAGGACAGCGGCGCTCTGCTGCTGGCCGAGCGGCTCGAACTGGTGCTGGCGACGATGGCCTGCCACGGCTCGGTGCGGGCGGGGCGCACACTCAGCGTCGCCGAGATGAATGCGTTGCTGCGCGAGATGGAAGCGACGCCGAGGTCAGGCCAATGCAACCACGGGCGGCCGACATGGGTGAAGCTGAGCATGGACGACGTCGAGAAGCTGTTCGGGCGGCATTGAAGAGCTTCACGCGTCATGTCTCCGCACCTCTCACTCCCACGAGAAGGTCGTGCGCAGATTGCAGTCTTCGGGCGTCTCGCCCTCCTGAAAGAGGCGCACCCGGTCGATCGCTTCGAGCTGTCGACGGGTCATGGGCTTTGCCGATGAAAAATAGGCAGCGGCCTGCCTGCCGTTCCAGACGGCCACGACATATTCCCTCTCCGAATACCTCTGTTCGAAGCGCGCCGGGCGGTCGTCCTGCGGCTCGCGGACCATCTGCCCCTTGGGCCGGCTTGCCCAACCGATGCCGTTCACTTCGAGGGAGCCGAAGTCCCCGTCCCACCGGAAGGTGCCTCCGTGGATACCACCCTCCAAAGTCCAGACGGTTTCACCGGCCTCGAGGTCGATGATCGGGGAGTAGCCACAGAACCTTGCCGGACCTTCGAGCTTGCCGGCGGTGGCGCTCGATGCCGCAAGCATTGCGACGATGGCGGTGCAGATCGGTACGGTTCTCATCGTGGGAACTGTACACGATCAAACCGCTGGAAAATAGCAGGATTACCGCCGCAGCGCGGCCCGGACATCCGCGAGCTTCCCGTCGGCATCCGCATCCTCCGGCAAGCCGAGCGTGGCGCGCAGCAGTGCCGTCACCGCAACGTTGTCGAACACCTCCAGCATCGCGCCCCGCGTAAAGGCTGGTCCGCGGGCGATGAAGATCGCCAGCATCTCGGGATCGGCATTATCGTAGCCGTGGGCGCCGCCCTTCACCGGGTAGGCGGGGGTGCCCGAGAGGATCGTCCATCCGGCCTCGGCGATGCAGATGATCGCGGCGACGCGCGGGTTCTTGCCCCAGTGGAGCCGCTCGGGGAGATTCTCCTTGCGGGTGCAGGTCATGTGCTCGTGCGGGACGAGCAGCGCATTGGCGACGCGGTCGTCGGTGCCGGTGACGGGCTCGATCGCCGCGTAGGGCCCGGTCTCGACCGCGATGTAGCTTGCCCGGTCGATCAGCGTGTCGAGCTGGATCACGCGGGCATCGTCGGTCGCACGCATGCCGTGATCCGCGACGATCACGAGGTTGAGCGGCACGCCCAGCTTCGTCGCCCCGTCGACCAGCTCGCCGATCCGCGCATCGACCTCGGCGAGCGCGGCGTTCACTTCCGCGCTGTCGGGGCCGAACTCGTGGCCGATGGTGTCGACCGTGTCGAAATAGATCGTGGCGAATTGCGGGCGGATCGCCGCCGGGCGCCGCAGCCAGTCGATGAGGGTATTGACCCGCTGCACATTGGTCACGTTCTTGTCATAGCGCAGCCAGTCGGCGGGGCGGGTGCCGTCGAAAGCGACCTCGCTTCCGGGCCAGAACATCGTCGCGGTGCGGATCCCGGCGCGTTCGGCGGCGATCCAGACGGGTTCGGCCTCGCTCCACCAGAAGGGGTCGAGCGCCTGCGTCGCGTTGCCGAGGCTGAACATCACGCCGGGGCGGCGCGGGTCGATCATCGAATTGCCGACGATGCCGTTGCGGTCGGGCCGCTTGCCGGTGACGAGGGCGTAGTGGTTGGGGAAGGTCTTGGTCGGGAAGCTCGGCCGCATCGGGCCGGTCGCACCTTCCTTCGCCAGCGCGGCAAGGCGCGGGGTGTGGCCGCGTTCGAGATAGTCGGCCCGGAACCCGTCGATGCCGACCAGAACGGTGACCGGGCGGGCGGGCTCCTTCGCGGCAAGGCCGGTGGGAAGGAGCAGGGCGGCAAGCAGCAGGATCCATCGCATGGCCGCTGCGATTAGCCGCTCTGAATGACAATTGCGAGAGCGCCGGAGCAGGCTTTCACCCGGCCCGGAACGCGGGCACTTTCCCGTGCGCCGACATCTCCGGGATGATCCGCCAGCGCGCCAGCACCGCGCTGAACAGGCCGAACAGCAGAAGGCCGACGGCGATGAGGGTGAACAGCCAGCCCGTGCCCGCCAGCGAGGCGATCGCTTCGCCGAGGGTCTTCACATTGTCCGCCCCGCGAGAAAGGAAGCCTGCCTCGATCAGCGACCACCCGATCACCGCGAAGACCACGGCGCGGGCGATGTATCCGGCACCGCCGATCGCGCGGGTAGCGCGGGGGGCGTCGGGAGAGATGCGCTGCATGAACTTGCCGGTGAAGCCCTTGATCGCCTGCGCGGCGGCGGCGGCGAAGAAGGCGAGGCCGAGGAGGCCGATCACGATCCCCCCGAAGTCGGCCGAGAGCACACCCGCGGTGGCTTCCGAGGTACCGTCGCCGCCGCTTTCGCCCGCGCTGATGAACTTCCAGGCGGTCCAGGCGAGCAGGAAGTGCCCGATGGCGCTGGCGCCGTGGCCGATGCGCTTGGCCCATCCCTTGCCGTCAGAGCCATTGTTCTCGATGTCGAAGACGAGGCTGGCGAGGCGGAACAACCCGTAGGCGGCAAGCCCCACCGCGAGCACCCCGAGCAGCGCCTTGCCTGCGGGCGCGTTCTCGATGCTGCGGAAGATGCCGTCGGTGCCGTCGGCGACGCTCTGCGCCCCGGTCAGCGCGATCACGCCGAGCAGCACATAGAGCACCGCGCGGGCGAGGTATCCGACGCGGATCAGCGGATTGAGGCGTGCGGAAAGCTCGGCCATGTCAGGATGTCCCCCCTTGTGTGTGACAAGGGTTACCTCGCGCAGGGCCAAGGTGTTCCGCTCCGTACCCGCGACCCGGCGCGGCTGTGCCACGCCCGGTGCGGTCAGGCGATCAGACGTTGAACTTGAAGAGCAGCACGTCGCCGTCCTGCACCACGTATTCCTTGCCTTCCTGCCTGAGCTTGCCCGCTTCCTTCGCGCCCGCTTCGCCGCCGAGGGCGACGTAGTCGTCATAGGCGATGGTCTCGGCGCGGATGAAGCCGCGTTCGAAATCGGAGTGGATCTCGCCCGCCGCCTGCGGGGCCTTGGCGCCTGCCGGGAAGGTCCAGGCGCGCGCTTCCTTGGGGCCGCAGGTGAAGAAGGTCTTCAGCCCGAGCAGCTTGTACCCGGCGCGGATCACCCGGGCGAGGCCGCTCTCGGTGAGGCCGAGGGCTTCAAGGAACTCCGCCCTGTCCTCCACCGGCATCGCGACCAGCTCGGCTTCGATGGCGGCGGAAACGACCACGGCCTCCGCACCCTCGGCGGCGGCCTTGGCGAAGACCTTTTCCGAAAGCGCATTGCCGGTCGCCGCGTCTTCCTCGGCGACGTTGCAGACGTAGAGCACGGGCTTGGCGGTGAGCAGCTGGGCCTGGCGGAACAGGCGCTCCTCCTCGTCGTCAGCGGGCACGGTGAGGCGGGCGGGCTTGCCTTCGCGCAGCAGCTCCAGCGCTTGGCCGAGCACGCTCGCCATCGCCTTGGCTTCCTTGTCGCCCGCCGCGCCGCGCTTGGCCGCAGCCGGAACGCGCTTTTCGAGGCTTTCGAGGTCGGAGAGCATCAGCTCGGTCTCGACCACTTCGGCGTCGGCGATGGGATCGACCTTGTTCGCGACGTGCTGGATGTCGTCATCCTCGAAGCACCGGAGGACGTGGACGATCGCATCGACCTCGCGGATGTTGCCGAGGAACTGGTTGCCGAGGCCTTCGCCCTTGCTCGCGCCCTTCACGAGGCCCGCGATGTCGACGAAGCCGAGCTGCGTCTCGATGATCTTGGCACTCTTGGCGATTGCGGCGATCTTCTGGAGGCGCTCGTCGGGCACGGCGACCTGGCCGACATTGGGCTCGATGGTGCAGAAGGGATAGTTCGCCGCCTGCGCCGCCTGCGTCTCGGTCAGAGCATTGAACAGAGTGGACTTGCCCACGTTGGGCAGGCCGACGATCCCGCAACGGAAACCCATGATGATTGTCTCTTGGCTATGGCTGGAAAGCGCTGGCCCTTAGCGGGGAGGGGGGCCGCTGGCTAGAGGCGGCGCTCAGGCGAGGCCGTTGGCCTGCCGCCACTCGGCCAGCGCGGCTGGGGAGGTGAGGCGCACCACCTTGTCAGCGTAGGGGACAAGATGCGCCTCGGTGCGCACCCTCGGGCCGCTGTTCCAGTTCATCACGTACCAGAAGAAAGCCGCGTCGAACCGCTCGGGGCAGCCCTCGGGCATGTCGGGGCGCGAGCGCCCGCGCAAGGTGGTGACCCGCCGGATCAGCCGCCACAGGCACAGGCGGATCGGGAAATCGAGATAGATCACCGTGTCGGCGCGTTCGAGACGCGGGGCTAGGGTGCTGCCGTAATTCCCCTCGATCAGCCATTCGTCCTGCGCGACGGCATCGGCAAGCCGGGCGTGCAGCTCGGCCTTCTCCGTCTCGACCCAGCCCGCCTGCCAGCCCAGCTGGTCCATGTGGACGAGCGGCAGGCCCATGCGCGGCGCAAGTTCGCGGGCCAGCGTGCTCTTGCCGGAGCCGCAAGGCCCGATGATCAAGACCCGTTTCATTCTGCCAGTACTGTCACGGCTGGGGCATTCTCACGCTTAAGATACTCGCGCCGCTTGCGCTTCAGATAGGCCGAGAGAGCGATCCCGCCCTTTTCCATGCCGGGATGTATGAAGTATCCCGCGAGCCACAGGTTGCTCCAATGGCGGCGGGGGAGGTTCGTTCCGTCGACCTCGATACCGACATGATAGCCGGGCAACCGGAAATTGTGCCGCCTGTATATGCGCGTGATCTCCTCCCATGTGATGTCATGAGTGTAGAGATTGCCGATGATCCTGAGGCCGCGCGAGCCCAATTCGACACGGTAGGTGAGCTGCGCATTGAGCGCGACGACGAAAGCAAAGCCCATCACCCCCGATCCTGCCAGCAGGAAAGGCGCCTTCCACCATCCGCCTGCCCGGGAAAGGATCTCGAAGGATGCCATTGCCATAGCGACGCAAAGGACGGGGAGAACCGGTAGGGGAAGCAGGACGATGAGATGCGCCCACCACCGCCTGCGGATGACGATTACCCCCGCCGGCACTGGTCAGCCCTGCATCCTCAGCGCCACATCGTTCATGAAGCGAACGTCATCGCCTTTCGCCAACCAGCCTGCCTCCGCCCCGACTGCGCCGAGCATCCCGGCCAGATCGTCCTGCTCGTCCTTGGCGAAGTTGCCGAGCACGTGGCCGGTCACCCGGTCCTTGTGGCCCGGATGGCCGATGCCGAGGCGGATGCGGCGGTAGTCGGGCGCGCCGAGGCTGGCGCAGTGCTGGTCGATGGAGCGCAGGCCATTGTGTCCCGCATGGCCGCCGCCCTGCTTCACCTTGACCTTGAAGGGGGCCAGATCGAGTTCGTCATGGAAGACGGTGAGCGCCTCGGTGCCGAGCTTGTAGAAGCGCAGCGCCTCGCCGACCGCACGACCGCTTTCGTTCATGAAAGTCGCAGGCTTGAGCAGCAGCACCTTTTCAGTGCCGATCCGCCCCTCCTGCACCCAGCCCTGAAACCTGGTCTGCACCGGGCCGAAGGAATGCATGTCGGCGATCACGTCCACGGCCATGAAGCCGACATTGTGCCGGTGGAGCGCATAGCGCGGTCCGGGATTTCCGAGGCCGACCCAGATCTGCATGACGTTCCCCTAGCTGCCCCCCACACAAAACGAAACGCCGGACTTCTCGCGAAGCCCGGCGTTCCGTTATCCGTTGAAGGCGCGAGCGGGTTATTCCGCTTCGGTCGTCGTGTCGCCTTCGCTGCTCTTCAGCGCCGAGGGGGCGACGAGCGTGGCGATGGTGAAGTCGCGATCGGTGATCACGCTGGTGACGCCCTTGGGCAGGGTCACTTCGCTGATGTGAATCGAATCGCCCAGGTCCTTGCCGGCGACATCGATCTGAATTTCCTCAGGGATGTCGGCGTTGGGGCAGAGCAGTTCGAGTTCGTGACGCACGATGTTGAGCACGCCGCCCTTCTTGAGGCCCGGCGAATCTTCCTCGTTGATGAACACCACCGGCACCTGCACTTCGACCTTGCTGTCGCCGGTCATGCGCAGGAAATCGACGTGGAGCGGGCGGTCGGTCACCGGGTGGAAGGCCACATCCTTGGGCAGGGTGCGGATGGTCTGGCCACCGATCTCGATGTTGACGATCGAGTTCATGAAGTGGCCGGTCATCAGCTGACGGACCAGTTCCTTCTGCTCGACATGGATCAGGGTGGGTTCTTCCTTGCCGCCATAAATGACTGCAGGTGTCCGACCATCGCGGCGAATTGCACGGGAGGCTCCCTTGCCAGCCCGTTCGCGCGCTTCAGCCGGCAGGGTAAGAGTCTCGCTCATACGTGTGCCTTTCGAATGCGTGTTTTCCAGAGTATCAACGGCGCACCGCCTCCAGGGATGTCCGGAGCGCCGAAGGGCGGGCCCTTAGAGACAGGGCGCGCGATTTGCAACCGCTTTGGGCTGCTAGGCCGGCCGCAGCCTCAGGGCAGCCGCCTTACACGGTAACCGCGTGCCGCCAGCAGCGCCGCAAGGCCGTCCGGGCCGGCCAGGTGCGCAGCCCCCACCGCAATGAGCGGGCGCGGGGCATCTTTCAGGACCGCTGCGACAGCGTCGGCCCAGCGCCGATTGCGCGCCACCAGCAGCGCCTCGCGCACCTGCGCATCGGCAAGGATGCCCTCGTGGGTCGAGGCGTCGATCGTGGCCTCGTCGCCCGCCAGCCAAGCGCGCTGGAGCCGCTCTGGGTCGCGGCGACCGCCTTCGGTCTCGCTCTCGCGCACGACTGCGGCGAGCATGGCGCGCTGCTGCAGCTCGGGCAGGCGGTCGAAGATCGCAAGCTGTGCTGCGGCCCCTTCAAGCTCGCGTACCGGGCGCCCGGTGAAATCGGCGATCAGCGCGCGGTCGACACCATATGCAGGGTCACCCACGGCATCGACGCGGGCGAGCGCGATGGCGGCCGCCCAGGTCTCGGTCGCGGCGAAGCTGTCGGGCGCGAGCCGGCCGCGGTCGAGCAGCGCGGCGAGCGGAGCGGCAAGGCCGGGCGGAACGCGCTGGGCAAGCGGAGGGAGGCCGGGGGTGGAGGACAGCGTGGCAAAGGTCCGGGCAATGGCCGCATCGTCGCCAAGTCCTGCGACCTCGACAATCAGAAAATCGGCCGCGCTGGTCACGCGGCCGATTTCCGGAGTGCGCCATTCGGTGTCGGGGGGCAGGGCGTGGATGGTGCCGACCATCCAGCCCTCCACGGTCCCGTCGGCAGAGGCAAGCTCGTAGAGCAGCGGGCTCGGCGGCTCGCCCGTCCCGCCCTCGCCGGGGGCATTGCTGCAACCGGCCAGGGCAAGGAGGAGGAAGGGGGCAAGGCAAGCGGCCAGCAGCCGCATCGCCAGCGCCCCGTCACGCCGGGGCATTACTTGACCCGGGTGACCTTGATGCCCTTTTGCGACAGGAGATCCTGCACGCTCTTGGCACCGGCAAGGTGGCCTGCGCCGACCGCGATGAACACGGTGCCGGGCTGGTCGAGGCGGGTGTCGATCCATTCGGCCCAATTGGCGTTGCGATTGTAGAGGAGGGCCTCGGCGACCTTGGGATCGTCCATGCCCTCGTTCATGATCGCGGCGAGCTGGTCGGCATCGCCCTTGGCCCATTCGGCGACCATGCGGTCGAGCATGGGCTTGGCCTCGTCCATCTGGGTCGCGGCTTCCATCATGAAGGCGACCTGCGCGTCCTGCGGCATGCCGTCGAAGATGCCGAGCTGGAACTCGGCGGTCTCGAGCGCGCCCTTGGGCTTGTTGCCGGCCTTGGCGAGCAGCACCTTTTCGACGCCGCTGTTCGGATCATAACCGCTCTGCATCAGCGGAGCGAGCGAGAAGGTCAGACCGGCCAGCCAGGGCTTGAGCGGGTCGAAGGCCTCGGGCGGCGCGCCGAGCTTGGCGAGCGCGGCGGTGTACTGGGTGGTCTGCTCAGGCGTGAGCAGCGAGCGCAGCGTGGTGCCGGCGGGCAGCATGCCCTTCTGGCCGACGAGCTGCTGCATCGCCGCTTCGCTCTGCGGGTCCATCGGGATTTCGGTCACGAGGATGTCCGAACCTTCGAAGGCCTTGGCGATGGTCGCGTCGTACCACTCGATCTCCTTGGGCAGCACGTGGACCGTGCCGAACAGGTAGATGGTGGTGTCGCTATCTGCGACCTTCCACAGCGCCGGGCCCTTGGCAGCGGCGGCGGGAGCGGCGGCGGTCTCGGTCTTGGCTGCAGCCTGCGCCTCGGCGAAAGCCGGGCTCGAGGCGAACAGGGCAAGCGGGGCAGCGGCAAAGGCAAACAGAGAGGCGCGCTTCATTTCAGTTCCTTTCGTGAATCATGTCGTATTGTGAGGGACTTGAGGTGGTCAGGCAAGCGTGCTGGCACGAACCTTGGGAGGCTCAGAGCCGCCAGCGGGCATAGAGGAAAGCGACGATCATCGAGACATAGGCGATGGCGAACATCCCGAAGGCGTGCGGCGCGGGGACGAAGCCTCCGGCATGGAGCGCGGCCCACATCGGGTAGCCCGCGAGCACCGACAGGCAACCGCCGGTAAAGGCAATGAGGTTCCGCTCGCGCTTGTAGTCGTCGATCATGCGGAAACCGTAGAGCGGCAGCGCGAGAAGCGCGGCGAGGAACCCCGCAGCGGCCAGGAGCGCGACGGCCGGAGGAAGCTTGACGCTTTCCCAGTCGCCGCCGAAGATGTTACCGTCGCCCTGATCGAAGAAGCCCGTCATCCCGCCGATCGTCCCGCCGATGACCGCGGCCACGCCGAGGTAGATCATCTGGGTGCGGCGGCGCTGGCGGGTGCGCTGTTCGCCCGGGCCGAGCGGGGCCTTGGTCTTGGACGTCATGCGAGTTCTCCATCGTCGAAGATGTCCTCGATCCGCATGTCGAACAATCGTGCGATCCGGAAGGCGAGGGGGAGGGAGGGGTCGTGCTTGCCGGTCTCGATGGCGTTGACCGCCTGCCGGGACACGTCGAGCCGGCCGGCGAGCTCCGCCTGCGACCAGTCGCGTTCGGCGCGCAGCACCTTGAGGCGGTTCTTCATCTCAGCCCCCTCAGCCAGCGGTAGTGGAACCCGACATAGAAGGCGATGATCGCGCCGAAGCCGGCGACTTCGGCGGGAATGTCCTGCCCGCTCGGGCTGCCGGTGAAGCCATCGTAGAAGCCTTCGAGGAACGGCAGGAGCAGAAAGCCGAACACGACCGCAGCGAAGGCGAGCGACGTTCCCGATTGCCAGAGGGTCTCGATATACTCGTCGCGAAAGCGGCGGAGCAGCATCACCGCGAGCGGCACGACCATCAGGCCGATGCCCAGACCCTTGACGAAATCGGGCAGGTCCAGACCGAAGCTCACGCACACGCCGGCCGTCGCCGCAGCGCCGAGGTGCGCCATGATCAGGTAGGTTCTGGTGCGGTCTTCGCGGGTCATTGAAAGCAGCCTTGTGTAAGGTATGCCTGACTATATGTCGCGATTCGCTGACTATGTCAAGATGACCTGACTTTGTGTCATATCTGCATGACTACAAACGCCGGAAGGTGCGGGGAATGCTGCGGCGCGGCATTGACGCTGCGGAGGCGTTCCGCCATTGCGAGCCGCCATGAGTGCCGCACCCAAATTCACCCCCCAATTCGCTCCGGCGCCTCGCGATCCGGCGCGCTCGTTCCAGGACATGATCCTGACGCTCCACGACTTCTGGAGCCACGAGGCGGGCTGCGTCATTCTCCAGCCTTACGACATGCGCATGGGCGCTGGCACCTTCCACACCGCGACGACCCTGCGCGCGCTCGGCCCCGAGCCGTGGAATGCCGCTTTCGTCCAGCCCTGCCGCCGCCCGACCGACGGGCGCTATGGCGAGAACCCCAACCGGCTCCAGCATTATTACCAGTATCAGGTGATCCTGAAGCCCTCGCCGTCCGACATCCAGGAGCTCTACCTCAAGAGCCTCGCCGCGATCGGCATCGACCCGCTGGCACATGATATCCGCTTCGTCGAGGACGACTGGGAAAGCCCGACATTGGGCGCATGGGGGCTGGGCTGGGAGGTCTGGTGCGACGGGATGGAAGTCACCCAGTTCACCTACTTCCAGCAGATGGGCGGCTTCGACTGCAAGCCGGTCGCGGGCGAGCTGACCTACGGGCTGGAGCGCCTCGCCATGTACATCCAGGGCGTCGACAACGTCTATGACCTGGCGTTCAATTCCTCGGGCGTAAGCTACGGTGATGTGTTCCTCGAGAACGAGCGCCAGATGTCCAAGTGGAACTTCGAGGTCGCCAATACCGACGCATTGTTCGACCTCTTCGCCAAGGCCGAGGCCGAGTGCCGCAATGCCCTCTCCGCGGGCGTACCCATCGCCGCCTACGAGCAAGCGGTCGAGGCGAGCCACGTCTTCAACCTGCTGCAAGCGCGCGGCGTGATCTCGGTGCAGGAACGCGCCAGCTACATGGCCCGCGTGCGTGATCTGGCGCGTTCGTCCTGCGAGGCCTACGCGGAGAAGATGACGCCCGGGTGGCAGGCCAAGTATCCGGGGTGGGTGCTGTGATGGCCGTTCTTCGTCATTGCGAGCGTAGCGAAGCAATCCATGGATTGACCTCGCCCCTTGGTGAAACGTTCGTTCATGGATTGCCGCGTCGGCGTCGCCTCCTCGCAATGACGAACGGAGGAGTGGCATAATGGCTGACTTCCTGCTCGAACTGCGCTGCGAGGAAATCCCCGCCCGGATGCAGCCCAAAGCCAAAGAGGATCTGGCGCGACTATTCGCCGATGCTCTCGCCAAGGCTGGCTTGACCGCAGGCTCGGTCGAAGCCTTTGCCACACCGCGCCGTTTGGCGCTGATCGCCAAGGACCTGCCGCTCGCTACCGAAGCTGTGAGCGAGGAGACCAAGGGACCGAAGGTCGGCGCACCGCCGCAGGCACTGGACGGCTTCCTGCGTAAGGTCGGCCTCACCGCCGAGCAGCTTGTCGAGCGTGACGGCGTATATTTCGCCGTGGTCGAGAAGCCCGGGCGCGACACCGCGGCTGTGCTGTCCGAAACGATCCCGGCGATCATCCGCGCATTTCCCTGGCCCAAATCGATGCGCTGGGGCGCAGCATCGCTCAGCACGGAGTCCCTGCGCTGGGTGCGTCCGCTTTCTGGGATCATCGCCTTGCTGGACGACGCGGTGGTGCCTTGCGAGATTGACGGGATCGTCAGCGGGCGCACGACGATGGGGCACCGGTTCCATCATTCCGGTCCGGTCGAGATTGCCGATGCCGCAGCCTATATCGAGAGCCTGCGCGCGGCCCATGTGATCGTCCACTTCTCTGAACGCTGCCGTCTCATCCGCGAGGGTGCCGAGCGCGCTGCGGCCGAAGCTGGTCTGACGCTGGTGGCCGACGAGGGCCTTGTGATCGAGAACGCGGGCCTCACCGAATGGCCCGTGCCGCTGCTCGGCCGCTTCGACGAGGCGTTTCTCGATGTGCCGCCCGAAGTGATCCAGCTCACCGCGCGGGTGAACCAGAAGTATTTCGTGTGCGAGGATGGCGCGGGCAAGCTTGCCAACGCCTTCGTCTGCACCGCCAATATCGAGCCGAACAATGCGTCCGTGGTGGTCGACGGCAATCGCAAGGTGCTGGCGGCGCGCCTGTCGGATGCGCGCTTCTTCTGGCAGCAGGACCTCAAGACCCCGCTCGCGGTCCACGCCGAAAAGCTGTCGCGCATCACCTTCCACGAGAAGCTCGGGACGGTGGCCGACAAGGTCGAGCGAGTTCGCAAACTCGCTTTGTGGCTGGTCGAGGCTGAGATTGTAAAGCCGGTTGAAGATAGCCCTCAGGTCAAGACAACCCTTTACAACAACGTTCAAAGCGCTGCCGCTTTTTGCAAGGCCGACCTCGTCACCGAGATGGTCGGGGAGTTCCCCGAATTGCAGGGCCTAATGGGCGGATATTACGCCGCGAAGGAAGGCCTGCCAGTCGAGGTCGCCGAGGCCATCCGCGATCACTACAAGCCGGTCGGGCAGGGGGACGATGTGCCGACGGCTCCGGTGACGGTGGCTGTGAGCCTCGCGGATAAGCTGGATACACTCACTCGCTTTTTCCTCATTGATGAAGCGCCGACCGGATCGAAAGACCCGTTTGCACTTCGGCGAGCGGCGATTGCGGTGATTGCCTTAATCCTCGGGAACGGGCTTCGCTTCAGGCTCGAAGGAGCTTTGCTGGCAGCCGTGTCAGATGATCTCGATGAATTTGAGCAAGTCTGGCATGGACACACCGACAAGAAGCTCGCCAACTTCTTCGCCGACCGTCTCAAGGTCCAGCAGCGCGAAGCCGGCGTCCGCCACGACCTGATCGACGCCGTGTTCGCTCTCGGCGGGGAGGATGATCTCGTCCGCCTGCTCGCCCGCGTCCATGCGCTCCAGGCCTTCGTCGGCACCGAGGACGGCGTGAACCTCCTCGCGGGCTACAAGCGGGCGGCAAACATCCTCAAGAAGGAGGGCTACGAAGGGCCCTCCGGCGCGCCAGATCCGGCGGTGCTGGCGAGCCTCAAGGAAGGCAATGACGACATCCCCGACACGGGCGAGGAAGACCCGCTCGCGATGGTCGACGATCCCGATCTGGCGGGCATCCTCGCCGCCGAAGCGCGGCGTTCGCCGAGCGGGCTCTCCTACACGCCCGAACCAGCCGAGCAGGCGCTGATCGAGGCGCTCGCCGCCGCCGCGCCGCGCGCTGCCGAAGCGGTGGAAGCCGAGCGCTTCGCCGACGCGATGGCGGCGCTCGCCAGCTTGCGCTCGGCCGTAGACCGGTTCTTCGAAGAGGTGACCGTCAATGCCCCCGAGGCGGAAAAGCGGCAGGCGCGGCTTGCGCTGCTGGCCGCTTTTCGCGATGCGGTCCACCGGGTCGCCGATTTCAGCCGGATCGAGGGGTGATTTCACAGTCCCTCGATCTTCACTGCAGTTCGCACGATTGTCGTGTGAAAACAATGATTTAGCGACATCCTCACACGCGCTGCAAGGGCGACGTTAGGGAAGATCGCCAGACAAGCCGGAGCTGCCATGACGTTGAAGACGGTCTATGTATTCGGAGGCCAGGCCGACCACTCCGATCCGCGCCAGAAGGACAAGACCGTCGCCGGCGGCAAGGGTGCGAACCTCGCCGAAATGGCGAGCATCGGGTTGCCGGTCCCCCCGGGCTTCACCATCACGACCGAGGAATGCGTCGCCTACCTCCGAGACGGCGCCGATTTCTCCGACGGGCTGCGCACCGCTGTCGCCGAAGCGCTCAAGCACGTCGAAGCCACGGTGGGTAAAAGCTTTGGCGATGCCGCCGATCCGCTTCTCGTCTCGGTCCGCTCGGGCGCGCGGGTGTCGATGCCGGGTATGATGGACACGGTGCTCAACCTAGGACTAAACGATGCGACCGTGGCGGGACTGGCGGATTCGTCGGGCGATGCGCGCTTCGCCTGGGACAGCTACCGGCGCTTCATCCAGATGTATTCCGACGTGGTGCTCGGCCTCGATCACGGGCTGTTCGAAGAGGCGCTTGAGATCGCAAAGGAGGACAAGGGCTTCTACAACGACACCGAGATGGGGTCCGACGACTGGCAAGCGCTGGTCAGCGAGTACAAGCAGATCGTCGCGGACGAGCGCGGCAAGCCGTTCCCGCAGGACGTGCACGAACAATTGTGGGGCGCGATCCGCGCCGTGTTTGACAGTTGGGACAGCGACCGCGCCAAGGTCTATCGTCGGCTCAATGACATCCCGGGCGATTGGGGCACCGCGGTCAACGTGCAGGCGATGGTGTTCGGCAACATGGGCGAAACGAGCGCCACCGGCGTCGCCTTCACCCGCGACCCGGCAACCGGCGAGCGCGCCTACTACGGCGAGTACCTGATCAACGCGCAGGGCGAGGACGTGGTGGCCGGCATCCGCACGCCGCAATACCTCACCAAGGCAGCGCGCGAGACTGCGGGCGCCAAGCCACTCTCGATGGAAGAGGCGTTGCCCGAGGCCTATGCCGAGCTCGCCCGCGTCTTCGACCTGCTGGAACTCCACTACAAGGACATGCAGGACATCGAGTTCACCGTGGAACGGGGCAAACTTTGGATGCTCCAGACGCGCTCGGGCAAGCGCACGGCAAAGGCCGCGCTCAAAATGGCCGTCGACATGGTTGCCGAAGGCCTGATTGACGAGCGCGAGGCGGTGCGCCGCGTTGATCCAATGGCCTTGGACCAGCTGCTTCACCCGACGCTCGATCCGAATGCCGAGCGCAATGTGCTGACGACCGGGCTGCCTGCATCGCCCGGGGCGGCCGCCGGCAAGATCGTGCTCGACGCCGATACAGCGGAGCAATGGGCCGGCCGCGGCGAGAAGGTGATCCTCGTGCGGGTCGAGACGTCCCCTGAGGACATTCACGGCATGCACGCCGCCCAAGGCATCCTCACGGCCCGCGGCGGGATGACGAGCCATGCGGCCGTGGTGGCGCGCGGCATGGGTCGGCCATGCGTCTCGGGCGCCGGACAGGTGTCGATCGACCGCGCTTCGCGCACGCTCCGGATCGGCCAGACCGAACTTAAGGAGGGCGATGCGATCACCCTTGACGGGTCGACCGGACAGGTGATGCTCGGCATCGTCCCGACGGTCGAACCGGAGCTGGCGGGCGATTTCGGCACGCTGATGGTGTGGGCCGACAAGCTGCGGCGCATGAAGGTTCGTACCAATGCCGAGACGCCCGACGACTGCCGTATGGCGCGCCAGTTTGGTGCCGAGGGCATCGGACTGTGCCGTACTGAGCACATGTTCTTCGAGGCTTCGCGCATCAGTCTGGTGCGCCAAATGATCCTCGCCGATGACGAGGCCGGGCGTCGCCGCGCTCTCGAGCAGCTGCTGCCGGAACAACGCGCCGACTTCACCGCGATCTTCGAAGTGATGGCGGGTCTGCCCTGCACAATCCGCCTGCTGGACCCGCCGCTCCACGAGTTCCTGCCGCACGCCGACGAAGATTTCGCCGAGCTCGCGGATGCGACCGGGCTCGGGGTCGATCACCTCAAGCGGCGTGCAGGCGAACTCCACGAATTCAACCCGATGCTCGGCCACCGCGGCTGTCGGCTCGGGATCACCTTCCCGGAGATCTACGCCATGCAGGCGCGCGCGATCTTCGAGGCGGTCTGTGCGGTGAAGCTCGCTTCAGGCGAGGCACCGCTGCCCGAGATCATGATCCCGCTGGTCGCCACCAAGAGGGAATTGGCGATCCTCAAGGCGCTGGTCGACAAGACCGCCGAGGCCGTCTTCGCCGAGGTAGGCACGCGGGTCGATTACCTCGTGGGCACCATGATCGAACTGCCCCGCGCAGCGCTGATGGCGGGCGAGATCGCGGAAGAAGGCGCGTTCTTCTCCTTCGGCACCAATGACCTCACGCAGACGACCCTCGGCGTGTCCCGCGACGATGCGGCGCGGTTCCTCAGCGTTTATGTCGAGAAGGGCATCTTCCCACGCGATCCCTTCGTCAGCCTCGATATCGAGGGCGTCGGCCAGTTGGTCGAACTCGCGGCGGAGCGGGGGAGGGCAACCCGGCCCGACATCAAGCTCGGCATCTGCGGCGAGCATGGCGGCGACCCGGCGAGCATCGCCTTCTGCGAGAGAGTCGGGCTCGATTACGTCAGCGCCTCGCCATACCGGGTGCCGATCGCGCGGCTTGCCGCAGCACAAGCGGCGCTCAAGAAGGCCTAGGTTCCCGCAAGCGAGCGCCGCCCGGTAAGGGTGACGATCTCGAAGGTCTCAGGCGTTTTGCCGTCCGCATTCGCGCGCTCCGTGAAGGCCGCGCGGGCGCGGGCCAGAGCTGTTTTACCGAGCGGCGCGGCCGGCCTCGCCAGTGCATTGCCGAGGCCTTGGTCGCGCAGGTCCGCGACCAGTCGCTCGAGGGAGGAATAGTGGACCGTCAGCGCATGCGTGTCGACAACCGGGTCTTTCCATCCCGCGCGCTGGAGCAAGCCGGGCGCGGCACGATGATCCACGAGCGGGTGGATGCGGGCGGCGGGCCTGTCCGGCTCTGAAGCTAGCATCGCGGCGCGCAAGGCGGGGAGGCTTTGCCCGCCAATGAAGTGTGCCATCACCAGCCCTCCGGGCGCTAACGCTGCACGAAGGTGGATGAGCGCGCCCGGCAGATCATTGACCGCATCGAGCATGCCAAGCACGACGATCAGATCATGGCCTCCTGCCGGATGGGGAGCCTCGAGGTCGAGCCCATGGGGCTCCGCGACTGCCGCGCCCTGCGCACGCAATTCCGTGGCGAGTGTGCCCGTCCAGTCGCCGAGTACCACGGCGCGGCTTGGCTGGTGCCGCAGGAAAGCGAGTCGCTCGAGCGTATCCTCAATCATGTCCTCGGCGACGAAGCGCGCCGCATCCGGCCGTTCCGCGCGGGCAAGAGCGCGCGTGAGGCGCATCGCACGGCGGTGAGGATTGAAGATGGTGGGGATCGCTGGGGCATTCATGACCCGCCCCTGCCGCGCTTGCCAGCCTCGCGCAAGCTGTGAGACACTGGGTCCATGACCCTGATCAGCGAACTTGTCCGCTCCGTGCAACCGTTGGTCGACTTCGCCTATCCACCGCGTTGCGCGTCCTGCGGAGTAGCGCTCGCGGCGCAGGATGGGTTGTGCTCCGAGTGCTGGGGCACGCTCGAGGTGCCGTCGATACCAACGATCGGGACCGGTGATGTGCCCGTCTATGCCGCCACCTTCTACAACGACACGTCGCGCAAGCTCGTACTGGCCTACAAGCATGGCGGTCGGATCGCTCTGTCGCAGCTGCTCGCCCGGCTGATCGCGGCGCGGATGCCTGCGCCCGTACCAGACCGCGCGCCGCCGCTGCTGGTGCCGGTACCGCTCCACCGCTGGCGGCTTTGGCAGCGTGGCTTCAACCAGGCGGCGCTGCTGGCGCGCGAACTGGAGCGCTTGGGCAAGGGCAAGGCAGAAGTTGCGGCGCTGGTGCGGCACAAGCGCACGCCCAGTCTCGGCGGCCTCGGGCGCGATGATCGAGAGCGCGTGTTGCGAGGCGCGATCAGGCTCGACCCGGCCCTTGCGGAACGGCTCCGCGGGCGCGACGTCGTGCTGATCGACGATGTGCTTACCAGCGGGGCGACGAGCCGCGCATGTATCGCCGCAATTGCCGCAGCGGCACCGGCATCGATCGCATTCGCCTGCTTCGCTCAGGTAGATGCCGATCATCGCCTTGTGCATCCCTAAGCCGGAAAACATAACGCCCGGGGTCTTTCGACCCCGGGCGCCACGTGACGAAACGGTGTGGATCCACCCTTGCGGGCTGTGGCAGCCACCCCCTAGATTGGCTGCCGGGATCCTGTCCCTATCGTTCAACCGGTCGCGCTGGCACCCCGTTGCCAGTCTGCGGTCCGGTCACCCCCTGAACGAAGCACCTTGCGGTGCCGTTGTTCGGTGGAGAACCCCTTGCGAGAGCTCCTGCGCACGTTGTTCCACTCTGTTGCAGCGGGCGGAAGATCAAACCCGAGACCGAGGCAATTTTTACGGTGCGCTGTTGTCACATTGCAACAATCGTCGCATGAGCAGCGGCGAAAACGACACGATCTGGCCTGCAAGGAGCGCCCGTTGACCGAGACTTGCCTGACGACGGAGGAACGCGAGCGGGGGACCGTCTTCGCGCCAAAGTTCGATTCTGCCGGGCTGCTTACCGCGGTGGTTGTCGACGGTTCGACTGCCGAGGTGCTGGTGGTCGCACACATGAACGCCGAGGCGCTGGAGCACACGCTTGCGACCGGCAAGGTGCACTTCTGGTCGCGGTCACGGGGTGCCTTGTGGATGAAGGGCGAGACTTCGGGCAACATCCTCAATGTCGAGGAAGTGCTGGTCGATTGCGACCAGGATGCTCTGGTGATCCGCGCCCGGCCGGCGGGGCCCACTTGCCATACCGGGGCGCGTAGCTGCTTCTACAGACAGATCGAGCTGCGCAAGGGCGAAGACGCCAGACTTGTCCTGCGCGATACTTGACGCTCACGTAAACGTAAGGTAGAGAGCGGTCATGGCTACCGCTCCCGCACCCACCGACACCGCTGCCGAGCCGCGCCGCAACGGCGCCCATCTCGATCGGCCCGATGTACACGAACGCGAACAGTTCACGATCTCCGATCTCACCTCGGAATTCGGCTGTACCGCCCGCGCCTTGCGCTTCTACGAGGACGAAGGCCTGATTAACCCCGCGCGGCTCGGCCTCACGCGCGTCTATTCCAAGCGCGACCGCGCCCGTCTGGCCTGGATCATGCGCGCCAAAAACGTCGGCTTCTCGCTGACCGAGATCCGCGAGATGATCGACCTGTACGATCTCGACGATGGCCGGGTCGAGCAGCGCCGCGTCACCATCGCCAAGTGCCGCGCCCATATCGCCAAGCTCAAGGCGCAGCGCGACGACATCGATTCGTCGATCAACGAGCTCACCGACTTCGTCGCCGAGATCGAGAAGCTCGACCTCGGCTGAGGCGAGCGCATCACATAATCAAGACAAGCATACCGAAGGGATCACGAGATGCCGACCTATACCGCGCCCACCCGCGACACGCGCTTCATCGTCAACGAAGTGCTTGACCTCGCCAGCTACGGCAACCTGCCGGGCTTCGAGAACGCCACGCCCGACATGATCGACACGGTCATCAACGAGGCCGGCAAGTTCTGCGCCGAAGTGCTCGCGCCGGTCAATCAGGCAGGCGACGAATACGGCTGCACACGTCACGAGGACGGCTCCGTCACAACCCCTCCCGGCTTCAAGGAAGCTTACCAAGCCTATGTCGAGAGCGGCTGGGGCACGCTCGCCCAGCCCGAGGAGTTCGGCGGGCAGGGCCTGCCTCACGTGCTCGGCTTTGTGCTCGAGGAATACACCGGCACCGCCAACCAGGCCTTCGCCATGTACCCGGGCCTCACCGCCGGGGCGATTTCCGCGATCCTTGCCAAGGGTTCCGACGAGCAGAAGGCGATGTATGTCCCTAAGATGATCTCGGGCGAATGGTCCGGCACCATGAACCTGACCGAGCCGCATTGCGGCACCGACCTCGGCATGATCCGCACCAAGGCGGTGCCGAACGGCGACGGCAGCTACGCCATTACCGGGACCAAGATCTTCATTTCGGCCGGCGAGCATGACCTCACCAGCAACATCATCCACCTCGTGCTCGCCAAGACCCCGGGTGCGCCGGATTCGACCAAGGGCATCTCGCTGTTCATCGTACCCAAGTTCGTCCTCGACGCCGACGGGAACCCCGCGCAGCGCAACGGCGTGACCTGCGGATCGATCGAGAAGAAGATGGGCATCCACGGCAACGCCACCTGCCTCCTCAACTATGACGGGGCGACCGGCTACCTGGTGGGCGAGGAGAACAAGGGCCTCGCCGCCATGTTCATCATGATGAACGCCGCGCGGCTCGGCGTCGGCATTCAGGGTTATGCCCAGGCCGAGGTCGCCTACCAGAACGCCGTCACCTACGCGCTCGACCGGCGTCAGGGCCGCGCGCTCACCGGCCCGGCTGACCCTGCCGCGAAGGCCGACCCGATCTTCGTCCACCCCGACGTGCGCCGCATGCTGATGGACGCCAAGGTCTTCACCGAAGCCATGCGCGCCCTGTGCCTGTGGGGCGCGCTTCAGGTGGACCTGACCCATAAGGCACAGACCCCCGAAGAACGCGAAATGGCCGACATGCTGATCGGCCTGATGACCCCGGTCATCAAGGGTTACGGGACCGACAAGGGCTACGACATCGCGACCAACATGCAGCAGGTCTATGGCGGGCATGGCTACGTCAAGGAATGGGGGATGGAGCAGTTCGTGCGCGATAGCCGCATCGCCATGATCTACGAAGGTGCCAACGGCGTGCAGGCCATGGACCTGTGCGGTCGCAAGCTGGCCATGAATGGCGGCAAGGCGATCCAGGCCTTCTTCGCCATGATCGACGAGGAAATCGCCGCCGCCAAGCAGGCACCCGAGCTCAAGGACGCCGCCGAACGGCTCGAAAAGGCGCTGGGCGAGCAGAAGGCGGCGACCATGTGGTTCATGCAGAACGCAATGGCCAATCCCAACCACCTCGGCGCGGGCGCGCATCACTACATGCACATCATGGGCATCGTGACGCTCGGCTATTTCTGGCTTAAGATGGGCAAGACCGCGCTGGCCAAGCTCGCGGGCGAGCCCGAGGACCCCGCCTTCTACGAGGCGAAGATCGTCTCGGCGAACTACTACGCCGAACGCTTCCTGCCCGATGCCGGCGCACTGCGCCGCAAGCTCGAAGCGGGCAGCGAATACATGATGAAGCTTCCTGCCGAGGCCTTCGCAACGGCCGCGTAAGCGTCAACTCAGGCAAAGCGCAAGGGCCGCCCCGCCATCACGCGGGGCGGCCCTTTCCTTGTGCGCTACTTCTTCGCCGCTTCCTCGGCGATGATGTAGAGATAATCGACATAGGCCATCGTCACCTGATCGAGCCCGTAGACCTTGGGATCGGCGCTTTCGATCAGGAACCATTCGTTGGGTGCGTGCGCCCCGCCACCGCGGCCGAGGCCGAATTGCGAGGCGGGCAGGTTCAGCGGAGCGCCGTTGAAGATCACCCCCGGCCAGCTTCCGGCATTTCGCGGACGGATGGTGTAGGGGATGCCGCTCGCCTCGAAGAGCTTTTTCTGGGCACGGATCAGGGCTGCATCCTCGGCGGTCTCGTTGGGGCCATAGCCGCCCGAAATCGTCACGCGCACATCGTCAAATCCGCGCTTGGCTAGGTGCGCCTGCAGCTTGCTGACGGCTTCCGCCTTGGTCATGTTGGGGACGAGACGGAATTCGAGCTTCGCCTCGGCCCGCCCAGGTAGCACGGTCTTGCCGCCTTCGCCGGTATAGCCCGAGACGAGGCCCTGAATGTTGACAGTCGGTTGCGAATAGAACCGCTCCAGGCTGGTGCGGTAATCCTCGTCGTTGATGAACTGGCCGATCCCGAGCTGCGCCTTCTCCTGTGCCTCGCGCTCGGGCGTGGCGCCTTGCGCGATCAGCTCCTTCTGGCGCGGCGTGAGAGGCTGGACGTTCTCGAACCAGCCATCGATCGCCGGCGTATGCCCGTCATCGGCGACCAGCGTGTCGAGTGCCTTGACGAGGCGCCATGCAGGGCTTTCGACGCGAGCATAGTTGGAGGAGTGGACATCGGTCTTGGGATATTTGTCCGAGGTCTCGCCGCCAACCACCAACTGGAATTCGACCGCACCCTTGGCACCCAGCGTGATCTCCGCACTGCCATCCTTGTTCTGGGCGGCAGAGGGGATGAACACTCCGATCGCCTTGGAAAGCGCGGCCTGCACCTCGGGCACGGCGACGACCTGATCAAAGTGGGTCGAGGCAACCTCCTCCTCGCCTTCTGCCACCAGCACGAGATTGACGGGCAATTTGCGCCCGCTCGCCTGGATCGCCTTGATCGCGGCGAGGAAGGCCATCTCCGGGCCCTTCTGGTTGACCACGCCGCGTCCGACAATGGCGGTGCCTTCGCCGGGCCGCTCGACCAGTGTCGCCTCGAGCGGCTTGGTGCGCCATTCGCTGGGATCGAATTGCTTGACGTCATACATGAAGTAGATGCCGACCGTGGTCTTGGCCCCGGCATCCAGCGTGGCGAAAACGGCGGGGACTCCGTCCGTCGGAATGATTTTGGCCTGCTGGAACCCCGCGTCGAGCGCCAGCTTGCGCATGTATTCCGCGCCCTCGGGCGTGCCGCGCTTCTCGGCGGCGATGGTGGGCAGGGCGACCCAGTCCTGCAGCGCCTTCACTGTCGCTGCGTGCTGCGCCTTGACGGCCGTCTCCACCTCTTCGCGCTTTGGCGTCTTCGCCGCCAGCAGCCCCGCTGCCAAGGCGATCGCCGCCACCATTCCCAGTCCGGCCAGTCGGCCTGTCATTCGCCCCGTCATCGATATCTCCCCCGTAAGACGGAGAATGGTAACAGCAGGAGGCGCTTTCGCAATGGCTTTGGACCGGGCAGGACTCGGCGGAGGAATCCTATTCGAGCATTCCCATCATCCGCTGCGAGCCGGCCTTGATCTTGAGGCCGCCAGCGGCAGGCGCGACCGGGCGCTCCCACAGGCTCGCCGACCCAGCGACAACGGGGCGTGGGCGAGTCTGGGCGGCAACCTTGGCCGGAACGCGAACCGGCGCGGGCTCGGGGGTCGGGACGGGCTCCGGGTCCTGCGCGACGGCGGGCTCTGGCTTGGGCTCTGGCTCGGGTTCGGGCTCGGGTTCCGGTGCCACCGCAATCGGCTCGGGTTCCGGCTCGGGGACAGGAGCGGGCGGCGGGGGTGAAGGCAAAGCGGCTTGCTGCGGCGCAGGGGCCGGAGCAGCGGGGGCGGGGACAGGCGTTGCGGGGGAGGCTTCGCCCTGGCCGTTCACACTGGCGAGGATCTTCGCCGCGACTTCCTCGACCGAGCCGACCACCAGCAGCGGCTGGCTGCCGATGATTCCGACGTTGGTCTGCCCGTTCTCCGCAGTGCGCAGCCATGCGACGTTCTCGGCCACCACGAGATAATTACCCCCGCGCGATTCGAGCTTGATGAATTTCATGGGCGCAGTTGTCCGAGCGAGAGCATGGCCCAAGCAGTTACGCGCCGGGAGTTAAGGAATCGGTCTATGCGGCGGCTATCCGCGCGCGGGAGCAACCTCGTCGAGCAGCCCCATCAACGCGGTCCACGACTGGCGGTCGGCGCTCACGTGATAAGCGGGGTTGGGCTCGCCCATCGGGGTCAGCGGATTGGTGAACCCGTGCTCCACACGCGCGAAAGACAGGAAATGCCAGTCGGCCCCGACACCGTCCATCTCCTCCCAGAAGGCGGTGACATCCGTACGCGGCACCAGCGAGTCTGCGTCACCATGGCAGACGAGCAGCCGCGGCTTGATCGGCGCCGTCGCCCGCAGGGGCGTGGCGAGGAGACCGTGGAAGCTCGCCGCCAGCGCGAGGTCAGCGCCGTCACGTGCCAGTTCGAGCACCGCCATCCCGCCGAGGCAGAAGCCGATCGCGATCTGCGGTAGCCCGGGGGCAAGCTCGGCAAGCGTGTCCAGCGTCGCCCGCAACCGCACACGCATTGCCTGCGGATCGGAGCGCAGAGCGGTCATCGCCGCGAAAGCACTTTCGACATCATGCGGCGAATCCGGGCCATAGAAGTCCGCGATCAACGCCACGCAGCCTGCCTCGGCCAGCGCCAGCGCCTTGGCCTCGACGCCGGGGCGTGTGTTCATGAAAGTCGGGAACACCGCGACCGCTGCCCGCGCCGTGCCGGCGGGCCGCGCCAGCCATCCGGTCAGCGCGGTCGCCCCGTCGGCATAGGCAACCCTCTCGAGCGCGCTCATTCCACGGGAAGGAAGTCGGGCACCGAGAGATAGCGCTCGCCGGTGTCGTAGTTGAAGCCGAGCACCCGCGTGCCTGCGGGCAGTTCGGGGAGCTTCTTGGCGATCGCGGCAAGCGTCGCACCGGAGGAAATGCCGACCAGCATCCCCTCTTCGCGCGCGGCGCGGCGGGCCATTTCCTTGGCGTCCTCGGCATCGACGGCAATTGCCCCGTCGATCGAGCCGGTGTGAAGGTTGCCGGGGATGAACCCCGCGCCGATGCCCTGAATGGGGTGCGGGCCGGGCTGACCGCCGTTGATCACGGGCGACAGCGCAGGCTCGACACCATAGGCCTTGAGATCGGGCCAGTGCTTCTTCAGCTCTTCGGCGCAGCCGGTGAGGTGCCCGCCGGTTCCGACCCCGGTAATCAGAACGTTGATCGGCGCTCCGGCAAAGTCGGCGAGGATTTCCTGCGCAGTGGTGCGGGCGTGGACCGCGACATTCGCCGGGTTGTCGAACTGGCTCGGCATCCATGCGCCGGGGGTCTGTGCAACCAGCTCCATCGCGCGCTCGATCGCGCCCTTCATGCCCTTTTCGCGCGGCGTCAGGTCGAAGCTTGCACCATAGGCGAGCATCAACCGGCGGCGCTCGATCGACATGCTTTCCGGCATCACCAGCACAAGCCGGTAGCCCTTGACGGCGGCCACCATCGCAAGCCCGATGCCCGTGTTGCCGCTTGTCGGCTCAACGATCGTGCCGCCGGGCTGCAAGGCGCCGCGCGCCTCGGCGTCCTCGACCATGGCGAGGGCGATGCGGTCCTTGATCGACCCGCCCGGATTGGCCCGCTCGGACTTCACCCACACCTCATCATCGGGGAACAGCCGCGAGAGGCGGATATGCGGGGTGGCGCCGATCGTGGCGAGAATATTGTCGGCCTTCATGATGATACCTCTCTCTTGAGTTCCTGCGGCTCGAAACTGCGGGCGCGGCGCAGTTCGGGGAAATACCACGCCCAGACCAGTGTCACGAATATCGCACCCGCGCCGCCGAATACAACCGCGCCGACGGCCCCGAACAACGCCGCGGCCAGCCCCGACTGCATCTCGCCGAGTTCGTTGGACGCCGAGATCGCAAGGCCCGAGATCGCCGAGACCCGCCCGCGCTTGTCGTCGGGGGTGAAGAGCTGCACGAGCGAGCTCCTGATGAAAACCGAGACCATGTCGACCGCACCCATCGCCGCAAGGATCGCGAGCGAGAGGGCGAAGCTGCGCGAATAGGCAAAGGCAATCGTCAGGGCGCCGAACGCCGCGACCGACCACAGCATCTTGACCCCCACCTCACGCTCCAGCGGCCGGAACGAGAGCCACAGCGCGACGCTCGCCGCGCCAAGGGCAGGGGCGGCACGCATCAGCCCGAGCCCCTCGGGGCCGACGAACAGGATGTCGCGGGCGAAAACGGGCAGCAGGGCGGTCGCCCCGGCAAGCAGCACCGCGAAGAGATCGAGCGTGATCGAGCCGAGCAGGAACCGCTCGCGCCAGACATAGGCGAGGCCGTCGATGATCTGCCTCAGCGGCTTCAGCGGCGGACCTTCGTGCTTGGCGCGGATCGGGCGGACGGTGAGGATCAGCAGCATCGCGGCCACCAGCAGCCCGGCCGACATGGCGTGGGGCAGCCATTCAACCCGCGCGAAGATCAGGCCGCCCACTGCCGGGCCAGCGACGCTGGCCGTCTGCCACGCAATGGAGGATAGCGCGATGGCGCGCGGCAGCAGGGCAGGGGGCACGACATTGGGTGCAATCGCGCTCATCGACGGGCCGAGGAACACCCGAGCCGCGCCATGCGCCGCCGCCAGCGTGAACAGAACGGGCAGGCTCAACAAATCGGCCCAAGTGATCACTGCCAGCACCACCGCCACGCAGCCGTCGATCCCGTTGGCGAAAGCCGCGACATGGCGTCGGTCGAAGCGATCGGCGGCGAGGCCCGCGACCGGGGTCAGCAGGAACAGCGGAATGAACTGTGCAAGGCCGAGCAGGCCCAACTGGAAGGAGGCCCCGGCTACGCTCATCCCGTAATCGTCACGCGCGACGTCGTAGAGCTGGTAGCCGAGCAGCACCACCACCGAGGTGGTCGCGAACACGCCCATGAAGCGCGCGATCCAGTAGCGCCGGTAGTCGGCGATCTGAAGCGGGGAGGTGGGTTCCGAAAGGTTCGCGTTCACCGGCGCGCCATGGCAGGCGATCCGCCCCCTGCCAAGCAGGCGAAACTTGTCAGGCTCGCAGCTACGCTTGGATCAGCGAGGGCGGCGCAGGCGCGGGTTGGGCTGGAGCTGGTCGATGACCGCAACGAAATCGTCGAGGCGGATGATGCGTTCGAACTGGAAGCCGGCACGGTTGTCGCGGGTCCAGATCACGTAGGCCTCGATCCGGCCCACCACAGGCAGACGGATGATGATGCGATCGCCGCGCGCCAGTCGCTCCGCGTCGTCGACCATGAAGCCGTGCGCCGAGATGTTGCAGACGTGCAGGTGCAGATCACCATGGATGAAATGCTCCACGATGGCTGGAAAATCGACCGGGTGCCGCGCCGCGCGCCGCAAATCGGTTACGCTGAGATTAGCTCCGCTTGCCACGTCTTGCGATCCTTCCCTCCGACTGGGTGACACCCGCGGAAATGCCGGAGAAAGGCTGACAATTCGTAAAGGCCCTCAGGGACGGTCCATAGTCCGTGCGTCGGATTACCGACGGACCAGCGCGTGCCGCTTCTTTCCGAGGCTCAATCGCAGGGTTTCGCCCTCGGCCGGTAACACGAGGGTGGCCGGATCGGTGATCGTTTCGCCCTCGAGCTTGACCGCATTCTCGGCGAGCTTGCGCTTGGCCTCTCCGCCCGAGGCGGTCAGGCCGAGTTCGGTAAGGAGGGCGGCGATGCGCATTCCTTCCGGCCCGGTGGCGATGCTGGGAAGGTCTTCGCCTGCGCCCGAGCCCGCGAAGGTCTCCCGCGCAGTCGCCTCGGCACGCGCCGCGGCATCCGCGCCGCGTACGAGCCTCGTCACCTCGTTGGCGAGGACGATCTTCGCGGAGTTGATTTCTGCGCCTTCAAGGGTTTCAAGGCGCTTGATCTCATCGAGTGGCAAGTCGGTGAACAGGCGCAGGAACTTGCCCACGTCGCGATCGTCGACGTTGCGCCAGTATTGCCAGAAGTCATACGCCGGTAGCTGGTCCTCGTTGAGCCACACCGCGCCAGCGGCGGTCTTGCCCATCTTCGCCCCGTCGGCAGTGGTCAGCAGCGGGGTGGTGAGGCCGAACAGTTCAGCCCCGTCCATGCGCCGGCCCAGTTCGATTCCGTTGACGATATTGCCCCACTGGTCCGAGCCGCCCATTTGCAAGCGGACGCCAAGTTCGCAGGCCAAGTGCCTGAAATCGTATCCCTGAAGGATCATGTAGTTGAATTCGAGGAAAGTCATTGGCTGCTCGCGCTCGAGCCGCAGCTTGACCGAATCGAAGGTCAGCATCCGGTTGACCGTGAAGTGCGTGCCGACTTCCTGAAGAAGCTGGATATAGCCGAGCTGCCCCAGCCAGTCGTGGTTGTTGACCATCACCGCGTCTGTCGGCCCGTCACCGAACGTCAGGAGCTTGTCGAAAACGGTGAAGATCGACCGGATGTTCGCCTCGATCGTCTCGTCGGTAAGCATCTTGCGGCTCTCGTCGCGGCCCGTGGGATCGCCGATCCGCGTCGTGCCCCCGCCCATCACCACGACCGGCTTGTGCCCGGTCTGCTGCAGGCGGCGCAGCATCATGATCTGCACGAGGCTGCCGATGTGCAGCGACGGGGCAGTGGCGTCGAACCCGATATAGCCCGGCACGACCTGCCTGGCAGCGAGGGAATCGAGCCCGGCCGCATCGGTCAGCTGGTGGATGTAGCCACGCTCATCAAGGAGGCGCAGGAGGGCGGAATCGTAGGTGCTCATGGGGCGCCGCCCTATCAGCGCGAGGGCCTTGCGGGAAGTGGCTTGTCGGGGACGGGGCGAGGCGGCAGAAAGACGGGATGCATCCGCTCATGCTCCACGTCGCCTGCGACCTCGGGCCGGTCCGGTCGGTCACCGCCGCCGTCACTGCCACGCCGGGGGGCTGTGTGGCCGAATTCCGGCTCGACGGGTACATGGATGCCATCGTCGTCCCTGCGTCCGCTTCAGCCGAGCGCCGCGACAATTTGTGGCAGACGACCTGCTTCGAGATCTTCTGGCAGCCGCTGGGCGGCACCGGCTATCGCGAGTTCAACCTTTCACCCTCGGGCGAATGGGCGGCCTACGATTTCGATTCGTTCCGAACCGGGATGCGCGATGCGCCGGTGGATTCGATCAGCATCGCCTGCTCGCACGACGGAGCGGGACTGGTCCTCACGGCCAGCATCGCCGCAGATCTCCCGGACCCCGCGCAAGTCGCGCTCAATGCGGTTGTCGAGCATGTCGGCGGCGCCAAGCAGTATTGGGCGCTGGCCTTCCCGCCGGGCAAGCCAGAGTTCCACTCGGAAGCCAACCGCGCTCTGACTATCGAGCGCTAGGCCGCTGCGGCTTCTCCGAAAGGGCGATTGAGCTGCACGATCTTGAGGTTGAGCACGAAGGCGAAGCTGACCCACACGAAGTAGGGCACGTTGAGCCAGCCCGGGAAGCTGTCGCCGACAAGACGCGGCAACACCACCATGAGCGCCGTCACCGATAGCCACAGCAACACGTTTTCCGCCAAGGCCCAGTCAGGCCGCTTCAGCTTGAAGAACAGCGGCGACCAGAGGAAGTGCAGCACGAAATTGGCGCCGAACAGCGCCCACACCCCGGCGAGTGCCTCGGGCGTGGGGGCCCGGGTGAGCCCGATGTAGAAGCTCCACCCGGCGAGACCCAGGATAACCGTCCATGCCGGGCCGAACAGCCAGTCGGGCGGCTGCCACGGCGGCTTGCGCAATTCGCGGTACCATGGACCGATTTCGGTAAGCGCGCCGCCGGCGCCGCCGAGGATGATCGCCCATGCGGCGGCGATGATGACCGGGGTCCAGGTGCTGTCCATGGACCCTCAACCCGCGGGCCACCCGCAATGTTCCCTGCTCCTGCAAGTTATCGGATTGCCTTTGGCCGCGCGCTGATCCAACTCATCGCCCCATGACGACAGGCCGCTTCATGACCGGGATCGACCGGCTCCTTTCCGATGCTGAACTCCTCCGCCAGTTGAAGGGCCGCCGCGTCGCGCTCGTCGCGCATCCGGCGAGCGTCACTGCGGACCTCACCCACAGCCTGGACGCGCTGATCGCGGCGGGTGTGCAGGTCAACAGCGCCTTCGGCCCGCAGCATGGCCTCAAGGGCGACAAGCAGGACAACATGGTCGAAACCGCGGACGAGATGGACCCGCGCTACGGCATCCCGATCTACTCGCTCTACGGCGAGGTGCGCCGCCCCACGGGGCAGATGATGTCGAGCGCCGACGTGTTTCTGTTCGACCTTCAGGACCTCGGCTGCCGGATCTACACCTTCGTCACGACGCTGCTCTACCTGCTCGAGGAAGCGGCCAAGGCGGGCAAGGAGGTCTGGGTGCTCGACCGGCCCAATCCGGCCGGCCGCCCGGTCGAGGGGACGCTGCTGGTGCCGGGACAGGAGAGCTTCGTGGGTGCCGCCCCGATGCCGATGCGCCACGGCCTCACCATGGGTGAGATGGGCCACTGGTTCATCGCGCATTTCGGTCTCGACGTCGCTTACAAGGTGGTGGCGATGGAGGGTTGGCGTCCCGATGACGCTGGTGGTTGGGGCTGGCCGACGTCACGCCTGTGGATCAATCCTTCGCCCAATGCCGCCAACGTCAACATGGCGCGCTGCTATGCCGGCACCGTGATGCTAGAAGGCACGACGTTGTCTGAGGGGCGCGGAACCACTCGCCCGCTGGAGGTGCTGTTCGGCGCGCCCGATGTCGATGCTGGCGGGGTTCTCAAGGTCATGAACAAGCTTGCGCCCGAGTGGCTGGCGGGCTGCGCGATCCGTGAAAGCTGGTTCGAACCGACCTTCCACAAGCACGCAGGAAAGCTCTGCAACGCCTTGATGATCCATGCCGAAGGCGGCTTCTACGAACACCACGCCTTCCGCCCCTGGCGCTTGCAGGCGCTGGCCTTCAAGGCGATCCGGCGGCTCTATCCCGATTACCCGCTGTGGCGCGACTTCCCTTACGAATACGAGCTGACCCGCCTCGCGATCGACGTCATCAACGGCGGGCCGTCCTTGCGTGAATGGGTCGACGATCCGGCGGCGACGCCCGACGATCTTGACGCCATGACGTCACATGACGAAGCCGCCTGGGTTGCCGAGGTGCGTGGCCACCTGCTTTACTGAGTGACGCCGCGCCGCACTGGCCGCGCAACACGGGGATAGCGGAAGAACCGCATCCCCTTGGAAGAGGGAACATAGATGGCAATCGCGGCAGCGACAGCAGCGCATGCGCACCCGGTCAGGCTGACCTTGTGGATCCTGCTCGTCGTCTACGTCTTCAATTTCATCGACCGCCAGATTGTCAACATCCTCGCTGAACCGATCGCCCGCGACCTCAAGCTTTCGGACACGCAGATCGGACTGATGACGGGGCTCGCTTTCGCGCTCTTCTACACAGTGCTCGGCATCCCGATCGCGCGGCTCGCCGATCGCCAGACGACGAGCCGCCCGCGTCTGATCGCGGTGGCACTCGCGCTGTGGTCGGGGGCGACGGCGCTGTGCGGGCTGGCACAGAACTTCCCGCAGCTGCTGCTCGCCCGCATCGGCGTCGGCGTCGGCGAGGCGGGGTGCACGCCGCCGGCCCATTCGCTCATCAGCGACATGGTGCCGCCGGAAAAGCGCGCCTCGGCGCTCGCGTTCTATTCGCTGGGCATTCCGGTGGGCACGCTGCTCGGCATGATCATCGGCGGGACGCTGGCCGACCGGATGGGATGGCGCGAGGCCTTCGTGATCGTCGGCCTGCCGGGCGTGGCGCTGGCGCTGGTGGTGTGGTTCGTCCTGCGCGACCCGCGCCGTACTGACGCAGCGGCGATCCTGCGGGCACAAAGCCAACCCGCCGCGCTGCCGCTGGGGCGCGCTTTGGGTGAAGTCATGCGCTCGCGCGCTTACGTGCTGCTGCTGTTCGCCGGCTCGGGCGCGTCATTCCTTTCCTACGGCAAGGCAACCTGGACGACGATCTTCTTCCAGCGCACCCATGAGCTGAGCCCGGGGCAGGTCGGCCTGTGGTTCGGCCTGATCGCCGGGGTGGGCGGGATGTGCGGAACGCTGCTCGGCGGCTACCTCGCCGACCGCTTTGGTGCGGTGAACCGCCGCCACGTGCTGAGCGCGCCCGCGATCGGCATGGCACTGGCGGTGCCGCTGGCGATTGCTGCCTATCACGCGCCGAGCTGGCCGCTGGCATTGGTGCTGCTGTTCGTGCCGACAGTATTCAACTCGTTCTACTATGGCCCCTGCTACTCGGCCGCGCAGGGCCTCGTGCCGGTCCGGGCGAGGGCGATCGCGGCGGCGAGCCTGCTGTTCTTCCAGAACCTCATCGGGCTGGGGCTGGGCCCATTGTTCTTCGGGATGCTGTCAGACTGGCTGCAGCCGAGCTACGGGGCCGAGAGCGTACGCTACGTGCTCTATGGCGCTGCGGTGCTGGGGCTGGTGCCGGCGTTCTTCTTCTGGCGGTGCAGCCTTCATCTGGATGCGGAATTGGATCAGAAGGGTGCCTAATCCGGCGCCCGCACGGGCTGCACCAGCGTCACCAGCACGAAGCTGATCAGCATCAGCAGGTACCAGCTGCCATACTTGGCCAGGCTGACCATGTGCCACTCCGCCTCCTGCCCGGGATAGTTCCAGGCATTGGCGAAGGTGGCGATGTTCTCGGCAAACCAGATGAACAGCGCGACGAGGCCGAACCCGACCAGCAGCGGCATCCAGCGGTGGGCGCGCCAGTTGCGGAAGTGGACGCGGGTCCGCCGGAAGATCAGCGCCGTGGCGGCAAACAGCCCCCACCTGAGGTCGATAATGAAGTGGTGCGCGAAGAAATTGGCATAGATCGCTGCCGCCAAGGCCCATGTCACCCAATGGGGCGGGTAGCCGGTGAAGCGGAAGTCGAAGATCCGCCACACCCGCGCGATGTAGCTGCCGACGGCGGCATACATGAACCCCGAAAAAAGCGGCACGGCGCCGATGTGGAGCACGCTTGCCTCAGGGTAGGCCCATGATCCCGCCTGTGTCTTGAACAGCTCCATCACCGTGCCGACGATGTGGAAGATGAGGATCACCCGCGCCTCGCGCCATGTTTCCAGACGGAAGGCGAGCATCCCCGCCTGAATGGCGACGGCGGCGAGGGTGAGGAAGTCGTAGCGGTGGAGCGGACCGCTGTCCGGATAGAACAGGTGCGTTCCCAGCAGCAGCGCGAGCAGCAAGCCGCCGAACAGGCAGGCCCAGCCTTGCTTGAAGCCGAACAGCAGGAACTCGTAGAGCCACAGCCGCCAGCCCTTGCCGGGATCGAAGGCTTCAAGCCTGAGACGGACGGCTTCGAAGCGGGTGTGGCGGCCCTGCGACTGCTCGTTCAAGCCCCGTGCTTCCGCGAGAGCTCCCGCATTGCATCGTCTAGCCCGTCCAGCGTCAGCGGGTACATCCGGTCGCCCACCAGCTGCTTGATCATCTTGGTCGACTGCGAATAGCCCCATTGCTTTTCCGGCACTGGGTTGAGCCACACGGTCGCCGGGTAGGTGTCGGCCACGCGCTTGAGCCACACCGCGCCTGCTTCCTCGTTCATATGCTCCACGCTGCCGCCCGGATGGGTGACTTCATAGGGGCTCATCGCCGCATCGCCGACGAACACGATCTTGTAATCGTGGCCGTATTTGTGGAGCACGTCCCAGGTCTTGGTCCGTTCCTGCCAGCGGCGCTTGTTGTCCTTCCACACGCCTTCGTAGAGGCAGTTATGGAAGTAGAAGAACTCCATGTTCTTGAATTCGCTTGTGGCGGCGCTGAACAGCTCCTCGACCAGCTTGATGAAGGGGTCCATCGACCCGCCGACGTCGAGGAACAGCAGCAATTTGACAGCGTTGCGGCGTTCGGCCCGCATGTGAATGTCGAGCCAGCCCTGCTTGGCCGTGCCCTTGATCGTGGCGTCGATGTCGAGCTGATCCTGCGCGCCTTCGCGGGCGAAACGCCTCAGCCGACGCAGCGCCATCTTGATGTTGCGGGTGCCCAGTTCCTTGGTGTTGTCGAGGTTCTTGAACTCGCGCTTTTCCCAGACCTTGATCGCCTTGCCGTGCTTGGCTTCGCCGCCGATGCGCACGCCTTCGGGGTTATAGCCCCCATTGCCGAAGGGCGAGGTGCCCCCGGTGCCGATCCACTTGTTGCCGCCCTGATGGCGCTTTTCCTGTTCCTCCAGACGCTTCTTGAGCGTCTCCATGATCTCGTCCCAGTCGCCCAAGGACTTGATCTTCTCCATCTCTTCGGGAGTCAGGAACTTCTCGGCGACGGCCTTCAGCCAGTCCTCGGGAATGTCGACGGGGTTCTGGCCGTAATCGGTCATGATCCCCTTGAAGACCTTCTGGAACACCTGGTCGAAGCGATCGAGCAGGCCTTCGTCCTTCACGAAAGTCGCGCGGGAGAGGTAGTAGAAGGCCTCGGGCGTCTGGTCGATCACGTCCCGGTCGAGCGCCTCCAGCAAGGTGAGGTGCTCCTTGAAAGAGGCACCGATGCCGGCGGCTCTCAGCTCGTCGATGAAGTTGAAGAACATGCGGCGTTGCTTAACCCGCGTGCCGCACGCTGACCAGTCCCCTTTCTTGGCAGGGGAGATGGAGGGTACTTAACCCTTCGCTTACCATCCCGCGCTAGGCAGGAGGCAACCAAATCAAGGGCCTCCTCTCCACATGAACCAGCTCGCCATCGATACCGCCAATGCCCATGCGCTCGGGATGATCCCGGAGAGCTGCGGGGCGGTCACGGTGGGGTGCACCGACGTCGCCGGTGTTGTGGAGGCGGTGATCGCTTCCTCCAAAACCCTGCGCTCCGAGCACGAGGCGCTGGCCGAGACGGTCCGCGCTCTGGAGGCCGACCAGACTAAGGTTGCCGAGGCGAGCGACGAGGCGCGGCTGCTGTCGGAACGCGCGATCGAGCGGCTTTCGGAAGGGACCGCGCTGATCCAGTCCTCGCTCGGCCAGATCGCCTCGCTGATCGAGCTGGTCGACACCCTGGGCCAGCATGTCACCAGCTTCTCCGCCGCGATGGAGCAGGTCCGCCGCTCGGCGCAAGACATTGGCGAGATTGCGGAAACCACCAACATCCTCGCGCTCAACGCCACCATCGAGGCGATGCGCGCCGGCGACGCGGGCCGCACTTTCGCGGTGGTCGCCGCCGAGGTGAAAAGCCTCGCCAGCGACACCCGCAAGGCGACCGAGGAAATCGCCTCCACCATCGATGCCCTCGGCGGCGAGGCCGAGGTGGTGATCGGCCGGATCGAGGCAGGCTCCAAGGCCAGCGGCGAAGCCCGCGCCTCGGTGGCCCGCATCGAAAGCACCATCTCCAATGTCGGCGCGCTGGTCGAGGAGGTCGACAAGCAGAACGACGTCATCGCCCGTTCCACCGGCACGATCTCTTCCCATGTCGACAAGGTCCAGCGCGTGCTGACCGGCTTCGATGCCGCTGCGCGTAGGAATGAGGACCGGCTTCACGGCGCCCACCGCAAGATGGAAGAGTTGGAGATCACCGCCAGCGAGATGTTCGACCGCATCGTCCACGCCGGACTTTCCCCCGAGGACAGCGCGATGGTCGCGCAGGCGCAGGCGATGATGCAGGAGCTTTGCGCCCATACCGAAGCCGCGCTCGCCCGAGGCGCGATCACCATGACCGCGCTGTTCGACACCGACTACCAGAGCGTCCCCGGCACCAATCCGCCGCTGTTCCGCACCCGCGCGACCGATTGGGCGCACGCCGAATGGCGCCCCTTCCTCGACCGCGCAAAGGCAAGCGATTCCCGGGTCTTGGCCGCCGCCTGCACCGATATGAACGGCTTCCTGCCGACCCACCTTACCGAGCGTTCTCGCAAGCCCACCGGCGATCTCAACCACGATACCCAGTTCTGCCGCAATGGCCGGATCATGCTCGAGGCGATCGACCGCAAGGCCAAGGTCTCGGGCGCGCCGTACATGATGGCAGTCTACCGTCAGGAGGGCGACGGCGACTCTTACGTGGTGGTCCGCAATGTCTATGTGCCCCTGATCATCGGCGGCCGGCGCTGGGGCGATTTCGAGCTTGCCTACAGCTTCGACTGACCGGAGCCGCCCCCGAGGCAATGTTTCACATGAAACATCGCCGGAACACCACGCAAAGGGGGGTCTAGCAGGGGTCTGGAGGGGGTCTAAGGGCGGGCTGGCAGCCGCAAGGCCGGACTATTTGCGCGTGACACCCCTGCCACGGCGTCCAACATTCGGACGGCCAGGCGATTTAAGGCGTTTGTCAGGCTTTCGACGCCATCGGCGCCGAGTTTGGCCCGGCTTCCAGCACCGGCATCCCCGGCGGGAAAGGCGCCCAGCTTGGCGCGCTCGCGCCCCAGATGATCATGCTCGGCGGGCAGATTTCCGGATCGTCGAGCGTGCCGGCGCGCACCCGCATCGGTTGCTTCGGGCCGACCACCGTGCGGCTGAACATCTGCGCCCCGCACACCTTGCAGAAGCCGCGCTCGACCGTGTTGCCGCTGTCGGCGACGAGGCGTAGCAGCGTCATCTCGCCCGAGTAGGTGACGGCCTCCTCATCGAACAGCACGTTGACGGTCGCCATGCCGCTGGCGATGCGCTGGCAATCGCGGCACCAGCAGAAGCGTGCGCCCTGCGGCTCGGCATCGATGGTGAACCGCACCGCGCCGCACAGGCAGCCACCGGTATGCGCCACCCGATCAGCTCGGGTTGCGCCGCGCCATGAAGGCGAGCCGTTCGAACAGCATGATGTCCTGTTCGTTCTTGAGCAGCGCGCCGTGCAGCGGCGGAATCGCGCTCGCCGGATTGCTGTTCTGGAGCACGTCCAAAGGCATGTCCTCGTTCAGCAGCAGCTTCAGCCAGTCGAGCAGCTCGCTGGTCGAGGGCTTCTTCTTGAGGCCCGGCACTTCGCGCAGGTCGTAGAAGATATCCATCGCCTTCTTCACCAGTGTCTTCTGGATGCCGGGGAAGTGGACGTCGATGATGTCCTGCATCGTCTCGCGGTCGGGGAACTTGATGTAGTGGAAGAAGCAGCGGCGCAGGAAGGCGTCGGGCAGCTCCTTTTCATTGTTCGAGGTGATGACGACGATCGGGCGTTCCTTGGCCGTGATGCGCTCCTGCGTTTCGTAAACGTCGAAGCTCATGCGATC
>JAIYAM010000053.1 GCA_027489065.1 Erythrobacteraceae bacterium | reverse complement strand
GGCTTGTCGCAAGTTGATCGACGATGTCGATCATCCTTGGGCTGAGCGTTACACCGACGCTCTGGAACTGTTTCTTTTCCACTACCACACCTTTTCAGGCGTGGTTCGTCTATCGCAGGACCAAGTATATAACGCTGCAGCCCCCTTGCCAAGAGCTTAGAAGATGCAGCCCGGTGCAGCGCTAAGCCTGTGTATTTTCATACTTATGATGGAGCACTGGACGGTATGCAGCGGGCTGCACCGTGCGAATTTCGAGCAAAAGTTCGGCTAACCAATTGTGAAATATGGAGAACTTCGCTGCATCAGCCTACCGCGCAGCGGTGTACGGTGTGCTTGCAATACAGGGACTGATTTACTCCTGACCCGGCACCCTTTCAACCAGTTTATCGGACTGATTCTTGGCGTTTTTTCGCGACGGGCCTTGGCCAACCGGCCAGGAGCTGAAGGTTAAAAAAAGCCCGATGTTCTGCATATGTCTGCAATTGGGACGCATCTGGCCACCAGAACGCCTGCAACTGCATGATCCGGTTATGGTTATTGGCAAAGGGCAAATCGAAACTGCCTTCTGCCCAGTTAGGCCATTACAGGCGAGCTCCTGACCGCTTTACCTATGCGGGAAAGGGAATGGCGAACACCAACCATCAGCAGTTCTGTCAGGGTTTGCCCGGCACCACCTCATTGAGCGCTGCCAACATAGGTAGTTCGATCCAGGTCACGGAAAGCTCAGGCGTATCGCAACGCCTGTAGCTTTTCGGGTTGTCATGGCGGCGGCTCTTTCACCCTTTGAATGGCAGATCCCAGCTACGACTGCCGCCATGTTCGGCCCTAAACTTCCTGCTGGTTCCGGATCAATTCTTCTCATAATGTTGGCGGACAAAACTGATGCAATTGATGCAAAAGAAAAGGCCCCGGAGATAATCTCCGAGGCCTCGAATTGGCTGAGTTTGGGGGAAAGCGCTCTGCCCTACTCGGCCAGCGCCAATTCAAAGGTTTCGGAGGCCTCTGTCGGCTTGGCTTCCTTAGCCTTGGCCAGGAAATCGACCTGCTCGGCGATGATCTCGCAGCCGTAGCGTTCGGTGCCGTTCTGATCAGTCCAGCGGGTGTAGTGGATACGGCCGGTGACCATCAGCATCGCGCCTTTACTGACGTTTTGAGCGACACTCTTGCCGATGCCGTTGAAGCAGGTGATCCGGTGCCATTCGGTCTCGGTCTGGCGCTTGTCGCTTGCATCCTTGTAGCTTCGCGAGGTGGCGAGGGAGAGCGAGGTGATCTTGGCGCCTGCCTGAGTTTCGCGGACTTCCGGGTTGTTGCCTGCAAAGCCGACGAGGATGACGGTGTTCTTCATGATGGTATCCTTTCGAAGCTGTTCCTCCGTCCAAGGGACTATCCCTTCGACTGAGCCCCGATGAGGCCGGGCACGGGCAGGTCTGCACCGAGCGGATGCGAGGGAAACGCCGCTCACAGGAGTGGTGCGGGCAGCCGTTCCAGCGGAACGGCAACACGGTCCGCATGAGCGCGCGTTGCAGCACCTGACAGGGTCCGGTCAGGGGCTGGTTCATGTCATGGAAGGGAAGGGCTTTTGGGCAGCCGGAACACGCTGGCTGGCATCAAGACGAAATGCTGCCGAACTGCATCCTTTGCAGAATCCTCAATCTCTGAGTGCGAAAGCGAAATCTATCAGGTGATGCTCGACCCGGCGACCCGCCGCTCCGTCAGGAAACCGGCCCAGCGGGCACCCTCCGAAGGGCTTGTCTCAGGATCACCTTCTATGGCAGCTATAGCACAGTTGCCGCCAAAACCTGCCATTCTGGAAGCGACCCCGAAGCGGTCATTGTTAGTGGTGGCACGCATGGGTCAGATATCCTCCTGGGACGCAAGGACAACCCTTGCTCCAACAGGTGGGACAAGGCTGAGCCAGTCTCGCGGGGCAAGTCCGCGTTCTTGACCCAAAAGGGAGGCAATCGGTCCACCATGCGTGACGACTATCCCGCGTCCTTCGGGCAAGCCGGTCAGAGCGGTAGCCACTCGTACCGCCAGTTCATGGGTGGTCTCTCCGCCCCCGGGGCGGAACTTGCCTGGGGCTTCGATCATCCCGTCCATCGCGTTGCCACTTGCCCGGTAGATCGCGTGCCAGCTCTGGCCCTCCCAAGTCCCGAAATCGCGTTCGCGCCATGCCGGGTCGGCATGGATCGAGCAGCCAACATGTCGGGCGACTGCTACAGCAAGGCGCCGGGCGCGTGTCAGATCGCTGTGGATGACCCATTCTGGGCGCAAGGCAGCCAGTTCCTGCGCGAGAGGACCGATCGCCGCTGCTCCCGCGCGGCTGAGGCCCACATCGGTGACCCCGTAGCAGCGCCCGCGCCACCGCCGGGCGACTTCGGTATGGCGCACGAGCGTGATGTCATTCGCCATGGCTGAGCGCCGCCACCGCCAACAGCAGGATCAACTGGCCAGCATAGGCGGCAAAGCCGAGGCAATCGCCCGTGCTCCCGCCGATCCGGCGCAGCAGCAGGCCGCGCAGCCAGACGAGGAACACGCCGGCTGCCAGGCAAGCGAGCAGTAGGGTGCCCACATCGAGGAAAGCGAAAATCGCGAGAGCAGGAAATGCAGTCACAACGCTCATCACGGCCGTGCGCGCACTCACCGCGCTGCCGATATCCTTTGCGAGCCCGGTTCCTGCAGGCGCAGGCGGGACTAGCGCCATTGCCGCCACCACTAGCGCCCGTGCAAAGCAGGCCGAAGCGACAATCGCAGTGCCTGTAAGCAGCGGGTCGTCTGCCACTGGCAGGCTCATCAGCAGCACCGCACGCAGGGCGATAGCAAGGCCAAGGCCTAGCGCGCCATAGCTACCGATGCGGCTGTCCTTCATGATTCGGCGCACGTCTTCGGCCATGTAGCCGCCGCCGAAGGCATCGCAGAAATCAGCCACTGCGTCCTCGTGGAACGCTCCGGTCAGCCGGGCCTCGATCATTAGCGCGAGGATCACCGCGACCGCCAGCGGCACGAACTGCGCAAGGCCCAGCACCGCTGCGGCTGTCACTGCTCCGATGAGCGAGCCGACCAGCGGAAACCAGCCCACCGCCTTGATGAGGCCTGCCCGCGCCTGTGCCCCATCGAGCCGATCGAGCAGAGGCACAGGCACGCGGGTGAGGAATTGCAGCGCGAGCAAGGGCGGCGCCCATGACGGGATGGATGAAAGCGCCGGGTTCATCCCGTCACCTCGCTCAGCAAAGCGACCTTGCCGATCAGCGCTGCCGCGCTGTCGAGCAAGGGCAGTGCGACCAAGGCGCCGCTGCCTTCACCGAGCCGCATTTGCCAGTCGAGCACCGGCGCAAGGCCAAGCTGCGCAAGTGCTGCCGCGTGGCCTGGCTCTGCCGATTGGTGTGCAGCGATCATCATGGTTGCAGTGCCGGGGCAGAGCCGCTCTGCAACCAGCGCAGCGGCAGTTGCGACATAGCCATCGAGCAGCAAGGTCAAGCGCAGGCGGGCAGCCTCGGTAAAGCAGCCCGCCATGGCGATGATCTCGAAGCCAGCCACCTCGGCGATTGCTGCGCGCGGATCGTCGCCAAGCATCACGGCGGTGCGAGCGGCGGCGGCGGTCACGATCGCCCGCTTGCGCACCAGAATCTCGTCATCCGCGCCCGCGCCGCGCCCGGTCGCCGTGTCGCTGTCGGCACCGGCCAGCAGCACGGTGAGGCAAGCCGCGGGCGTCGTGTTCCCGATGCCCATCTCGCCCAGCAGCAGCACAGCAATGCCAGCATCAGCCGCCCGCCGCGCCGCCGTCTCACCCAGATCCCAGGCGGCAGCGAATTGCTCTGCGGTCATGGCAGGGCCGCGCGCTAGCGAGCGTGTTCCGCCTGCGAGTATCTGCGGCGGGGGCAGGGCGGCTCCCTCCGGGGGAAAGGCAGCCCCGGCATCGATCAGCTCAAGATCGCATTCATGCGCCGCCGCAAGCGCGCTGCTGGTCGCTTTGCCCGCTGCAATCGTCGCCATCATCGACCCGGTGACAGCCTGCGGCCAGGCGGAGACCCCATCGGCCACCACGCCGTGATCGGCCGCGAACAGGATCAGGCGGCGCGGGCGCGTGACCGGGTCGAGACGCTGCTGAATGCGCGCAAGATCGGCCGCTAGGGCCTCAAGCCGTCCCATGCTGCCCCGCGGCTTGGCGAGCGCATCGAGGTGCGCGGTTATGGTCTGGTCGTTCAGCATCGTGTTGCCCTTGCTCCACTCACCGCTCGATCACCATGGCTTCTACGGCAAGTCGAGCTTGCCACCCCGTCGTGTGGAGCAGCGGCAGTTCGGCTTCGGTCTTCGGGTAACCGAGGCACAATATCCCGATAAAATGCCAATCAGCTGGAACGTCGAGCAGGACGGACACTGTCGCGGGATCGAGGATCGAGACCCAGCCTAGCCCAATCCCTTCGGCCCGCGCTGCCAGCCACAGCGTGTGGACGGCGCAGATGGTCGAATAGACCAACGCTTCGGGCATCGTCTGCCGGCCTAGACCCGCGCCTTCGGCGGGATCACGCACGCAGTAGATCGCGATGACCACCGGGCATTCGGCGAGGCCATGGAGTTTGAGCCGCTGATATTCAGCTCTTTCCGCAGCATCATATTTCTCGCCCGCGGCAATTTGCTCGGCTTCGACATGGGCGACGAGGGCGCGGCGGCGCTCGGCGGATCGGACCATCACGAAACGCGAGGGCTGGCTGTTACCGACCGAGGGCGCGCGGGCAGCCTGCGCGATCAGCTTGCCGAGCACCGTTTCGGGCAAAGGATCGCTGCGAAACGCGCGGACATCACGCCGCCAGGTCAGCAAATTGGCGAGCTGCGCGCGAAAGGCATCGTCGAAATCGGGCGCCGCAGTCATGTCAGCCCCGCGATCCGGGCCAGCGCGGCGATATCGAGATGCCGCTCCAGGGCTTTGGCCAATTCGTCGAGCGCTTCATCCACCCGCACCGCATGATCAACCGCGTCTGACCCTGCGCCAAGCCGCTCGAGCCAGACGGCGCGCTGCGCGGGATGATCGAACAGGCCGTGGACATAGCAGCCGGCAATCCGGCCGCAGGCGCTGACCGCGCCGTCGGTCCGTCCATCGTGCAGTCGCAGCAATGGCGGCGCCGTTCCGCTGGTTATGCCGCAATGGATTTCGTAGCCGCGGAAGGCCGCGCCTTCGGCAAGGCTGACGCCGGTGACTTCGGCGAGGCGCTTGTGCGGGGCGAGCCAGGTGGTGACCGGCAAATAGCCAAGGCCCTCAACCTCGCCCGGCGGCCCTTCGATCCCGTCAGGATCGGCGATCTGCGTGCCCAGCATCTGATAGCCCCCGCAAATTCCCAGCACCTGCGCGCCGCGCCTGATATGACCGGCCAGGTCAATATCCCAGCCCTGCGCCCGCAAGAATGCAAGGTCGGCGATGGTGGCCTTGGTACCGGGCAAAATCACAAGGCGGGCTTCGGCAGGCAGGGGCTCGCCGGGAGGCACCATCACCAACCGCACTTCGGGTTCGGCCGCCAGCGCGTCGAAATCGTCGAAATTCGCGATGCGGGAGAGCATCGGCACAGCGATCACGATCGATCCGCCGCTCACCGCCTGCCGGTCCAACACTACGGCGTCTTCCGCCGGAAGCCGCTGCGCCGCATCGATCCAAGGTACCACCCCGAGCCCGCGCCAACCCGACAGCTGTTCCGTCATAAGGTAGCCGTCCTCGAATAGCGCCGGATCGCCGCGAAAGCGGTTGATGATGAACCCGTGGATCATCGCGGCATCATCGGAATCGAGCACCGCGCGCGTTCCCGCAATCGCGGCGATCACGCCGCCGCGATCAATGTCTCCCACCAGAACGACAGGCACATCGGCGGCGCGGGCAAAGCCCATGTTGGCAATGTCGCCGCGCCGCAGATTGATCTCGGCCGGGCTGCCCGCGCCTTCGATCAGCACCAGATCGGCCTGCGCAGCCAAACGCTGATAGCTGTCGAGTACGGCTTCCAGCCAGCGCGCTTTTTCTGCCTGATAGCCGCCAGCGCTACGGGTGCCCTGCATTTGGCCCTGAATGACAATCTGCGCTGTCCGATCCGATTGCGGCTTGATGAGCACCGGGTTCATGTCGCTGTGCAGAGGCACGCGCGCGGCCAAGGCCTGCACGGCCTGCGCACGGCCAATCTCCCCGCCATCGCTGGTGACGGCTGCATTGTTCGACATGTTCTGCGGCTTGAACGGCATAACCGTGAGACCGCGATTGGCAAACAGACGGCAGAGCCCCGCGACCAGCACCGATTTACCGACATCAGAGCCGGTGCCTTGCAACATCAGCGCAGCCATAAAATTACTCCCGCTACGATGGCTGCCAAAGCCCACAACAGTCGGCAAGCACGCCGCCAGATCACGAGCGCACGGGTAAGATCACGGGCATCGGGGCGCGGGCCATCTCCCATAGTTGCTCGCAGCACCGGTTCACCGTCATAGCTTACCGGCCCGCCCAATTGCCGCCCGAGCGCGCCGGCCATGGCCGCCTCGGGCCATCCCGCATTGGGCGAGGCATGGCCGCGCGCATCGCGCTGCATCACGTGCCAGCCCGTGCGCCAGCCCCGGCCCGCGGCCAGCACCAGTAGCGCGCCGGAAAGGCGCGCGGGAAGATAGTTGAGCGCATCGTCGGTTCGGGCGCTAGCCCACCCGAAGTGGCGGTAACGGGTGTCGCGATGCCCAACCATCGAATCCGCCGTGTTGATCGCCTTGGCAGCCGCCAGCCCCGGCAGACCTGCCACCGCGAGCCAGCAGGCGGGCGTTACGATCCCGTCGCCAAAGCTTTCGGCCAGGCTTTCGATCGCCGCTGTGGCGATGCCGACTTCGTCCAGACCGCCAACATCGCGCCCGACAATCATCGCCACGGCCGACCGCGCAGCTGCCAGATCACCGGCGGCGAGCGTCACGGCCACGGCCTCGACATGGTCGGCGAGGCTGCGCTGGGCAAGGCCGGTGGTCGCCGCCAACACCAGCATCGGCCAGAGCCACAGGGACTGAAGACATACGAGCTGAACCAATGCAGCCGCGCCCGCGCTGGCGGCGACCAGCAGCGCCAGCATGGAAGCGCCCATGATGCGCTGGCGTCGGGGCGTACCGCGGTTCCAGCGGCGGTCCAGCGCGTCAATCAACGCCCCTATCCACATCACCGGATGGCCGACCCGCGCCAGCAGCCAGCGCGAGTAGCCCCAGACCCATTCGGCCAGCAAAGCGGCAGGCAGCATCAGCGCACCGCTCATCAGCATGGTCCGCTCAGCACCAGACCGGGCGCGCCATCTGCCAAGGTTACGGGATGGCTCGCGACGCCATAGACTGCGGCGATGCGATCCGGCGTCAGCACGGCGGCGGGATCGCCATCAGCGGCAATCCGTCCGCTGTCCATCATGACGACTCGGTCGGCCACCCGCATGGCATGCGCTAGATCATGCAGGACCAGCACCACGCCCACGCCGCGTGTCGCCACCTGTCGCATCAGGGCGAGGACATCGAACTGGTGGCGCGGATCGAGATTGGCGAGCGGCTCGTCTGCCAGCAGAAATTCGGGCTGCCCCGCCAGCACCCGCGCTAGCAGCGCCCGCGCTCGCTCACCGCCCGACAAGGTGCCCACGACACGCGAGGCGAATTGCGCCGTGTCGGTCGCTGCCAGTGCATCGGCCATCGCCGCAAGGTCGGCTGCGCTTTGCTCCCAGCGGCCCTGATGGGGCAGGCGGCCCAGACTGACGAGTGTAGCGACGTCGATATCCCAGTTCACCTCGGCCACCTGCGGCAGGAAGCCGATCCGCTGCCCGCGTTCGCGCGCCGAAACGCGCTCCAGCGGCACATCGCCCAGCGTCACGGCTCCGTGGTCGGGCGCGCGCAGTCCGGCAAGGCACGCGAGTAGCGTTGATTTGCCCGCCCCGTTGGGGCCGATGATCGCTGTGACCTCTCCACGTCGCAGCGCAAGGCTGGCGTCCGTCAGAACCGCTTTGCGTGTCGGGCCTGCGCCGAGGGTGACAGACACATCACGCGCTTTGAGCACCGCTGTCATCCGATCTGCCGCCGCATGTTGAGGAGCAGCGCGAGAAAGAACGGCGCGCCCAGCAACGACATGGCGATGCCGAGCCGCAATTCGCTCACCGTCGGGGCGGCGCGCACCGCGCTATCTGCTACCAGCAGCAGCAAGGCTCCTGCCAAGGCCGAGGGCAGCAGCACCGCACTTGGCCGCCGATTGGTGAGCGGGCGGATGAGATGCGGCACGATCAGCCCGACAAAGCCGATGATCCCCGAGGCCGCGACGCTTGCGCCCACAACGAGGCCCACGCCAATAACAATCTGCGCTTGCAGCACAGCGGGCCGCATCCCCAACGTGCGCGCTGCAGCTTCGCCAAGCGTGAGGGCATCGAGCGCGCGGCCTGCGCTGGCGATTACGATCATCCCCAGCACGATCAGCGGCGCAGCCAGCATTACATCGTCCCAGCTGCGATCGGTCAGAGCCCCCATCAACCAGTTTACGATTTGCCCGGTCGCAAAGGGTGTGGGGGCAAGGCTGATGACCAGCGCGGTCAGCGCGCCCGCAAGCGAGGAGATCACGACGCCGGCCAGCGTGAAAACGATCACGCTGCCGCTTTGCCCGGCGATGGCGGACAGCAGCAACACCGCCAGTGCCGCTCCCGCCAGTGCAAAGCCCGACAGGACCATCGGCGTCGCCGCAAGGCCGAAGAAAATCGAGATGACCGCGCCCAATGCCGCCGTCGCCGACACGCCAAAAAGCCCCGGGTCGGCGAGGGGATTGCGCAGATAGCCTTGCATGGCCGCACCCGCCATTCCGAGTCCGCCACCGATCAGCAGTGCGAGCACAACACGCGGCAGGCGCAATTCGACGATGATTGGCCAGCGATCGTCGCCTGCGAAGAGCTCGGCAGGAGCAATCCAAACCTTGCCCGCCAAGATTGACAGGCCGGAGACAAGCACAAGCGCGACCAACAGCGCGGGAATGAGCAAGGGCAACCGCTGCGCCTTCACAGGCTGGCCCTCACCTCTGAAAGGCGATCCAGCGCCCGAATCATCACCGGACCTGCACAGCTCAGCAGCCACTCGTCGAACTGCGCGCGAACCATCCTGTCATCGAAACGGCGCAGCACCCTGTGACCTGTCATGCGGTCGCCCGCAATCCCATCGCTCAGCAGCACGCGCGGAGGGCGGGCGGCAAGATGTTCCAGCGGGAGGACATCCCAGCGCTTGAGGCCATATTGCGCGCTCATGTTGCGAAATCCGGCAATGCTGAGCAGTTCGTTAGCAAGCGTACTCTCACCCGGCACCAGCCCACTGCCTTGCCAGATCAGCGCAGGCACTGGAGCGCCGCGCCCTCGCGCGCTTGCCTGCGCACGGGCCACAGCCTGCTCGATCCGCCGCACCAGAGCTTCGCCGCGCGCGGGCTGACCCGCAGCCGCGGCAACGGCCCGAACCTGCGCGATGGATTCGGCGACGCTTTCAGGCACCGTGAAAGTCTGTACGGGCACTTTCAGGCGCTTGAGCGCCGCAAGTGTCGAGGGCGAGACATGCGCGCCCGCCAGAACGATATCGGGCCGTAAGGCGATGACTTCTTCGGCAGTTCCCGACGTCGCGGCAAAGCGGCGGGCCGTTGCCAACGGGATCGATGTTGCTCGCGCGTCTTGGGAATAATGACTGATCGCCAGAATCTGTTTTGGACCCGCCACCTCAACCAGCACCGCATCAATGCAGGGGTTGATCGAAACAATCCGCCGAGGCGCAGCAGCCAGCGGATTGGCGACCAGCTGGCTGAGGGCCAGCACCAAGGCAGCCCACAGGCCGCAAAGGGCGCGCAGCCGGGTCAATATTCGACCCCTTTTTGCGCCTTGAAGCCGGCCTTGAAGGGATGCTTCACCTCGGCAAATTCCGTCACCAGATCAGCCAGCTCGAGCAATTCAGGCTTGGCGCTGCGCCCGGTGATGCAGATATGCTTGGTTAGCGGGCGGTCCTTGAGGAAGGCGATCACTTCTTCGGCCGGCAGGGTATCGTCGCGCATCACGATGTTGAGTTCGTCGAGGACCACGAACTCAAAGGCCGGATCGAGGATCAGTTCCTTTGAGCGCTCCCATGCCGCGCGCGCTGCCGCGATGTCGAGTGCCCGGTCCTGCGTGTCCCAGGTGAAGCCTTCGCCCATCACCTCGTAGGTCACCAGTTCGGGATTGGCCTCGAAGAAATTGCGCTCGCCGGTTTCCCACTTGCCTTTGACATATTGCACGATCCCCACCTTCATTCCCCAGCCAAGGCTACGGACCACCATGCCGAATGCAGAGCTCGACTTGCCCTTGCCGTTGCCCGTGTGGACGATCAGCAGCCCGCGTTCGAGCGTGCGGCGCGCCTGCATCCGCTCGCGCGCGGCCTGCACCCGCTTCATCCGTTCATTGTGGCGGGTATAGTCAGTTTTCTCATCGGTCATGAGTTGCTCCATTCAGCAAGCGCGCGCGCGAGGTGCCGGGTTGTGATTGCATCTTCAGGCAGTCCGATGCGAAGCCGCGCCGGATCATCGGCGAACGGACGGGTCAGGATGCGATGGTTGGCCAGATGTTCGAACAGGTGCCAAGCATGCTGGGTCTTGCACGTGCGGAAGAACGGCGTGCTTGCCGTGATCGTCAGACCGGCACCAAGCAGCGCTCGGTCGAGGCGCTCGCCACTTTCAGCAAGCCGCCACCGCTGTGAAGTTTGCCACGAAGTATTGCGGTAGAACGAAATCCCAGCTGCTACAGAAGGCCCCGAGATCGGCCAATCGCCCACAAGGCGGCGCAAGCGCGCTGCGATAGCGGGCGGAGTGATAACAAAGCCCAATCGCAGACCCGCCAACCCGGCAAACTTCCCGAATGAACGCAATATTATAAGGTTCGGCCATCCGCGCGCAGCAAGGCTGAGATCTGGATCAGCATCGGCAAAAGCCTCATCGACAATCAGCCACCCTCGGTGGGCGGCCAGCCTTTCGGCGATGCTTTGCAGTGTGTGCTCGGCAATGATCTCTCCACCAGGATTGCCGGGGCGGGCCAGCACTATCGCATCACAACTTGCAGCTGCTGCCATCAGCTCGTCGGGATCGCTCGCCAGCGTCAGGCAGGGGTTCGGCCACATTGCTGTATGGCCGCTATAACCGGGGACCACTGCTGCAGTGCGCTGCGCGCTCAGCATATGACCGATCAGACGGAGACCGAGGTCGCTGCCGGGCACCGCCATCGTCGCTGCCGGGTCACTGCCGAAGCACTCGGCTGCACAGGTCTCCAGCAGCGCCAAATCATCGGGTGAGGGGAGGCGGGTCAAGGCCTCCCGAGGAATGTCGTCCGGATAGGCCCAAGGGCTGATGCCGGTCGACAGATCCAGCCAATCCGGGCCTCCGAACAGCGCGCGCGCCAGATCGATCCGTCCGCCATGGACAGCGAAGGGAGCAATCTTGGCGTGCAGCTGGTCAGACATCGGCGGCTAGATCTTCAACCGTACGCCGATGTAGCCCGCGCGCGGCATCTGGCCGAAGCGCAGCACTGTTTCATATTGCTCGTCAAACAGATTTTCGATCCGCGCCGTAAGTTCGAGATTTTGTCCTATGGGCATCATTGCGCGCAAATCAGCAAGGACGTAGCCCGGCAGGCGGGTGGTATTGGAGGCGTTGTCGAACGCCTCGCTCACGTTGGTGACGGTGAACCCCGTCTCGAGGCCGAACGACCAGCTGTAATCGACCAGCAGGCTCGACGAATTTCCCGGACGGCGCGGCAGGCGGCGGTCGAAATTAGGCGAGCCTGCGGTTCGGTTGCGCGTATCGACATAGCCATGGCTGAACTGCACCTGCAATGCATCGAGAGGTCTCAGCGTCACGGCAAATTCGGCGCCGCGGGCAGTGGCAAGGCCGATATTGTCATAAGTGCCCGATGGGCGGTTGGTGCAGACGCCGGTGCGTGGAAGCGGGCAGGAGATGAACAGGATGAGATCTTCGCTGTCTCGCTCGAAATAGGTGGCTGACAGCGTCAATCGCCCGTCCACCAATTCCTGCGTTATCCCGGCATCCCAGCCTTGCGAGCGTTCCGGATCAAGCGTGGTATTGCCGAAATTGCTCAGCAGCTGGAACAGCGACGGCACCTTGAACCCCTCGGCATAGCTGGCGCGAAAGGTCGTGCCAGTGGCTGACACATTGTAAACCGCGTTGGCGCCGAACGTGGTCTCTCCGCCGAACCGATCATGATCATCTTGGCGCACCCCGCCTGTGACGGTGAACCCTTCTGCGATCGTGCCAACGACCTGAGCATAGCCGCTGTAAATCCGGGCCCGCCCAAGGCTGGCGGGCGCGCCGAAACTACTGGACGAGAAGGTCGAGATTTCCTGTTCAAGACCGAATGTGGCCTGCCAGCCCTCAGAAATGTCGACAATCCCCTGATATTCGAGCCGCTCGTTGCGCCCTTCGCTGCGGAAAGTTTCTGCCGGGGTGCCATCCAGCGCGGTGTTACGGCGGTCAGTGTCAGTCAGCGCGAAGCCGATACGGTTGCGAAACCGCCCGCCGAACAGCGAGGCATTGAGCCCGGTGTAGCCGACAAGTTCGCGGGTTTCGCTCTCCTCGTTTACGTCGGCAAAGGCAAAACGCGGAGCCGGGAAGCCATCGATGTTGAACGTCCCGCGCGAATACCACCCGCGTGCATCCACTGAGATCGTATTGCTCAGCGCCAGATTGAAATTGGCATTGGCACCCATGTTTTCGTAGCCGTCGCGTTCGCGCCCTCCGCGGCTTTCAGCGAAGTTCGAAATGCCGTCTGACCGGAACCAGCCTCCGCCCACACTGGCCGAGAGCGGACCGGCCTTGCCCGAGGCATTCGCCATCAGATTCACCGTGTCGCGAAAGCCATATTCGCCGCGCGCGTTCACCTCCAATTCCTCGGTGGATTGACGGGTCACCATGTTGACTACTCCTGCGATCGCCTGGCTGCCCCACAGCACCGATTGCGAACCGCGCAGCACCTCGATGCGTTCGATGTTGCCGGTCAGGAGGTTGCCAAAATTGAACCCGCCACCGGGCGAGGAGGGATCATTGAGCTTCACACCGTCGATCAGCGCCACGGTCTGATCGCTCTCTGCGCCGCGGATAAACACCGAGGTGTTGCCGCCAATACTGCCGTTGCGCGCGATTGTGACGCCGGGCAGGGTCCGCAGGATATCGGCCACATTCTGGGTCTGCCGCCGCTCGATTTCGGCAAGGTCCACCACGCTGACGGATTGGCCGACCTTGTCGAGTGATGTCTCGGTTCGGTTGGCAGCCGTGACGATGATTTCCGGGGCAGGCTCGCCTGCGTCCTCGGAAAGGACGTCCTGCGCTGCCGCTGGCAAGGAAGCTGCTGTCAGGCCCAATACCGATCCAGCAAGAAGCAGTGATCTGGAAAAACGGAGAGAATTCAAACGTGTCATTATTACCTCCTGTCGTCACACACAGAAGGCGGGCGCCGGCCAACACGGCGCGCCATGACGCGGGCCCGCAATAGGGCCGACCCCACCTTCGCTCATGTCGTCACGCGGAGGCATTGCTCCGATCATGTGGATGGACCCGTCCACACAAAGGATCGACTGCAGCAGGCAGGTCTCCTGGCTCCCGGATCATCGTCTCCTGCTCCGCCTTCCCAGCCCGAATGATTGGACCAGTGGCATTGTGGGGCAGGAACTCCCCGGTCACAGTTGCGGGCACAGCCCCGGCCTGAATGTCGCTGCCGAAAGCGGCGTGCGACAATGTCCCGGGTTCCCTTTTAAGCCCCTTGCGGAGCACCAGTTGCAAGTGCGAGATGAACTCCGGGCCAGACTTTCGCAAGCAGGAAATTCCAAAAATGACAGTGGTTCTGGTTCTGGGTGGTGCGCGATCAGGCAAAAGCCGCATTGCGCAGGAGATGGCGGAAGCCGAGACTGGGCCTCTCATGTTTATCGCTACAGCTGAAGTTTTCGACGCAGAAATGGCTGACCGGATCGCTCGCCACAAAGCCGATCGGGGCGTTCGCTGGACCCTGATGGAAGCACCCATCGACTTGCCGCAGGTTTTGGCGAGTGAACATGCCGTGACTGGCACCGCACTTGTAGATTGCCTCACGGTCTGGCTCGGCAATCTGATGCATCACGAACGAGATTCGAATGCCGCCATTGACGATCTTGTTTTTGCAGTTCAGCGACCGCGTTCCTATCCGCTTTACCTTGTGAGCAACGAGGTGGGTCAGGGGATTGTCCCTGACAACCCGATGGCGCGCAAGTTCCGAGATAGTGCAGGAAGGCTAAACCAGCACATCGCCCGCGCAGCTGATCGGGTGCTATTCGTCACTGCAGGAATTGTCCATGTCCTAAAGGATGTTCAGGGGTCAACAAGATAGCCAACGGATCCGATTAACGCGGATCCTGAATTTTAGAACGATTAACGAGATGCTTAGCTGCTGAAAATGCTAGTGTGGTGCAGTCACTGCTGTTTGGCGAACGTATTCTAGACGCTGAAAAAACTACGTGACCTCGCACTGAGCGAAGCGGGGATCGAAGAGTTCTGTTCAGGGACACCCCAAAATAAAGCGGAAGTCATGCGTACGGTAAAAAAGTTAGCTAACATCCTGAAATCAAAGAGTTATTGACTCCTCCTAAGATGGATCGTACTCTTGCTTCGTCGCTCAATGGTGCGTGGCAATATGACAAGTCAGCTTGGAGAAATCTCATGACAAAGAGTGCAAAGGTAATTGCATTGGCTGCGCTGTGCAGCATTTCCACACCCGCTCTCGCAGCCGTGATACAATTTGAGATATTTGGTGGAGGTTCAAATCCTGGTGTCGCTCAGCAAAACGCTCTAGCCAACGCAACTGTAGAATGTCAGCGAAGAGGCGGGCAGCTTGTTGGGTTCGGGGGACAGCTGATATCTAACGGACCCAACAATTTTTTCTTTGTGGGCACAGCACAATGTGACGTTCCATAAAAAAACTGTTTTTAAATTGTTTAAATTCGATTTAGGGTCCGGGCCCATAAAACTTATTTCTTACAAAAATTCAAATCATTATTGCTATTATTTCAGAAAGAGGCTTCGCGGATTGCGATTATCATCTCGCTGAATCATGCGCGCCTCACTTTAAGCGAACTGCTTCGCAGATCGGGCCACTCCTCTGGCAAGCTATGAGGGGAAGACAAAGGATTGATGGCCGGCGGCTCCCTCCCTGTACCATATCAGGCGGGTGCTTGGCTCTGTACGCAAGTATCTACATGCTCGGCTGCTCCACTGCGCGGCGCAATGGCACCACGATCATTCGACACGCGCGGAATTGTCACTTGCAGATGGCTACCGCACTCAGCAGCACCGGCCGCGTCAACCATGCGGATCGCACGGGCTGTTTGGCTCGACCAAAGCGGGCAAGTTACCAAAGATCGCGAAGGCTTCACCCTTATCTAAGGCCGCGCGGATATAGCTTCGTTCGCCACTGCGTCGTAAGCGAAAGGCTTTAGAAGCAGACGTTCGCGTTTCCACCCATCAGCAGTCATGAGCAGCGGCTCCACGCAATCCCAAAACCTGCCCGGCAGCTTCAACGGGCTTCTCGCCAGCAGCAGACATTCGGCTAGCGACCCCGAAGTGGACGGCGCTCATCAAGCTATTCAATAAGGTCCCCTGCTGCAATTATTCTCGCGGTTCGACAAACCTAACGCGAAGCTGTTCCGAGGGATAATCGACGGGCGTGAGCGTAGCTTCACAACTAGCGAAATCGGCCTTGATGAGATAACACGTGCGGACTGGTGGGGATATTGCTTCGCCGTCCTGTTCAGTTAGCGTCGTGCATAACTGTTCTCTTGAGTGATCGTCGACATTGATGTCCCATAATCCGCTTCGGTAAGTGATGTCGATTTCGGCTGCGACGCTGGCCCACGACCCATTTTCGTCGAATGTTTCGTCAAGACCATTGGTTTTATTTTGAGGGATCATCTTCTTCCCAGCGATCATTTTTCGTAGCGTTGCCTCACTTCCTTTGGACGAAGCGGTCGGCGACGAAACACAGCTAGAAGGAGCATCAACTCCTTCACGCCGTTCTGTCGCACTTTTTTCAGATGCAGGTGTGCAGCCTACAGACGCAAATGCGACGAGGCCAGAGACGATTATCGTAGTGTTTGCACCGTGTTTCATGATCGTTGTTACAAGCAATGCTGCGACGCGCCCAACTAACTTTCTGCGGGCTTCGCGATCGCATGATCAGCGTCTCTTTTCCACCCAATTCCGGGCACTAACGCCGGATCGCCATGATCCAGAAACCTGCCATTCATTTCCAGCGCTCAAGACTTCAGTCGGAACGAACGACATTTGGGCCGGAAGCGGCCTTCGCTGGCGCCGTCGGCCGTCCGCTAAGCGCCCCAGACGTTCTAGCGATCATCGGATTCGGGTCGACCAGACCATCTTCCCAGATAACTGCCGCATTTAATTGTTTAGGGGATTGTTGCGCTGGTCGTGACTGTCATGGTCGGCGGCGAGGCATTAAGCCAGAGATGCCAGATTGCTATGCCCCCAGGATTGTTGGCCGGCGGTTGCGTGTGCGTGTAAGTGAATGATCGGCCGTGGTCGGATTGAGCCGCGTCACAGCCATCGATGGGATGGTTGGAAAGCGCGCTTTGCAAAGCATAGCTAGCTGCATGCCCGGCCTGCGCGAGATAGGGCTTAAGCCGGCCCGAGATGTTCGTCCCATCTCGCACATAAGCGATCATGAACGCTTCGCGACTACCCCAGCCATATTGTCCGTCGAGGAAGCGGATTAGGCCTTGGCTGCAATATAAATGTTCACCACGGGTCGCGTCTATAATCTTGGCTTCGGCGATCAGCGGAAAGCGGATGGCTCGGGCCGACAGATGGATCGACATGTCCGGCCGCTTTTCTAGATGAGCGCCATTGTAGTTCAGACTTTCGGCTCCGCGAACTACGCTGCTGACTAGCTGGCGCCAAATCTGGTCCTCCTCGATCATGCGGTTAAGCCGCGCCACCAGAAGAGCGGTGACTTCGGCCTCGTCGCCGGTCGCGACCGTGCTGGTTTGACTGGCGCCAATGTCTTGAAACGCCTGAACTATGCCCTCGGCAATGAGCTGCAGATAAACCCCATCAATGGCCGGCAGGGGCAAGGCAAGTCCGCGCGTCAGTTCTGCGATCTGGTCAGGGCGAGGTGAAAGCGCCGAGGAACTCATCCGCGAAGGTGCCCCTTGAGGAAGTCGAGCCGTGACCAGATCAGGTGCTGGGCCAGCAGCCTCGCTTGCGTTGCGCTCCAGTAACGATTCTGGGCGAGACGGCCGACGAGCAAAACGCCACCCTCATCCTCGACCACGATCTCGGTGGCTGCCGAGGCGTCGGCGACCATAAGCAGTGCTTGCCAATCCTTCTCGACGGCCGTCGCAGATGCGCTTCCGCCAATGCGAAGAGCAAAGCCCATCCAAGGTGAGGTCGAACGATTTTCGATCATGCAAACGGTAAGTGACGTGCCGAGGCGCTTTGTCCAAGGCGACAGCTCGCTTTGGAGGAGTGCACAGAATTCTTTGGCGACTTCGGGCTTGGGGCGGGCTTGGGCAGCCGCCTTGTTTTCGGCGAACGGCAGATTGTACCTGAGCGTATCGGAGATGATCTCTAAGTCGTTGTTGCCGAGGCCGTAGAGGTTCGCGATCCAACGATCCACGTCCTCCCAAGCGGACGCAGACTGGTAAACCGCGTCGAAGAGCTGCAGGATTTCTGCGCGGCCGTCCGGTCCGAGTTGGCGGAAGTCTGGCAGCGGTATGCGGTCCAACGCGGCCTTTTCAATGACCTCACGCTCGAATCCGAATTCTCCGCTGGTCATGAGCGCAAGCCACAATGCGAACTTGCTGCCAAACACAAGGGCAAGGTAACGCACGAGGACGTCCGAATGCGCAAAACCCGTGGGGCAGTAGCCGTAAAAGGTTTCGTTGTAGGCGACCGGTTCAACGGCGATGCCGACGCGAATTCTCTCCCGGGCAGCTGGTGGCGACTTATGGACGATCGCGATCGGTCCCTCGAACAAACTCGGATCGCGCAGTCGGTGAACGCGGTCTTGCTGGAAGGTTTTCAGCTTCTTCCCGTCGATCACAAGCCGGTCCAGTGATGCGACCGTCACGTCAGGCAAGCCGCGAAGATGTCCCGCGTCCCTACCGGACGGGAGCGCTCCAACTTCGCGGGAGCCGCTGCTCTTGCGAAGCTGTTGATACCCCTGTCCCGAACCAGCCATTCGTCCGCGGTCTGATAAGCCGATCGCTTCGCGCCAGAACGCTTCGACCGTAGGGAACCCCTTGCCGCGAATACGCTCGATCAAGCCGAGGTCCGCCCTCGTGCCGCGAAACAGGATCTTGAGGATATCGGGCGTCTCGATCATCTGCTGGGTCGCGATGATCTCGGATGCGTGTGCGTCGATGCGCATTGCGCCAGCGGCATTGAGACCTGGTTCCAGACGGGGGCTGATCAGCCGAAAGCCTGCACCAGGTTCTGGTACACGATTGGTTGCGATCAGCAGGCAGAAGGGGGCCATGATTTCTGGCCAGACTTTGGTCTGGCGCAGTTCGGCGCCGTTGATGACGGAGGTGATGTCGAGCACTTGGAACAGCATCCGGCGCGCATCTGCCATGCCGTCGCCTTGCTGGAAGAGCAGGCGCGCATGGAGCGCAAAGGCGATCTGACCGCCCGGCTTGGCCCATTCCATTGCACGCCAGACAAAGGGAATGTCGAGTCCCTCATTAGGCAGAGGCGGTGCGAGCTTTGTGCCCGAGCGCTCGCTCGCGATATCCGAGACAGTCTTCAGAACCAGCTTCCAGTCCGGTAGCTTCGTGCCAGTCGACCAAGGCGGGTTGCCGACGACTAAGTCATACCGACCGCGATGCTCGTCACCCACCAGTGGCCCGAGGCTGCCTAGACTGGAGCCACGTTCGTCATTCTCGATTGAGACGAGGTGGAGCACCTTGCCGCGAAGATCGTCGAAACGCAGCTTATCGACAGGCTGGGGCTCAGGATCGAGTTCGATCGAGACTAAATAGAGCGCGAGAGCGGCGAAGCGCAGCGCCTCCTCGTTGATGTCGAAGCCGGTGATCTGTTCGTAGAGAATCTCGCGGAGCCCCATGGTGCCTGGCCGCTTGCCATCTGCGCGCCAGCGCGCCGCCACGAGCTCGCGAAAGGCCGTTAGAAGGAACACACCGGCGCCCGCCGCTGGATCGAGGATGCGCGCCGATTTCTGCGATCCCTCGCGTTCGAGGGCGCGGAACGATGCGCGAACGAGCAGATCGGCGATCGGCCTCGGTGTATAGAAGCCGCCTTCCTTGCGCTGCTTTTCGGGGGCATGCCGGCGCATGTAGAGCTCATAGGCTTGGCTCAGCACGCCAACTGGGATGTGCGCGAAGTCAAGTCGATCCCAGCGCTCGGTCCAACCGAGGAAAAGCTGGCCCCCGGCTGCGCGCATCATGATGTTGCCTAAAACGAAATAGGCGTCGGTCGAGAGGGTTTCGAAGATATCCTCAGACAGCGGGAGCAGGTCGCCGTTGAAAGTCCTGTCGAGCCAGGCACTCGACTTTCGCGCGTTGTCCGCGTTGGCGAACAGCGCGGCAGTGGTCTCCGGCGCGGCCATGTCCTGTGGCAAAAGACCACGATCCCCGAGGAAGCGCGCAAACAGCGCTCGTCCAACCAGTGAAATCGCGTCTCCATGCCGGACGTCCATTCTGATCAACTGATTGATCGCGTCAGTTAGGAGGTTGAGCACTACATTGGAGATCCAGCCCTGACGGGTGCGCGCCGCGCGCGGACGTCGGTTGGCCAAGTGCGAGAACAGGTCTCTGTTCGGTGCTTCCTGCTTACCAAGCGGCACCCGGGCCTGCGCTGGGGACTTGCGATCAAGGGCAATTGCGTAGACGTCGAGCCGGCCCGCCGCAACGATGCCAAGATATGGCGCATCTCCACGCATTGCGAGTAGGCGGCGCAATCTGTTGATATCCGCGGCGCCCGCTATCCGATCGGCGGCGACGAGGAAGATCAGCGGGGAGTCCTGCCATTCGTACACAGCGCCCACTATATCGAGAACTGAGCCGCCCTCTCGCTGCGCGTTGGTCAGGGTCGCGTACGGCAGCAGTTCCGGAGTGTCACTATCAAGCAGATGAAGCGCATGCCGATCGGCGCCGAAGGGTTCAAGCCACGCGAGCCAATCAGTCATGGCTCAACCCTTCAGCTGCAACCCGCCAGCTCACGACACAAGATCCAAGCTGGCCTGGCGGTCACCGCCAAACTGGCCGGGGCGGGTCGCGCCGCGCGGCTTGCGGGTCGGCGCGACCTTGGCGATCGCGCTGCGATAATCGAGACCCTTTGCAGCCATTTCGGCCACCAGAACCGCAACGAGCGCGACATTCTGCGGGACACCACCCCGGCCTGCGTAGTTGGTAATGGAGTTCGGGTTCATGCCAATGAGGCCTGCAAAGCCTCGAACACTGAAGCCCGCGCGCTCAAGCTCGGCGACGAATTCGGCGTAAGGCACAGCACCTTCTCATCCCACACAGCGTTTGATGTGCGTTAGCACATGGTTCGATGTGTCATAGCACACCAATTGGTGTGCGCAACAAGTCAACGTCCTTGGCGTTCCGAGAAGTCGGATATTCATATTGGTGACTGCCTGCTGACTTTCGCCGACGGGCTCTGGTGGCACAACTTTCTGTTCGGAGCATGTTTTACATTCGGAAAAAGTCAGCCATCGACTCATTCTAAACGGCACGTAGAGCGCCTCGTAGAAACAGAGGGGTCCGGTGTTTCGGCTGTCCGCTTTCACTGAATGTCGGCCTTGAAGCCGCGTAGCCGCTGACGGCCCAGCTTTAGTCTTACCGCCACGCCCCGCGGACAAGCGCTGAACGTCGGCTTGCCACAAGAGCTGACGCTCTACCTGCGACATGGGAACGGCGCGTTTGTCCCAAACCAGGCCGACCAAGACTATTTGGCGCGCGATCACTCGTTAGACGCCTAAGGCACAATCCCATTCATTCGAGCAATCTCAGCCCCGACCTGCTCTGCTGCGTCAAAGACATGCCCATCGTCGAGATGCGTGTAGCGGGCGGTGGTCTGCAATATCCGGTGCCCGAGGAGCTTCCCGATCATCGGAAGGGTCTCCCTGTTCATTGCTGCGTGACTGGCGAAGGTGTGGCGAAGATCATGCAGCCGCACACGCGAGAGGCCCGCCATCTCCTGCATCACGTACCAGTGCCCGGCGAAAGAGCGGATTGGCGCGCCCTCGTCAGCGTTCCAGAACAGCCAATCGACGCCACGGCGACGTGGGATGGTATCGATGACGGCCCTCGCCTCTTCTCCGAGCCAGACAGTGCGCGGGCCAGTCTTGCCGTGGCGCAGCTTGATCCGCCTGCCCTTGATGTCGTCCCACTGTAGCCCGAGGATCTCACCCCTGCGGCAGCCGGTGAGCAGGAGAAGTGTGGTTGCAATGGCGGCCAGTGACTTGACAGGGTCGGATGATTGACGTTCCTGCACAAGGACTGCGCCCAGTCGCTGAAGCTCCGGCACGCTCAGAAAGCGTTCGCACTTCCTGCGCTTGTTCCGCCGGATGCTGGTACAGGGGTTACTCTGGTCGTAGCGGTAGCCCCAGGCAATCGCCTTGTTGAGGATCAAATTGAGAAGCCCAAGCGCCATGTTGGCGGCTCCTGGCGTCGTTTCGTCATTGAGACGCGCAAACCACGCTGTCACGTGCGCCTCGTCGATCTCGTCGATCCCCAGCCCCGGAAAGGAACCGTTGAGATAACACCTTCGCGTGCCGGCATTGTTCCTCTGGGTCTCCAGCGACCATCGCCCCGCCCATTTTGCCCAGAACTCGTCGAGGAAGTCAGCATACATTGGTGCCCCCCTCACCAGCGCCCGCTTCGTGGCCGGATCGTCGCCAACCCCCGCATGGGCCAGCACCAAGCGCGCCACCTTCGCCGCCTGATGCCGCGTCAGAACCGCAGTCCGCCCTATCGTCACAGTGCGGTTTCTGCCCCCCATCCGCGCCTGCACGAAATAGACGGCGTGATCGCCAGGATACTGGCGGATGCCAAACCCCGGCTCGTCACCCAGCCAAGTTGTGGTGCGTTGTCGCCCCTTGGGCCTTTTGCATCCGTCGGGATCAAGACCGATATCGGCGAGCGCCTCACCGACGATAAGGTTGAACGGCCGCGCGTTCATCGGCCCAATCCGATCGCATTGGCAAGCGACCCGGACACGCGCTGCGCCGCGTCGGCGATATGCTCGTCAGCAAGGTGCGCATAGCGGCCTGTGGTCTCAGGCAGTGCGTGGCCGAGAAGAGTGCTGATCGTCGCCAGCGGAATGTTTTGACCGATCGCCACGGAGGCAAAGCTGTGGCGCAGATCGTGAATCCGCACATCAGGCAATCCGCACAGTGGACGAAAGCGGCTCCACCAATGCTGGATGTTCAGAGGCTTTTTGAAGGAGCTGCCTGGAAAGACCAGCGAACAGCCTTGCACTTGCGGGATCGACTTGAGAACCGCCACCGCCTGACTGTTGAGGTAGATTGTTTTGGGGCCGGTTTTGCTGTCAGGCAGCAACAGGCGCGGCGGCTTAACCCATTGCCATTGCAGATCGCGGATCTCGCCGACCCGAGCGCCAGTGAACATTAGGAGCTTGATGACCGCGACCTGGGCCGGGAACTCTGCCTCAGCGAGCATGAGCTCGCGCCAGAGGCGGCGATACTCCTTGGGCGAGAGGTACCGCTCCTTGAGGGGCCGCTTATAGCGGGGGATGCCGCGGCACGGGTTTGAGCCCTTGGGACGCAGTTTCAGTGCCTCTGCATATTTGAAGAGCGATGCCAGTACCGGCACCGCCCGGTTGAAGCGACACTCGCTTTCGCCTGCGCAGCCGTCGCGCCAGCGAACAACATCGCTGGCGGTGATTTCGGCAATCGGCTTCGTGCCAAAATGGGGTGCGATCATATTTTGCCATGCGTGCTGATTGCGCAATGCAGTCGACGGCTTCCATCCGCGCCCGATGTGGTGCCAGTGGTCCGCGACAAACTGGATGAGCAGCGGCGATGTGTGCGCCGTCTTGCGCTGGGGCAGTCCTTCAAGTGCAGCCTGTGCAAGCAGCGACCGCGCTTCGCTACGCGCTGCCTTGGCGCTAACTTTCGAGGCGGCACCAATCGTGACACGTCGCTCCTTGCCGCGCCGCCGCAGACGCACGAACCAGAACGCCCTGCCGGATGACCTGACGCGCAGACCGAACCCCGGAAGCTCGGTATCGAGGATATTGTATTCGCGGCCACTGCCCTGCCACTTACGGCGCGCGAGATTGCCATCGAGAAAGGCCCGACGGGTTAGGGTTTTCTGAAGAACATCCATAGTGCCATGACCTTCGCAGAAGGTGACGTCCAATCACCCTGAATTGGGTAATTTTCGGGACGTGCATGGCAAACAGCGAGGTCACGACTGCCTGACGATTCGTTGTGAATCATCGCAGCTAAGCATCTGATTTATATATGCCCCGTCTCACCTTTACACGCTTGCGTGTGTACGGTGTGCAAAAATCAGGACCTTGTGCCCTGTGCTAGGTCCAGTGCCATAGGGGTATCACTGGCCCAACTGGTTTTCCGGGGGAGTGTGGCCGCGAGCCTGACTCGCGAACTGACCACAGACGTTTGGCCTGCCTCTGTGAACCGCTGGTTCAGGTCATTGGCACCACGTTCGATCAAGGTCGTCGTCCAAGTATCGCCTGTATCGAGGCGAAGCGGCGCGAGAGCAGCAAGCAAAAAAATGCCTCGAACAGACCCTTCGATTGGTGCATCTTCGCATGGTCTTTCAAGGCTTGGAGGAATGCGCAATGGTGTCGAAACTTGAACGCGAACGGTCTGCCCTGGCAGCAGCGGAAAAGGAGCTGGAAGAGCGCAGGCAGAAGCTTGCAGAGCTTGAGCGCGAAGAAGCAGAACGAGAGCTAAATCGGCTGATCAAGAAGGTCGGTCAGGATACGGCGATTGCCCTTCTGGAGCTGGCCGTCAAAGTGAAGCCAAAGGTGGCGATTTCTGCCCTCGAGAAGCTTGGCGGGTAAGGTCTAATTTTTGTCGAGTTGGGCGGCGATGACCACCGCCCTGTCTCGTCAAAACTCATCGGCCATTTTGCCGGTCGCGGTGTAGACGATCTGGTCGATCAGGTGCATCGGCAGCTCGCCATAGTCTCCTTCCTCGATGAGAATGTACCCGTCCCGGGTTTCGACGACATGGACGTCGAAGAAGGTGTGGTATGAGCGCCGCTCAGCTTCCAGCGTTTTTTCATCAAGGGCTATGATGTTTGGGTTGATCTGACGAAGCACTGAAACGTCGTCTTCGTAGCTTTCCGTTGTGTAGCACATGACCTTGCCTCCTGGCGCTCGGCGGCTCGTCCGCCATGCCATGAAACAGCGCCCCGTCAGTGTGCTGGTCACCGGAGCGAAGCGGAGGCTTGACCGCTAATTTTTCGATGGTGCGGAAGCCGGCGCAGCACGGCTTCTCGGTCGGGAAATTAGTGGTTGACCAGTATGCTGGCGGGGTGCTCATGGCGATGGTGGTGGACGTGCCTGCGGC
>JAIYAM010000042.1 GCA_027489065.1 Erythrobacteraceae bacterium | reverse complement strand
ATCTCCTCGATGCTCTCGTGGCGTTCATAGGCCGCGAGCTTCTTGAGGCCCCAGTTGTCGAGCACGCGGTAGTGCAGCCAGTACTGGTTGATCGCGGTCAGCTCGTTGGTGAGCGCCTGGTTGAGATAGTCGATGACCTTCGGGTCGCCCTTCATCGGGGATGCTCCTTGCGTAATAGCTCAGCGCCGTTGGCGGCATTACCTGCCGTCTACACGCTGCCGGGGCCTATCCGCAAGGGGAGGTCAGAATTTATCTTTGTGATTCAGCGGTTTGCGAGGGGTTCGCAATCGCGGGTTAAGCGGCCGCAACTGCGAACATGTCGCACTTGGCGGCAAAACGCTCGGCGTCGATGATTTCCTGCGCTTCCTCAAGGCACTGGCCGCAATTGGGGCGCTTGCCGAGGCACGCATAGGTCGCTTCCGCGTCACCGTCGCAGGTCAGCGCGGCTTTGCGCAAATCATTCTCACGGATCGCATTGCAGATGCAGATGTACATGGCCGCTCGAATCACTCCTGCGAAGCGTTTGCAGAAGCGAATGTATGCGAAAGACTCTCAATAACAAGTGCGTTTTGTGTTCCGCACGCCTCCGGCGCGCGAAATCCTCGCTCACACGCCCTGAAGGGCGCGCCGCTGCGGGCGGCCGTTCGGCCTTGCGGCCCGCCTTTCGGCAGGCCGGTGAGCGACGCTCACTTCCGCAGCGGAACCAGCCGGCGATAGGTCAGGCAGCGCCACAGCCATTCGAGCGGTCCGTAGTTGAAGCGCTCGAGCCACGGCTTCGACCAGGCGAGCATCACGATCCAGGCGAGCGCCACCACGAGGTAGAGCTGCGGACGGTTCAACTGCCCGAACAAGCCGAGCGCCCAGCCGTGGAAGACGAACATCATGACGATCGAGGTGCCGAGATAATTGGTGAAGGCCGCACGTCCGGCAGCACGAATCCGATCGCCCAGCCACCCGGTCGCGCCCGGCGCATAGGCGACCAGCAGCGCCGCCAGGCCCAAAGTCATCACCAGCCGGGGCAGCGGGCTCATGCCCATGAAGGCAGCCTGCGTGCCGAACATGCTGAACCCGTCAGCCTGCATCACCAGCCCGATCGCGAGATGCGCGAGCCCGCCGACGATGGCTCCGACCCAGCCCCACAGCAGCAGTTTCTCGCGCGGGACCCCGCCCGAGAAGAAGCCGAAGCGATAAAGTGCCATGCCGATCAGCATCAGCGGCAGCGTCTCGAGCCCGAACAACAGCGAATTGGTGAGCGGCTCGAGCCCCTCCTCGCCGATCCGGTGGGCGACGAGCGCGCCGTAATCGCCCGAACGGATGGCGTCGGTCGCGATCTGCTGGCTGGCGAGCTCCTCCTCCATGCCGGCGATCATCCCGTCGCGCTGTTCGACCAGTTCGGGTGTGGCCGTTGCCATGTCGGCATTGACGATCAGCCACGGGGCGATCGTGGCGGCGAAGAACAGGACGCCGACCATATAGCCCGCCAGTCCGACCCACAGCTGGGTCTTGGCACGCCACTTCATGCAGGTCAGCGCGATCAGGCCGAGGAAGGCATAGCCGAACAGGATGTCGCCGAACCAGATGAAGTAGAAATGGACGAGGCCGAAGCCCATCAGGATGACGAGCCGCCACGCCTGCAAGGCGCGGGTCGCGCCGCGCGCCCAGGCCTTCTCCATGAACAGGACCATGCCCGCGCCGAACAGCACAGTGAACAGACCGCGCATCTTGCCGTCGATCAGCACGAACTGGACGATCCACATCCAGCCGTCGGGGTCGCCGGTGGGGACGAGGAACTTGTCGGGGGTGAAATAGGCGAGCATCGGCTGGCCGAAGGCGACGATATTGGCCCACAGGATGCCCATCACGGCGATGCCGCGGATGAAATCGAGCGTGTCGATGCGCGCCGCTCGGGCGACGGGCGCGACGGCATCGGCGTGATCCGCCTCGAATTCCTGCACCATATCCGGCGCGACCGCTTCATTCATGGCTGATCCCCCAAGCCTGTTTGCAGGGGGCAGCTTAGCGGCTGCGGCGGACTTGGGAAGTGCGCCTTGTCGAGCGATCTGCGGCTTTTGCCGTATCCTACCCCTGCCCGGCGACGACGCAGGCCTTGCCCTCGCGCTTCAGCGAGGCGCAGGCGCGGGCCGCTTCGGTCTCGCTGGCGAAGCCGGTGGCGAGAAGGCGGGTGAGGCTGCCGCTCGGCAGCAGCGTCTTGGTGGTGCCGGCGAGCGCCGCATGCCCGCCAAGCTCGCGCCACATCCGGTCGGCATTGCCCGCGACCCCGAAGGCCCCGAGCTGGACGCGCCACTTGCCGGCCTTGCGGGCGGTCTGGACGGGGGCCGGACCAAGCGTCGGCTTGGGCGCGGGCACGCTGGCCGAGGCGAGCACGACCGGCGTGACCGGCTTGGGCGCAGGCGGAAGACCCGTCGGCTTGACCGCCGGAGCGGGCACAGGAGCAGCGGCAACCGTGGCGGGCCGGGTAACGGCAGCGGGAGCCTTGCCGGGAGCCGCAGTCTGAGTGGCCGCCGGAGTGAGAGCCGCAGGCCGCGAGCCCAACTCGGCCGCGGCAAGTTCTGCCGAGCGCTGCGAGCGGGCACCTGCGTCAAGATCGCGGGCGAGCGACTGCGCCTGCACGCGCTGGGTCTGGGGCACGTACTTGTCCATCTGCGCCAGCGCGTCGCGGGCCTGCGGCAGCCCGGCGCCGTTCGCGAGCGTCATCAGCGCATAGGCGCGCACCCAGTCGCGCGGTGCGTAGTCGGCGTTGAAGTGCGAGAGGCCCAGCACATATTGCGCGCGCGGATCGCCGCGTTCGGCAGCGGCCTTGATGAGCGGCATGGCCTTGGCCTGCTCGCCTTCCTGGAACAGCATCAGCCCGTAATTGTCGGCGGCCTTCACGTGACCGAGCTTGGCGGCCTGCTCGTAAAGGTTGCGCGCGCGGGCATTGTCGATCTCGACCCCGCGCCCGAGGCGGTAGGCTTGCGCAAGGTTGAACAAGGCGTCGGGGTCGCCCGCAGCGGCCGGACCCTGCCACTCGACCACGGCGCGGTTGAAATCGCCCGCGCTCCAGGCATCGACCCCGGCTTTGACGTCGGCCAGCGCGGGGCCAGCCAGCAGCACGAGCGCCGCCGCGGCGACACCGCCCGCAGACATGCGCGCCGCCGTCCCTGTCCGGTTCCACACCTTCATCCGTGTCATCGCCATCAGCCTCGCTCGGTCTCTTCCAGTGAATTGCGACTGACAGCCATAGCGCAAACAGGGTTAGCAAATGGTTGCCAGCCGCAGCGGAGGCATACGGCGCGCACAGGTCCCTTCCCCGCCACCGATCAGGCACCTTCAAGAGCGGCCTCGGTGTTAACCCTAAATTAGGGGTATCCTGCGAAGCCATGTCCGACCAGCCGTTGGCAGGCGCTGCAATAGGGCAGTGACGCGACGGATCAATCCAGGGGGACCCAGGCGTTGCGTGTACTCGCTTTGGCATCGCAGAAAGGTGGATCGGGGAAGACCACCCTGTCCGGACATCTCGCCGTTCAGGCGCAGCGCGCCGGCGCTGGCCCTGTTGTCTTGATCGACATCGACCCTCAGGGCTCGCTCGCCGACTGGTGGAACGAGCGCGAGGCGGAATATCCGGCCTTCGCCCAGACCACCGTGTCGCGGCTCGCCAACGATCTCCAGGTGCTGCGCCAGCAGGGCTTCAAGCTTGCGGTGATCGACACGCCGCCCGCGATCACCATGGCGATCCAGTCGGTGATCTCGGTCGCCGAGCTGATCGTCGTCCCGACCCGCCCCAGCCCGCACGACCTGCGCGCCGTCGGCGCCACGGTCGACCTGTGCGAGCGCGCGGGCAAGCCGCTGGTGTTCGTCGTCAACGGCGCCACCCCCAAGGCCAAGATCACCTCGGAAGCCGCGGTCGCGCTGTCGCAGCACGGCACCGTCGCGCCGATCACGCTCCACCACCGCACCGATTT
>JAIYAM010000023.1 GCA_027489065.1 Erythrobacteraceae bacterium | reverse complement strand
CTCGACGGGATCGAGAACAAGATCCACCCGGGCGAGGCGATGGACAAGAACCTCTACGATCTGCCGCCGGCCGAACTCGCCGAAGTGCCGACCGTGTGCGGTTCGCTCCGCGAGGCGCTTGATTCCCTTGCGGCCGACCACGAATTCCTGATCAAAGGCGACGTGTTCACCAAGGATCAGATCGAAGCCTATGCCGAGCTCAAGTGGGAAGAGGTGATCCGCACCGAGACCACCCCCTGCCCGGTCGAGTTCGACATGTACTACTCGATGTAATCCGGACATCCAGACGACGCGACGAGGGGCGGGAAGAGCAGTCTTCCTGCCCCTTTTCCTATGCCGCTGCCCGCTTTAGGATCGACTTCAAGCCATCTCGGGAGATGCCATGACCCAATCGCTGCTGCTCGTCGCCGGAGGCCTCGTGCTGCTCGCCATCGGCGGGGAGCTGCTGGTGCGGGGTGCAGTGGGTATGGCGGCGCGGCTTGGGATCTCCCCGCTGCTTGCCGGCTTGACGATTGTTGGCTTCGGCACCTCGACCCCGGAACTTGCGACGAGTGTGCAGGCCGCGCTCGCCGGCTCGCCGGGTATCGCGATCGGCAATGTCGTGGGGTCGAACATCGCCAACATCCTGTTCATTCTTGGCGTCTCTGCACTGATCCTGCCGCTTTCGGTCAACCCTGCGTCCTTCGCGAGGGACTCGCTGGCGCTCGGCGGCTCGGCGGTGCTGTGCACGGGGGCGGTCTTGACGGGGATGATCGGGCCGCTGATCGGGATCGTCCTTATCGCCAGCCTTACCGGCTACATCTGGTGGGCCTACAAGTCGGAAAGCGCCGCGCCCTGCCCCGAAGGCGAGCGGCACGAGCACGAGGCGGCCGATGTCTCGGTCCCGCCGAGCACCGGCCCACTCGTGCTCGGTGCCATGATCCTAGCGGGGCTCGCCGCGGCGATCTTCGGTGCCGGCTGGCTGGTCGAAGGCGCGGTGGTGCTGGCGAGCGCTGCGGGCATATCGGAAAGCGTGATCGGCCTCACGGTGGTGGCGATCGGCACCTCGCTGCCCGAACTCATCGCCTGCGTGATCGCGGTGCTGCGCAAGCATGAGGACGTTGCGCTCGGCAATGTCGTGGGATCGAACATCTACAACATCTGCGGCATCCTGGGGATCACGTCGCTGATCCAGCCGATGGCGGTTCCGGCCGAGATCGCGGCCTTCGACATCTGGGCGATGCTGGGCGTCACCGCGCTGCTGATCGTGCAACTGCGCAGCGGCTGGCGGCTGTCTCGCGTAGAGGGTGCGCTGCTGCTTGCGCTTTATGCCGGCTACACCGCGCTCGTCATCCTTCGGTGAGTTAACAGGCGTAACGATGGACCCGTCGAGGCGTTGTTATCGGCCTGACATGATGCATGAATGCCACGTTGCAGGGAAATATTCAGAACCCCTTGCCCTCTCCTTGGCGCTGGGTAGGTTGCCCTCCTTCGCCGGGTCGTGACTCTCCATTCCGGCATTCAACAGGGTTGATACAAACATGATCAAGAACGAACGCCGGCTGCGTCCGGCGCTGATGACGAGTGTGGCCATGCTGGGCGTGGTGATGGGCTCCGGCGCGGCTCGTGCGGAGACCAGCCCCACAGAGACCTCCCCGCGTCTCGACATCACCACGGTGGAAGATGTGCGTCACCGCACCACCGCTCTCGATTTTCAGACCGCGGAAGAGCGGACGCGTACCGCTGCACCGTTCATCAGCACCACGCTTGAAAGCTACGTGGGCCAGATCAACGTCGAAGACTCTCCGGGCGTCGTGATCGCCCAGCCGGGCACGCCGACCACCGCGCGCGATCCGGTGAACATCAACGGCGTCGGTCAGATGGTTCTGCCCGGGTTCAATGCGGCTGGCGCAGTCGCGACCTTGAGCACATGCACCGGCTCGCTGATCAACCCGCGCACCGTGCTCTTCGCGGCGCACTGCGTGAATACCCGTCCGGCAACGGATTACGGCACGGGCGGCGCGCCGATGGCGTTCGGTTTCAACAACGCCAACAACAGCACCCAGCCGGGCGCCCCGGTCGGCACATCGCCGCGGAACAACTGGCTCTTCGGCGGGACTGATCGCGCGCCTTTCACCACCAGCACGTCGGAATTCTTCTACACGGTCAACGGGCTGGTCTATAATCCGCTCTCGCTCGATCCGGCGGCAGTGGGCTTCCTGTTCGGCGACGTGGCGATTGCCTCGCTCGACACGCCGGCGCGCAACGTCCCGACCTGGGCGCTGCTGCTTTCCGCGCTGACCCCGCCGACAACGTCGACTGCCGCTAACGGCACTGGCTATCACGTTGTCGTCACCGGTTACGGCGCAAATGGGGTTGGAGATCTCGGTGCGACCGGGCAGATCGATAGTCGTCGTCGTATCGCCGAAAACTGGTTGGGCGCGCTCACCTCGCTCAACGTCCGCGACACCGCCATCTTCGGTGGCTTTGCGGTGAACCGTCCGCAGAACCTCTACTGGGTCGATTTCGACGATCCGCGCCGCGGCACGGCGTCGGCATCGCCCTTCGATTTCAACGTCTTCCGCGACAACGCGCTGCCTAACGAAGGTACCACAGCGGGGGGCGATTCGGGCGGCCCGCTGATCCTCGACCGCACCTTCGACCGGCAGGTCGTGATCGGCGTGCTGTCTGGCGGTTCTCGCTTTTTCCCCTCGGGCCAGCCCTTCTCGAGCTACGGCACCGCCTCGTTCTATCAGCCGCTCTACCTCTATTGGGACTGGATCGCGGCCAACAACCCCTACCGCTACGTCGGCGCTGTCGCTGGCAACGGCAACTGGGAAGACCCGACCCGCTGGATTTCGCTTCAGGATCCGAATTACTTCATCATCGGTCCGAACGGGCAGTTGGTGAACGGCGTGCCGACCGTCCCCGGCGAGCAGAACCTCGGCACCTCGGGTCAGTTCGGCGAGGTTTGCATTCAGGGTAACGTCGCGGGTGCGATCGGGCAGAATGTCTGCCTCAATGTTGCGACAGGGCAGGTCACGCCCACAACCGGGGGCGTCGGTGGCCCGAATGCCGCTCCGACCACCGGAACGGAATCCAATAACCTCGGCATCGACAACAACCTCGGCATCGAGACGATCTCCGCGAGCGGCTCTTCGGGCCAGACTTCGCTGACCGGTGCGGAAGAGACGCCGTTCAACACCGGCCCGACCCTGCCGGCGCCGACGATTGCCAACGGCTTGCCGGGTGCGACGAACTTCGTGCCGAACAACGTCGCCGGCAACCGCCTCGGGGGCCTCCTTCCGCGTTACTTCGATGTAACGCTCGCCAACGCCGGCACGACGACGCTCAGCAGCAACGTGACCATCGACAAGTTGACGGTGCGCGGCCTTGCCGGGCTCAACATCGCCACTGGCGGCCAGCTTACCGCCCTCAACGACGTGACCCAGTCCGGCGGCATGATCAACGTCAACGGCCGCCTTACCTCGGCCGGTGACTTCGCCATCCTCAGCGGCATGCTGCAGGGCAGCGGGACCATCGTTGCGCCGTTCGTGACCAGCGTAGCGGGTACGATCTCGCCCGGTGGGACCGGCACGGTCGGAACCCTGTCGGTCACCGGCAACCTGGTCCTCGCTTCGGGCACCCAGTACCTCGTCGACATATCGGGCGCCAATTCCGATCGCATCGCTGTGACGGGTCAGGCCAATGTCGGCGGCCAGGTGGTGGTCGGCACCGGAGTGACCGGCCAGGTCAACGGGCTCGGTCGCCAGTTCACCATCGTCACCGCCACCGGCGGGGTGACCGGCACCTTCTTCAACCAGAGCCTCTCGCCGATCCTCAGCCAGCGCTTCACCTATCAAGCCAACGCGGTGCTGATGGAGATCCGCGCAGCCAGCTACGGTACGGTGATCGCGCTCAACAATCCGGTGCAGGCCGCCTACGCGCAGCTGCTCGACCAGAACCGCGCCAACCCTGCGCTGGCCGGGTTCTACGGGCTGGACTTCGCTTCGGTCGATACCATCCGCAGCACCTTCAACGGCCTTGCGCCGGTGAACGAGCAGGCGGTGCTCTCGATCGCGGCGCAGTCGATCAACAGCATCCAGGGCTTCAACGACGCCCGCCTGCGCGAGGGGGACATCGACCGGACCGGCGGCAAGATCGCCATCACCGGTCGTCCGCTCGAGCTGGCGCAGATGAGCTTCTCGCCGATGGGCCAGCCGCTCGGCGGCGCGGTCATGGCGATGCAGGATGGCGCCGAAGACACCGAAGTGAAGGAAGCCAATCTGCCCGAGAACGTGGGGATCTACCTCGCGGGCGGCTACATCACCGGCGATGTCGGCGAGCTTCCGGGCTACACCCAGACGACCGAAATGGACGGTTATTACATCGCCGCCGGTATCGAGTTCTTCCCGGGTGATAACACCATGCTCGGCCTGTCTGGCTACTACAACACGCTCGACGCCGACACTCCGCTCGGCCAGCGCACCCAGAGCGACACCTATGCCGCCTCGGTCTATGTACGCCACAAGCTTGGGGCCAGTGTCGATCTCGACGGTCAGGTATCAATGGGCCGCATCGGCTTCGACACCACCCGAACCGTGCAGTACCTGGGCGCCGCGCAGACCCTCAACTCGTCATCGGACGACTTCCTGGTCTCGGGGGCATTGGGCATCTCGTACAACCACGAGACGGACATCGGCACTATCTCGCCGGGTGTCGAGTTCCGCTACGCCAGCGTGGACCTCACCACGCTGCGGGAGACTGGCGGTACGCTCGCCCTCGCCATCGAGCGGGAGAAGTTCAAGAGCACCCAAGGGCGCCTCGGCTTCGACTATGCGAAGAAGGGCAAGGTTCTGAGCCTGAACGCCACCGCCCAGATGGTTTTCGAGTTCGAGGATGGCCCGCAGCTGCTGGGCGCCAACTTCGCGCAGGGCACCGGCCCCAACGCGAACTTTGTGCTCCAGAGCGCCGACTCGATGTGGGGCGAACTGGGGGCAAGCGCCACCTTCGGCGAAGGCCCGCTGACGATCACCGCCGGCTTCGACACCACGATCGGACGCGACAACGCCGATGCGCAGGTGATCCGCGGAACGGCGACCTACCGCTTCTGATCGCTCGATCAGTGCACGAAAAAGGGGCGTCCGCCAGCTGGCGGGCGCCCCTTTTGCTTGGGCCTCGAACAGATCAGCGTGGAGCCAGCATTCCGCGCCAGCCGACGACGATGAAGCTCGCGACCAGCACCACCACGTAGAACAGGCTGAGCAGATCGAGCGGCGCGGGCGCAGCGAAATAGCCGAGGTGCGCGAGGATCGCCCACAGTCCCGCGAACAGCAGCACAAGACCGTAGCTGAGCGCGCCTGCTTCCAGACTGATGGCGCGCATCAGCTCGTCGCTGGCGCGGTAGGCCGGCACCGAGAGCCAGGTTCCGATCACCAGCCCGCCTATCGCGACTGCAAGAGCCAACCCCTGCGGTACCGGTCCATCGGGTGCAGCAAGCGCCAAGGCGAGGATGCTTGCCCCCCACAGCGCCATGGACGCCCCGGAGAGGATCAGCACCTTCTTCTGCTCGCGCAGCTCGTCGGCGTCCTCGACATTGAGAAATCGCGCTCCGATGCCAGGGCTGGCAGCGCCGAACCCGACACCAAGTCCGATCAGCGTGTAAATGACCCCCACCAGCGCCGCGATGGTCGCGGACTCACCGAGACCGCCGACAGCGGAACTGTCGATGACATGCATCATCGCGGCGGCGGCGGCATAGCCTGCAACCGCGCCGATCAGGGCGGGAATGAGCAGCTTGCGCACCCAGCGAGGGGTGGCGGGGGACTTGTCCTCAATCATCATCTTCGGGCTCCCATGTGTCTATGAACAGATCCGGCACCGCGACGGCGAACAAACGGGACATGCGCAGTGCGAGGGGCAAGGAGGGGTCGTACTTGTCGGTCTCGACCGCGTTGATCGTCTGGCGCGAGACGCCGAGCCGGCGGGCGAGTTCGCCCTGACTCCAGCCTTTTGCCTCGCGGTAGTGTTTCAGACGGTTTTCCAACGCTGTCCCGATCTTCGCTATCTTCGCACGTGTGACGCATGCCAAACGCGCTTCTGACAAGAGCTCTTTACAGACAAGAACTCTTGTCAGTCAAGAGCTCTTGTCACCCCGCACGAGAATTCCGTTTTCCTACTCGCCGCGATCGTGCTCAATCCCCCGGCCTCACCCTACGGAGGCCGCCACATGCCCGACACACCCGCATCGAACCCCGCACCCCGCCGCATCGGCGCCGCCGGCATCGCGCTCATCAAGCGCTTCGAGGGCTGCGCGCAGCTTCACACCGACGGCATGGTCGACGCCTATCCCGACCCCGCGACCGGCGGCGCGCCCTGGACGATCGGCTGGGGCGCGACCGGGCGCGACCGGTTCAACGGCGGCCGCATCCGTCAAGGCACGCGCTGGACGCAGGAACAATGCGACGCCCGGCTCGAGGAGGACCTGGCGCGCTTCGCCGACGAGGTCGCCGCCGCGATCGGCGCAGCGCCCACCACCCAGAACCAGTTCGATGCGCTGGTGAGCTTCCACTACAACACCGGAGCGATTGCCCGCGCGACCCTGACCCGCAAGCACATCGCGGGCGACACAAGGGGCGCAGGCCGTGAGTTCGGGCGCTGGAACCGCGCAGGGGGGAGGATCCTCAAGGGCCTCACCCGCAGGCGCATGGCCGAAGCGGACCTCTACCTCGGCTAGCGATCAGTAATCCTTGCTGACCTGCACCAGCGCCGAATCCCGCCCGATGGTGGAGACCGTGCCGAGCAGCGCCAGCCAGCTGGTGATGCGATACTCGATCTGCGTGGCGCTGTAGCCGCGCCCGTCGGTGATCAGCTCGATATAGATATCGCGCGTGATGTTCTTGCCGATCGCGATGCCCGTGCCGCGCCCGGTCAGCGGGTCCGCGGTAACGATGCGCAGCTGGTCCAATCCGATCGAGCGGCGCAGCTTGCCGATCGGGTCGAGCCCCCCGCCCCCGCCCTGAAAGGACGCCAGCGCCGCGGCGAGCTGCACCGCGTCGGTCGCGGAAAGCGACGTCACCGATCCGCCGAACAGCAGCCGCGCAAGGATCTCCTCCTCGGGCAGCGCCGGCTCGGAGGAGAAGGCGATGGCGGGCGAGAGGGCATTTCCGGTGATCGCGATATTGACGTTGGTGCCGTTCTTGGCGGTCTCGGCGAGGACGTCGAGACGCGGGTTGATCGGCTCGCCCACGTCGAACAGGATGCGTCCGCGCGTCAGCTCGAAGCGCGTTCCGGCGAAGGTGTAGTCGCCGCGCACCAGCCGCGCCGTGCCGCCGATGCGCGGATCGGCGACCGTGCCGCGCAGTGCGATGTCGATGCCCCATTCGCTGTCCAGCCCCAGCCCCTCGACCGCGACACCGCTCCGGGCCGTGGCATTGACGAGGTAACGCCACGCGGAATCGCGGCCCGACACCTGCGTGCGGCCGCGCTCGCCATTGATCTCGCGGGTGGCGATCCGGGGGAGCGCGCGGTCCTCTTCGGCATTGCCGAGCGCCCAGCGCGCGCGGTTGATGGTCACCCGCCCGGCGATGGTGCCGCCCAATCCGTTGGAGACGATCCGCAAGGGGCCGGTGATGGTCGCAGCCAACCCGTTGGCATCGAGCAGCCGCGCATTGCTGGCCGCCACGCGCAGATCGAGGCTGGGGCCGCGCGCGGCGCTGAGGCCTGCAAGGTCGACCGTCCCGCTGCCGGTGACCGTGCCGCCGCCGCCCGTCTGCCCGCCGAAACGCGTCAGTTCCAGCCGCGATCCGGCAAACCGGCCACGCGCGGACACCTTGGTGATGCGCGTGCCGGTGAGCGCGCTCTGCACGGTGAGGTCGTCGCTCGCGAGATTGCCGACGATCCGGGGCTCGCCGAGCGTGCCCGTCGCCCGGGCAGCGATCCGCACCGGCCCGGCAAGATCGAAGGCTTCGATTGCGGCGAGCCGCCACAGGGTCTCGGCCGCCCCGTCGAAGCCGAGCCGCGCATCGAGCCGCCCGCGCATCAGCCGGTCGGTGAGCGCGCCGTCGGGGCCAAGCCCGGTGATGCCGAGCGCAATGTCGCCGCGCCGCGCATCGCCTTCGAACAGCCGCAGCGCCGCGGTGAGGCGCGCTGGCGTGAGGTCGATGACGCCAAGCACGTTGATGGGCTTGGAGGAGAGCACCAGACCGGCGCGGCTGAACCGGTCGATCCGTCCGCGCGCGTTCGCCGTCGCCGGCTCGCGCCCTGACTGGCGGTAATCGATGATCCCGGTCAGCCGCCCGCCAAGGCCGAGATCGGAGCCAGCGAGATCGAGCAGACGCAGCGGCATGCGCGCCAGCTTGAGCTGCACTTGCGTAGTGCCGCCGCCGATCGTGCCGGATGCGATGGCGAAGCCGCCGCCGTAGCCGATCTGGGTCGGCGCAAGGCTCCACCCGCCGCCGTCGCGCGCGGTCAGGACGGCGCGGCGCGGCATCGTGATCTGGCCATTGCCGTACAGCCCGCGTGCGACGGCAGCGATGCGGTTGGGCGCCACATCGGCATCGAAATTGATCGCCAGCCGGTCCCTGCGGTTGCCCGCGAGCGTGCCCGTCACCTTGCCGCGCCCGTTGTCGATCGCGGCCTTGGCCGTCAGGCTTGCGATAGTGAGGCTGCCATATTCGAACCCGGCTGCCGACAGGTCGGCATTCACCGTGGTGCTGCTCTCCCCGATGCGTCCGGTCGCGGTGATATCGGCGCGGTCGATGCTGATCGGGGTCGCGCCGCCGAAGCTGGCATTGCGCGCGGTGAGATCGACCGCAAAGCCCGTGACCTGCGCGCCCTGGGGCCGGAAGCCGATCGTGCCGTTGATCCCGCCGCCTGCGAGCCTGAGGTCACCGGCGGGGCCCGCATCCTCGAGCCGGACTTCGCCGGTGACGTTGGTGCGATAGACCTGGAGCCGTTTGATGGCGATGCGGGTGGGCGCATTCTCGGGCAGGATCAGCTCGAGCTCGCCATCGAAATCGCCGAGCAGCGAACCGCCCGCGACGTCGAGCCCGAAGCCCTCCTTGCTCGGGGCGAGCGCGACGCGCACATCCTTGAGCCCGGCGGCGGGGTAAGGATCGGCCAGCACCAGCACGGCGCGCGGGCCGTCACCGGCGATCTCGGCATCGAAGCGGAAGGGTCCGTATTGCGCCTGCCGCCCGCTGCCGGCGAGCACGGTCCGGGTCACGCCGCCGCCGGTCACGACGCGGCTGTCGAGCCGGGCATTGAGCCGCGGGGAGGCGATCACGGCGTTGCGGAACAGGATCGGCTGGCCCGAGCCCATGCCGAGTTCGCCCTTGAAGCGGATCTGGTTGCCCGCAAGGTTCTGGATCGTGGCATTGCCGATGCGGCTCAGCACGCCTGCAAGGTTGGCGCGCAGGCTCCATGGCACCGAGGTGCCGAACTTGGCGAGGATCTTGGCGTTGGCGGTGACCTCGCCCGCCCCTTCGACCCGCAAGCTGCGGGCTGCGACGGGTCCGGCGACGGCATAGGCGCCCTTGGCGATGTCGCCTGCCAGCGAGAGCGTGCCCTCAAGCCCCGGGAAGGTGATCCGCGTGCGCTCGGCGGCGAGCGTCTGGCGGTCGAAATCGTAGGTAAGGAGCCCGCTCGCCCGTCCTTTGACGAGGCGCGGGTCCGCGAAGGCATTGCCGGTGGTCACCCGCTCGGCGGTGAGCGCGAGCGGCAGGCTCAGGACCGCGTTCTCGATCCGCGCGCTGCCTTCCTGCGTGAGACCGGTCGCGGTGACGCCGGGGGCGACCAGCCGGGTGACTGCCAGCTCGTGCTTGATCGTGAGGTCGTCGAAGGCGCCGGTGAGGTTGGCGGCGAGCTTGCCGCCCTCCAGCCGCATGCTCTCGCCCAACAGGTCGGGATTGCGCAAGGCGAGGCGCACCCTCGCCCCGTCGACCACATTGTCGGCGAGGTCGACCACGCCGCCTGCACGCGCATCGAGGGCAGAGGAGACGGCGGCGGCGCGGCCCTCGACGACGCTGTTCTCCAGCGTGAAGCTGGCGGCGAGCGACAGGGTCTCGCCGAGCGCGCGGGCGATGAGCGTGTCGCCCTCGAGGCCTGCGCGCAGCTGTCCGAGGACACCGTATTTGCCGGCGTCGTTGCTGATCTGGAAGGCGGCGACGGGCGGCACGGCGTCATCGCCGATCCTGCGGGCGACCATCGCCCCGCGCCAGCGCGCCCAGGTGCCATCGCCGACGATCCGTCCGGCATACCCTTGGGTGAGGCCCGAGAGCCCCGCCAGCACACCGCCTGCGGGCGCCAGCGCATCGCCGGCGAGTTCGAAGCGGTCGCCATCGGGCTGGGCATCGAGCAGGATCGCGAACCGGTCCTCGGCACCGAGCCTCGCCTTGGCATCGACCAGTGCGCGCCCCTGGCGGATGTCGATCTTGGCGGTGAGATCGGCACGCTCGTCGGCTTGCGTGGCGAGGCCCTTCACGATGGTCAGGTCGTCGATGACGAGCTTGTCGACGCGGATGTCGAAATCGGGGAGCAGCGGGGCGTCGGGGTCTCCGGGGAGAAGTTCGGGCAGGCGCGTCAGCCGCCCGCGCCGGGCGGTCACCTCGCGGATGTCGAGCCCGCTCCACAGCCAGTTCAGCGGCCGCCAGTCGAGCTCCACCTCAGGGATGGTGAGGAAGGCGCCCTTCGTGTCGCTCACCACCACCTTGCGCAAGGTCGCTTTGCCGTAGAGGTCGCCCTCGATCCGGCCGACCGTGAAGCGCAGGCCCGACGCGGGCGCGACGGCGGCGATCTGGTCGGCGATGAAGCGCTTGCCGATGGGCGTGGCGAAGAAGGCGCTGACCAGCACCAGCGGCGTCAGCAGGATCGCGAGCGCCCAGCCGATCCGCTTGCCCCAGCGCCGCCGCGCGGACGAGCGGGGCGCGGCGCCTTGCGTCGTCATGCTCTGCGCCCCCTCGGCCATCAGAACGCCTGACCCAGGCTGACATAGACCACCACCGGGCTATCGAATGCGGTCGGGTTGAGCGGGGCTGCGACATCGACCCGGATCGGGCCGAAGCTGGTCTTGTAGCGCAGCCCCACGCCCGCCCCGTAGCGGATCTCGCCGAAGTCGGGTGTCGACCCGCGCGACACCGAGCCTGCATCGACGAAGGGCACGACCTCGACCGCGCCGCCGAACAGCGGGGTGGGGATGCGCGCCTCCAAAGCGAATTCGACCAGCGAGGCCCCGCCCGTGGGGTTGCCGAACGCATCGCGCGGGCCGACCCCCTGGAAGCCGTAGCCGCGCACCGAGGCGCCGCCCCCGCCATACAGCCGCCGCGAGGGCGCGATGTCCTCGATCGCGGCGCCCTGGATCGTCGCCGCGCGCACCCGGCCCGCCAGCGTCAGCTCGCCGAACGACTGGTAGTAACTCGCATCGACCTGCGAGCGCAGGTAGAAGCTCTGCGTCCCCTGCGAGCGCGACACCTCGGGCGCGAGGAACAGGGTCGCGCGGTAGCCCTTGGTCGGATCGAGCAGATCGTCGCTCGCATCCAGCGTGACGCTGCCGAACAGTCCGCCGATCAGGTAAGGCCGACGCGGCTCGGAGATGGGCGCGTTCCTCACGCGGCGGTTGCGCTCGTCGGTGTAGAGCAGTTCGCCGCCGATCTGGAAGCTCAGCGGCTTCTGGAACAGCAGGTTCGAGACCTTTTCAAAAGCGCTGCGTAGCCCGAAGCCGCGCGAAACCACCGCTAGCGTATTGATGTCGCTCGCGTAGAGATCGGCGCTCAGCACCTGATCGCGGCCGCGGAAATTGTTGCGCCGCACGCCCACGCTGGCGAGCGCCTCGCGGGTGCCGATCACGCCGCGCAGCCGCAGCGCGCCTTCGGGCGGGAAGAGGTTGCGGTGCTCCCATCGGCCTTCCAGCTTGAAGCCATCCTCGCTGCCGTAACCGATCGCTCCGGCAATGGTGCGCAGCGGCGCGCGTTCGAGCGCGACGTCGATCGCCACCTCGCCCGGCTGGTCGCCCTGCGGCGGGCGGGTCTCGCGCGGGGTGACGGTGACGCTCGAGACGAGCCCTGTGGCGAGGATCGCCCGGCGCAGATCGGTCTCGAGGCTCTGCTGGAACACATCGCCCGGATCGAAGCGGGCGATGCGCCCGAGGTGCCGGCCCGAAAGGAAGCGCGGGTCGTTGCTGACCACCGGACCGAACACATACTTGCCCTTCGGCTGGACATCGAGCGTCAGGTCGCCCTGCTCGCGCGCATGGTCGATCAGCAATTCCGGCTCGGCGGTTTCGGCGAAGGGATAGCCGCTTTCACCCAGCGCAACGCGCAGGTTCAGCTCCTGCTCGACGATCCGGTCGGCATAGAGCGGATCGCCGGTCTTGATGCCGAAGGCCGCGATCAGGTTGCTGGCATCGGGTTCGCGCAAGGCCGGCAGCGCGCCCAGATCGATCCGCCCGAAGCTGTAGCGCGGGCCGGTGATGATGTCGAAGCGCACCCCCGGCTCGCGCGAGGCAACCTCGGCATCGCCAGAACCCGCGCCCGTGGCTGCACCCGTGCCCGTGCCCGTGTCCGTGCCCGTGCCCGTGCCTGTGGCCGTAGCAGCGCCTGCGCCTGCGCCTGCGCCTGCGTCCGCGCTTTCCAGCCGGTCGCGCCGTCCGCCGGAAAGCTGGCGCACCACCTCGCCGTTGTAATAGCCATAGGTGCGCAGGATATCGCCGAGCAGTTCCTCGTCGGCGCGGGCGCGTGCGGCGACCTGCGGCGCGGACTCCTCGCCATCGTCGAGCGCACGCAGCGTCGAGAGCGCCTTGAAGCGATCGACGAAATCGTCCTTTTCGGGGAAGGCTTCAGGGGCAGCCGGGAGCGCGAGGACCAGCGTGCTGCTGATCCGCGTCTCGGCAAGTTCGGGCAGCCCCGCGAGCACCGGTGCCTCGATCACGGCGAGTGCTTCGGCCTCGGGATCGGAGGGAAGCGGCGCGGGCTGTTCGAGCGCGAGATCGGCGAACACCGGATCGAGAGCGGGGTCCGCCACAGGAATGCCGCCCGCAAGCGCTTCGTCCCCAAGCCCCGGACCGGCATCGGCGACCGGACTGCCGGTCACTCCGGACGTGGCCCAGCCTTCGGGATTGGCAACAGCGCTTTCGGGGATCAGCTCGTCGAGCGAATCCGGAACAGGCGCGGGCTCGGGCGCGGGGCCGAACAGCGAGGGCGCAGCAGCGCCGTCACCGGTTTCGCCCTGTGTTTCATCATCATCGGCGGGGGACGGCTGCGACTGGGTTTGCGCGGTCGTCTGAGCGGGCTGGCCGGGACCTTCGGACTGGGCAGCAGCAGGCGCCGCGCTCAGTGCGAGCGCGCCCTGACCCAATCCTGCGACAATGGCGAGACCGAGCGTTAACCGCCGCCGGGTCTCAGCTGGCGGCAAACTTGACAGGCTGGCCATCCTTGCCCCGTGCGCCCACCAGCCGTGTGTCCTGAGCCTTGCGCGGTGCAGTCGCTTGCGCAATCAGGCGATGCTGCTCCTGCTCCTCCATGAGCTGCCAACCCTCGCGGGTCAGCCGCTCGAGCGGGCGATAGCGAACCTTGTACTGCATGCGCGGGGAACCCTCGACCCAATATCCGAGATAGACATAGGGCAATGCCTCAGCCGCAGCGCGGCGGATATGATCGAGGATAATAAAGTTGCCGAGCCCGGCGCGATCCGTGTGATCGGGCTCGTAGAAGGAGTAGATCATCGACAAGCCGTCGGCCTGACGGTCGGTAAGGCAGGCGCCGACCAGCCGCCCGGGCCGGCCATTCACGTCGGGTTCGCGATATTCGGTAACGACGGTGCTGACCGGCGTGTGTTCGATCATGTCGGCATAGTCGAGCTCGTCCATGGCCGACATGCCGCCATCGGGATGGCGCGCGCCGAGGTACCGGGCGAGCAGCGCGAACTGCTCGTCGGTCGCCCAAGGGCGGCATTCGCTGACGATCAGATCGGAATTGCGCTTCAACTCGCGCTTCTGCGTTGCCGAAGGCTTGAAGCGGCTCGCCACGACCCGCACCGAGACGCAGGCCTGACAATCGAGGCAGGACGGGCGGTAGGCGACCGTCTGGCTGCGGCGGAAGCCGATGCGGCCCAGCGCTTCATTGAGCTGATCCGCGTGAGGGCCCTTCAGTTCGGTGAAAACCTTGCGCTCGCTCCGCCCCGGCAAATAGGGGCAAGGAGCCGGGCTGGTCACAAAGAACCGGGGAAAGCGGATCGGTGCCGTCACGGGTGGGGCCTGTCCTTCTTGAGCGGATTCGCGCGGGTCGCGTATTCGTTAAGAAAATCTTATGCCCGCACCATCGCTCCGGTAAAAGTCCCTTAACCATGAAAATGTCGTGAAAAATGCAGCGCCCCTCGCGGGCGGGGGGAAAACCGCGTCCGCAGTGGCGGAAACATAGACGATTTCGGTGGCTTGTCGGCGAAACGCCGGCGGCGTGCGGCGTCAGCCGAGCTCGACGAGCTGCACCGTGTAGCCCTGCGCGCGCAGGCCTTCGACCAGCCGCTCGACCTGCTCGGCGTCGCGCGCCTCGCATTCGATGTCGGTGATGAGGCCCTTGGCCGGCAGGGTGGTGAAAATCCGCTGGTGATAGATCTCGATGATGTTGACGTTGTGCTCGTTGAACAGCCGCATCACCCGGAACAGCGCGCCGGGGCGGTCCTGAAGCGTGACGCGCAGCCGCGCGAGGCGGCCCTGACGCGCAAGATCGCGCAGCAGGACGTTGGCGAGCAGGCGCGTGTCGATATTCCCGCCGCACAGCACCAGGCCGATCGACTTGCCCGCAAAGCGCGCCGGGTTCCTGAGGACAGCGGCAAGGCCCGCCGCACCCGCGCCTTCGACCACGGTCTTCTCGATCTGGAGCAGCAGCGCGACGGCCTTTTCCAGCGCCGGCTCGTCCACCAGCAGGATGTCGTCGACGCGCTCGGCGATCACCTTGGAGGTGAAGTCGCCCGGCTGCTTGACCGCGATGCCTTCGGCCAGCGTGTCGCCGCCGCAGGGCAGGTTCGCGCCCTTGATGCGGTCGAACATCGAGGGGAACAGCGCGGCCTGCACGCCGACCACCTCGATATCGGGGTTGTGCGCCTTGGCAACGGTCGCCATCCCCGAGATCAGCCCGCCCCCGCCGATCGGCGTGACGATACAGTCGAGATCGGGCTTCACGGCCAGCATCTCGAGCGCCACGGTCCCCGCGCCTGCCGCGACGTGGGGGTCATCGAAGGGGTGGACGAAGGTCAGGCCAAGCTCGCCTTCGAGCTTGCGGGCATGGGCATAGGCCTCGTCGAAGGTCTCGCCTTCCAGCACCACCTTGCCGCCGACGCTCTCGGTCTGCATCACCTTCACCGTCGGTGTCGGCTTGGGCATGACGATGGTGACCGGCACGCCCAGACGGGTGCCGTGGTAGGAGAGGCCTTGGCTGTGGTTGCCCGCCGAAGCCGCGATCACGCCGCGGGCGCGCTGTTCGTCGGTCAGTTGCAGCAGCGCATTCAGCGCCCCGCGCTCCTTGTAGGCGGCGGTGAACTGCAGGTTCTCGAACTTCAGCCAGATATCCGCGCCGGTGATCTCCGACAGCGTGATCGAGTGCATCATCGGCGTGTCGACCACCGCGCCCGCGATGCGGGCGGCGGCGGCGCGCACGTCCTCGATGGTGAGATCGGCCGGAGAGGCGGTCGCGCCGGTGGGGCGCATGAAGGCGGGCTGCGTGGACATGGAGGCCGCGATTAGAGGCTTGGCGCGGTTTGGGCAATGATACTGCGCGAAAGGAAATCTGTGCGGGGGTGAAAGTTGGCAAGCGGGCGCAAAGCCGATAGCACGCGGCCCACACCTCAGATCGTCTCAAGGACCGCCATGCGCCGCATCCTCGCCTCCGCCCTTCTCGCCGCCTCCACGCTCGCTCTTGCCGCGCCGGCCTGGGCCGACACGCTGGTCGACAATGTCGACGGGGTGACGATCGACAAGGAGGGCAAGGTGCTGCGCTTCACCGGCCTCGTCTTCGACGACGACGGCAAGGTCGTGACGGTGCTCGCCCGCGGGGACAAGCGCCCGCAGGCCCAATACCGGCTCGATGGCAAGGGCAAGGTGATGGTCCCAGGCATGATCGACGCCCACGTCCACGTCATGGACATGGGCTTTGCCGCGCTGACGCTCGACCTGTCGGACACCACCTCGCTCGAAGGGGCGCTGGCGAAGATCAAGGCTTTCGCCGATGCGAACCCCGGCCGGCCCTGGATCATCGGGCGCGGCTGGAATCAGGAGAAGTGGGGCCTCGGTCGCTTCCCCACCGTCGCCGAGCTCGACAGCGTTGTCGCCGACCGCCCGGTGTGGCTGGAGCGGGCGGACAACCACGCCAACTGGGCCAACACCCGCGCGATTGCCGCAGCCGGGATCACCGCGAAGACCGCCGATCCGGCAGGCGGCAAGATCATCCGCGACGCGAGCGGCGCGCCGGCGGGCGTGTTCGTCGACAATGCCGTCCAGCTGGTCGGCAAGGTCGTGCCTGCCCCCCGCCCGCAGGACCGCGACCTTGCGCTTTCCAAGGCGCAGGACGTGCTGCTCGCCAAGGGCGTCACCGCCGTCGCCGACATGGGCACCAAGCCCCACGACTGGGCGACCTTCCGCCGCGCGGGCGATGCCGGGCGGCTCCAGATCCGCATCATGTCCTACGCCGACTCCATCGACACGCTCGAACTGGTCGCCGGTGCCGAACCGACCGTGTGGCTCTATGGCGACCGGCTGCGGATGGGCGGCATCAAGCTGTTCCTCGACGGCGCGCTGGGTTCGCGGGGCGCGAGCCTAAAGGCGCCCTATGCCGACGATCACGGCACTCGCGGCTTGCCGCTGCTCAGCCCCTCGCAGCTCCGGAACCTGATGAGCCGCGCGGCGATGAGCAATTTCCAAATCGCCGTCCACGCGATCGGCGATGCTGCCAATGCCGAGGTGCTGGACGCCATCGAGGAGCTGTCGGAGACCTACACGGGCGACCGCCGCTGGCGCATCGAGCACGCGCAGATCGTCGACCCCATCGACATCGCCCGGCTCGGCAAGCACGGGGTGATCGCCTCGATGCAGCCGCTCCACCAGACCTCCGACCGGCTGATGGCCGAAGTGCGATTGGGGCCTGACCGGCTGGCGGGAGCCTATCCGTGGCGCTCCGTGCTCAAGGCGGGCGGGCGGCTGGCCTTCGGCTCGGATTCGCCGGTCGAGCCTGCCGACCCCTGGGCCGGCATGGCCGCCGCGATCAGCCGCACCGATGCGAAAGGCGAGCCCTTCGGCGGCTGGTTCCCGCAGGAAACGGTGAGCCGCGAGACTGCGCTCGCCGGATTCACCGCCGACGCGTCCTATGCAGGCTTTGCCGAAGGGCGCTTCGGCCGCCTCATCCCCGGCGAGCGCGCCGACTTCCTGTTCGTGGACCGCGATCCGCTGCTCTCCTCACCCGACGCCATCCGCCAGACGAAGGTGATCGAAGTCTGGATCGGCGGGGTGAAAGTGCGGGGGGACTGAGGCTCTCGCCCTCCCTTATTCCGCCGCAGCCGCTTCGGCCGCGGCTTCCGCCTCGCGCGCCAGCTTGTCGGCGGCGATGGATTTCTCCTGGAACCGCATCAGCAGCAGCGAGGCTTCGAACAGGAGCAGTAGCGGCACCGCGAGGATGATCTGCGAGCCCGGATCGGGCGGGGTCACGATCGCGGCAATCACGAAGATACCGACGATTACGTAGCGCCGTGCCGCCACCATCTGCGCGCGGCTGACGATCCCGGCGCGGTGGAGCAGCAGCAGCAGCACCGGCAGCAGGAAGGTTACCCCGAAGCCGAAGATGAACTGCATGACGAGGCTCAGATATTCGCCCGCGCCCGGCAAGGCCTGGACCTTAAGGCCACCCGCTTCGCCGCCGAAGCCGAGGAAGAACTTGAAGGCGGTCGGCATGACGAGGAAATAGGCGAGCGAGGCTCCGGCGGTGAACAGCACCGGCGTGGCGAAGAGGAAGGGCAGGAAGGCCTTCTTCTCGCGCGCATAGAGCCCCGGCGCGATGAAGGCCCATAGCTGGTTGGCGATCACCGGGAAGCTCAGCACCAACCCGCCGAACAGCGCCACCTTAAGCTCGACGAAGAACACCTCGGGAAGCTGGGTGAAGATCAGCTGGCCCTCGCCCGCCGGGAAGGCAGCCTTCAGCGGCTGCACCAGCAGGCCGAGGATATCGTCGGCGAAATAGAGGCAGATCGCAAAGCCGATACCGAGCGCGAACAGCGCGCGCACGATCCGGGTGCGCAGCTCGATCAGGTGATCGAGCAGGGGCGCGCGGGTCTCGTCGAGGTCCTTGATGTCAAACATCGGCGCTGCCCTTCGCGGCGGGTGCGCTGACTGGCTCGGGTTCGGGCTCGGGTATCTGGGCGAGCGGCTCCGCAGGTGTCTCTACCGGCGGCACTTCGGCTACAGGGTGCGGCGCGGTCTCGACCGCAGAGGCAACCGTTTCAGGCGCACCCACCGGCGGCACATCCACCGGAGGCGGGCCGGTCATCACCGGCGCGCCGGCCTCGGCTTCGGTCAGGGCGGCGGAACGGCGCATGATTTCCTCGTTCTGCGCCTTCCACTTCTTCTCCATTTCCTCCAGCTCGGCCTCGCGCACCATGGCGTCGATACCGCTGCGGAAATGGGCGGACACGCGCCGCATCTTGCCGATCCAGCGGCCCGCTGTGCGCATGGCGAGCGGCAGGTCCTTCGGCCCGATCACGACGACCGCGACGATGATGATGACCAGCAGCTCTCCGGCGCCGACGTCGAACATGGGGGTGCGGGTGCGCCGCTCTTTCAGGGCAGGAGGATCAGGCGCCGGTGCTGTCGGTCTTGTCGACCGGAGCCGGCGCGGGCGCATCGGAGACGACCTGTGCCGGCGGCTCGATGCGCGCCGACTTGGAAACCGTCTCGTCGGTCTCGTTGAGACCCTTCTTGAAGCTCGAGATGCCCTTGCCGAAATCGCCCATCATCTCCGAGATGCGGCCGCGTCCGAACAGGATCAGCACCACCACCAGCACAATCAGCCAGTGCACGATCGACATGCTACCCATTGTCTCAACTCCTCAGATGCAGCCGCGACTCTGGCACGGGCCGCATGACCGGGACCTGACCCGGCGCGTTACGCGGTCCATTTAGGCCAGCCTCACGCGAAATGCGAGTCAGTCCGCCAGATTCTCGTCGCTGCCAGAATCGCGGGCTCCGTCGTCTTCTTCATCGGGATCGAAGCGCATCTGCGCCTCCAGCGCTTCATCGACCGGATCGAGGAGCCCGGCGGCGCGCAATTCGTCGATGCCGGGAAGATCGCGGCGGCTGGCGAGGCCGAAATGATCGAGGAAGGTCGGCGTGGTCGCGTAGATCACAGGGCGGCCGGGCACCTCGCGGCGGCCCGCCGGCCTCACCCAGCCTGCCTCCATCAGCACATCCAATGTGCCCGCACTGGTCTGCACACCCCGGATCGACTCGATCTCGGCGCGGCTGACGGGTTCGTGATAGGCGATGATCGCGAGCACCTCGGTGGCGGCGCGGGAGAGGCGGCGGACCTGCTCCTTCTCGCGGCGCAACAGGTGCGCGAGATCGGGCGCGGTCTCGAAATGCCAGCGGCTGCCGCGTTCGACAAGGTGGACGCCGCGTGCGCGGTAGCGGGTTTCGAGGAGGGCCAAGGTGTCGCGCACCTCCGAATGTTCCAGTCCGCCGAGGTGGGCGGCGAGCGCCTCGACACTCAGCGGCTCCTCGGCGGCGAAGAGCGTCGCCTCGACCGCGCGTTCGAGCGTGCCGGGCTCCTCCTCGCTCAAGCAGCCGCGTCCTTCAGGCGGCGGATGCGCAAGGGGGCGAAAGCGCCGTCCTGCTCCAGTTCCGCACGCCCGCGCTTGGTGAGTTCGAGCGCGGCGACGAAGCTCGATGCCAGCGCCGAGCGGCGCAGTGCGGGCGAGGCGTGGGGCGGCAGGAAGTCGCGGATCTCCATCCATTCGAGCGTCACGCCGAGCATCGCCGAAACCCGCTCGAGCGCGGAATCGAGGGTCATCACCGGGCGATTGGCGACGTGGTAGATGCGCGGTGCGGTGCGCGCCTTGACCTGCCCATAGGCCTGAATGACGCTGAACAGATCGCTGCGCCATACGGTCTTGCGGTCGGTGCGCAGGCCCTCAGGGCTGCCGCGCAGGAACACGTCGCGCCCGATGCGGTCGCGGCCCATCAACCGCCCCGCCGCCTCGCGCATCGCGCCGAGGCGCTGGAGGCGCAGTTGCAGGCGGAGCGCCAGTTCCTCCGGTGAGGGGTCCTCCTGCTCGGCGCGTGGCAGGAGCATCGCCGACTTGAGGTAGGCGAGCCACGCGGCCATCACGAGGTAATCGGCCGCCACCTCGAGCTTCAGCGCGCTCGCGGTCTCGATGTAATTGAGGTACTGGTCGACCAGCGCGAGGATCGAGATCTGCCTGAGATCGACCTTCTGCCGCCGCGCAAGGTCGAGCAGCAGGTCGAGCGGCCCCTCCCACGCGCCCAGTTCGAGGTAGAGCGCGTCCCCCTCGGCCCCGGCGCCCGCTTTCGCGGCGTCGGGCGGGAACATGAAGGGCTGCTCGGGCGCGTTCATGCTGCCAGCGCCAGCAATGCGTCGCGCTTGGCGAGCAGCGCGTGGTGCTCGGGGGCGAGCGCATCGCCGATGCGGGTCCCTGCAAGCGCGCGGTCGAGCCGGGCGGCGGTCGCCCCGGACATGGGCGGCAGCACCTCGCAGATGCCCTCCATGTCGTCCATCTTCGCCCAGCAGTTGAGAACGATATCGCACCCTGCGGCATGGGCGCGGGCGGCGCGCTCGGGGATGGTGCCGCCCAGCGCCTCCATGTCGATATCGTCGGTGAGCAGCAGGCCGTCGAAGCCGATCGCGCCCCTGATAACGTCGCGGATCACCGTCTCCGAGAGCGTCGCGGGGTTCTCGGCGTCCCAGGCGGTGAACAGCAGGTGCCCGGTCATGCCGATCAGCGCCTGGTTAAGGGTACGGAACGGCGCGAGGTCGGCGTCGAGCTCAGCCGCGCTCGCGGTGACGGTGGGCATCGCCTTGTGGGTGTCGACATCGGTGCGGCCGTGGCCGGGCATGTGCTTGACGCAGCCCGTCACGCCGCCTGCGCTCAGCCCTTCGAGGATCGCACGGCCCAGCGCGGCGACCTGCATCGGATCGCTCCCCAGCGAACGGTCGCCGATCACGTCGTGGGCGCCGGGGACCCTCAAGTCGAGCGGGGGGTGGTAATCGACGGTGATGCCCATCGCCGAGAGTTCCAGACCCATCGCATGGGCATTCACCCGCGCCGCCTCGATCGCGCTGGCGGGCGCGATTTGGTAACGCGCATCAAAGGCTTGCCCCGAGGGATAGGGCGACCAGCCGGGCGGGCGGAGGCGCGCGACACGCCCGCCTTCCTGATCGATCGAGACCAGCAGGCGTGTCCGTCCGTGGATGCTCCTGAGGTCGTCGGTCAGGGCGCGCAGCTGCTCGGGATCCACGCAATTGCGCCCGAACAGGATGTAGCCCGCCGGGTCGGCCTCGCGGAAGAAGGCGCGCTCTTGCGCGGTGAGCTGGGGGCCGGAAAGACCGAAGATCGCCGGAATCATGGCCGCAGAGTCGCACTCTAGCGAGGCCCAAGCAAGGGCTGGAGGGGGTCTGGAGCGGGGAAAAACGCCGCTAGGCCACCCCTGAAGCCCCTCGGGAGCCCCCTTACTTCACCTGGCAGTCGATCCCGTCGGTCTTGAGCGCGGCGCACAGGCGTGTCGCCTCGGCGCGGCTGCCGGTCACGGCCTGCAGGCGGTAGACCGTGCCGATGTCGACCTTGCCTTCGACGATCCGGTATTTCACGCCCGAAAGCTTGTCGGTGCGGCGGGTGACTTCGCTCCAGCCCTGCTCGGCGCGGGCGCGGGTGCCATAGGCTGCAAGCTGGACGCCGGTGCCGGGAACCGGGGGCGCCGTAGTGGGCGCAGCCGAAGGGGCGGTGACGGGCACGATCTTCGAACCGGTCGCGCCTGGGGTCGGCCCACTCGTCGGCGCGCCTGCGGGGACCTTGCCGGTCACCGGATCGGGCAGCGGCGGGAGCGGCGCTTCGGCGACGACGGCGGGACGCGAGCCGCCCTCGCCCACCACCGGCGCGACATTGCCCGTGCCGGCGAATTCCTTGCCGCCCGGATCGTCCGGGCGCTGCTTGATCGGGCCTTCGGGCGCGGCGATCACGCTGCCGTCCGCCACCAGCTCGTCACTCGTCATGCGGTTCGAGAAGAACCACACCCCGCCGACCACCGCCGCGCCGAGTGCCAGCAGCAGGCCGACGAAGCCGATGATCTGCCACGCGTCGATACCGCCCGCCGCTTCGTCCTCCTCATCGGATTCGAGCCACGGCAGGCTGTCGGTGTCGGCAAGATCGAGCTCGCCGTCATCGTTCAGTTCCTCGTACTCGGCCTCGATCATCGAAAACACCTCACGCGCGCTGTCCCCCCAAGCGGGTCACATGCTTTCGACAGCCTCCACGCCCAACACGCCGAGACCGCCGCGGATCACTTGCCCGATTGCGGTAGCGAGGAAAAGCCTCGCCGCGGTGAGCTGCGCATCCTGTTCCACGATGAACCGCTTTTCGGGGCGGTCGTTACCGAGGTTCCAGTAGGAATGGAGGTCGGCGGCCAGATCATAGAGGTAGAAGGCGATCCGGTGCGGCTCGCGCGCGCGGGCCGCCGCCTCGATCTCGCGCGGGAATTGCGCGGCGCGGGCGATCAGCGCCAGCTCCTCCGCGCCGAGCCGGTCGAGGTCGGCGTCCGAGGGGGTGATCCCCATGTCGGCCGCCTTCCGCAGCGTCGAGCGAATCCGGGCATGGGCGTACTGCACATAGAAGACCGGGTTGTCCTTCGAGGCCTCGACCACCTTGTCGAAGTCGAAATCCATCTGCGCATCGGGCTTGCGGGTCAGCATGGTGAAGCGCACCACGTCCTTGCCGACCATGTCGACGACGTCGGCGAGCGTCACGAAGTTGCCCGAGCGCTTGGACATCTTGAACGGCTGCCCGCCCTTCAACAGCTGCACCATCTGCACGAGCTTGACCTCGAAGGGCTTCGGCGCAGCGCCATCGGCACTGGTCAGCGCAGCCACAGCCGCCTTGATCCGCTTGACGGTGCCCGCATGGTCCGCGCCCCAGATATCGACGAGCGCGTCGGCGGTCTGCGCCTTCTGGAAGTGGTAGGCGAGGTCCGCGCCGAAGTATGTCCACGCGCCGTTCGACTTCTTGATCGGGCGATCCTGATCGTCGCCGAACTTCGTCGAGCGGAACAGCGGCAGCTGGACCGGTTCCCAATCTTCGGACGGGGCCTTGCCCTTGGGCGCTTCGAGCACGCCGTCATAGACGAGGTCATGGGTCCGCAGCCATTGCTCGGCCGCGTCGACCTTGCCCGAGGCCTGCAATTCGGCTTCCGAGGAGAAGAGGTCATGGACAATGCCGAGCGTCGCCAGATCCTCGCGGATCATGTCCATCATCGCCGCCACCGCGCGGGTGCGGAACAGGATCAGCCAGTCGCCTTCGGGCGCGGCGGCGTAGCGGTCGCCGAACTCGGCGGCGAGCGCCTCGCCCACGGGCACGAGATATTCGCCGGGGTAGAGGCCCTCGGGGATGGTGATGCTCTGCCCCAGCGCTTCAAGGTAGCGCATGTGCACCGAGCGGGCGAGGACATCGACCTGCGCGCCCGCGTCGTTGACGTAGTATTCGCGCGTGACATTGTGGCCCGCGAATTCGAGCAGCGAGGACAAGGCGTCGCCCACCACCGCGCCGCGGCAGTGGCCCATGTGCATCGGCCCGGTCGGGTTGGCCGAGACATATTCGACGTTGACCACCCGGCCCCCGCCCATGGCTGAGCGACCGTAATCGTCGCCGAGGCTGGCGATGGCGCGAAGCTCGTCGATCCACGCCTCTGGCGCGAGGCGCAGATTGATGAAACCGGGTCCGGCGATGTCCGCGCTGACGATGCCGGGCTGCGCGGCCAGCTTGGCGGTGATCGCTTCGGCCAGCGCACGCGGGTTCATGCCCGCCCCTTTGGCGAGCACCATCGCGGCGTTGGTGGCAAGGTCGCCATGCGAGGCGTCACGTGGCGGTTCGAGCGTCACGTTGGCGAAGGAAGTGCCGGCGGGCAGCACGCCCTCGGCCACCAGCTCGGTCAGCACGCTTTCGATCAGCGCCGCATGGGCGGCGTAGAGGGTCTTGGGTTGGGTCATGATGTTCTCTTGCGTCTTGCGCGGATGCAAAGAAGGAAGCCGAGCCCCGGGTCAAGCCCGGGGCGAAGATGAGGGGAAGCAGAACCAGCAACGCAGCGTGTCGCGCCAGCTCGGCGCCGAAGGCGCCGCAAGGCCACGCGGCCGCCCCGCAGGTGCCCCGAAGCGGAGCGAAGGGAACAGCACCGAGGACGAACGCGCGGAGGCGCGTTCGAAAAACGTCAGCGCGTCACGTTGTACTTCAGCTGCTCCTCGGTCAGCTGGAAGCCGACCAGCATCTCGAAGCGGGTGCGGGCGATGGCCGCCTTCACTTCGGGATCGGCAAGCGGGTCGAGCGCCGCTTCCTCGTCGCCCGCTCGTCGCTTGCGGGTGATCTTCTGGCGGATATCCTCGGGCAGCGCCGCATCGGCGCGGTTGACGAAGCTGCCCGCCTTGGCCGTGGCGGTGGCGCGGTCCTGCCCGTCGGCGAAGGTCAGCGTGACCGTGCCGATGCGCTTGGAAATCACCGCGTTCCCGCCGCGTGTGACGGTCACGAAATAGGGCAGCGCAACCGTGCGGGCGCCGCGCGTGTCGGTGCGGCGCGCGTTCACGGTGAAGCTCGCTTCGGAATAGACCTTGTCGCCGGTGTCGTTGCAGGTCGAACGCAGGGTGGTCATCGACGCGCTGACATCGAGGCTGGCGGTGGTCGTGTCGGCCGGATCGCGGAAGGTCGTGACGTCGCCGGTGTAGTCGGGGATGCCGACCGCCGGGCACAGGCTGAGGACGGCGGTGATGCCGACCCCCTGGTCGATCACCAGATCGCCGTTCTTCGCGCAGGCGGAAAGGCCTGCGAGTGCGGCAACAGCAATCAGGGAGTGCGCGCGAAGCTTCATTGTGGAGCCGTCCTCGAATATCCGATCCCGTGCGCCCTAGCGAGGACGTGCGCCTTGCGCTAGAGGGGAGCACATGAACGCGCCCTTTCCTGCCGACACCGTCGCTTCCGATGCTCCCGTGGCCGACGCCGCCGAGCTGCCGCCGCTCAACCTCCTGATCGCCGCCCCGCGCGGTTTCTGCGCCGGGGTCGACCGGGCGATCGAGATCGTCGAAAGAGCGCTCGAACGCTACGGCGCGCCGGTCTTCGTGCGGCACGAGATCGTCCACAACAAATACGTGGTCGAGCAATTGAAGGCCAAGGGCGCGATCTTCGTCAAGGAACTGGACGAGGTGCCCGACGATGCGCCGGTGGTGTTCAGCGCCCACGGCGTGCCCAAGGCGATCCCGGCCGAGGCGCGGCGCCGCCAGCTGCTCTATGTCGATGCGACCTGCCCGCTGGTCAGCAAGATCCACCGCCAGGCCGAGCGCCAGATCGAGAAGGGGCGGCACATCATCTTCATCGGCCATGAAGGCCACCCCGAAGTGATCGGCACGATGGGCCAGGTGGAACCCGGGCAGATGACGCTCGTCGAGACGATCGAGGACGTGGACAAGCTGCCCTTCGATTCGGACGAGGCGCTCTCCTACCTCACCCAGACGACGCTGTCGGTCGACGACACGCGCGAGGTGATCCAGGCGCTCGAATGGCGCTACCCCAATATCTCGGGGCCGCGGGCGGAGGACATCTGCTATGCGACCTCGAACCGTCAGGCGGCGGTCAAGGAGCTGGCCCACGATTGCGATCTGGTGCTGGTGATCGGCGCGCCCAATTCGTCCAACTCGCTGCGTCTTGTCGAGGTGTCGGAGCGGCTCGGGACCCCCGCAAAGCTGATCCAGCGGGCGAGCGAGATCGACTTTGCGTGGCTCGAAGGGGTCGAGACGCTGGGTCTCACCGCCGGGGCCTCGGCGCCGGAGATCCTCGTGCGCGAAGTGGTCACGGCGCTCGCCCAGCACCGCCGCATCACCGAGCGCGAGATCACCGCGACGGTCGAGAAGATGATCTTCAAGCTCCCCCGCCAGCTCACCGAATAGGCATTCGCGAGGGGCACGGGGGATGGCGGTCTACACCCACCTGGGCGCGGAGGACCTCGCCCGGCTGATCGCCGAATACGACGTGGGCGATCTGGTCATGGCCAAGGGCATCGCGGAAGGCGTGTCCAATTCCAACTGGCTGGTCGAGACGACAGGCTCCGGCCAGTCCGGCACGCGCTTCATCCTGACGCTCTACGAGCGGCGGATCGACTACGCCGACCTGCCCTACTTCCTCGGGCTGCTCGATCACCTCGCGGGCAAGGCCTGCCCCGTCCCGCGCACCATGCATGACCGCAGCGGCGCCTCCTACCGGATGGTCGAGGGGAAAGCCGCCGCGCTGATCGAGTTCCTGCCCGGTGTCTCGCCGACCCGGCCCACCCCCGCACAGGCGCGCGCCGTCGGCGCGGTGCTGGCGGAGCTGCATCTCGCCGCGCAGGACTTCCCCCACACCCGCGCCAACGCGATGGACTTCGCCGCCAGCGCCGCCATTCTCGAGGCATGCGGCGCGCAGGCGCTGGCGACCATCGACCCTGCCCTGCCCGCCATGCTGGGTCACGCCCGCGCGGCGGCCGCGCTCGACCTTTCGGGCCTGCCGCAATCGCAGACCCACACCGACCTCTTCCCCGACAACGTGCTGATGCTGGGCGACCGGGTGACCGGGCTGATCGACTTCTACTTCGCCTGCACCGGGCCGATGGTGCTCGATCTGGCGGTGACACATGCGGCGTGGTGCTTCGATGGCGCAAATGCCTACCGCCCGGATTGCGGCGCGGCGCTGATCGAGGGCTACCAGACCGTTCGGCGGCTCGAGACGGCCGAGCGCGCATTGTTCGCCGAGGTCGCCAAGGGCGCAGCCTTGCGCTTCGTCGCCTCCCGCGCCGAGGACTGGCTCGACACCCCCGACGATGCGCTCGTCACCCGCAAGGACCCGATGCAGTTCGCCCGGCGCTGGGCGTTCTACGACGCACAGGGGCACGGCCTGCTTGCCTGACGGGGCTGCGTGGCCCTAGGGGCTGCGGCATGAGACAGGTCGACATCTTCACCGACGGCGCGTGCAAGGGCAATCCCGGCCCCGGCGGCTGGGCCGCGATTTTGCGCAGCGGCGGGCACGAGAAGGAGCTGGTCGGCGGCGAGCCTCGCACCACCAACAACCGCATGGAGATGACCGCGGTGCTGCGCGGCCTCAGCGCCCTGAAGGAGCCCTGCACCGTCACCGTCCACACCGACAGCCGCTATGTCATCGACGGCATGACCAAGTGGATCTTCGGCTGGCAGAAGAAGGGCTGGATGACCGCGGCCCGGAAGCCGGTCATAAACGAGGACCTGTGGCGCGAGTTGCTCGCCGCCGCACGCCCCCACAAGCTGTCATGGGAATGGGTGAAGGGCCACTCCGGCCACCCCGAGAACGAACGCGCCGACTCGCTGGCGAGCGAGGAAGCGATGCGCCAGGCAGACCCGGGGTCGGCGTTCGCTCACTGAGCACTTCGTCATTGCGAGCCGAAGGCGGAAGCGAAGCTGGCCTTGGCCAATCAATCCACGGCCTGAGGTTTCCGCAAGCGGGACTGTTCGTCCATGGATTGCTTCCTCGCCTCCGGCTCCTCGCAATGACGAGGCGGGAAATCAGCTGTTGTCTTCAACCGCAGCGTCGGGGCCGTTCTTCTTGATCGAGTCGATCGCGTTCTGCGCGCTGGCCTTGCTCGAATAGCCCTCGGTCGCGAACATCACTTCCGAGTTGTACTTGAACCGCACGCGGAACTCGCCGGCCTTGTCCTTGGTGATCTCGAATGTGTGCGCCATGAAACAGCCCCTCCCTTACAGTTAATGCAAGTTAGGAAGTTGGCAGATGCCGGCGCGCTTGCCTAGGCGGATTGTGGCTCGTGGTGAGCAGCGAACCGCGCCGGGGCATAGGGGGCAGGATCGATCCCCGCGGTGACCGCATCGGCCCCCTGCCCGAGTACCATCTGGCTTGCGAGTCGCGCCGCGGCGGGCGCGGTCTGGATGCCGAAGCCGCCCTGCCCTGCGAACCAGATGAAGGAGGGCTCCCGAGGGTCGGGGCCATAGACCGGCATCCGGTCGGGCGCGAAGCTGCGCAAGCCCGCCCAGCGGTGCTCGACCGCTTCGATCCGCCAGTTGGTCACCTGCTGAAAGCGGTCGATGGCGACCGCGACATCGAGTTCCTCCGGCGCGGCGTCGCAGGGGTCGGACGGGATCTCGTCATGCGGGGAGAGCCACAGCCGCCCGGCGTCGGGCTTGAAGTAGAAGCCGCCGTTTATGTCCAGAACCAGCGGCAGATCGGCAGGGGCTTGCGGCGCGACCCGCAGCACCGCGACCGTGCGGCGCAAGGGCGTGATGCCGACGGGGCGCAAGCTGGCGAGGCGCGCCACCTCGTCGGCCCAGGCCCCTGCGGCATTGACGATCCGCGCCGCCCGGAAACTTGTCCCGCGCGCGGTGGTGATGGTCCACACGCCGCCGTCACGTGACAGGCCCGCGACTCGGGCGCGGGTGACGGTCTCCACCCCATGCCGCTTGCCCAGGCGCAGGTAGTGCTGGTGGAGCCCCGCCACGTCGATATCCGCGCAGGCCGGCTGATAGAGCGCCTCGCTCCATTCGGGCCGGATGTGCGGAACGCGCTGCGCCAAGGCTTCGGGCGCGAGTCGCTCGATGCTCACCCCTGTGCCGGCGTAGGAGGCGCGGAACTCGTCCATCGCGGCGCGATCCTCGGCGCGGCCGACGTAAAGCGCACCGCGCGGGGTCAGGAAACCGTGTTCGGCAAGGTAGGCCCCCGAAGCGCGGGTCAGGGGGACGACGCCGGGGCCGCCGTAGCATTCCTCCCAGAACGCCGCCGAGCGCCCGGTGGCGTGGTAGCCCGGCGCGTCCTCGGCCTCGAGCAGCAGCACGCTCGCATGGGGCGAGAGTTCGGCGGCGAGGCTGGCCCCGGCCATCCCCGCCCCGATCACGGCGAGGTCGTGGATCATGCGGCCGGAGATCTGGCGGGCGCGACCCGGTCGAGGAAGGCGGCGATCCGCGCCATGATGGGATCGCGCACCGAGTCGACCTCGCGCAGCACCTCGTGCGCGGCCTCGTTGCCCAGCGCCATCAGCTCGGCCTTGGGCAGGCGGCGCGCGGCGGCGAGGTTGGCGGGGTGGCTGACCAGCTTGTCGGCGGCGGTGGAAATGATCAGCACCGGCACGTCGACGCTTTCCAGCGCGCCCGGCGCTTCGAGCATCGCCCAGGAGGCATAGGCGCGCTCGACCCAGCGCCAGCTGCCCGGGCCCATGACAAGCTCGGGGCGCGCCTCGCGCCACCATTGTTCGTCGGCGTAACGGTCGCGGTCATGGGTGAGGAGATTGGCACGCGCCGCTGGCAGCTCGCCCGGCTTTTCGCTCCACTTCCACGCGGGCCGCGCCGGATCGCCGACCCGGCACATCGTGCGCGCAAGGGCGTGGAGCGCGGGCAGCGGCAGCGGCGGGCCGGCGATGCCGGTCATCGGCGCGCTCAGCACCACGGCATCGGGCGCAATGCGTTTCTCGACCAGAGCGCGCAGCACCAGATGCCCGCCCATCGAATGGGCGGCGATGACGTGCGGGCCGGGCGTTTCGGCCACCCACGAATCGAACAGCAGCGCCAGATCGTCGATCCAGATCGAAAAATCCGCGATGTGCCCGGTTACCGCGTCCTTGCCGAGCCGGCCCGAGCCCGCCTGCCCGCGCCAATCCGAAGCGGTCACCCGCCAGCCTGCGCGGTGCCATTCCTCGAGAGTCTCGAGATATTTCTCGTAGAAGTCGCCGCGTCCGGGAAGGAACAGGATCGAGCCGCGCGCGCCAGAACCCGCGCCCGCGCCCTCGCCCGCTCCGGCCCAGTCGATGCGGCGGATGGCATGGCCGTCCGCCGCGGTCCAGGTGCTCTCCTGCGCTGCGGGGGAAATCATGCGGCGGCTGGTTGCCGCGTCCTGTGTCATGGTGCTCATCGCTGTCTCGCCGATCCCGGGCCGCCGAACGTGGTTACTATTTGGTAAGTCATGATCTGTACGAGTGTCCCAATCAAGGACGGCCGATCGCATTCACGCGCGGCCTTGCCGGGGGCACGAAGTCGATGAATACCATTTCCTACGGTCTGCTGATCGCCTTGGCAATTGCGCTGCTGGTCGCCGCGTTCACCGACATGCGGCGGCGGCAGATCGACAATTGGCTGAACCTCCTGATCGCGGCCGGCGCGCCGGTCTTCTGGTGGTCGCAAGGCCTCGCCCTGTGGCCCGACATCGCCATCCAGCTCGGCGTGGCGGCGGTCGCCTTCGGCATCTTTGCGGCCATGTTCGCCTTCAAGGTGATGGGCGGCGGCGACGTCAAGCTGCTCACCGCGCTGGCGCTGTGGATCCCGCTCTACGAATACATGCAGCTGCTGCTGATCATGTCGATCGCAGGGGGCGTGCTAACCATCATGATGGTGTTCTGGCATGTCGCCCGCCGCCAGCGCGACCGGATCGCCATCCCCTACGGCGTGGCGATCGCCTTCGGTGCGCTGTGGACGCTGGCGATCAACTACCTGCCCGCCGGCGCGATCGCCGCTCAAGCCGCATAACCCGATCTTAACCCTTCGGGACTTAACCCACGCAACCATACCTGCCCGCTAACCAACTGGGGCGCTTACGAGGGGGGCTATTTGAGCCATGGATAGGAAGAAACTGGTTCTGCTGCTCGGCGCGCTGATCATCGCGATCGGCACCGCCATTGCTGCACGCAGCATGTTCGCCGGAGGCCCTGCTCCCGAAGCCGAGGCCGCCGTCCCGACCGGACCGCGGGTGCTCGTCGCCAAGCGGGCGCTGCCGGCCGGCACGATCATCACCGCCGATGCGCTGGGCTTCCAGCCCTGGCCCAAGGAACTGGTGCAGGACGCCTACTTCCTCGATGGCGAGGCCGACATGAACAAGCTGCTCGGCACGGTCGTGCGCTATCCGGTCACCGCGGGCGAGCCTGTCACCCAGGGCGCTCTGGTGAGCCCCGGCGACCGCGGCTTCCTCGCTGCGGCCCTCGGCCCGGGCATGCGCGCCGTCACGGTGCCGGTTTCGGCCACCACCGGCGTCGCCGGCTTCGTCTTCGCCGGTGACCGCGTCGACCTCGTGCTCACCCAGCAGATCGATGGCGAGGGCGATGGCCCGGCGCTCAAGACCGCCGAGACCGTGCTGCGCAACCTGCGCGTGCTCGCCACCGACCAGACCACCGAGAAGACCACCGACGAGAACGGCAAGACCGTGGTGAGCGAATTCCGCACCGTCACGCTCGAAGTGACGCCGAAGATCGCCGAGAAGATCGCGGTCGCCCAGACGATCGGCCAGATCAGCCTGGTGCTGCGTTCGATCTCGGACAACCCGGCCGAGCTCGAAAAGGCGCTCGCTTCGGGCAGCGTGCAGATCCCGGCGGGCGCGACGCCCGAACAGGAAGAGCGCCTGCTGAAGGCCGCCGCCGGCCAGCCGATGGATAAGGGCGTCACCTTCGTCACCGGCGCCGACGTGTCGCGCTTCCAGCGCTCCAGCGTGCCGAGCAAGGCACCGGCGCAAAGCTCCGCGCCGCAATACAGCGCTCCGGCGCGCCCTGCCTACCCCGGCGCTGCGCCGGCCAAGGTCTACACCGGTCCGAGCGTGCGGGTCACCCGCGGCAAGGAAACCACCGAAGAGAGCGTCAGCGCCAAGACCGGCGCGATCCTCTCGGGCCAAGCAACCGGCGTGCGCCGTGCCGGGCAGACCCTGCCCGCCGCCGGCTCCACGCTCGCCTTCTGACGATTGCCGCACTCATGCCGACCAAACCCGAGGGGGGTCATTCGATGACACGCAAGTTCAAGACCAAGCTGCTGGTCGCCGCGCTCGCTGCGGTGCCGATGGCGGCGATGCCGGCGGCGACCGCCACCGCGCAGCAGGTCGTCCGCCCGTCGCAGGAGATCGTCCTGTCGATCGGCAAGGGCGAACTGGTGACGGTGCCGGGCGCGATGAGCGACGTGTTCGTCGCCAATGACGGGGTCGCCGACGTCCAGATCAAGTCGCAGCGCCAGCTCTACGTGTTCGGCAAGGCCGGCGGCGAGACCACCGTCTATGCCAGCAACGACCGCGGCGACGTGATCTTCTCGGCCAACATCCGGGTGGGCTCGAACATCGGCAGCCTCGACCAGATGCTGGCGATGGCGATGCCCGATGCCAAGGTGAACGTGTCGACCATGGGCACCAACACCGTGCTGCTGACCGGCACCGTGGGCGCCCCCGAGGATGCCGCCGAGGCCGAACGCCTCGTCACCGCCTTCCTCGGCAAGGAGGCCAATGTCATCAGCCGGTTGCGCACCGCGACGCCGCTGCAGGTCAACCTCCACGTCAAGATCGCCGAAGTCAGCCGCAGCCTGCTGCGCGAGATCGGCGGCAACCTGCAGATGGCCGACGCCACCAGCGGCTTCCGCTTCGGCGTGGGCACCGGCCGCCCGATCGGCGGGGAATCGTTCAACTACGGCGGTCCGCTCGGTGTCGGCAACGGCGCGGCGCAGACCTCGATCACTCTGCCTGACGGCACGGAGCTGGTCGGCCCGTCGGTCGACTCCCGCGGCGGAACCTCGCTCGCCGGGCTCGGCAAGCTGTTCGGGCTCAACATGCTCGGCGCGCTCGACCTGTCGGAGCGGCTCGGCCTGGTGACCACCATCACCGAACCGAACCTCACCGCGCTCTCGGGCGAAACCGCGACCTTCCTTGCGGGCGGCGAATTCCCGATCCCGCTCGCCCAGGGCCTCGGCCAGGTGACGGTGGAGTTCCGCCAGTTCGGCGTCAGCCTCGCCTACACCCCGACGGTGCTTTCGAACGGTCGCATCTCGATGCGGGTGCGCCCGGAAGTCTCCGAGCTGTCCTCGCAGGGCGCGATCACGCTCAACGGCTTCCAGGTCCCCGCGCTGACCACCCGCCGCACCGAAACGACCGTGGAGCTGGGCTCGGGCCAGAGCTTCATGATCGCCGGGCTGATGAGCGCCAACTCGCAGAACGCGCTCGAAAAGGCGCCGGGCGTGGGCGACGTGCCGATCCTCGGCAACCTGTTCCGCAGCCGGCAGTTCCGCAAGGGCGAGACCGAGCTGGTGATCATCGTCACCCCCTATCTGGTGAAGCCGGTGGACGCCAAGGACATCAAGCTGCCGACCGATGGCTACCACTCGGCCAACGAGTTCGAGCAGCTGCTCGGCTACCAGAACAATTCCGGCAAGTCGGGCGAGCAGCGCCCCGGTCCGAAGGCCGCAGGCGACGACGGGGACGCGCCGCAGCCCAAGGTGAGCGCCATGGACCCGACCGCGATCGTGCCGACGAGCCCCGAAAAGCCGCGCCGCGCCGAGAAGAAGTCGCGCAAGTCCGACCGTGCAGCCAGCGCCGCTCCGGCGCCGGGCTTCAGCCTCTAACGTGAGAAAGGTGACACAGATGCCCCATGCACGAAAAATGAAGCTCGCGCCCAGGTTCGCTTTGGCACTGGGTATGGGCCTCGGCCTGACCGCTTGCGGCGGGATGCCTCAGAACACCTCGCTCTACAGCGTCAAGCAGCCGGTGGTGGAACGCACCAACATGACGCTCGACGTCAACACCTCGCAAGGCGGCCTGCCGGTCTCCGAGCAGCAGCGCATCGCCGGGTGGTTCGAGACACTGGACCTGCGCTATGGCGACCGCATCGCGATCGAGAACCCTGGCCAGAACCCGGCGGTGGCGAACGCGGTGCGCGATCTTGCGGGCCGTTACGGCCTGATGATTGCCGACGCCGCCCCGATCACGGCGGGCTACATCCAGCCCGGCCAGGCGCGCATCGTCATCACCCGCTCGACCGCCAGCGTTCCGGGCTGCCCCGACTGGTCGGCCAAGTCGGACATGAACTACTCCAACGGCACGAGCCCCGGCTTCGGCTGCGCAGTCAACAGCAACCTTGCTGCGATGGTCGCCGATCCGCAGGACCTGCTCGAAGGCAAGAAGGGATCGGGCGACACCGTGATCTCGACCTCGACCAAGGCGATCTCGACCTATCGTGACATGGAACCGTCCGGCAAGGCGGGGCTGAAGGATGCAAGCGCCGGCTCAGGCGGCGGCGGAGGAGGTAACTAAGCCATGAATGCACCCTGGAAATCGGGCCTGCCCGGCAATCGCGACCCCTTCTCGGCCTATATCTGCGACGACAACGCGCTGGACGTGATCCGTCCGGTGGTGATCGAGCTCGGCTGGCAGCCGGAGAAGTGCAACCGGGGCGGCCTGCGCAACGCTGTGCAATCGCTCTCGGTCAGCGCTTCGCCGGCGATCCTGCTCGTCGACCTGTCGGAAAGCGGCGATCCGCTCAACGACATCAACGCGCTCGCCGAAGTCTGCGAGCCGGGCACGGTGGTGATCGCCATCGGCCAGGTCAACGACGTGCGCCTCTATCGCGACCTGCTCTCGAGCGGGATCCACGACTACCTCCTGAAGCCCTTGTCGCCCCAGCAGGTGCATGATGCCCTGAACCAGGCGCTGGCGGTGTTCATGAGCCCCAAGGCGGGCGACGCCGATGCGGCCAAGCGCCACATCTCGACCGCTGTCGTGGGCACCCGCGGGGGTGTTGGCGCCTCGACGCTGGCGACCTCGCTGGCGTGGCTGTTCAGCGAACAGCACAAGGCGCCGACCGCGCTGCTCGACCTCGACGTTCACTTCGGGACCGGCGCGCTCGCGCTCGATCTCGAGCCGGGCCGGGGTCTCACCGACGCGATCGAGAACCCGAGCCGCATCGACCCGCTGTTCATCGAACGCGCCATGGTGCGCGCCGGCGACAACCTGTCGATCCTCTCGGCGGAAGCCCCGATCAACCAGCCGCTGATGACCGATGGTTCGGCCTTCGTGCAGCTGGAGGACGAGTTCCGTCAGGCCTTCGAGATGACGGTCATCGACCTGCCGCGCAACATGCTCATCAACTTCCCCCAGCTTCTGGCGGACGTGAACCTGGTGGTGCTGGCCTGCGAGCTCACCCTCGCCTCGGCGCGCGACACGATCCGGCTGCTCTCGTGGCTCAAGTCGAACGCGAGCCACGCGCATCCGATGATCGTGGCCAACAAGGTGCAGCCGGGCGTCTCCGAAATCAGCAAGGCCGATTTCGAGGCCTCGATCGAACGCAAGATCGATTTCGTGGTGCCCTACGACATCAAGGCGGCCTCGAACGCGGCCAAGCTTGGGCAGGTGTTCGTCGATGCCAACCGCTCGAGCAAGGCGACCGCGGCGATCCGCCAGATCGGCGAGCGCGTGATGGGCGTGAGCGTCGAGGATACCTCGGCCAACCCGCGCGAGAAGAAGTCGCTGCTCGGCGGCTTCGATCTGAAATCACTGGTCGCCAAGAAGAACAAGGCGCCGGCCGAACCGGCGGAATAGGACCGCAAGCGGGCAGGACGGCGCGAACCGGCGCCGTCCCGCCCGGCACAAGTGGGCTTGGCGGTCGCATCCCGCATGGCGGGGCGACCGGCACGAACGAGGCAGGAACGACGGCATGGACTTCATCGATACCCTGATCGTGACGCTGACGATCTTCGCCGGGCTGGTCCTGGTGTACACGGTCGTCGCCGGGTCGGGCGCGGGCAAGGCCCAGAAGCGCCGCATGCAGGCGGTGCGCTATCGCCACTCCGAAAGCCTCGATGCCAAGGTCGACGCGCAGTTCAAGCGCGCCATCGCCGCGCGCAAGCCCAAGGCCTACAAGATCGCCGGCTCCGGCTCGCGCACCGAAGCGCTGGCGGTGCGCCTCAACCGCACGGGCAAGCCGTGGACGGTCAGGCAGTACATCTACGTCACCCTCGGCCTGATCGGTGCCATTGCCGCCGTCCTGTTCATCTTCACCCGCGCGCCGATGCTGTCGCTGGGTGTCGGCCTGATGGTCGGTGCGGGGATCCCACACTGGTGGGTCGGCCGCCTGATCAACAAGCGCACCAACAATTTCATCACCAAGTTCCCCGACGGCATCGAGCTGCTGGTGCGCGGTCTGCGCTCCGGCCTGCCGGTCACCGAGACGCTCGGCATCGTCTCCACCGAAATTCCCGGCCCGGTCGGCTTCGAGTTCAAGATGATCATCGACCGCATCAAGGTCGGCAAGACCATGGAGGACGCGCTCCAGGACACCGCCGACAAGCTCGGCATCCCGGAATTCAACTTCTTCACGATCACGCTGGCGATCCAGCGCGAGACGGGGGGCAACCTCGCCGAGACGCTCTCCAACCTCGCCAACGTGCTGCGCCAGCGCGCCCAGATGAAGCTCAAGATCCGGGCGATGAGCTCCGAGTCCAAGGCCTCGGCCTACATCGTCGGCTCGCTGCCCTTCCTGGTGTTCGCCGCGATCATGGTCATCAATCCCAACTACATGACCCAGTTCTTCATCGACGATCGCCTGATCGTCGCCGGGCTCGGCGCGGGCGTATGGATGGGCATCGGCGTGTGGATGATGTCCAAGATGATCAACTTCGAAATCTGAAGGCGGGGGGAGCACAATCATGATCAACCAGCCTCAAGGTCCGATGGTTCTCGGCTTCGACGTGGTCGTCGTCGGCACCATCCTGGCCGGCCTCGCCGCCTTCGCGGTGATGCTCGCGATCTATGCCGCGGTCACCATCCGCGATCCGATGGCCAAGCGCGTCAAGGCTCTGGAAGCCCGGCGCGAACAGCTGAAAGCGGGGATCGTCACCTCGGCGACCAAGAAGCGCACCAGCCTCGTCCGGCGCACCGACACGACCGACAAGGTCAAGGACAGCCTGGGCCGGCTCAACGTGCTCCAGGAAAGCCAGATCAAGATCATCCAGCAGAAGATGGCGCACGCTGGCTACCGCAACAAGGAACTGGCGGTCCTGATCATCGGTGCGCGCGCGATCGCGCCGATCGTCATCGGCGGCATCATGGGTCTGCTGATCTATGTCGTCGATTTCTGGCCCGACTGGGGTCCGATGACGCGCCTGTTCGCCTTCTCCATGTCGGTGTTCCTCGCCTACAAGGGCCCGGAAATCTACCTCAAGAACAAGGCGGTGAAGCGCACCAAGGAAATCCAGAAGGGCCTGCCCGACGCGCTCGACCTGCTGGTGATCTGCGCCGAGGCCGGTCTCACCGTCGATGCCGCCTTCAACCGCGTTGCCAAGGAACTGGGCCGCGCCTATCCCGAACTGGGCGACGAATTCGCCCTGACCGCGATCGAGCTGTCCTTCCTCAACGAACGCCGCATGGCCTTCAACAACCTCGCCTACCGCGTCAATCTCGATGCGGTGAAGGGCGTGGTGACGACCATGATCCAGACCGAACGCTACGGGACGCCGCTCGCTAGCGCGCTGCGCGTGCTCTCGGCCGAATTCCGCAACGAGCGCATGATGCGCGCCGAGGAAAAGGCCGCACGTCTGCCGGCGATCATGACCGTGCCGCTGATCGTGTTCATTCTGCCCACGCTGTTCGTGGTCATTCTCGGCCCGGCGGCCTGTTCGATCTCGGACAACCTCGTCAACTCGTCGCTCGGCCAAGGCTGAGGCGGAACACGGATCACCGCCGCAAGGCGGAGGTACCCGGAGAGGCCGGAGCGGGGATCAGCCCTGCTCCGGCCCCTCGTGTTTCGGACCCGCAAGCGCCCCTCCAAGCGCCCCCCCAAGCTCCGTCGCCCGGTCGCGCAGGGCAGCAAGCAGCCGGCGCAGGGCGGCCTCCTCCTCGCGCGTCAGCCCGGCGAGCAAATCGGCCTCCGTGGCACGGGCGAGCGGCATGACCTCGCCGTGGATCCCCCGCCCCTCGCCCGTCAGCACCAGGAGGTGCGAGCGTCCGTCTACCGGATTGGGCGCGCGCGCGACGAGGCCGCGATCCTCCAGCACCTTGACCGCGCGGTTGACCGCGACCTTGTCCATCACCGTCGCTGCGGTCAGCTCACGCTGGGTCAGCCTGCCGCCGGCCGCTTCGGCATCGCCCAGCACCGCCATCACCCGCCACTCGGCGATCTTGAGGCCGAAGCGCTTGCGATACCGCTCGGCGATCAGCGCGCTGACCGCGTTGGAGGCGACCGAGAGCTGGTAGGGCAGGAAGCCGGCAAGCTCGCCCGATCCTTTTTTGGCCCCCCCGTTACCGGCATGCTCACTCATAGGGGCGTTCGTCCCACCACGGGTAGAAATCGGGCATGTCGGCGCTGACCTTGCCGGGGTACATGGCCTTGCGCTTTTCGAGGAAGCTGGCGATCCCCTCCTTGGCGTCGGTCCCGCGGCTGAGGCGGTAGATGGCGCGGCTGTCGATCTTGTGCGCCTCCATCGGGTGATCGGCGCTCGCCAGACGCCACATCATCGCCCGCGTCATCGCGACCGAGATGGCCGAGGTGTTGTCGGCGATCTCGCGGGCGAGGCTTTGCGCGGCGTGGAGCAGGTCCTCCGGCGCATGGATCGATCGCACGAGGCCGCCCGCTTTGGCTTCCTCGGCATCGAAGATCCGGCCGGTGTAGCACCACTCCAGCGCCTGGGAGATGCCGACGATGCGCGGCAGGAACCAGCTCGATGCGGCTTCCGGCACGATCCCGCGCCGGGCAAAGACGAAGCCGTAGCGCGCGGTGCTGCTGGCGAGGCGGATGTCCATGGCGAGCTGCATCGTCGCGCCGACGCCCACCGCGACGCCGTTGCAGGCGGAGATGAGCGGCTTCTTGCTCTCGAACAGGCGCAGCGTCAGCCGCCCCCCGCCATCGCGCACCTTGGGGTCGGACAGGTCCTTCACCTCGGTCGGATCGGAGAACACCTGCCCGCCGCCCTCGGGCGTCAGGTCCGCGCCCGCGCAGAAGGCCCGCTCGCCGCTCCCGGTGAAGATCACCGCGCGAACCGCATCGTCGGCGTCGATATCGTCCATCGCCGCGATGATCTCCTCGCCCATGGTGCGGGTGTAGGCGTTCATCTTGTCGGGGCGATTGAGGGTGATGGTGGCGATGCCGTCCGCTTTGGTGACGGTGATCTGGGTGTATTGGCTCATGGGGGGTCCCTCTCCTGATTGCCGCCTGTGATGCCACGCTCGGGGCAAAAGAAAACCCTCGCAAAAGCGAGGGTTCTCCTTGGGCCGCTTTGGTGGGGCTTTGGCGGGGTCCAGAGGGGACTTAGACCCCCCTTAGACCCCTCCTTGACCCCTGTCAGACCCATGTTCCACGTGAAACACGGGGCGCGTTTGCTTAGCGCGGCGCCATGCGGATAGCACCGTCGAGACGCACGTCCTCGCCGTTGAAGTAGCCGGTCTCGATCATGGTCATGGCGAGCTTGGCATATTCCACCGGCATCCCGAGACGCTTGGGGAACGGCACCGAAGCGGCCAGCGCATCGCGCACGTTCTGCGGCGCGGCGGCGAGCAGCGGGGTGTCGAAAATGCCCGGCAGGATGGTGTTGACGCGGATGCCTTCGTTCATGAGGTCGCGCGCGATCGGCAGGGTCATGCCGATGACGCCCGCCTTCGACGCCGAGTAAGCGGCCTGGCCGATCTGGCCGTCCTCGCCTGCGACCGAGGCGGTGTTCACGATTGCACCGCGCTCGCCGAATTCGTCGAGGGGGTCGAGGGTCATCATGCCGGCGGCCGACTTGGCGATGCAGCGGAAGGTGCCGATCAGGTTGACCTGAATCACGAAATCGAAGGCCGAAATCGGGAAGTGCTTGATCGAGCCGTCTTCCTTCGAGCGGCTGGCGGTCTTGATCGCATTGCCGATCCCGGCGCAGTTGACGAGGATGCGCTCCTGCCCGTGTGCTTCACGCGCCTTGGCAAAACCGGCGTCAACGTCCGCGTCGCTGGTCACGTTGACCTTGCAAAACACGCCGCCGATTTCCGCGGCGAGCGCTTCGCCCTTTTCCTCGTTCATGTCGAAGATCGCGACCTTCGCGCCCTTGGCGGCCAGCGCCCGCGCAGTGGCAGCGCCGAGGCCCGAGGCACCGCCGGTCACGACGGCGGGGGTATTGGCTGAAACTTCCATTGGTTTTCCTCTCAAGTAAGGGGGATCAAAGCGCCTCGATGATGGTCACGTTGGCGACGCCGCCGCCTTCGCACATCGTCTGGAGGCCGTATTTCTTGCCCTGCGCGCGCAGGGCGTGGACCAGCGTCGCCATCAGCTTGGTGCCCGAAGCGCCGAGCGGGTGGCCGAGCGCAATCGCGCCGCCGTTGACGTTGAGCTTGGCCGGATCGGCGCCGGTGTGCTTGAGCCAGGCGAGCGGCACGGAGGCGAAGGCCTCGTTCACCTCGTAGAGGTCGATGTCGTCGATGCTCATGCCGGCACGCTGGAGGGCGCGGTCGGTGGCGAAGAGCGGCTCTTCGAGCATGATCACCGGATCGCCCGCGGTCACCGTCAGGTTGTGGATGCGGGCCAACGGGGTGAGGTTATGCGCCTTCAGCGCCGCCTCGCTGACCACCAGCACCGCCGAGGAACCGTCGCAGATCTGGCTCGCCGAAGCGGCAGTCAGCGCGCCATCCGGCTGGATGAGCTTGACGCCCGCGATGCCTTCCAGCGTCGCATCGAAGCGGATGCCTTCGTCGATGGTGTGGAACTGGGTGCCTTCCGGGGTTTCGATCTCGATCACGACAATCTCGCGCTCGAACGCGCCGGACTTGGTCGCGGCGATGGCCTTCTGATGGCTTTCATAGGCAAAGCGATCGAGGTCGTCCTTGGAGAAGCCGTGCTTCTTCACGATCATCTCGGCGCCCATGAACTGGCTGAAGTTGATGCCGGGGAACTTCGCCTCGATGCCGTCGGCCTTGGCGTAGAGGCCTTCCTTCATGTGCAGCGTGACGTTGGAGCCCATCGGCACGCGGGTCATGCTCTCGACGCCGCTGGCGATCACCACGTCCTGCGTGCCGCTCATCACCGCTTGCGCGGCGAACTGGATCGCCTGCTGGCTGGAGCCGCACTGACGGTCGATGGTGACGGCCGGGGTCGACTGCGGGAGCAGCTTGCTCGCCAGCACGCCCATGCGGCCGACCTGCATCGCCTGCTCGCCCGCCTGGCTGACGCAGCCGGTCACCACGTCGTCGATCGCCTTGGGGTCGATCCCGCTGCGCTCGACGATCGCATCGAGCGACTTGGCGAGCAGATCGACAGGGTGCACCCCGGCAAGACGCCCGCCGCGGCGGCCGCCGGCGGTGCGGACGGCTTCGACAATATAGGCTGTGGTCATGAAACTCTCCTCCTCCATCGGCCCCTGGCATGGGGCCGCGCCGGGCGAAATCGGTTTCGCTTCGCCACTCGCTTGGGTTGATCGCCTATTGGAGGAGAAGGGGCAAATCAAGCATCAGAAAAGAGATGTCGCCGTCCGGGCCAGCCGTGGCGCCGGCGGTCAGCTCACGCGGCGCACACGGATCGCGCGGCGGCCCGCTATGCTCGCCTTGTAGCTGCCGAGCGCGGCGCTCTCGATCCGCACCATATCGCCCGACTTCGGCTCGCCGAGGACCGGTTGGTTGTCAATCTGCATCCAGCGCGCACCATTGGCGAGGGTGAACACCGCGCGCCCACCCGCACCGGTGCCGAAGCTGGCAAGCGCCTCCTCGACGCGCTCGACCTCTTCAGCGGGGCTGCCGTCGCGTTTGCCGAACAGGCCGATGCGCGGGAGCGTGAAGCCGAACAGGTCGCGGCGGGCCTTCCTGATCTCGGCCTGGTCGACGATCACCACCTTGTCGCTGGCCGCAGCTTCCTGAAGCGCGCCCACTTCGCGGTCGTAACAGGCGAGGCGTTCGGTCTCGGCGGCAATCGCGCGGCAGGCGAAAACGGCCTGCCCTGCGCCTGCGTCCTTGTCGGCGGGCGGCTTGGCCTGCGCTGCCGCGCTCCCTGCGAGCACCAGGGCGGCGACCAGGGCGCTCGACGCGCATGATGTGATTGTCTGCATTTCGGCGCTGCTCTCCAACTGCTCGCCGAGACTTTGCCGGGTCGCTGCCGCCAAGCCCTAACCCAGTTATATATCGAATATTGCAGATTGGAAGATATGTGGCTTTTTAGTTACATAGAGTCTGAATCTGCTGTCAGACCGCCGAACCGGAAGTTCCCTAACCTCGATCAGGGATGCGCCCCGCCCCGTCCTGTCATTCGCGTGCTCCATGGGTCGTCGCAGCGATCCCGGTCAAAAAAAGCGGAGGAACATTCCCAATGAACACCCATGCCAGTCTCAAGCTGAGCGTCGCGAGCATCGCGCTCGGCGTCGCCCTCGCGGCGTCGCCCGCTCTTGGGCAGGACCAGACGACCACAGACGTCGGCGCCGAAACCGGCGACGAAGCTGCCGCTGCCGAACGTGGTATCGTCGTCACGGGATCGCGCATCGCATCGCCCGAGTCCACGTCGCCCGCGCCGCTGCAGATCGTCAACCAGCAGCTCATCCAGGATTCGGGTGTGGTCAACATCCAGGAGCTGCTGCTCGAAAACCCGGTGTTCGGTACGCCGACCCTGAGCCGCACCAATTCGGCCTTCCTCACCTCGGGAACCGGCGTTGCCACGATCGACCTGCGCGATCTCGGCGCTGACCGCACGCTGGTGCTGATCAACGGCCGCCGCGTCGTGTCGAGCCTTGCCGGCTCCTCGACGGTCGACCTTAACGTCATCCCCACCCAGTTCATCCAGCAGGTCGACATCCTGACCGGCGGCGCATCGTCGCTCTACGGTTCGGACGCTGTCGCGGGCGTTGTGAACTTCATCTACCGCACCGACTTCGAAGGGGTGGAGGCGAACGCCCAGTACGGCCTCACCGAGCGTGGCGATTCCAATCGCCTTCAGGCAAATGTCACCGCCGGCGCGAACATCGCCGATGGCCGCGGCAACATCATGGTCCACTTCGGCTATTCGAAGGAAGACGGCCTGCGTTCAAACCAGCGCGCCAACACCCGCGTCGACGATATCGACGGCGTCTACACCGGCGGCGAATTCGGCGTGCCGAGCGAGCCGTTCTTCTCGGGCTTCACCCCGCAGGGCGGCTTCATCACCGGCCAGCGGCGCAACAACGCCGGGCAGGTGATCGGATCGCTTTACTCGTTCACCTATGGTCCGGGCGGTGTTCTGCAGCCTTGCGTCATCACCAACGGCGCAACCTGCGACAGCGGACGCCCTGCCATTGCCGATGATCCGAGGACCCCGGCCGATGAATCCGCGGCAGCCGTTCCGAGCATCGGCACCGGCACCGGCCCGACGGGCTTCAACCGCCAGGAGTTCCGCACTCTGGCGGTGCCGGTCACGCGCTACACCTTCGCGGCGCGCGGAAACTACGAAGTCGCCGATGACGTGAACTTCTTCTTCGAAGGCACGTTCAACAACACGTCCTCGTCGCGCATCATCGAGCCCTTCCCGCTCGAATCCGGCGGGGCCAACGGCGTCTTCCCGACCGGCGGCGGCTACAACATCGAGAACTTCCTGCCGGGAACGAACACGATTGTTGCCAATCCCTTCGTGCCGCAGGCGATCCGCGATCAGGCGGTCGACACCAATGGTGACGGCCTTCGCGACATCGGCTTCCAGCGCCGCCTGACCGAGTTCGGCGGTCGCACCGGTTCGACCGAGCGCAACTTCTACCGCTTCGTCGTCGGCCTTGAAGGCGAGTTGTTCGACAGCCGCTTCAACTGGGACCTCAGCTACAACTACGGCAAGGTCACCGAGAATCAGGTGTCTTCGGGTCAGGTCAATGTCCCGAACTTCCGCGACTCGCTGGCCGTGCGCAGCGAAGTCGGTGACGAGAACGGCAACGGTATTGCCGGCGAAGCGATCTGCATCAGCGCCGAAGCCCGGGCCAACGGCTGCGCTCCAGCGAATATCTTCGGTGCCGGAAGCATCTCGCAAGGGGCCGTGAACTACATCGCGGCGCAGGGCACCTTCCAGACCGGCATCACCCAGCAGGTGGTGCAGGGCAATATCTCGGGCTCGCTGTTCGATCTTCCGGCCGGCCCGCTCGGGGTCGCGGTGGGCGCCGAATATCGCAAGGAATCGTCCTTCTCCGACAATGACGCCCTCACCAATGCGGGCCTCAATGCGGGCAACGTGCTTCCCGACACGCGCGGCTCGTTCGACGTGAAGGAAGCCTACGCCGAAATCCGCGTGCCGGTGCTCGCCGACAAGCCGTTCTTCCAGCTGCTCGAGTTCGGCGCCGCAGGCCGCGTCGCGGATTACTCGACTGTCGGTACGGTGTTCAGCTGGAACGTGACCGGCACTTGGCAGCCGATCGAGGACATCCGCTTCCGCGGAACCGTTGCCGAAGCGGTCCGCGCACCGAACGTGGGCGAGCTGTTCTCGGGCCTGTCGCAGACCTTCCCGAGCGGCCTCGTCGATCCCTGCGTGGGCATCGGCGCGACCGGCGGCGGCGCGACCGGCACCAACTGCCGCGCCGATGCGGGCGTTGCCGCCAACATCGCGGCCAACGGCGTCTTCACGCTCAACCAGGCGGACGTCCAGGGGATCTCCGGCTTCGATGGCGGGAACCCGAACCTCGGGGAGGAAACCGCCCGGTCCTACACGGCCGGCGTGGTGATCAACCCGCGCTCGTTCGACTTCCTGCGCAACCTCACGATCACGGCCGACTACTACAACTACAAGATCGACGACGTGATCTCGGGCTTCCCGCGGCAGTTCTCGCTTGATCAGTGCTACCGTCAGGGCAACCCGACCTTCTGCTCGCTGATCACGCGCCGTCCGACTGCGACTTCGGTCAACAGCTCGGGTTCGATCGACCTGATCAACGCGCTGTCGGTCAACGCGGCGGTGCTCAAGACGGCAGGCGTCGACGTGACGGCCCGGTGGTTCACCCCGCTTGGCCTCACCGAGAATGACCGCCTGTCGTTCTACGGGGCCTACACGCACGTGCTGCGCTACGACTTCTTCTCGCTGCCCGACGCCGAGCCCGATCGTTCGGACGGCGAAATCGGCACCGCGAAGGACCGCTTCACCGCGCAGACCGCCTACCAGAACGACGACTTCCGTCTGAGCTTCACCGGCACCTATATCGGCGCTTCCTATGTCGACGACCAGTTCGACGGGCCGAAGGCCTACCGGGTCGGCGCAGAGTTCTACCTTGATACGCAGGCGACCTTCTTCGCCGGCGACAAGTTCGAGTTCTTCGTCGGCGCGGACAACCTGCTCGACAACAAGGCGCCCAACATCCTCAGCGGGATCACGGGCAACGTGACCGGGTCGGACACCGCCGCGGATGTCTACGACATCTTCGGGCGTCGCTACTACGCAGGCGTCCGCCTCAAGCTCTGAGCAAACAAAAAAGGGTCCGGCCATCACCGGCCGGACCCTTCGATGTGTAGCGCTAATGTTCCGGCTGTCCGGGGAAGGTCGCCCTTCCCCGGACAGTCGCGTTTGGATCAGAACTTCACGCCCGCGGTGACGAGGTAGCGACGACCGATCTGGTCGACGAACGCGCCCTGGAAGAGGCCGTTCTCGCCTGCGAAGTTCTTGTTGGTCAGGTTGAAGACGTTCAGCTGGATGCGGAACTGATCGTTGATGTCCGCACCGACGGCAGCATCGAAGGTGCTGATCGCCGGGAAGCGCGGGTTCTGCCAGACTTCGACAGTGGCCGGCAGGCCGCTGACGAACAGCTGGGTGGCCGCACGCCAGTTCCAGACCACCTGGCTGAAGAAGCCGCCCTTCTCGTAGCGGGCGCGGGTCTGCACTTCCCACTTCGGACGGTTGAAGGTGCCGTCCGAGCTGACCTTGTCCGAGAAGGTACCGTTGGCGGATTCGTCGAACCGGAGCAGGTGGTAGGCATTCCCGCTCAGCGCGAGGTTGCCGAGGTTCGACGGCAGGTCGAAGTTGTAGTTGGCCGAGATGTTGAGTGCACGGATCTCAGTGGCCGCCAGGTTGATGAAGCCCGACGCGAAGAACGGAGCGACCTGGAAGTCGTTGCTCTGCCGCGAGAAGAAGGTGCAGGTGTTGGCCCCGGTGATCGCCGAGGTGTCGTTGTACGTCGCGCTGTCATAGCAGAACCGGATCGCGTCGACGAGGTTCGTCGGGTTGATCGTGTTCGCCAGGTCGAGCGAGATGTAGTCGGCCGAGATCTGCAGACGCGGGATCCAGCGCGGGTTCAGCACCACGCCAGCGGTCCACGACTTGCCGCGCTCAGGCAGCAGGCCCGGGGCACCGGCGAAGGTACCCGGCAGCGACACGCCAGCCGGAACGAAGGTCGCGAGGAACGTGTCCGCCGAGGTGTTGTCGGTGGCCAGACCGATGTCGATCACCGCACGGCGGCAGTTGGCGCGACGCAGCGCCGCCGACGAACCCGTGTCGATCTGCGACGGACCGCAAGCGTCGGTCGGGGTGGTGAACGCCGACTGACCGCCGAGGAACAGTTCCACGATGCTGGGCTGACGGATCGAGCGGGTGATGTTGCCGCGCATCAGGAGGTCACGGACCGGCTGCCAGGTACCGGCAATCGACCAGATCGTCTGCGGCGTACCATTCGAGGTCGGGGTCGTGAGATTGCCCGCAGCATTGCGGAACGTCTCGGCCCGGCCGTCCTGGTTCGACACGCGGATCGACGGCGACAGTTCCATCTTGCCGAGGAACGGCAGGAAGTCGTCGCCGGTCAGCGGAATGCGTGCTTCACCGCCGAACTCGAACACTTCGATCTGGCCAGCCGTGGCCACCGACGGAGCCGTACGGGTGCGGCCCTGCTGGTTGATCTCGTTGCTGAAGAAGTCGAGGGTTTCCTTGCGGTATTCGGCAGTACCCGAAACCACCACTTCGCCGGCAGGCAGGTCGAACAGGCCGCCGGTGACGGTGCCCTGCAGGAACAGCTGCTCGGAAATGTTGGTGAACTGCACGTCGGCACGCACATAGCGCTTCGAAGCTTCCGACATGTTGTTGTAGCCGAACGGATTGAGCGGCTGGCAACCGTCGATCATCGACTGCGTGATCACCGGGAGGGTGGTCCCTTCGCGGAGAATGCCGTCGGGCCCGGGCAGCTTGGTCACGTTCGACGAAGTACCGGTCGGGGTGCGACCAAGGTACTGGCTCGGGAAGAGCTGCGAACGGCAGCGGATGCTGTTGGTTGCGGGATCGAAGACGGCATCGAGCGCGAGCTGGTATTCGATGTCCCTGATCGCGGTGGTCTCGGTGGTCTGCTTCGCGCGGCCATAGGTCGCCGAGATTTCCGAGGTCCAGTCACGACCGAACATCTCCCAGTTTCCGCGCACACCGCCGACCAGACGGTACGTCTCGGAGGTGTTCACGAACGGGTTGTCGCCGAAGATGTCCTGGTTCTGACGGGTGATCACGAAGGAACCGCCGTTGGTCGCGGCATTGATGCCCACCGAGTTCAGGACGTCGCGGTTCTGCTGCGTCAGGAACGGGTTGTCGACGTTGAGAACCAGGCCTGCGGCTTCCGCAGCCGTCGACAGGAAGTTCTGGTTGGGCGAGTTGCGCAGCGAGGTGTTCTCGACGCGGGCATAGAGGCCTTCGCCGAACAGCGTGATATTGTCGGTCACATCCCACTTGGCGAACAGGTTGCCGATGATGCGCTCCTGCTCGGTGCGCAGAACGGTGTTTTCGATCGCACGCAGGAAGCCGCCGTCACCGCCGGCAAGCTGGCTGAGCGTACCCTGGCCACCCTGGGTCACGGTCCCGGCATTGTAGGCGCGCAGCGAGCCATCGGCGTTGAACTCGAGCGGTACGGCCACGAAGGGCAGCACCTGGTTCACCGGCACCTGGACGCCAGCCACGGTCACGAGAGTCGTGTCGGTGTTGGCGATGCGCGGCACGTTGGGGTTGAAGGTACCGAGGAAGTAGTTGGTCGGCACATTCGGGTTCTGTGCGAAGAACTCGCGCGCGGTCGGGCGGTTGGCCTGCAGCACGTTGATGGCGAGCGCGGTCAACTGGGCGGCGGTCGCGGTGGCCGGCGGAGTCACGCCGAACTGGGCGAAGACCTGCGCGGCCGTGACGCCGGTCGGCAGGGCGGTCGGTGCGAAGGTGGTGATCGCAAGGCCCGTGGCCGGAGTCGTGCGGCCATTGAGACCGTTGGCGGCGATCAGCTGGGCGCCCGGCTGGCCGTTGATGATCTGTGCACCAGTGGCCAGCGTGTTGGGGAAGCTGGTGCTGACCGGGCCGACACCGTTGCGCAGGTTGATGAAGTTCGACGTCGCCGGGGTCGTGCCCGGGGTGTAGAACGACAGCGGAGCGGCGTTGAGCGCACGAAGGACCGTGCCGTTGAAGCTCAGGCTCTGGTTCACCGAGCCCGCGATCAGGCCGTTCGCCGGAATGCCGTCATCGCTTGCGCGCAGGAAGGCACCGTTGTTGGCATTCTGCACGTCGATGATCGCCGGACCGAAGGCCGGGTTGCGGCGGGTGCCGTTGGCGAAGTTGGTGATCGTGGTGGCACGACGCAGACGGAACGGACGGGCATCGGCCTGGAGGCCTTCGCTGAACGAATACTCGCCCGACACGGTGATGTTGATGCGACCGTCGGCGAAGTTCTTACCGGCCGTCACGTTCAGCTGGTACTGCGCGGCATCGCCGAACTTCGAGATACCGTTGTTGGCGTTGGCTTCAATGCCTTCGAACTCGTCGTCGAGGATGAAGTTCACGACGCCGGAGATGGCGTCCGAACCGTAGGTCGCGGCACCGCCGACGGTGACCACGTCGATGCGCTTGATCAGCGTCGCGGGGATCGCGTTGATGTCGACCTGCGCGCCGGTGGTGTTGCCTTCCACGAACAGCGTGGCGGCGTTGCCCGAAACGAAGCGGCGGCCGTTGACGAGGGTCAGGGTGCGGTTGGTGCCGAGGTCGAGAAGGTCGACGAAGGCCGCGCCGAGGCTGGCGGCCTGACCGCCGTTGTTGCCGTTGAGCGGGCTGGCGCCGGGACCGACGAGCGGAATATCGTTCAGGGCTTCAAGCGCGTTGGTGAAACCGCGAGCCTTGATCTGCTCTTCCGTGATCTGGACGCCCGGCATCGTGCCTTCGAACTCGGGCCGCGGAATGCGCGAACCGGTGACCGTGATCGTGCCGGCCGGCTCGGCCTCAGCCGTCGTGGCCTCACCGTCTTCACTCACGTCGGCGGGATCGGCTGCCTGCTGGGCGAGGGCCGATGTCGCGGAGAACGCGAGGCCCAGCGCCAGGCTGGCGAAGCCGGCCTGCTGGAGAAGAGTCTTTTTAGTCACGATATGCCCCTTTTACAGAAGTTTCGTCGATGCTGATGGCTGAATGCGTCGGGAGCTCTCCCCCTGGAGATCTCCTAACATAGGTGGGCAGATGCCTCATACGCGCGGCAGTGCCAAGCCGATATGAAGGGCGCTGCGCAGCAAGTTGGGCGGTGTCACTCAATTGCAACACGCTCCTGCTGGCCTCAGCCGGAAGCACATCCTGACCAAACGACGCGTCGCATGGCCGACGCAGTGGCGCATATGCGCTGCGCCTTAACCTCGATTAGCCTTTCTCCCGATATTTTCGGGACTGCGGCAAGGCGTTCGAAATTCTCGACGGCCGACAAGAATCGTTGCGAACCTGCAACTTATCGTAGTTTTTTAGGCACCAAGCCGCGACGAAACGAGACGCTGTTCGATCCGGCTCGCTAAACCTCTCCAGCGGTCTCCCCGCGCCGCCCGCGTGCTGCGAGCCATGCGCTCCGGCAGGCCGTGCGACCAAAGCAAAACCAAACGAGAGGTTCTTACCCGATGCGATTCTTCCTTGCTGCCCCGTGCCGGTCCGGCTTGCGTACTGGCGTGGGCCTTGCTGCCCTCGCACTCGCTGTCCCTGCCGTGGCGCAGAGCCAGCCGCAGACCCCGCCCGAAGACGCCGCCGCTCCCACCGTCGATGACGGGCAGACCGGCGCAGAAGGCACCGAGAGCGGTGCCATCACCGTCACGGGTTCGCGCATCCGTCGCCCCGAACTGGTCGGTCTGGAACCGACCTCGTCGATCTCGGACGAGTATTTCCGGGACCGCAACCTCACCAACGTCGGCGACGCGCTGAACGAACTCCCGCAGTTCCGCGGCAGCATCACCCCGCGCGGCGTGCAGTCGTCGTTCGGCAACGGCGTGAACTTCATCAACACCTTCGGCCTCGGCTCGAACCGCACCCTGACGCTGGTCAACGGCCGCCGCGTCGTCTCGTCCAACCTGCCCTCGCTGTTCGGCCCCGGCGGCGCGGGCGTGCAGGTCGACCTCAACATCATCCCGAGCGTGCTGATCGACCGCATCGACAACGTCTCGGTCGGCGGTGCACCGGTCTACGGCTCGGACGCGATCGCGGGGACGGTGAACATCATCCTCAAGAACCGCTACGAAGGCCTGACGCTCAACGCCACCAGCGGCATCACCAGCCGCGGCGACACCTTCAACTACAACTTCAGCGGTGTCGCGGGTAAGAACTTCGACGAAGGACGCGGCAACGTGACCCTCGCGGTCGCCTACGACAAGGCAAACGGCCTTCGCGCCACCGAGCGCAAGCACCAGCGCGACAATCTCGGCTTCCTCAACAACTGCACCACGCCCGGCACCTCGACGCCGATCAACGATGGCCGGGTCAATCCGAACATCGGCTGTAACACCGGTCCGAACGACGGCATCCCGGCACGCATTCTGTTCCGTGACCTGCGTTCGCCCTTCCTGTCGCAGAGCGGCGTGATCCTGACCCCCGATTACGACCTGACCGGCTTCCAGTTCGGCGAGAACGGCAACCTGATCGCGGTCCAACCCGGCACGCAGCTGACCGGCTTCTTCCAGTCGGGCGGCAACACCTACAACACCGTCGATCAGACCAACCTGACGTCGGACCTCAAGCGCTTCACCGTCAACGGCTTTGCCTCCTATGACATCACCGACGGTGTCGAGCTGTTCTTCGAAGGGCTCTACTACAAGGCGCAGTCGAGGGAGCAGGGCAACAACCCCTCGTTCAACACCTTCGTCTTCGACCCCGACACGAGCGGCGGCCTGACCTTCGACACCGCCACCACCCCGTTCATCTCCGATGCGACACGTTCGTTCCTGCTCGCCCAGGGCTTCGACACCTTCAACGTGTCGCGCTCGAACGAGGACCTGTTCGATAACGGCGCGCGCTCGGAGACGGAGCTCAAGCGCGGCGTTGCCGGTGTGCGCGGCGACTTCCGGGCACTGGGACGCTCGCTCAACTACGAGGCGAGCTTCAACTACGGCGTCAACCAGATCGACAACTTCCAGCAGAACATCAACCAGCAGCGCTTCATCAACGCGGTGAGCTTCACGCAGGGCCCCAACGGCCCGGTGTGCACCACCACGCCGCCGGTCCCGGTCGCGCCGGACCAGCCGGTCCAGCCGATCGCCGACGCCAACTGCGTGCCGCTCAACCTGTTCGGGTTCCGCGTCGCCAGCCCCGAGGCGCTCAACTACATCCGCGAAGACACGATCGAATCCGCCAACATCCGGCAGTACGTGTTCAACGCGAATGTCGGCGGCGACCTGTTCGACCTGTGGGCCGGCCCGGTCGGCTTCAACATCGGCTACGAGCACCGTGACGAGAAGGCGAGCTTCACCCCCTCGAGCTTCACGCAGAACGGCGGCGGGCGCGGTGCGGCGATTGCGCCGACCCGGGGCCGCTACAATGTCGATGAAGTCTTCGGCGAAGTGCTCATCCCGCTCGTCTCGCCCGACAACAACGTGCCGCTGATCAACTCGGCCGAAGTGTTCGGCCGGATCCGTTACGTCGACAACACCGTCAATGGCGGCTTCACCTCCTGGGCTGCCGGCGGCAGGATCGAGATCATCCCCGACATCGGACTGCGCGGCAACTTCACCCGCTCGTTCCGCGCCCCGGCGATCACCGAGCTGTTCCTGCCGCAGAGCCCGACCTTCGAGCGTCCGACCGACCTGTGCACGGCGCAGGCCCGCAATGCCGGGCCGGTGGCGGACATCCGGAGCCGCAACTGTCTCGCCTTCCTTCAGGCAACCGGAAACGACCCGGCTACCTACACGCTGCTGGCGGCGCAGGCCTCGGTCGCGGGGCTGAGCGGGGGCAACCCGAACCTCGAGAACGAGCAGGCGGACAGCTACACCTTCGGAACGATCATCCGTCCGCGTTTCGTGCGCGGCCTGACGATCACCGCCGACTATGTGAACATCAAGATTTCAGGCCCCATCGCGAGCCTGGATTCGGATGACCTGTCGCGTGGCTGCTTCGACAACCCGAACTTCGATCTCGGCAACCCGATCAACGGCAACGCGTTCTGCAACGCGCTGGGCTTCGGGGCCAACGGGCAGATCCCCAACACCCCGACCAACCCGGCGGTGCGGACCGGCTTCGTCAACGGTCAGGCTGTCAAGTTCCAGGGCATCACCGGGACGCTCGACTATGTCACGGATCTCTCGGGCGTCGGCATCGGCGGCTCGCTGCGGCTCGGGGGCGACCTGCTCTACGTCCGTCGGCGCGTCAACGACATCACCGGGGTTGCGCCGCAGCGCTCGGACGGCATTGTCGGCGATCCGGAGTTCTCGGGCCAGGCGCGGGTCGTCTACTCGGCCGAGAACTGGGGCTTCGGCACCTATGTCAACTACACGGGCGAACAGCTCGTCTCGCGCTTCAACCGCGGACCGAGCCCGAACGACACCCGCGAGTTCGACCAGTACAACGACTTCGTGACGGTGAATGCCAACATCTTCTTCCGTACCGACGACAACTTCCGCTTCAATGTTGCCGTGACCAACCTGCTCGACCGGATCGGTCAGGGTTATTACGGGTTCATCATCCCGGGATCGGTGTCTGACAACATCGGCCGTCGCTTCTCGGTGGGGGTGAGCAAGGAGTTCTAGGCTCCGCCTGCGCCCCTGCGGCAAACAAAAAGGCCCCGGGAAACCGGGGCCTTTCTTGTTTGGGGGGACGCGCGGTCAGGCGACCGTCATGCTCAGCGCCCCGTCGCCTTCGTCGATCTTCAGCGTGCTGCCATCGGGCAGCTTGCCCTCGAGCAGCATCTCGGCGAGCGGGTCCTGCACGTAGCGCTGCACCGCGCGCTTCAGCGGGCGCGCGCCATAGACCGGATCATAGCCCACCCGGCCGAGCCAGCGCAGCGCCGCGTCGGTGAGGTCCAGCCTGATCTTGCGGTCGGCGAGCAGCTTCTGCACCCGGCCGACCTGGATCTCGACGATCGGCGCCATGTGCTCGTGCCCAAGGCGGTGGAACAGGATGATCTCGTCGAGGCGGTTCAGGAACTCGGGCCGGAAGTGCCCGCGCACCACGTCCATCACGTCCTTCTCGACCGTCTCGACCGCAGCCCCGTCGGGCAGGTTGGCGAGGTACTGGCTGCCGAGGTTGGAGGTCAGGATGATCAGCGTGTTGGCAAAGTCCACCACCCGGCCCTGCCCGTCGGTCAGGCGCCCGTCATCGAGCACCTGGAGCAGCACGTTGAACACGTCCTGGTGCGCCTTCTCGACTTCGTCGAACAGCACCACCTGATAGGGCCGGCGGCGCACCGCTTCGGTGAGCACTCCGCCCTCCTCGTAGCCGACATAGCCCGGAGGCGCGCCGATCAGGCGGGCGACGGCGTGCTTCTCCATGAACTCGCTCATGTCGATGCGCACCATCGCGCTGTCGTCGTCGAACAGGAAGCCGGCGAGCGCCTTGGTGAGCTCGGTCTTGCCGACGCCCGTGGGGCCGAGGAACAGGAAGCTGCCGAGCGGACGGCCGGGATCCTGCAGGCCCGCCCGCGCGCGGCGGACGGCCTTGGAAACAGCCGCGATCGCCTGCGATTGACCGATCACCCGCTTGCCGAGGATTTCCTCCATCGCCAGCAGCTTCTCGCGCTCGCCCGCCATCATCTTCTCGACCGGTACGCCCGTCCAGCGGCTGACCACACCGGCGATGTCCTCTTCAGTCACCTCCTCGCGCAGCATGGCGTTTGCGGCCTGGCTCTGCGCCTCGGCGAGCTGCTTCTCCAGCTCGGGGATGCGCCCGTAGGACAGCTCCCCTGCCTTGGCGAGATCGCCCTCGCGCTGCGCCTGTTCGAGCTCGAGCCGCGCGGCGTCGAGCTGGCTCTTGATCTTGCCCTCCGCCTCGATCTTGTCGCGCTCGTTCTGCCAGCGGGTGGTGAGCTCGTCCGACTGCTCCTCAAGGTTAGCAAGCTCCTCGCGCAGCGCGACGAGGCGATCCTTGGAGTTCCGGTCGGTTTCCTTCTGGAGCGCGGATTCCTCGATCTTCAACTGGATGATCCGGCGATCAAGCGCCTCGATCTCCTCGGGCTTGCTCTCCACCTCCATGCGGATGCGGCTGGCGGCCTCGTCCATCAGGTCGATCGCCTTGTCGGGGAGGAAGCGGTTCTGGATGTAGCGGTCGGACAGCTTCGCCGCCGCGACAATTGCGCCGTCGGTGATCCGCACCCCGTGGTGCAGCTCGTACTTGTCCTTGATGCCGCGCAGGATCGAGATGGTGTCCTCGACCGTCGGCTCGGCGATGAACACCGGCTGGAAGCGGCGCTGCAAGGCCGGGTCCTTCTCGACGTATTTCTGGTATTCGTCGAGCGTGGTCGCGCCGATGCAGTGGAGTTCGCCGCGGGAGAGGGCCGGTTTCAGCAGGTTGGAGGCGTCCATCGAGCCTTCCGACGCGCCCGCCCCGATCAGGGTGTGCATCTCGTCGATGAACAGGATGATCTGGCCTTCGGCGTGCTTCACCTCGTCGAGGACCGACTTCAGCCGTTCCTCGAACTCGCCGCGATACTTCGCGCCCGCGATGAGCGCGCCCATGTCGAGGCTCATCAGCGTACGGCCCTTGAGGCTGTCGGGCACGTCGCCGTTGGCAATGCGCAGGGCCAATCCTTCCGCGATCGCGGTCTTGCCAGTGCCGGGCTCGCCGATCAGGGCGGGGTTGTTCTTGGTGCGCCGGGCGAGGATCTGGATGGTGCGGCGGATCTCCTCGTCGCGGCCGATCACCGGATCGAGCTTGCCGTCACGCGCCGCCTGGGTGAGATCGCGGGCGAACTTTTCCATCGCGTCATAGGTGTTTTCTGCGCTTGCCGAATCCGCCCGCTTGCCGCCGCGCAGCTGTTCGATCGCGGCATTGAGGGCCTGCGGAGTGACGCTGGCGGCCTTCAAGGCCTCCCCTGCGGCCCCCTGCGACAGGGCAAGCGCGGTCAAGAGGCGCTCTACGGTGACGTAAGCGTCGCCTGCCTTGTCGGCGAGCTGTTCGGCCTGATCCAGCAGCCGCACCGCGTCATTGTCGAGGCCGGGGGTGGACTGCGCGCCGGAACCGGTCACTGCCGGGATTTTCGACAGGCCGGCGTCGATAGCCGTCGCGGCAAGCGGCGCCTGCCCGCCGGCGCGCTGGATCAGGCCAGCGGCCATGCCCTCGCTGTCCTCCAGCAAGGCCTTGGCGATGTGCAGCGGGGTGATGCGCTGGTGATTCATGCGGATCGCGACCGTCTGCGCGGCTTGCAGGAAGCCCTTCGCGCGGTCGGTGAACTTCTCGAGATTCATCTGGTTGAGCCCTCCAATACGTACCGCATCCAGTTAGTGTTGCACAATGGCAACACAAGCCCCACCCCGCAAAATTCTCCGCGCCGAGGTGTATTATGCGACTAGGTGGGTTCCTTCGCGCAACATGGCAAGAGGCATCGCCGCGCTTGACCGCGCCCGCCCCGCGGGCGATGGAACAGACCAAGGGTTTGAGAGAGAAAATCTGCATGATCTGGTTGAAGCGCGGCGCGTTTGCGCTGGTGGGGGTGCTCGTGCTGGCAGTGGCGGTGCTCGCCACCTGGGAGCCGTTCTTCGCGAGCCCCGCAGCCGCAGTACAGGGCCGCACGTACAGGGCCGAGATCATCCGCGACGAATGGGGCGTGCCGCATATCTATGGTGCGACTGATGCCGACACGGCCTTCGGGGTCGCTCTCGCCCATGCCGAAGACGATTTCTTCACGCTCCAGGACACCGTCGCCATGGCGCGGGGCCGCTACGGCGCGATTGCGGGGGCGGACGGGGCGAAGGTCGATTACGTCTACCACCTGATCGACGCGCGCGGGACGGCCGAGCGGGAATATCCCGCGCTCCCGGCCCGCACCCGCGCCGTGTACGAGGCCTATGCGGCGGGCCTCAACCAATACGCCAAGGACCACCCCGCGGAACTCAAGCTCGCGAACCTCTTCCCGGTCAACGGCACCGACATCGCCACCGGCTTTGCGCTGCGCCAGCCGTTCTTCTTCGGATTGGACAGCGTGATCGGGCCGCTGGTCGCAGGCGAGGAACTGCGCCGCGAGCATGGGCCGGACATCCCCGGCTTCCCCCGCCCGCCCCTCTCCGGTTCCGCTCCCGCGTCCGAGCCTGCGCCGAAGCAGGCGCGCGCCCTCGTGCTGCCCCAGGGTGACGAGGCCGAACAGCTCGGCTCCAACGCCTTTGCCGTCGCGCCTGCGAAGGGCGGCGGGACGACCACCCTGATCTCCAACTCGCACCAGCCCTACCGCGGCGGTGTCGCCTGGTACGAGCTGGTGATCGAAAGCGGCGAAGGCTGGCACCTCGCCGGCTCCACCTTCCCCGGCGTGCCCTTCCCGGTGATGGGCCACAACGAGCATCTCGGCTGGACCAACACGGTCAACACGCCCGACATGATCGACATCTACAAGCTGGAACTCGACGATACGGGCACCCGCTACAAGCTCGACGGCAAGTGGCTGCCGCTCGATAGGGAGACCGTGACCCTGCCGGTCAAGATGGGCCCGGTGGTGCTGCCGATCCGCAAGGAAGTGCTGCGCTCGGTCCACGGCCCGGTGATCCGGAACGCCAAGGGCGCCTTCGCGGTGCGCTATGGCGGGATCGGCAAGCTCGGCCAGCTCGACGCCTATTACCGCCTCGGCAAGGCGAAGACCTTTGCCGAGTGGCAGGCGCAGATCGCCAAGCTGGCGATCCCCTCGACCAACTTCATCTATGCCGACGAGGCGGGCACCATCGCCTATATCTACAACGCCGCGATCCCCAACCGCCCGCAGAACGTGCCGGCCGACTGGCGCGGCGTGCTGCCCGGCAACCGGAGCGAGCTCATCTGGCAAGGCGCGGTCGACTATGCGGCGCTGCCCAAGGTGATCAACCCGGCTTCGGGCTGGGTCTACAACTCGAACAACACGCCCTTCACCGCCGCCGGCAAGGGGAGCGACGTCGATCCCGCGAGCTTCTCGCCGGTCATGGGGGTCGAACTGAAACAGACCAACCGCTCGCGCCGCTCCTACGCGCTGCTCTCGGCAAGCGGCGTGCTCGACCGCGCGGCGCTGGAGCGGATCAAGTACGACACCGGCTATGCGCGCGAAGGCTACGTCGCGCAGCTCTTCGACGCGCTCGACGGTTTGAAGGCCGAAGGACAACTCGCCAAGTCCCGCGACCTGCTGCGCTCATGGGACTTCACCGCCGACGGCAAGGGCGCAGCCGATGCCATCGCGATGCTGGTGATCCGCGACTTCATGGCAGCCGACTACTCCAACAAGCCCTTCCCCGATGTCGCCGAGAAGCTTCAGGCGGCGAGCGACCACCTGATGACCCATTTCGGCCGGCTCGACCCGCCGCTCGGCGAGCTCGTGCGCCTGAGGCAGGGCACGGTCGACCTGCCGATGGACGGCGGCTCCGACAGCCTGCGCGCCGCGACCACCTGGGACGTCGACGACGACGGGCGGCTCAGCATCAAGCATGGGGACAGCTTCATCATGTGGGTCGAATGGGCACCCGGCGCGCGCGTCACCTCGCGCTCGATCCAGCCCTTCGGGGCGGCCACCACCCGCCCCGGGAGTCCGCATTACACCGACCAGATGAAGCTGTTCGTCGAACACCGGCTGAAGCCGGTCCACTTCTGGCGCGATGATCTGCTGGCGCAAGCCAGCAGCCGGCCCCAATCCGTCAAGACCGTCACCAACGCGCGCTGATCTTCTGCTTTCCCCTGACCGTGAATCTGCACCGGAGCCTTCTTCCATGAACCATCGTTTCGCTGCCGCCAGTCTTTCGGCCCTCGCGCTCGTGCTTGCCGCGCCTTTCACGCCCGCCGTCGCCAAGCCCAAGGCACCCGCCCCCGCAGCCGCCAGCACCGCGCCCCGGGCGCCCGCCGATCTGCCGACGCTGGTTTCGCAGGTGAACATTCCCTACGAGAAGTTCGAGCTGGAGAACGGCCTCACCGTTCTGGTCCACGAAGACCGCAAGAGCCCGGTCGTCGGCGTCACGGTCTATTACCGCGTCGGCAGCAAGAGCGAGCCGCGCGGCCGCACCGGCTTTGCCCACCTCTTCGAACACCTGATGTTCGGCGGATCCGAGAACGTCGAGAACTTCGACATTCCGCTCGAGGCGGCCGGCTCCACCAGTACCAATGGCTCGACCTGGTATGACCGCACCAACTATGTCGAGACCGTGCCGACCGGCGCGCTCGACCTTGCCCTGTTCATGGAAAGCGATCGCATGGGCTACCTGCTCGGCGCGGTCACGCAGGACAAGCTCGACAAGCAGCGGGGCGTTGTCCAGAACGAGAAGCGGCAGGGCGACAATGCGCCCTATGGCCTTGTCTCGTACAAGGTTGCCGAGGGCCTGCTGCCGGTCGGCCATCCCTATCGCCATTCGACCATCGGCTCGATGGCGGATCTGGACGCGGCAAGCCTTGCCGATGTGCGCAAGTGGTTCACCGACAACTACGGCCCCAACAACGTGGTGCTGGTGCTGGCGGGCGACATCGACGCCAAGACCGCCCGCCCGATCGTGGAGCGGTGGTTCGGCGCGATCCCCCGCGGTCCGGAAGTGGTCCGCACCCAGGCCCAGCCCGTGGCGCTTGCGGCCGAAAAGCGCGACACCATCACCGATCAGGTGCCCGTCACCCGCATCCTGAGGAGCTGGACTGGTCCGTCCATCAACGATCCCGACGCGGTGCCGCTTGCCGCGGGCCTTTCGGTGCTTGGCGGGCTTGCCTCGTCGCGGCTCGACAACGCGCTGGTGCGCGGCGACGAGCTCGCGGTTTCGGTGAGCGCCTATGCCCAGCAGCACGAACAGCTCAGTTTCCTACAGGCGCAGATGGACGTGAAGCCCGGCGTCGATCCGGCTGCCGCAGAAGCGAAGTTCAACGCGATCATCGCCGAACTCGTCGCCCGCGGGCCGACGGCGGACGAATTGACCCGCGCCGCGACGCAGATCGTCTCCGGCCAGATCGGCGCGCTCGAGGAAGTCGGCGGTTTTGGCGGCAAGGGCACGACCCTGGCGGAAGGGCTGCTCTACTCCGGCGATGCGGCGCATTACAAAAAGCAGCTTGAGGAAGTCGCCCGCCTGACGCCGCAGCAGGTGCAGGCGGCGTTGCAGCGCTGGCTCGGCCGGCCCGCCTATACCCTCACGATCCAGCCGGGAGAGCGCACGCTCGGCGGCGCGAAAATGGGCGGCTGGGGTGACGAGGACAGTGCCGCAGCGATTGCGCCCGATCCCAAGACACCGGTCGCCGTGACCCGCACCGCTCCCCCGCGCGAGGCGCCTGCCGTCGCGCCGGTCGGCGCTCTCACCTTCCCTGCAGTCGAGAACGCGCGCCTTTCGAACGGCATTCAGGTCTCGCTGGCCCGGCGCACGGCGATTCCCAAGGTCAGCATGGCGATCACCTTCGATGCGGGCAATGCCGCCGACGGTCCGACGCGCGCGGGCACCCAGTCGCTGATGATGGGTCTGCTCGACGAGGGTACGCTGTCCCTGACCGCGGAGCAGATCGCGATCGAGCAGGAGCGCCTCGGCGCCTCGATCTCGACCGGGACGGGCACGGATACCAGCAGCGTGCAGATGACCGCGCTGACCGCGAACCTCGCCCCCTCGCTCGCGCTGGTGGCCGACATCGTGCGCAACCCGGCCTTCAAGCCCGAGGACGTTTCGCGCGCGAAGAGCCAGCAGCTGGCGGCCATCGCGCAGGAGCGGGCCAATCCCTTCGGCCTCGCCCAGCGTGCGATCGGCCCGATCCTCTATGGCCCCGATCACCCCTACGGGAACGTCGGGGCGCGCGGCCTGCCCGAGGTCGTGTCGGCGCTCGACCCGGCCGCCTTGCGGGCCGAGCACGGCCGCTGGCTGAGGCCGGACAACGCGCGCATCACCGTGGTCGGCGACATCACCATGCCCGATCTGGTCGCGACGCTCGAGAAAACCTTCGGCGATTGGAAGGCACCCGCCGGGCCGAAGCCGCAGAAGAACCTCGATGCTGCGGTGCCGCAAGCCCGTCCGCGCGTGGTGGTGGTCGACCGCCCGAACAGCCCGCAGAGCGTGCTCCTGTTCGGCCGCGTGCTGCCGGTGCGCGGGACTCAGGGCGATCTCGAAGCGCTCGATCTCGCCAACGAGGTGATCGGCGACGGCTTCCTGTCTCGTCTCAACATGGATCTGCGCGAAGACAAGGGCTGGACCTATGGCATCCGCAGCGGGATCACCGCCGGCGTGGGGCCGCGTTCGTTCACCGTCTTCTCTCCCGTCCAGTCCGACCGCACAGCGGACTCGATCAAGGCGATCCTCGGGAACCTGTCCGCCTTCCCGGCCAGCAAGGGCGTCGACCAGACGGAACTGCAGCGGGTGACGGAAGGCAACATCCGCGGCCTGCCCAATCGCTTCCAGACCAACGGGCAGGTGCTCTCGGCCATCGTCGGCAACCAGCTGCTCGGCCGTCCGGACGACTACCAGACGAAGCTGCCCGAGATCTTCCGGGGGATCGATGCCGGCAAGATCGATGCAGCGGCGCGCCAATACCTCGGCAGCGGCAATCTGGTGATCGTGGTGGTGGGTGACCGCAAGCAGATCGACAGCCAGCTTTCGACGCTCGAAATGCCGATCGAGTATCTGGAGGCCGACAAGCTCTGAGCCTTGCCACGGTCTGTCCCGAATGCGGTTGAAGCCCGCTGACACTTGTGTAAATAACGCCATCGAAGTGCCGGGTCGTCCAGGTCCCGCACGCCAACCAAGGGAGTCGGATATGTCAGTTGCAGGTACTTACAAGACCATCGTCAAGAGCCCGATGGGCGACCAGACCGGCACCCTCACCGTCGTGCCCGACGGCGACACCTTCAGCGGTTCGCTGGTCGGCAGCCTCGGCTCGATGGACATCGCCGGCGGCACCGTCAGCGGCAACACCATCTCGTGGAAGATGAACATGGTCGTCCCCATGCCGATGACGCTCGACTGCGAAGCGACCATTGACGGCGACACCCTGACCGGCTCGGTCAATGCCGGCGCGTTCGGCGCGATGCCGCTGTCGGGCACCCGCGAGGCCTGATTAACTTCCCGCAAGGGGGCACAGGAGCCGCCGGAGTTCGCGCTCCGGCGGCTTTTGCGTGGGCCCCGATCAGCGGTTCTGGCGCCCCTCGATCAGCCGCTCGACAAGGCTGGGATCGGCCAGTGTCGAGGTGTCGCCCAGAGCGCCGAAGTCGTTCTCGGCGATCTTGCGCAGGATGCGGCGCATGATCTTGCCCGAGCGGGTCTTGGGCAACCCGTCGGTGAAGTGGATCACATCGGGCGTGGCGACGGGTCCGATCTCCTTCCTGACCTGCGCCTTCAGATCGGCGAGCAGCGCATCGGAGCCCTCCTCGCCCGCGTTGAGGGTGACGTAACAGTAGATTCCCTGCCCCTTGATGTCGTGCGGATACCCGACCACCGCTGCCTCGGCGACCTTGGGGTGGAGCACCAGCGCGCTCTCAACTTCTGCCGTGCCCATGCGGTGCCCGGAGACGTTGATGACGTCGTCCACCCGCCCGGTGATCCAGTAGTAGCCGTCCGCGTCGCGCTTGCAGCCGTCGCCTGTGAAGTATTTGGCTTTGTAGGTGCTGAAATAGGTCTGACCGAAGCGCTCGTGATCGCCGTAGATCGTGCGCGCCTGCCCCGGCCAGCTATGCGTGATGCACAGGTTCCCTTCGGCCGCACCGTCCAGAACCGCGCCCTCGCTGTCCACGAGTTGCGGGCGGATGCCGAAGAAGGGGAGACCTGCGCTCCCCGGCTTCATGTCATGCGCGCCGGGGAGCGTGGTGATCATGCAGCCGCCGGTTTCTGTCTGCCACCAGGTGTCGATCACCGGGCAGCGGCCCTCGCCCACCACGTCGAAATACCAGCGCCATGCTTCGGGGTTGATCGGCTCGCCAACGCTGCCGAGCAGCCGCAGCGAGGCGCGGGAGCGGCTGGTAACGTGCTGATCGCCCTCGCGCATTAGCGCGCGGATCGCGGTGGGGGCGGTGTAGATGATGTTGACCTGATGCTTGTCGACCACGTCCCAGAACCGCCCGTGATCGGGGTAGTTGGGCACGCCCTCGAAGACCACCGCGGTCGCCGCGTTCATCAGCGGGCCGTAGACCACATAGGAGTGCCCCGTGACCCAGCCGATGTCGGCGGTGCACCAGAACACCTCGCCCGGCTGGTAGTCGAAAATGTAGTGAAACGTCGCGGCGGTCCATACGCCGTAGCCGCCGGTGGTGTGGAGCACGCCCTTGGGCTTGCCGGTCGATCCGGAGGTGTAGAGGATGAACAGCGGGTCCTCGGCAGCCATCACTTCGCAGGCCACATCGGCGTCGCTGGCGAGCGTTTCGAGCCAGTGGTCGCGGCCCTCGCGCATGGTGATGTCGCCGCCGGTGTGTCGGATCACCAGCACAGCGTCGACGGCGATCCCGGGGTGATCCAACGCGGCATCGACATTGGCCTTGAGCGGCACGCGCTTGCCGCCGCGCAAGCCTTCGTCCGCGGTCACCACGAAGCGGCTGCCGCAGTCCTCGATGCGGCCCGCCAGGGCCTCGGGGGAGAAGCCGCCGAACACCACCGAGTGCACCGCGCCGAGGCGGGCGCAGGCGAGCATTGCGACGACCCCTTCGAGGATCATCGGCATGTAGATCGTGACCCGGTCGCCCTTGGCAACACCCAGCGTTTTCAGCGCATTGGCCATGCGAACCACGTCGCGGTGGAGTTCGGCATAGGTGAGACTGCGGCCCTCGCCCGCCGGATCGTCGGGCTCGAAGATCAGCGCCGTGCGGTCGGCGTGATCTGCGAGGTGGCGGTCGACAGCGTTGTGGCACAGGTTGAGCGTGCCGTCCGCAAACCACTGGATTTGCACCGGATCATAGGACCACTCCCCGCCCTTGGCCGGAGCCGTGACCCAGTCGAGCCGCTGCGCCTGCTCCAGCCAGAAGGCATCCGGCGTCTCCAAAGAGGCGCGGTACATCGCGGCATATTGTTCGGAGGTGCAGTGGGTGGGCGCACCCGGGTTCGGACGCGCGACGGCGTTCAGCATTGACTCTCTCCCTTGGTCAGGGCCGGTCTACCAAACCGGCAGCGCCAGACAAATGTTTCACATGAAACATCCCGATTTCGCCGGCCTGGAGGGGGTCTAAGGGGGGTCTAGGAGGGGTCTGGAGGGGGTCTGAAGCCCGCAAGCACCCCGTCTGGCGCCCGCAAGCGTACCCCACAGACAAAAAGCCCCGCCAGCCGCGACCCGGGCTGGCGGGGCTCCCTGCTGACCTCCACAGGAGGGGCGGTCAGAAACGGTAGGCGAAGCCTGCGCTGATCACCCAGGGATCGAGCTTGTGCTCGGTCTGGATCGCCAGCGTGTTGCCGGCAAACCAGCGCGCGGTAGTGTCGATGAAGTAGCGCTTCACATCGAGGCTCAATCCCAGCCCCTTGTCATTGAGCGGCACGTCGACGCCCGCCTGCAAGGCAAGGCCGAGCTCGTCCGACAGGTCGGTGCGCGTCACGCCCAAGGGCCGCGTCGCAGCGCCCGGCTTGTCGGAGACCCACAGGAAATAGGCCGGCCCCGCGCCGACATAGGGCTTCATGCCGCCCAGATCGAAGTGGTACTTGGCCGTCACCGTCGCCGGGATCAGCTTGGCGTTCGCAACCAGCTCGGCCCCCGCGGGCAGGCCTGCCGTGGCATCGACATCGTGCTGGGTCATGCCCGCGATCGTCTCGATCGAGATGTTGTCGGTCACGAAGTATTCGACCGCGACGGTCGGCACGACATTGTCGTTCGCCTCGGTCTGGGTGGTCGCCGGAAGGTTGGGCTGGTTGCGGTCGATCCGGGTGATCTTGCCATCGGGCGAGACCCAGGTGCCGAGCAGCTTGACCTGCACGTGGCCTGCCAGACCGTCCTTTTCCTGCGCCCCGTCCTGCGCCATGACAGGCGTCCCCACGAGCGCCAGAACCGCGCCGCCGAGCATCATCAACGTCTTCATTTCCAAGTCCTCTTTCGCGGCAGCAGTGGCCGCGCTGCGCGGCCCAGGATGTTTGCTGCCTGTGCGGACCGGATAGTCGCAGCGCCCGCCGCGCCTCATTGATCGGGATCAAAGACGCTTCCGGGCGACACGTTCATTTCCGCTTCCATCATGGCGACACTCAGTCCCCCTCCCGACCACTTCGGCTTTGCCGCATTCCGCGCCGCGCTGCCGGAGGGCACGCGCGACGAGCGCACCGCCGACCGGCTCTGCGCGATCGGCATCGCGGCCCATCTCGATCGCGGCGGAGAGCTCGCGCCCGACGCGCAGGAGGACCGGCTGGTGTGGATCGCGAGCGGATCGGCCAAGCTGATCGCCGCCGCCACAACGCCTTCCCCTGCGACCATACCAGGCGGGCAGGTGCTCGCCTTCCACTTCGCGGGCGATCTGGTTTCGGTGCTGCGCCAGTCGGATGGCGATTTCCGGCTGGTAGCGCTCACGCCGTGCGACCTCGTGATCTTCCCTGCCGAACGCTTTCTCGATGCCGCGCAGGGCGATCCGGCGGTGCTGCGTTCGGTGCTGACCCGCAGCCTCCAGGCGCTCCATCGCAGCCGCACGCGGATGATGCAGATGGGGCACAAGTCGGCCGCGGCGCGCATTGCCGATTTCCTCGTTTCGATGGCCGAGCGGCTCGGCGGCTGCACCACCGGCGAATGCACCATCGCGCTGCCGATGAGCCGGCGGGACATCGGGGATTCGCTGGGCCTCACCATCGAGACCGTCAGCCGCCAGCTCACCGAGCTGCGCGAGGCGGGACTGGTCGCGACCGAGGGCCGGTCGAAGGTGTGCCTGTCCGATGTGGCGGCGCTCGCCCGGATCGCCGGGCGCGGCACCGCCGAAGCGCGCAAGCCACCGGAGAATTCCAGCAAAAACTGATCCGAATTTGATTTCGCTCAAACACTGAACACCCGGCGGCGATGTAGGGATCGCCTCGACGGAAGGGAAATTTCAACATGGAAACAGTCGTAAGGCGGCTGGGAGTGTGGGCGCTTGTCCTGCTCGCCAGCATCGCTGCCATCGCGCTCACGCCCGACAAGGGCTTTGCCATCCAGATGGGGATCGTGGCGCTGGTGGCCGTGATCCTGATCATCGCCACGGCGACCACCTATGATCCGGTGGCGCGCGCCCAGAGCATCTTCCGGATGCCTCCGGGGCCGAGCCGCTACGATGACGACGTGATCCGCTGGGGCGTGATCGCGACGATGTTCTGGGGGATCGTGGGCCTGCTGGTGGGCGTGTTCATCGCCGCCCAGCTCGCCTTCCCGCAGCTGAACTTCGAGCCCTACCTGAACTTCGGCCGGGTGCGCCCGCTGCACACCAGCGCGGTGATCTTCGCCTTCGGCGGCAACGCGCTGCTGGCGACGAGCTTCTACGTGGTGCAGCGCACCTGCCGCACGACGCTGGCCTTTCCGGCGCTCGCCCGCTTCGTGTTCTGGGGCTACCAGCTGTTCATCGTGCTGGCGGCCACGGGGTACATCCTCGGCATCGGCCAGGGGCGCGAATATGCCGAGCCCGAATGGTATGTCGATCTGTGGCTGACCATCGTGTGGCTCGCCTATCTGGCGGTGTTCGTCGGCACGCTGCTGCGCCGGCACGAACCCCACATCTACGTGGCGAACTGGTTCTATCTCGCCTTCATCATCACCATCGCGATGCTCCACGTGGTCAACAACCTCGCGGTGCCGGTGAGCTTCCTCGGTTCCAAGAGCTACAGCCTGTTCTCGGGCGTGCAGGATGCGCTGACCCAGTGGTGGTACGGCCACAACGCGGTGGGCTTCTTCCTCACCGCCGGCTTCCTCGCGATGATGTACTACTTCGTGCCCAAGCAGGCGGGGCGGCCGGTCTATTCCTACCGCCTGTCGATCATCCACTTCTGGTCGCTGATCTTCCTCTACATCTGGGCGGGCCCGCACCACCTGCATTACACGGCACTCCCCGACTGGGCGCAGACGCTGGGCATGGTGTTCTCGGTGATGCTGTGGATGCCGTCCTGGGGCGGGATGATCAACGGGCTCATGACCTTGAACGGCGCGTGGGACAAGGTCCGCACCGATCCGATCATCCGCATGATGGTGATGGCGCTCGCCTTCTACGGGATGAGCACCTTCGAAGGGCCGATGCTGTCGATCAAGGCGGTGAACAGCCTGTCGCACTACACCGACTGGACGATCGGCCACGTGCATTCGGGCGCGCTCGGGTGGAACGGCCTCATCACCTTCGCCTGTGTCTACTACCTCGCCCCGCGCCTGTGGAACCGCGAGCGGCTCTACTCGCTGCGGATGATCAACTGGCACTTCTGGCTCGCGACGCTCGGCATCGTTTTCTACGCCGCAAGCATGTGGGTGGCGGGCATCACGCAAGGGCTGATGTGGCGCGAATACGGCGCGGACGGCTACCTCGTGAACAGCTTCGTCGACACCGTCGCGGCGCTCCACCCGATGTACATCCTGCGCGCCGTGGGCGGCCTCATGTACCTCTCGGGCGCCCTCATCATGGCCTACAATATCTGGATGACGGTGCTCGGCAAGCTGCGGGACGAGGCCCCGATGGGCGACACCCCGCACGATGCCGCCGCCGACACGCCGATTGCCCGGCCCCTCGTGACCGAACCGGCCGAATAACAGCTCAGCAGGAACCCAAGAACCATGAGCAAGAACGCACCTCAATCCCCCCCGGCCTCTGGCGCCTTCGAGAGCCACAAGAAGCTCGAGCGCAACGTCACCCTGCTGGCCGCCGCCACCCTCGCGGTGGTCGCGATCGGCGGGATCGTCGAGATCGCGCCCCTCTTCTACATCGACAACACGATCGAGAAGGTGTCCGGCATGCGCCCCTACACTCCGCTCGAACAGGCGGGGCGGGACATCTACATCCGCGAGGGCTGCTACGTCTGCCACAGCCAGATGATCCGGCCCTTCCGCGACGAGGTCGAACGCTACGGGCATTACAGCCTCGCGGCGGAATCGATGTACGACCACCCCTTCCAGTGGGGGTCAAAGCGCACCGGGCCCGATCTGGCGCGGGTCGGCGGCAAGTACTCGGACGCCTGGCATGTCGATCACTTGAAAGCGCCGCGCGCGCTGGTGCCACAGAGCATCATGCCGAGCTACAGCTTCCTCAGTGACACCGAGCTGAAGGTCGCCGACCCTTCGGCGAGCCTCACCGCGCTGCGCCGGGTGGGCGTGCCATATACCGACGCCGACATCGCCAAGGCGGCCACTGACCTCAAGGCGCAGGCCGATCCCGAAGCCGACGCGGGCGATCTCGGCACCCGCTATCCCAAGGCGCAAATCCGCGATTTCGACGGCGATCCCAAGAAGGTCACCGAGATGGATGCGCTGGTCGCCTACCTCCAGATGCTCGGCACGCTGGTCGACGTGAACAGCGCCGCCGCGCAGGAAGAGCTGACCAAGGATGCCAAGGGAGGTGGCGGCAAATGAGCCTCTACACCGCCCTGCGCCACTTCGCCGACAGCTACGCGCTGGCGATGATCTGCGTGCTCTATCTGACGCTGTGCCTCTGGCACTTCCGCCCCGGGGCCACGGCCCACATCGCGGACGCCAAGCTCTCGATCTTCCAGGACGACGACCATGACTAAAAAGCGCATCGACGAGCCCACCGGCACCGAGACCGTTGGCCACGAATGGGACGGCATCGAGGAACTCAACACCCCCCTGCCGCGCTGGTGGCTCTACACCTTTTATGCGACGATCCTCTTCGCCGCCGTCTACGTGGTGCTCTACCCCGCCTGGCCGATGATCGACCGGGCGACGGGCGGCACGCTCGGCTGGTCGAGCCGGGGGGATCTCGCCAGGGAAATGCGGGCCGCCGACGCCGCGCGCGCTGGCGTCAGGGCGCAGATCGCCGCCACCCCGATCGAGGCGCTCCCCGCCAATCCGCAGCTGATGCAGGCGGCGGTCGCGGGCGGGGCGGCGGCCTTCAAGGTCAACTGCGCGGCCTGCCACGGCGCGGGCGCGGCGGGATCGCCGGGCTACCCCAACCTCAACGACGACGACTGGCTGTGGGGCGGCACGCTGACCGATATCGAGACGACGCTCACCCACGGCATCCGCTGGGACGCCAACCCCGAAACACGGGTGAACTTCATGCCCGCCTTCAAGGACATGCTGAAGCCCGCCGAGGCCGATGCGGTCGCCGCCCACGTCCTTTCGCTCTCCGGCAAGGCGACGGACAACGCCACCGGAGCGCAGCTCTTCGCCGATAACTGCGCGGCCTGTCACGGGCCGAGCGGCGGCGGGATGCCGGCGATGGGCGTGCCGGCCCTCAACGACGCGATCTGGCTGTTCGGCGGCACCAAGGCCGATGTGACGAAGCAGATCCTCGCGCCGCGCCATGGCGTCATGCCTGCGTGGAAGGGCCGGCTCGACCCGGTCACCATCAAGATGCTTGCCGCCTACGTGCACTCGCGCGGCGGCGGGCAGGACCCTGCCCCGGCCGCGCCTGCACCCGAGGTCGCGAAGGGCGCCGCCCCGGCGGCCAAGGCCAAGACCGATGGCTGACACCGACGATCTCGAACGCCCCGCCCCATCCGCGCCCAAGCCGGCAAGCTCCGGGCGCGACTGGGCGGCGGCGCTCGGGACCCCTGCGCCTGCACCCGAGGCAGGCTTCATGGGCAGCGCCCTCTACGAGAAGGGCCGCACCGTCCACAACAAGCGCATCGACGGGCCTTTCCGGCGCTTCAAGTGGGCGGTGATGCTGGTCACGCTGGCGATCTACTACGTCACCCCGTGGCTGCGCTGGGACCGCGGGGCCTATGCCCCCGATCAGGCGGTGCTGATCGACCTCGCCAATCGCCGCTTCTACATGTTCGATATCGAGATCTGGCCGCACGAGTTCTACTTCGTCGCAGGCCTCCTCATGATGGCCGGCATCGGGTTGTTCCTCGTCACCAGTGCGGTGGGCCGGGCGTGGTGCGGCTATGCCTGCCCCCAGACGGTGTGGACCGACCTGTTCCAGCACGTCGACCGCTTCTTCGACGGCGACCGCAACGCCCGCGCGCGGCTCGACAAGGCGCCGTGGGACGCCTCGAAGACCACCCGCCGCCTCGCCAAGTGGAGCGTCTACCTCGCGATCAGCTTCTGGACCGGCGGCGCGTGGATCATGTACTTCGCCGACGCGCCGACGCTCACCTATGATTTCTGGCACGGCACCGCGAACCCCGTCGCCTATGCGACCGTGGCGATCCTCACCGGGACGACCTTCTGGCTCGGCGGGTTCATGCGCGAACAGGTGTGCGTCTACATGTGCCCCTGGCCGCGCATCCAGACCGCGATGCTCGACGAGAAGTCGCTGATCGTCACCTACAAGGACTGGCGCGGCGAGCAGCGCGGCAGCCTCAAGAAAGCCGCCAAGAACCCGGAAGCCTACGGCGACTGCGTCGATTGCCAGCAATGCGTCGCGGTGTGCCCCACCGGCATCGACATCCGCGACGGCCAGCAAATCGGCTGCATCACTTGCGGCCTGTGCATCGACGCCTGCGACAAGGTGATGGCCGAAGTCGGCCGCCCGCGCGGGCTGATCGATTACGCGACGCTGGAGCAATGCGAGGCCGAGGCCGCCGGCGCGCCCGCCCAACCGGCGTGGAAGGCGCTGCTGAGAGTGCGCACCCTCGTCTATCTCGGCGTCTGGTCGGCGATCGGCGCAGGCCTGCTCTTCGCGCTCGGCACCCGCACGCACACCGGGCTGACCGTCGCGCCCGACCGCAACCCGCCGTTCATGCTGATGAAGGACGGCTCGGTCCGCAACGCCTACACCCTGCGGCTGCGCAACATGCAGGCCCGCCCGCGCGACATGGAACTGGCGCTCGAGGGCCTCCCCAAAGGCGCGGTGATGTGGACCGAGGCGGTGAGCCTCGAAAACGCGGCGCCCGTGCAGGTCATCGCCGTGCCCGCCAACGCAACCAAGGTGCTGCGCGCCTACGTCATGCTGCCGCCGGGAGCGGGCGAGGATGACGACGACCTGCCCTTCGCCTTCCGCCTCACCGCGCAGGACGAGCAGCACGAAACCGCCCGCGAGGAAACCAGCTTCGCCATGCCCGGAGACGATCGATGAGCAAGAGCACGCCCCTCAACGGCAAGCGGGTAGCGGCGATCTTCGTCGGTGGTTTCGGCATCGTCATCGCGGTCAACCTGACCATGGCGACCATGGCGGTGGAGAGCTTCCACGGCACGGTGGTCGACAATTCCTATGTCGCGAGCCAGAACTACAATGGCTGGCTGAAGCAGGCGGCAGCCTCGAAAGCGCTGGGCTGGCAGGCGGTGCCGCATCGGCGCGAGGATGGCCGCGTGGTGATCGAGGCCATCGCAGTGCCTTCGGACGCGGCGCTCACCGCAACCGCCGAGCGGCCTCTGGGCCAGCGCGATGACGTGGCCCTGACCTTCACCCCGCAGGGCAAGGGACGCTGGGTCTCGAACGAGGCCCTTGCGCCGGGCCGCTGGCAGATGCGCACCGCGATCCGCGCCGGCGGGAAGGCCTGGGCGGGCGAAAGCGAGATGCGATGAACGCGCCCGCCCTGCTCGAAGCCGAGCGCCCGTTCGCCACCACCCGGCTGACCGTGCCCGGCATGAAGTGCGCCGGGTGCATCGGCAAGATCGAGCGCGAGCTCCCCAAGCACCCCGGCATCGCCGCCGCGCGGGCGAACCTTTCGGCCAAGCGCGTGGCGATCACCCACGACCCGGCGATGGGCGAGGATGCGCTGACCGCCGCCATGCTCGATCTCGGCTTCGAGGCGCAGCCGGTCGCCGAGGATCCGCTCGCGCTGGGCACCGAAGTCGCCGAACGCAAGCGGCTGAACCGTGCGCTGGGCGTCGCGGGCTTCGGGATGATGAACGTGATGCTGCTCTCGGTCAGCGTCTGGTCGGGCGCGGAAGGGCCGACGCGCGAGCTGTTCCACTGGCTTTCGGCGGTGATCGCGCTGCCGGTGATCGCCTATTCAGGGCGGCCCTTCTTCGCGAGCGCCTGGATGGCGCTCTCGCACCGGCGCACCAACATGGACGTGCCGATCAGCATCGGCGTGATCCTTGCCAGCGTGCTGTCGCTTTACGAGACAATGACCGGGGGCCGCCACGCCTTCTTCGACAGCGCCGTGATGCTATTGTTCTTCCTCCTCGCAGGCCGCGCGCTCGACGCCGAGATGCGCACCCGGACGCGGGCCGGGATCGGCGCGCTGCTGGGGCGCATGGGCAAGAGCGCCAGCGTCATCGCCCCCGACGGCTCGACCCGCAGGGTGGCGGCGAAGGACCTCGAGCCCGGCATGCTGGTGCTGGTCGCCGCAGGGGAGGCGCTCGCCGCCGATGGCGAGGTGATCGAGGGCACGAGCGCGCTCGACAACGCCATGCTCACCGGCGAGAGCGCGCCCGAACCCGTCGGGCCCGGCGCGCCGGTGCACGCGGGCGCGATCAACCTTTCGGCTCCCCTGCGCATCCGCCTCACCCGCACCGCCGAGGACACCGCGCTCGCCGAAATCGCGCGGCTGATGGACGAGGCGGGGCAATCGCGCAGCCACTACGTGCGCATCGCCGACCGCGCCTCGCGGCTTTATGCGCCGGTGGTGCACAGCCTCGCGCTGCTCGCCTTTGCCGGATGGATGATCGCGGGCGCGGACTGGCACCAGTCGCTGACCATCGCGATTGCCGTGCTGATCATCACTTGCCCCTGCGCGATGGGCCTCGCGGTCCCTGCCGCGCAGGTCGTCGCTGCGGGCGCGCTGCTGCGGCGCGGCCTGCTGGTCAAGGACGGGAGCGCCTTGGAGCGCCTCGCCGAATGCGACGTCGCGCTGTTCGACAAGACCGGCACGCTGACGCTGGGGACCCCGCGCGCCGACATCAGCGCCCTCGATCCGGAGACCCGCGCCGTCGCCCTCGGCCTCGCTCAGGCGAGCCGCCATCCGCTCAGCCGCGGCCTCACCGCTGCCTTGCGGATCGCAGAGGTGGAGCCTGCCGCCATCGCGGACCTGCGCGAGGTCGGCGGAGAGGGCCTGACGGGGCGCTGGCAGGGCAACATTGTGGCGCTCCAAAAGCCCGAAGGCGCGGCGCAGGCGCTCGCCACGACCTTGCGGATCGGGCAGCGCTTGCAGACGATCCCCTTCACCGACCCGCTGCGCGCCGACGTGGCCGAGACGCTCGCCGCGCTCAAGGCCGAAGGGATCGCCGCCAGCATCCTCTCGGGCGACCGCGCCGCGCCAGTCGAAGCCGCCGCCCGCAGGCTCGGTCTCGGTGCCCAGGCCGAGGCGAGCCCGCAGGCCAAGCTCGCCGCGCTGGAGGCTCTGAAGGCAGCCGGGCACCGACCGCTGATGGTCGGCGACGGCCTCAACGATGGCCCCGCGCTTGCCGCCGCCCACGCCTCGATCGCACCCGGCACCGCGTCGGACGCCAGCCAGCAGGCGGCTGACGCAGTGTTCATCGGTGAGGCACTGATGCCGGTCGCGCTCGCGGTGCGGGTGGCGCGGGCGACCATGCGGATCGTGCGGCAGAATTTCGGCTTCTCGATTGCCTACAACCTGCTCGCCGTGCCGCTCGCGCTCACCGGCCTCGTCACCCCGCTGCTGGCCGCCATCGCCATGTCGGTGAGCTCGCTGGTGGTGGTCGCCAACTCGCTGCGGCTGGCGGGATCTGCCCGATGAACGGCCTCGCCTTCCTCATCCCCATCGCGCTCGGCATGGGATTGCTCGGCCTGGCGGCGTTCTTCTGGTCGATGAAGGACGGGCAGTATGACGACATGGACGGCGCCGCCAACCGCATCCTGATCGACGACGAGGGCGATCGGGAGGGCGAGCCATGAGCCTCGCGGCGCTTCCCTTGGCGCTGGCCGCACTGGTGCCGGTGATGATCGGCCCCCTGCCCGCGCATGCCTCCCCGTCCAACGGGGCCACGCTCACCGCGCAGCTGTGCAACGGGGGGACGATCACCATCCCGCTCGGCCAGCGCAAACCGCCCGCCGACCGGGACGACTGCCACCCCAAGGGCTGCCATGCAGGCACCTGCCGCCCGAGGGATGAGCACAAGCGTTCAAATCGCCCGAATTGATCTCGCGCAAAGACGGTTGAGGCCGCCCCCGCCTACTCCGGAGATGCTGAAGCGGCGTGGAAGTCCGCGAGCGTGGCCAAGGAGCGCCCGACACAATGTGGACCTATCACCCCGAGCTGCTCGCCGTCCCCGTGCCGCGCTACACCAGCTACCCCACCGCGGCCGATTTCGGCCCTCTGGAGCCGGGCACCATCGAGCGCGCCATCGCCGAGGCGAGCGGCGATGTCTCGCTCTACCTCCACATCCCGTTCTGCGAGCAGATCTGCTACTATTGCGGCTGCAACACCGGCAAATCGGGCAAGCGCGCGCGGGTCGAGGCGTACCTCGCCGCGCTCCATGAAGAGATTGCCACGGTCGCCAGCCTCCTGCCCCAGAGCGCGCGGGTGCGGCGCATCGCGTTTGGCGGGGGCAGCCCCAATGCCATCGAAACCGGCGAATTCCTCGCACTGGTCGAGGCGCTTCACGCGCACTTCCCGCTTGCCTCGCCGGAGGTGTCGATCGAGCTCGATCCGCGCAGCCTCACCTCCGACTGGGCGAGCGTGATCGGCAGCGTCGGGGTGACCCGCGCGAGCCTCGGCGTGCAGACCTTCGCGGCGCACTGCCAGAAGGCGATCGGGCGCGAACAATCGCTGACCATGATCTGCCGCTCGGTCGACTGGCTGCGCGGCGCGGGCGTCACCTCGCTCAATTTCGACCTGATGTACGGCCTCCCCCACCAGAGCGAGGCCGATCTGGAAGACAGCCTGGAATACACCCGCAAGCTGGGCGCCGACCGGGTGGCGGTGTTCGGCTATGCGCATGTGCCGCATCTCGTGCCGCGCCAGACGATGATCCCGGAAGGCGCGCTGCCCGGCGCGGCCGCGCGTTTCGCGATGGCCGCGCAGGCGCACGACACGCTGGTGGCGGGCGGATACGAGGCGGTCGGCTTCGATCACTTCGCTCTGCCGCACGATCCGATGGCGCGCGCCGTGCGCCAGGGCACGCTGCGGCGCAATTTCCAGGGCTTCACCGATGATCGGGCCGAGGTGCTGATCGGCCTCGGCGCGAGTGCGATCAGCGGCTTTCCGGGGCTGCTCGCGCAGAACGAGAAGCACACCGGGCGTTATCGCCAATTGTCGACCGAAGGGCGGCTTTCGGCCGATCACGGCATCGTCCGCAGCGCCGAGGACCAGCGCCGCGGCAAGCTGATCGAGGCACTGCTGTGCCGCGGGGAGGCCGAGCTCGGGGCCGATCTGATGGCCGAGGCCGCAGACCGCCTCGCGCCCTATTGCGACGCGGGCCTCGCCCGGATTGCCGACACCCGGCTGACGATCCTGCCCGGCGGGCTTCCCTATGCCCGCGGGATCGCCGCAGTCTTCGACAGCTACCGCGCCGCCGCCCCCCGCCGCTTCAGCTCCGCCATTTGACGCAAGCCGTGATGCCTTGCCAGCCCGCCGGTTTGGGGGGATAGCTTGTCGCAACGCGGCACAGGGCTTCAGGGGGAAATACCAGCATGGCAACGCAGGCGCACGTCGACCTTCACCAGTTCATGGAAGGCGTGAACCGCCGCAATCCGCACCAGCCCGAATTTGTCCAGGCGGTCCAGGAAGTGGCCGAGGACATCTTCGAGTTCATCGCCGACAAGTCCGCCTATCACGAACAGCAGATCCTGCGCCGCATCGCCGAGCCCGACCGCGTGGTGTCATTCCGGGTCTGCTGGGAAGACGACAACGGCAACATCCGCGTGCAGCGCGGCTGGCGGGTGCAGAACAACAACGCGATCGGCCCCTACAAGGGCGGGATCCGCTTCCACCCCAGCGTCAACGAAAGCGTCCTGAAGTTCCTCGCCTTCGAGCAGACCTTCAAGAACGCGCTGACCGGCCTGCCGATGGGCGGCGGCAAGGGCGGATCGAACTTCAACCCCAAGGGAAAGTCCGAGCGCGAGATCATGCGCTTCTGCCAGTCCTTCATGACCGAGCTTTACCGCCACATCGGCGCCGACGTCGACGTTCCGGCGGGCGATATCGGCGTGGGCGGGCGCGAGATCGGCTTCATGTTCGGCCAGTACAAGCGCATCACCAACAACTTCACCGGCGTGCTGACCGGCAAGGGGCTGGAATGGGGCGGCAGCCTGATCCGTACCGAGGCGACCGGCTACGGCGCGGTCTATTTCCTCGCCGAGATGCTGGCCACCAAGGGCGAAAGCCTCGAGGGCAAGACGGCGGTGATCTCGGGCAGCGGCAATGTCGCCACACACGCGGCAGAGAAGATCGTCCAGCTGGGCGGCAAGGTGCTGACCTTCTCGGACAGCGGCGGCTTCATCCATGACCCTGACGGGATCGATCAGGAGAAGATCGACTGGGTGAAGACCCATAAGACCCACTGCCGCGGGCGGATCGAGGAATATGTCGCAGCCTTCCCCCGCGCGACCTTCCATGCCGGCCAGACCCCGTGGGGCGTGCCCTGCGACGTGGCCCTGCCCTGCGCGACGCAGAACGAACTGCTGGGCGAAGACGCGAAGACGCTGGTCGCCAACGGCTGCCGCGCCGTGGCCGAGGGCGCGAACATGCCCACCGATCTTGACGGCGTGCACGTCTTCAAGGCGGCAAAGCTGCTCTACGCGCCCGGCAAGGCGAGCAACGCGGGCGGGGTCGCGGTCTCGGGTCTGGAGATGAGCCAGAACTCCGAACGCCGCTCGTGGAAGGAGGAGGAACTCCAGCAGATGCTCAAGGACATCATGTCCGGCATCCACAACGCCTGCATCCGCTACGGCGATCAAGGGGACGGGTATATCGACTACGTGAAGGGCGCGAATATCGCGGGCTTCAAGAAGGTCGCCGATGCGATGCTGGCCTTCGGGGTGGTGTAGGCAACGACTCTCGCTCGTCATCCCGGCGCAGGCCGGGACCCAGAGCGCCAGGCGCGGCGCTACCCGCCTCTGGGCCCCGGCCTACGCCGGGGAGACGAAGAGGTGAGCGGGGCCCCGGATCAAGTCCGGGAGACGGACTGCTTTGGAATGCAGGTGGGGCGCCTTTCGTCGATCTGCTGACAAAAGCTGCCGGTCGGGAACCGACCCCATTGCGGACGTTCGATGATCTGATGCAAGGATACGGCGCCCGGCAAGCGGCTTGGCTTGTAGGAGACTTCGAGTCTTGGAAATGCGCCTAACACTCACCGGCAGCGAAGAAGCTCTAGAAGACATCATCGATGCGATGATTGCGCAGATACACTGCCTCATACACACCAGACACAGCTGGGATGTATTTTTTAGCGACTTCCAGAGCTTTCTCTACGATGTGCCCGAAGCTAATGTAACCGTATGCTTCTCTGGCACGATTTCCCCCAAGTCGGCCGCGCAAGAATTCGTAAAGCTGATGCAAGAAATGGATGATGACTTGCAAGGCCGCGTGCAGGTACGCACGGCCTGAAGGTTTGCAGAAGTGTGCTAGGAGTGGCAGCCACCTCAGTTAGGTTGGTCCGCTTCCCACCCGGTTTGTGTCATTCAACGCCGACGGCGGATCACCCAATAGCCGCCGCCGAGCCTACTTCACCCCCAGCGCCGCCGCCTGCTCTCTGATCTGCGCCGCACTGCCCGGGTTCGCCTTCACCGCCGCCTCCAGCGCGGCCTTCGCCTTCGCCGGTTCGCCCAGCGTCATGCGGCTGCGGATCAGCATCACCCAGCCGTCGACGTTCTTCGGTTCCGACTGAAGCCGCGCTTCCAGCTGCGCGACCATGCTCTCGGCCATCTGGCGCTGGTCGGACGGCTTCATCTTGCTTGCCGCGGCGACATCGGCCGCGCTCGGCCCGCGCAAGGCTGGCGAGGCTGCCTCGCCCGCAACGCTGCCCGATCCGGGGGCGAGGAGCGCAGGCTTGCGGCTCGCTTGCGCCTTGGCGATGCGCGGGGCGACGTCGATGCTGTTCATCTGCCCGACCTGCTCGATGGTGCGCACCAGATCGGTCTCCCACGGCGCGCCCTGCGGGCTGTCGGCGAGGAGATCGAGCCAGGCGGCAATCGCGCCCTCATGATCCTTGTCGATGTCCTTCTTCGCCGCGAGGAAATAGCGCGCGCGCGGATCCTCGGGATCGAGCGACACCGCCTTTTCGAAGGCCTGCAAGGCCTCGGGCGGGAGCGGATCGCGCTTGCTCGCCAGCACCAGGCTTTCTCCGAGCGCCGACCACAGCACCGCTTCCGACGGCGTGATGGCGAGCGCGCGGCGATAGGCGCCCGCGGCATTGTCGAACTGGCCGGCCTGGAAATAGGCAAAGGCAAGATCGCTCCACGGGGCGGCATCACCCGACGATGCCTCGGCCTTGGCGCGCAGCGCCTCGATCGACGGCGCGCCCTCGCCCGGCGCTGTCGCGGCCGGCTCGTCGCCGCCTGCGCCCAGCACGTTGTAGCCGATGGATCCCGCCGCCAGCAGCAGCGCCGCGCCGAGCAGGATCCAGCCTGCGCGAGAGGTTTCTGCGGCCTGAGTGGGTTGTTCGCTTGCCATGGGGAAAGCCGCTAGCATCCTCGCTGTTTGCGGGCAATTCGCTCTGGCATCGGGGGCGCTTTCGATTAAGGTGCGAGGCGCATAATCTATCCGCAAAAAGGGGTTGGGATAGGTGACGGGGGTATTTCAGGTCGCCATTGTCGGGTCAGGGCCAGCCGGCCTCAGCGCAGCCGCGCGTGCGGCGGCGCGTGGGCTGAGCCACGTGCTGCTCGAGAAGACCGACCACCTCTCGGACACGATCTACAAATACCAGAAGGGCAAGCACGTCATGGCGACGCCCTCGGGCCTCGTGCTGCGGTCCGACATCGATTTCGATGCGGGCAAGCGCGAGGCGATCCTCGGCACGTGGGACGAACAGATCGCGGACCACAAGGTCAACGTGAAGCTCAACGCCGACGTGGTGAAGGTCGAAGGGGCGAAGGGTGCCTTCCGCATCCACTTGCGCAGCGGCGAAGCGGTCGAGGCGGCGAACATCGTGCTTGCCATCGGCACGCAGGGCAACCCCAACCGGCTGCGCTGTCCGGGCGCGGATTCGCCGATCATCCAGTATCAGCTCGACGACCCCGGCGAGTATTTCGACGAGCACATCACCGTGATCGGTTCGGGCGACGCGGGGATCGAGAACGCGCTGGGCCTCGCCGCCGATCCGGCGCAGCGCAACGTGGTGACGATCCTCAACCGCAGCGCCGATTTCGCCCGAGCCAAGGCGGCCAACGTCGCCCTGCTCGAAGAGGCCGAGCGCGAGGGGCGGGTGATCGTGCGGCGCGAAACAGAGCCTGCCGAGGTGCGTGATGCCGAGCTGCTGCTCAACACCCGTGACGGGCAGGAAGCGATCCGCTGCGACCGCATCATCGCCCGCACCGGATCGCAGCCGCCGCGCGGTTTTGTGGAAGCCATGGGGATCGAATTCTCCAGCCCGGAACCGGGCGCCTTCCCCAAGCTCAGCCCCGAATTCGAGACCACCACCCCCGGCATCCACGTGATCGGCGCGCTGGCGGGCTATCCGCTGATCAAGCACTGCATGAACCAGGGCTACGACGTGATTGAGTTCCTCGCCGGGAACCGTGATCTCAAGCCCGCCGACGAGCCGATCCTCACCGCCAAGTTCGCTGCCCTTCCCGGCAACCGCAGCGTCGATGAATGGCTTGGCGTGTTCGGGCGCAATGTCGCCATCCTCGCCGATCTCTCGGTGCTCCAGCTGCGCGAACTGATGCTGGATTCCACTGCCCACGCCTATGAACCGGGCGAGGTGATCTTCCGCCGCAATGACCCCGGCTCCTCGATGTTCGCGATCGCCGAAGGGTCGGTCGCGGTCGAGGTCAATCCGGCCGATCCCTCGATCACCGTCGGCATCGAGCAGGGTTCGATCTTCGGCGAGGTCGGCCTGATCTCCGGCCGCCGCCGCGGCGCGACGATCCGCGCGGCCGAGCCGGTGATCGCGCTCGAGCTTCCGCGCATGGCGGCCCTGAAGCTGCTCGCCACCTCGCCCGGCGCGGCGCGGGCGGTGGGGACCATCGCTGTCGAGCGCCAGCTGCTGCAGATGTTCGGCCCCGGCATCACCAAGACCGACGTCGCCCCGCTGGTCGCCAGCGCCGAGCTGGTGCAGGCGCGCAGCGGGCAGGTGATCGTCACCGAGGGCGCCGAGGACAAGGACGTCTACATCGTCCGCTCCGGATCGATGATCGTCGAGAAGCAGGTCGGGACGCGGCCGGTGTTCCTCTCCTACCTCCCCGCGGGCAGCTATTTCGGCGAGATGGCGGTGATCGACGGTTCGGCCCGCACCGCGACGGTCAAGGCGGCGATCAAGTCCGAGCTGATCCGCCTGCCGGGCGAGGCCTTCCTCGCGTTCCTGTCGCGCAATCCCGGCCTGCGCGAACGGGCGATGAAGGAAATGAGCGCGCGGCGCGCCACCAATGCCTTCATCGAGAGCCGCAAGGACGGGTTCTCCGGCGCGGTGGACCTCTATTCGCAGACCGCGCAGTTCCTCGTCGACAACGGCATCGGCGAGGCGACCGACGTGCTGCTGATCGACGAGAAGCTGTGCATCGGCTGCGACAATTGCGAGAAGGCCTGCGCCGACAGCCATGACGGCCTCTCCCGCCTCGACCGCGAGGCGGGGCGCACTTACGCGCATCTCCACGTGCCGACTTCGTGCCGCCACTGCGAGCACCCGCATTGCATGGCCGATTGCCCGCCCAACGCGATCAAGCGCGGGCCGGACGGCGAGGTGTTCATCGACGAGACCTGCATCGGCTGCGGCAACTGCCAGCGCAATTGCCCCTATGGCGTGATCCGCATGGACGCCAAGCCGCCCAAGAAGCCCAGCCTCCTCCAGTGGATGCTGTTCGGCAAGGGTCCCGGCCCGGGCGAGGCGCCCTATGGCTGGCGCAAGTCGGAGGCGAAGAAGCAGAGCCTCCCCGAGGCCAAGCTGGCGGTCAAATGCGACATGTGCGCCGGGATCGACGGCGGGCCTGCCTGCGTGCGCGCCTGCCCGACGGGCGCGGCGATCCGCGTCAGCCCCGAGAAGTTCCTGACCTACACCAAGCTCGCCGAGGACGCCGAATGACGGCGAGTGCGGCGAGGAAACGCTTCCGCGAGGACGAGAAGCGGCGGGACTCCGAACATGTCAGTTTCTTGCGCCACAAGGGCTTCCGCTGGCTGTGGATCGGAATCGCGCTGAGCGGCACGGCGGCGCTCGGCTACGCGCTGATCGACCAGCAGCCGCGGCCCAATGGGGGCACGTGGTATGGCTACCTGCTGGGCACCATCGGGCTGGGGCTGATCGTGTGGCTCTCGCTGCTCGGGGTGAGGAAGCGCCGCATCAATCCGGGCGCGTGGAGCCTCAAGGCGTGGACCTCGGCGCATGTCTATCTCGGCCTTTCGCTCATCGTGATCGCGACGCTGCACACCGGCTTCCAGATCGGCTGGAATGTCCACACCCTCGCCTATGTCCTGATGCTGCTGGTGATCGCGACGGGCATCTACGGGGTCGTCGCCTACTCGGTGCTGCCCGCGCGCCTTTCCGACAATCGCAAGGAGATGACGCGCGCGCAGATGCTCGACGCGCTCACCGCGCTCGACCGCCAGCTCGAAAGCGCCGCACAGCCGCTCGCGCGCGGGGAGGCGGATCTGGTGCTGGCCGCATTGAAGCAGAGCCCCTTCGCGGGCGGCGCGCTGGCGCGGCTGACGGCGCGCTATCCCGGCTGCGCCACCGCCCGTGCGCGCAAGGGGCTGGTCGGCACGTCCGAGACAGAGCAACGCGTGCGCGCGCTGCTGGAACGTCGCCTCGCGCAGCTCGGCCAGATCCGCAGCAGCTTGCGCATCCGCGCCCTGCTGGAGGTGTGGCTGTTCCTCCACGTGCCCCTCACCCTCGCCCTGATTGCCGCGCTCGCCGCGCATGTCATCAGCGTGTTCTACTACTGGTGAGCGGCGCGCCATGACCTTCCTGATCCGCACCATCGACATCACCGCGAGCGGCCGCGAGATCCAGCGTGAACGCCGGACGGAGGCATCGCGCCTGACGGTGGGTCGCGCGGCGGAGAACGACATCCACCTGCCGGACCTCGCGGTCGAGCAGCGCCACGTGTCGATCGAGGCGCGCGGCGACGGGACGGTAGCGGTCGCAGCGCTCGGCACATTGGGCTTCGGGCTCGACGGGCGGATCGTCACCGAGGAGGTGATCGATCCCAGCACAGGCGGCGAGATCGCGCTGGGCGCGGCGCGGCTGGCGGTGACCCGCGAGGCGGACGGCACGATCGCCGTCACCATCCGCCAGATCGCGCAAGAGGAAGGAAAGGGCGATGCCCTTCGGGGCTTCGCGCTCGCCAGCGTCCTGCCGAGCAAGCGCGCGATGAGCTGGGTGTTCGCCTCGGCGATCCTCCTGATGCTGCTGATGGTCCCGGTCGCCAGCCATCTCCTGCGCTCCCCCGCCAAGCCCGATCCCACGGGGAAGACGCCCGGCGCCGTGCTGCTCGACAGCGCGTGGACCTCGGGCGAATTGTCGCTGAAGCACCACAGCCTCGAACAGAACTGCGAGAGCTGCCACGTCAACGCCTTCGAAAGCGTCACCGACGAGACCTGCCTCTCCTGCCACAAGGGCACCGGCGATCACGCGGCCAAGTCGCGGCTCGCAAAGGGGATGCCGGAGCTCTCGCCGGGCGACGCGATCCAGTGGCGGATCGGCGAGACGTTCGGCAAGGAGGGCCCGCTGGGATGCGTGTCCTGCCACTCCGAGCACGAGGGCCCGGTGCGCCAGAAGGCAGGCGACGAGGCGTTCTGCGGCAATTGCCACACCAAGCTCGACACGCGGCTGACCGACACAAGCCTCGCCAATGCGCATGACTTCGGCAAGGCCCACCCGCAGTTCCGCCCGCTCTACTTCGCGAGCTTCGGCGCGGCCAAGCCGGTGCGCGCCGCGCCGGGGTCGAAGCCGGTCGAACGCTCGGGCCTCAAGTTCCCGCACGACGTCCACATGAACCCGCGCGGGGGCGCGGCGCGGATGGCGGTGAGCCTCTCGCAATACGGCAAGCCGCTCGATTGCAAGGATTGTCACGTCCTCACCGGCGACCGGATCGCGTTCAAGGAGGTCAAGATGGAGGACGCCTGCGAGGGGTGCCACTCCCTCGTCTCGGGCCGCACCGCCGCGGGCGGCTTCACCAAGCTGCGCCACGGCGACGTCAAGCACCTCGCGGAAGACCTCGCCAGGATCAGCGCCAAAGGGAATGGGGGCCCCCGCCCCGCCCTCGCGCCCGGTCGCCAGCGTCCCGGGCAGATCGGCAGCGCCTCTCCCTATCGCGCCGACTTCGGCCGCCCCGTGCGCGCCTATATCGGCATATCGCGCGCGCTGTCAGTCGGCGGGGTGTGCACCGAGTGCCACCTGCCGACCACCGGACCGACCGGACAGGCCGACCTCATGCCGGTTAACCTGCCCGACCGCTTCCTGTCCTCCGGCTACTTCAACCACGAGGCGCACAAGCAGGAGAAGTGCAGCGATTGCCATGCCGCAGGCACCTCCAAGGCGGCGAGCGACCTGCTCATTCCCGATCTCAAGAGCTGCCGGACCTGCCACCTCGGCGCGGCGGCGGTGAAGACCAGGAAGATCGTCCCCTCCGACTGCGCGATGTGCCACGCCTACCACGTGCCTTCGGGGCAGTGGCAAGAGAAGGGCCCCGCGCCCCACTACAGACCCCCGCCGAAACCCCTTGTGATGAAACCCGCCGCCGCGAAGGTAGCCAAGGCAAGGATGTAAGGATGGGAGACACCCCCGCGCGCGCCGTGCTGATTGCACAGATGACCGACATCCACGTCGGCTTCGCACCGCATGACGGCGAGGACGAGCTCAACCTGATCCGCTTCCGCACGACGCTCAAGCGCCTGCTCGAAGGACCCAACCGGCCCGATCTGCTGGTGCTCTCGGGCGACATCACCGATCGCGGCGACACCGAGAGCTTTGCAAAGACCGCCGCGCTTCTGGCGGACTGCCCTTTCCCGGTGCTGCCGCTGGTCGGCAACCACGACAGCCGCGCAGCCCTCGCCGGCGCCTTCCCGCAGATCGTGCCGGCCGAGGGGGGCTTCCTGCACTACGTCGTCGAAGCGCCGCTCGGTCTCAGGATCATCGGTCTCGACACGCTGGAGGACGGCCGCCACGGCGGTGCATTCTGCGAGGCGCGGGCGCGCTGGCTTGCCGATCGCCTTGCCGAGGCGCCTGCCACGCCGACCCTGATCTTCATGCATCACCCGCCGGTCGTGGTCGGGATCGACTGGATGGACCCGGCGCCGCACGAGCCGTGGATCGCCCGCCTCGCCGCGGTGCTCGAGGGGCAGTCACAGGTGCTGGCGATCCATTGCGGACACCTTCACCGCCAGATCGTCACGCGCTTCGCCGGGATCCCGCTCGGCGTCACGCCGTCGGTCGCGCCGCTGGTGGCGATGGACCTCAGCCGGATCGACCCGGCCGTGCCCGATGAACGCGCGCTCATCACCACCGAGCACCCCGCCTACGCGCTCCACCGCTGGGACGGCGCAAACCTCGTCTCGCACTATGAGCGGGTCGGGGACTGGCAGGTGCTGGAGCGCTACCATGCGGGCCTCATGCCGATGATCGAGAACGCCTTCGCCGAGCGGGGCTAGCCCCTACTTCCGCGCCGCCCTGAGCGGCCCCTGCGGCGCCACGCCGACCCAGCGCTTCATGTCGACCTCGTCCGAGACCTTCCACGGCACGCCGGAGCGGGTCATGAACAGGCGTTCCATCTCGTCGCGGGTAAAGGGCCGTGAGCCGAGGCGGCCGAACACCGCGATCTGCCCGCCGGTCTCGTCCACCGCCCGGTCGCGGTCGAGGCCCTTGGACATGGCGATGGCGGGCGTCGGTGTCTTGGCCCAGGCGATCAGTTCGGGCACCGGTGCGGGGCTGAAGCCGTAGAAATTGCGCTGGCTGTCGGGGCTGGTGAGCTGCAGCACCTTCATCCCGTTCCGGCCATCGGCGACATAGGCGAACAGCGAGGCGTTGGTGGTGCCGACGATCACGTCCTCGGCATCGTCGAGGGTCCCGTCCAGTGTGACCTTCTGGAAGACCTTCGGCGCGCGGGGGTTGGTGACGTTGAGGATCACCAGCCCGTCCTGCTTGGCAGCGACATAGGCATAGGTGCGCGCGATGTAGAGGCGCCGCGCGTCGGCGAGCGGCACGGTTCCCTCGGGCACCGCGACCGGATTGCGCAAGCTGGTGATGTCGAACAGCTTCACCCCGTCCGCGTCCGTGACCCACAGGTAGCGGAACTGCGCCGCGCTCGCCCGGGCATCGCGAAGCTCGCGCACCGCCGCCAGCTTGGGCGCGTCGGGATCGGCGAGATCGACCACCACGAGGCCTTTGGCCGCGGTGATGTAGGCGACCTCGCCTGCCAGCACGATGTGCCGCGCGCCGTTCAGCACCCCGCCCGGGTTCCACGCTGTCGAACCGTTGGCGAAGACCTTGCGCTTCAGCTGATTGTTGCGGAATTCGCCGTCGGCCATGGTGTTGACGTTGACGAGGATCAGGCCTTCCACCGCGTCGGTTACGACGGCGTAGTTGTAGATCGGCTTGAAGGCCTGCTCCTGGTTCATCTCCCGCATTTCCGGCGTGCTGCGGGTCGGCGCGATCGGCTGGTTGGTGGGCAACGCCATGCATGTCGCATTGGCGGTCTTGACGTGGGTGTCATGCCCGAGGCTCGAGAACGGCCCCTTGATGATCCGCTCGGAGAAGCCCTTGTTGGCGATGCTGGCAACGTCATAGACCATGAAGCCGCCCCGCCCTTCGGCGACATACATGTACTCGCCGCGCAGCTGGAGGCAGCCGACCCGGTCCTTGGTGCCTTCGTGCACGTTGACGAATTCCTCGAAGGGATGGGTTTCGCCCGACAGGTTGCCGTTGAAGGTCTTGCCCCGCACCCAGTTCTTGAGCTCGCGGCCGTTCTGGTCGACGTGGAGCCCCCAGTAATCCGGATAGGCATAGCGGTGCAGGTAGGACCCGATCACCGCCTGCGGCTCGTCATATTCGGTGACGCGGGTCGCCTGGAAGCCGCCCTCGAGCCCGCTCCACGCGTTGAGGCCGACGAAGTTCACGTAGTTGGTGCCGAGCAGCAGCAGCTGCGCCATGATCGCGTTGTTGTCTTCCTTGGCGCTGAGGTGGCAATCGGTGCAGGTCTTGGTCTCGGTCTTGCGCACGGTGTGCGGGAAGTGCGGCGCGAAGGCCTGGCTGGAGAAGCCGATCGAGGAGATCGGCGGCTGCTGCACGTAGATGCGTTCGCGATTGGTGTTGGTCGAGGACAGCACCAGCGCCGAGGAGGAGCGCACCGGGGTGATCTGGCTGCCCTTGGTGGTCATGCCCTTGCCGAGCTGGAACATCTCGTCGCGCGCGACCTGCGGGTTGTAGGTCGCAAAGTTGCGCGTCTCGCCCCCGTCGAACTTGTGGATCTTGGTCTTCCAGTTGGCCTCGATCGGCAGGTGACACCCGCCGCACGAGGTCGTCCATGAAAGGTGGCAGGTGAAGCACGCCATTTCCGGCTCGCGGTGCGCGCGGTCTTCGCCGGCAATGCCGGTGCCGAACTCGAAATTGCCGGTCTCCGCCCCGTAGCGGCTCATGAGCTTGGCGCGTGCGGCCTTGCCATTGAAGGCCGGCGTTGTGGGATCGACGGAGTCCTTGACGAGGCTCATCTCCCATTCGAGCTTGGGATCGACGATCGAACGCTGGACGAGTTTTCGCCTGCCGTCCGGCCCCTCCATCCATTCGAAGCGGCGCTTGCCATCAGGGTTGCGCAGCAAGGCAAGGTCATGCCCCTCGGGCGGCGCGGCCGGGCCGCTGGTGCGCAGGGTCGGGTAGGCGTCGGCCGTGCCGTGGCAGTCCTTGCAGGTGATCTCGATGGCGTTGGCGACCTCGCCGTAGATCAACCCGTTGCCGTGGCTGTCCTGCTCGAAGTGACAGTCGGCGCACTGCATCCCGATTTCCGCGTGGATGTCCATGAGGTGGACCGCCTTGCCCGGATTGACGCCCGGCTCGACGAACTTGCCCTCACCCTTCTTGCGCCACTTTTCGGGATCGTCATTGTCGACGATCTTGCCATCCGCATCGAGCAGGTTGCCCTCCCGGTCGCGCTTGAAGATCGCGCGGAAGTTCCAGCCGTGGCCGTGATAGTCGGCAAACTGGGTGTCCTTGAGCGTCGGGTTCAGGTCATAGACGTTGCGCAGGAAGTCGACGTCGGACCATTTGCCGCGCACTGCGGCCGCTTCGGGGTTGCGGTCATTGATCGCGCGGACTTCCTCGGCGGTGGGGTACTTCTGCTCCTTCGGCCACATCGCGGGCGCATCGCTTTCGTAGTCCCACATGGTGTAGCCGAGGAAGCTGTTCAGGAAGATGTTGGGCTGGTGCATGTGGCAGTTCATGCACTGGCTGGTCGGGATGGCGCGGGTGAAGACGTGGCTGAGCGGGTGGCCCTTCTCCTTCACTTGCCCATCGGGGGTGCGCAGGGATCCGTCGGAGTCCTTGTCTGCGCTACCGCTCCGCTGCTTGAGCGCGTCGTGACCGTGGCCGTCATCCTCGGCGTGCCCCGGCTGCTTGACCGCACCGTGGCCGCTCTTCTTCTCACCATACCCCGCCGCGTGCTCGATCTTGGCGGCAATGGTCGGATCGGCCGACATCGACTGCCCGTCGCGCCCGTATTGCGCGTAGATCAGCGAATGGCGCGGCTCCCGGTCGTTGGCATAGACCACGTGGCAGCTTGCGCAGCCCGAATGGCGGTAGTCGCCCGGCTGGTCATTGGTGCCCATGAACCAGGTGAAGGGATCATTGAGGCGCGTCTTGTGGACGTTGAGCACCGGGATCGAGACCCTGAGGCCGGTGCCCGGCCCGCGGTTCGACTGCTTGAGATCGGGCCGCCCCGGCTCCTCGAGCCGCTGGATCTGCCCCGTCGGGCTCGGCAGGCCGACTTCGGCGAACTGGGTGTTGATGTTGCGCCCGCCCCGCTCGAACACGCGGAACACGTCGCCCGGCGGGACCACGTGCCAGGTCGGCAGCGGATACATCTCGGCGAGCACGCCGCGCGCGACCTGATCCTCGGACAGCTTGCCCCCCGGGCCTGCACCGGGCGAGGTGATCTTCGCCGGCTTGCCATCGCGGGTATAGGCCTCGCCGAGGAGGTAGTTCTTGTAGGGCAGGATGCCGTTGTTGTAGCTCGCCCCGCCCCACAGCATCGCGCCCGATGCCATGATCGAGCGTTCCGCCGCTTCGATCGCCTGCATGTGGCAGGCCCCGCAGGCATCGCGCGCGACGCGGTAATCGCTGGGGTTGATGAACTTCACGAACTCGGGCGCTTCCTTGTTGAGGAGCGCGTAGGACCGCTGGGGGTTTGCCGAGGAGGGGAAGTGCCACGACTTGGGGTACTTGGGCAGCACGTGCGCCTTGTCGCGCGCGGCGATGTATTCCGGAGAATCGTGCGCAAGCTCGGAATTGCCGCGGATACTCGCATCGCCGCCGTGGCAATCGGTGCAGCCCAGACGCACCGCCGGGGTCAGGTGCATCGTCGGCGCATCGGTCTTGACGTGGCAGGTGTTGCAGCCCTCTGACTTGGCGTCCATCTCCGCCACCGATTGCCGCTGCGGCGCGGGCGGGGCGATGACCCGCGAATAGTCGCGCTTGACCGGCTTTTCCTTGTCCGCCGCCATCGGGGTTCCCGCGAACAGCGAAAGCCCGAGAACCAGCGCGCCCACGAGGACGGCAAGGTGACGCAGCAGGGGGCGGGCGAAGCTCGGCATCAGTAGGTCAGCACCACGTTGGCAAGAATAGAGACATATTCGCGCCCGCCCCCGCGCGAAGTGAACTGCTCGCGGAAGCCCTCGCCCGCGAGCAGGGTGGCGGCGGAAAGTCGGAAGACGATGTTCTGGTTGGCATTGGGCCGCCAAATCGCCGAGGCTGAGAGGTCATAGCCGATGTCGCGGTCGATGTTCGGCTGGTTGCGGATCGCCTCGAGCGAGGCCGTGTCGGCGAACCACAGGTGGTTGGCATTGGCCGAAATGCGCAGCTGCGGCGTGAGGTCGAAATCCGCGCCTGCGCCAAGCAGGATCAGGCCGGGGTTGTTGAAGTTGGATTGCCCCTGCTCCTTGGAAGAGCGCAGCGAGTTGAGGATGCCGTTCCTGCCGTTCACCCCGATCGCGCGCCCGCCGCCGGCGAAGGGGATCGTCTGGCGGATCCAGTAGGATGTGTCCGCGCCCGCGAAGACCGGGTTCTCGAAGATCGCGTCGAAGCCGGTTTCCTTGTCGTCGTCCGGGTTCTTGTCGCCGCTCGCATAGGCGCCTGAAACGCGCACCCGGATCCAGTCGCGGTCGTAGCTTGCCTCCAGTGCGGCAAATTGCGCGTTGATGTCGGCCGGACGGTCGGTGAAGAAGGAGTTGCGGTCTTCGCCCAGCGCCCAATAGGCCATGCCGGTGAGGTTCACGCGGCCCACCCGTCCGTCGACCCCGTATCCGAGGTAGACGACGTCATAGTCGCGTCCGCGCAGGCTCCCGATCAGCGCCGGGCGTACCGGGAAGCCGTTGTCGTCGACCTCGATCTCGTCGGCCTCGCGGTTGCGGTTGTAGACCACGGTGAACAGGCTGGTCAGCGCCGGGATCAGGAAATCCTGGCGATAGGCGTTGACGACGAAGATGTAATCGTCCCGCGGGGCCTGGACGACCGAGTTCAGACCCGAATTGGTGTCCTTCTCGAGCCGCCAGAAGGCGCCCACGTTGAACTGGAAGCGGTTGTTGTCGCGCGAGCCGAACAGGCGCACGCCCAGTTGCTGATCGTTGAACAGGAAGCCGCGGAAATCCGACTGGAAGGTCTGGATCCCGGCGCGCGCAGAGATGAAGTCGAACCTTTCGGTATCGAAACGCGCGAAGTGGTAGTCGACGAAGGCTTCCTGCACGCCGAGGAACTGGTCGAAGCGCCGGCTGGGCTTCGACGGCTCCACGAACAGCACCCGCCGTTCGGGCACGTCGACGAAGTTGAGGTTGTAGGCGAGCGTCACGCGGTATTCGACCGTCGGCGGCGCATAGGTGGTCGACCCCTTGAGCAGCGAAAAGCTGGCAAGGAAGGTCTGGCTGAGCACCTGGCTGAACGAGCTGCCGAACACGTCGTTGCGGTCCGGATCCTCGGTCGTCTGGACGCCCACGGGGATCGGGAAACTGCGTGGCTCGTAGACCGAATCCGAAACGAGGTTGGCGACAAAGAACCAGTCGTCGCCCTTGATCGGGAGCCACGGCACCTTGGCGCGGTCGATCGGGCGGTCGCCCTTCAGGGTGTTCTGGTGGTAGGGATCGAGCAGGTTCTCCTTGACCAGCCCGAGGCTCTGGATGAGCCGCCAGCGGTCGGGGATCGGGATCTGCTCGGTGGGGAAGGCTTCCGGCGGCGGTGCGCGCACGGCGCCGGGGTTGTCCTGCTCGATCCTTTCGGGGAGCGGCGCGGTGTAGCCCGGCCGCTCGCGCCCCTCGATGATTGCGGGATCGACGGGGGGCACGTCCTTTTCCCAGTCGCCCGGCTGCGGCTTTGCCTCCGGCGCGGGCGCTGGCGCCTCCTCGGGCACCGGCGGTGCCTGGAGCATCAGCAGCGCAGGAAGCAGCAATCCCATCGCTACAGCCCCTGACAGACGTTCTGTGCGGTGGTGTCGAGGAACGGCGCGAAGGGGCAGTTCACATAGCGCAGGCGCGTCGTGCTGTTCCCTACGGGCACCGCGATGCGGTCGGCGCGGATCGCGGCGGGCGCGTTGCCGATTCCGGTGCCGAGCTTCACCCCGGCATTGTTGACGCCGAGGAAGGGCACGAGGTCGTTCTGGTCGATCCCGTCCCCCGATGCGCCGATGCCGCCGACCAGCACATTTCCGCGATAGATCGGCACCGCGCCGGGAAAGAGCGTGATGCCGTTGCGGATGCGGCTGCCATTGGCGTTCGCCGCCGGCAGGCTCGTGCAACGGCGCGGCACGTCGTCGGCGCGGGCGCCGGCGATGAACTGGAGATGCTCGACGATGCTCCCGGTCACCAGCGCGGACTGGAGGCCGGTCGAGAAGATGCTGAACTGGTCGATCGGGCGCGACAGCGGCCCCGGCGGGCGGCCCAGCTCGCCGTCCGGGAAGTAGGGCCGCGCGAGATTGCCGAGCGAGCGGTTGGAGAAGGCGAACTTGCCGTCGAGCACCGCCGGATCGCTCGTGAAACTGCGGGTCGCGGCGACGAAGGCGGCGACGTTCGGATCGCCGCTCGCCAACAGGTCGTCATCGGCGCGGGGATTGGAGAAGAAGGTGACGCTGCGCGCCTTCTGGGTGGTCGCGTCGATCGCGTCGACCAGCGCGTCGGGCGAACGGATGATGCCGAGCACCTCGCCGCGGGTGTCGACCATCACCAGCGTCATCTCGGCGCGCGAACCGACGGGTTTGCGGACCTGCGACCGGGTGCGCGATAGCACCGCGAAGGACTCCTCGAAGATCGTCCGCACCTCCGCCTGGGTGAGCGGCTGGGCGACCTCGGCACCGTCGGTCCCGGCGCGGATCGGGAAGCGGTTATTGCCCGCCCCGTCGCTCACGACGTAGGCGTCGGGGTTGGCAAACTCGCTCGCCCGCGCCGGACGCACGCCCGAAGCCTCGCTGCCATAGGCGGTCCCGGCGAGCAGCGCGGCGCCGTCGTAATAGCCCCTGAGCGGCGCCAACCCGCCGAGCCGCGGGGCGACATTGGCATAGGTCGCCGTCGCCACGTTCACGGCGAGCTGGCTGTAGCCGATGTCGCTGTAGCGCAGCAGCGTCCCGTCCAGTGCGATCTTGTCGGCGCGGATCGCCTCGTCTGCCTCGAAGCCGACCGTGCCGGCCAGTGCGATGCGCTCGTCGGCCTGGTTGTCGAAATCGAGCACGTTCTCGTCGAAGCCGTAATCGGGATCGGCCGCCACGCCGACCGCGCCGATCAGCACGCCGTTGCGATAGAGCGGGAAGCCGCCGCCGTCCGCGGCAAAGCCGATCGCCGAGCGCTTGGGACCGGGCGTCGCGCCCTGCCCCGCCACGAAGCGCGCCGAGATGTCGGAACACGGCAGCTGGCTGAACTGCACGCTGAACAGCGCCCCGCTCTCCAGACCGCCCGTCGAAGGCCCCTTGGGGAAGGTCTCCTGAATGATGCCGCCCGCGGTCCGGCTGGAGAAGGCGTTGCCTTGGCTCGAGAAATAGGCGGCGGTGAGCGCCTTGGCGATGGCAGCGGTCTCCGCAGGGACGTTGGCGCCCTGAAGGTCGAGATTGTTGCCGTTGGGCGCGTTGGGGATCTTCTGCGTCACCGGCGCGCCGGTCATGCGGAAGATCGCGAGCACGTTGCCGACACGGTCGATGACGGTGATGACGGCGGGCGTGCGATCGGCCTCGGCCTGCGTGGCCGCCTGCGCGACGATCTTGCCCACGTCGGCGGAACTGAGGCCGATGACCGCAGGCTGGGTGTAAACTGCGGTCGGCGTGCCCCCGCCCCCACCGCCGCCACCGCCGACCGGAGGAGTGGAGCCGCCGCCGCTGCTCCCGCCTCCGCCGCATCCGGCGAGCGCCAGCAGTGCGGCCGCGAGCAGAACCTTCCCGAACCGTTGAGCGGTCATTGCAGCCTTCCGATCGCGCCAGCAGCGGATTTCAGCGCGGCGCGGAAATCGGCCGGGCGGTAGGCGTTGGGCTCTTCGACAGCCTTGTAGGCGCGCGCGATGTCGCCCCGGATGCCGGCGGCGGCGCCCTGCGTCACCCGGCCTTCACGCACGAGCGCGTTGAGCAGCGTGTCGATTCCCATCACCGCCTGCACCGATCCGGCATAGTCGGTGAAACGCGGGCTTGTCGCCTCGCCGGCGATGATGCCGATAACTTTGAAAGCGTCGCCCCCCGCCGAGCCGCGCGCGCCCAGCGCATCGGAGAGCGACGCCGCACGCGCCGCCAGCGCCTGCGCCGCGGCGCGGGCCTCGGCGGGGCCTGCTCCGAACGCCTTGTGGAAGTCGCGCGCGGAGGCCTGGAACGCCGCCGCCTCGCCCGGCACCAGCGCGCCCGCGACGGCCTGGAGCATGATCATGTTCTCGTCATTGAACGGGGGGTTGCCGAAGGGGATCGGCCGGCCCGGATTGGTCTCGAAGGTGAGCTTGCGTTGCGGCCCGTCGGTGATCTGGCGGTGGCACGAGTGGCAATCGAGGAAAGTGAACTGCGGGAAAGCGCCCTCGTAGGCGAACTTGGGCTGGGCGAAGAGGCTCGTCGCGCGGCGCACCGCCTCGGCCTGACCCACCGCCCAGAAGCGCACCGAGTCGGGCGATCCCTTGCGCCGCACATAGTCGCCGTCGACGTCGTGATGCTGCTGGAGCGCGCTGAACAGGTCGAGCTCGAAGGAGATGCGCGGATGCCCGGCTGCCATCATCGAATGGGTGACGAACTGCCCGGGCTTCGATGATCCGAAGTGGCAATCGAGGCACACGCCCGCGCGCGCCTTGGGGATTTCGAGCGGGGTCAGCCCTGCGGCGACGTTCCCGGCATGGGTGGCGGGGAGCGCATAGTGCTCGGCGAGCCAGCCGCCGCCCGACGGGCCGTGGCAGCTCTCGCAACCGACCCCGTCGGTGAGCGTGAACTTCGCCCCGCGCCGGCCCGCAGGCGCAGCGGTCGCATGGCAACCGAGACAGGCGGGCGCACTCTGCGCATTGCCGAGCCCGAGGCTTGCGGCGATCTGCTGGCCGCGGCGGCCGCCGAGCACGGCATAGGCACGGCTATGCGCGCCCGAGGGCGAGGACGGCTCCTGCCAGGTCGCGATCTCGTCCTGACGGACGACGGCGCCATTGCCCTCGGCGCGGCCGTGGCAGGTCGATCCGGCGCAGGTCGCCACGCCTTCGTAGCTCGGATTGCCGATCGCCGAGGCAGCGGGATAGAGCGCGGCAAGGCCGATCACTGCCAGCACGCGCACCGCCCCGGGCCTACCCAGCAGGCCTGCGACGCGTCTCGCCAATGTTCCCCTCATCTCACACCCCCGAGATGCTTCAGTCCCGAACCCCTGCCGCCGTGTGCGACGGACCGGCAGACCGGCCCTGCGCGGGCGGCATCAGTGCAGTTTCAGGAAAGCCCCATCATGCCGATTCCCGCGCCGGAACGCACCTGCACCTTGTTCCAAGCTTGGCACCGCGATGCAACAGGCAATCAACGGCTTTTGCCCCTTCGTCCGGCCCTTGTGGCCGATCAGTCCGCCGCCGCTTCGGCGCTGTCGCCGACCGTGTTGACGAGGGTTTCAAGCTGCACCGCGCAGCCGCGCGCGATCAGAGCCTCGGCAAGCGCGTCCAGCGCCTCGAAGTCACCGGGAAGCGCCACGAAATCGACATGCGCGGTGGTTCTGCCGTCCGGACCGGCGACCATGTAATGCGTGCCCTCCTTGATCGGCAGGCGTGCCGGATCAAGCGCGGCGACCGTGACCGTATCGTCGAATGTCACGTCGGCATGCGGGTCGCCGTCGGCGTCGGCGGAAATCCGGTAGGTCGCGGTGCCGTCCGTGGCAGGTCGCCACAGGCGCACGGTCGACAGATCGTAGAGGCACACCGTCCCCGAACGGGTGATGTCGACATACCACAGGCTCGGGTTGGTCACCTCGCCGTCCAGCCCGTCGCGCACTGCCCCGGTGCGCACGCGGGTCGCGGCGCGTTTGCGGGTGAGCGCGGCGAAGCGGTCCGAGGCGACCTGCGGGCGGTCGCCGACGCGGAAGGTGCCGGCGCCGCGAATGATCCGGGTGCCCTGCGCGGTCAGGACCGTCACGGCGTCCCCTTCCCTCAGGGTGATGCGCACATCATCGTCGAGCTTGGTGCCGACCGGATATTTGGTCGCCGAGGGCCCCGTGGCCTTGACCACCACCCCTGCCAGCGCCGCCACCGGCAGGGCCAGCGCAGCGCCACCGAGCGCGAGGGCCGAGATCATCCGCGTCAATCTAGCTGAGAACATAAGTACCTTCCCCGTGGGTCTGCTGTAATCGCTGCAGCAGCGACTGTAGCGCCAAATCCTGCGCGTGACGACTGGCGACGTGGCGCGCGATGTCGATTGCCCGGGCAGGATCGCTGGCGGCCAGCGCGCAGGCCTGTGCGAGTGCGGCGCGGTCGTCCTCGGGAAAGTCCGGCGCGGCCTCGAACAGGTCGACCGGCTGCGCCCGGCCGCGCAGTCGCACCCGGCCCATCGCCCGCCACCACGCAAGCCCCGAGGCCTCGGCGAATTCGCGGCTCGCCAGCACTGCTGTATCGAGCGCCTTGTTGGCCGCCTCGAGCCGCGATGCAGTGTTCATCGAATCCCCGAGCGCGGTGTACTGGATGCGTGTCGCCCCGCCGAAATTGCCGACCACCGCCTCGCCGTGATGCAGGCCGACACGGGTGCGGCCGATTGCCGGCAGGCCTGCGTCCATCGCCGCGACCTCCGCACGGAAGGCCTCGCCCGCCTGCCATATCGCGTAGCCCGCACGCGCAGCCCGCTCGCCATCGTCGGCGCGGGCGATCGGCGCGCCCCAGAAGGCGACCACCGCGTCGGCGACGAACTTGTCGATCACCCCGCCGTGATCCAGAACCACCTGGCTGAGCATGTCGAGATAACGATTGAGAAGCCTGGCGACGGTCTCCGGCGGCATCGCGTGGCTCATCGCGGTGAAGCCCTCGAGATCGCTGAACAGGACGAAGATCTCGCGCTTCTCGCCCCCCAGCGAAAGCAACTCGGGCTTGTCGATGATCGCCTGCGCGATATCGCGAGGGATATACTTGCCGAGCGCGCCCGCAGCGAAATTGCGTTGCACCGCGCCCGCCGCGCGGGCCGCGGTGGTGACTGCGGTGAAGGCCATGATCCAGCCGATCAACCAGCCGAAGGCGGGCAGCCCGTAGGTGTCGACATTGGCGAATTGCAGGCCCACCGGAATGCCAACGAATGCAGCGAGCAGCCCCACCAGAACCGGCGCCAGCCGCCGCGCGCGCCATTCGAGAAGCGCGGTCAGCACCGCCGTCAGCACCACCAGCACCGCCATCGCCCAGACCATCCACGCCGGGATCGGCTCGAGCCGCCGCCCGTCGAGCATCTGCGCGATGATGTCGGCATGCACAGCGATCCCCGCAGGCGTTTCGCCATCGACAGAGGTGAAGGTCGTCTCGACCCGGTCGTAATCGACGATATCGCCGCCGATCAGGACGTATTTGCCCCTGATCTGCTCGGCGAGGAAGGGCAGCACCTCCGGGTCCGGTTCGGCGAAGAGATCGATCTGGAGCGAGGCGAACAGCGGGGCGTCGACGTACTTGGGGCGCCGATAGTCGATCGCGCCTTCGTAACCCGCGAAGGCTGGTGCGGTCTCGCCCGCCTCGGCAAGCATCGCCCGCCCCAACAGCGGCGGCAGGCCCGGGACGATCTTGGGCCAGACCCGCGTCGCGCCGAAGGTGTTGTCGAGCCGGATGCTCGCCGGCACCGCTCCGGTCCCCTTGAGCCGCGCCTGGAAGGTGTCGAGATATTGCTGCTGCTCGTAGACGACGTCGTCCTCGTTGGTCGCGACGGTGGCATAGGCGACCGCGACCGGGGTCTGCATCGCCCTCAGGGTGGCGATGAGCTGTTCGTCCTCGTCCTGCGGCTGATCGAAGAGGATGTCGATGCCGATCGCCTTGGCACCCATCGCGTCGAGGTTCTTGAGCGCCTTGGCCAGCAGGCCCCTGTCCAGCGGCGAGCGCTTGCGGGCGTTGATCAGGGTCTGGTCGGTATAAACCACCAGCACCAGCCGCGGGTCCTGTTCGACCAGATCGGCGGCGTAATAGGCGCGCAGATCATAGAACGCGCGCTCGGCCTCGCTGGTCAGCGGGGTCGCGACACCGCCGCCGGGCAGCACCCAGCTGAAGCGGGCGATGAACACCGCGATGGCGAGCACCATGACAGTCGCCGAAAGCTGCACCGCGCCCGCCTCGCGAACATTGCGCCAGCCACGCGCCAACCACCCGGGCAGCACGCTCGCATCGGTCGCGGGTTCGGACATCGCCCTCAGCGCGCGAGGCGCGCCGCGCCGTCGCCGACCACGGCAAAGGCCGACCAGTAGAACGGGTGCGAAGTTTCGGCGTCATCCATCAGCGCGGTCTGCGAGGCCATCAACGCCTCCGCCGTCGCGCGGCCGTCGGCCGCGAAAAGCCCGCCGATCAGCCGCCCGGTCGCGTCGAAGTCGTCGGGCACCGGCCAGTGGCTTGCCAGCACCGTCCGCCCGCCTGCCCCCACGAAGGCACGCACCAGCCCGTCGAGGGCGAAGTCGCCGCCGCTGGTCACCCCCGCCTCGCGGGTCGCGCCGAGGGTGGCGCTGCCGGCGGTGTCGCAGGCCGAAAGGATGACAAGGTCGGCATCGATCCTGAGGCCGAAGATCTCGGCAAAGCTGAGCAGGCCGTCCGAAGCCGAGCCTTGCGCGAAGCTGGTCAGCAGCGCCGGACGCGGCGGGCAGCCGGGCTGGGGCGCGGTGACGAGGCCGTGGGTGGCGAAGTGGAGGACGCGGTACTGGCGCAGCTCGGGCAGTGTCTCGACCGCCACGTCGGTGAAGTCGCCGCCGGTCAGCACCCGCGCCGTGTCGCCGAACTTCGCTGCAGCCGCGCGCAGCTCCTTGGCCTTGATCGGGTTCGCCCAGATGTTCGGCGACCAGGTGCAGCGTTCTCCGGGCTGAGAGCCTGCATTGGGGTCCGGGGCGTTCTCGCCGAGGCCGAGATAGGCGCGCGCACCGGCAGAGGGCCGTGCCGCGCGGACGTCGCGGAACGCGGAAGCCGCCACCGAGGTGCTGATCTCGGTTCCCCGACCCAGCCATCTGGTGCCGCGGAAATCATATTCGTCGGCGTCCTTCGCGTTCATCCTCGCCTGATAGGCAGCGACGCTCGCATCATCGGTGACGAGCAGGTTGATCGGCAGCTTGAGCAGCGCGCCGTCAGGCTCGAAGACGAGATGGCGAACCTTGGACAGCTCTTCGGCGACCGGCGCGAAGAGACGGACGTAGAGTTCGCGCGCACGGGCGATGTCGAAGGGATAGGTTAGCACCCGCCCGCCTTCGACCACCGCGATGCTCTCGCGGATCGTTGTAACGAGGCTGTCGAGCTGCTTGGGCGTCGCATCGGCGCGCCATGCGCGCGCGGCCTTCGGTGTGACGTAGATCACGTAGGCCGCATCATCGAGAGTGACGAGCTTCACATAGGCCTCGCCTTCGCGCAGCGTCGTCTGGAGGTCGGCAAGGCCGATGGCGCTTCCCGTGACCGCGCGGTAGCGGGGATAGGCGGCGAGCTTCTGGAGCACCTCGGCCTGCTGCTGCTGCAACTGGGCAAGCTCGGTCTCGCGGGCGGTGACGGCGGCGGCCTGGTCGGTGCCTCCGGCGGGGTTGCTGCGCAGCTCGAGCAAGGCGAGGCGCTGCTGCTCGATGGCGCGGCCCAGATTGGTGCTCGAACGGAACAGTTGCGCGGCCTCGTCGGTGCCGCCGGACAGCTCGCGGGCCAGCACCGCCTGCGTCTGGGCAAGGCCGGGGCGCTGGAGGAGCTGGCTGGCAGCGAACATGTCGGCCGCCCCGCCATTGTCCTCTCCGCTGGCCAGCAGCAGATCGAAATAGGGCGCGAGAAGCCCGCGCAGCGAAGGCAGGGGACGCCCTTCGGCGTCGGCGATGATGTCGCGGTAGAGCGCGAGCGCTTCGGACCCGCGCCCGGCGCGCGCATAGAAGCCGGCGAGCAGTGCGCGGGCGCTGTCATAGGCAGGCGAGGCGGGATAGGTCGCAGCGAGCAGCGCCACTGCGCGGCTGTGCAGTGCCTCGGCATCGGCAGGCCGCCCGCCGCGCTCGGCGGCTTCCGCCAACTCGCCCAGCACCTGTGCGCGCAGCCAGCCGATCGAGACGACGCGGCCCTGCCGCACGCCTCCGAGGCTTGCCTCCGCTTCACCGAGCAGCACCGCCGCCTCGTCCACGCGGCCAAGCAGGCGAAGTGCAGTCGCCTTGAGATAGGCGCTTTGCCCGTCGAGCAGCTGCGCACGTTCGCGCGGGGTGAGGCTTGCCGAATAGGCGCTGGTCACGCGCTCGCTCTCGCTTGCCAGCTGGACGGCGAGCGCCGGGCCGATCCTGAGCGCGCGCAGGTCCTCGACATCGCCGAAATCGCTGGAGAGCGGCGCGTCGAGCACCGCGATCGCCGCCTCGGCGCGGCGCTGGTTCAGCGCATCCATCGCGAGATAGTTGCGCAGCAGGCGCGCCAGCACCGGGCTCGCCGCGCTCTCGCTGCGCGCCATGGCGAACAGCCGGGCGGCCTCGGCATAATTGCCGAGGTTCGATTGCTGCAAAGCCTGATTGAGCCGCGCCTCGGCGCCCTGAGGCCCCGTCAGCGTGCCTGCGGAAACCGCGAAGAACTCGGCAGCCTCGGCGAAGTTGCCGGCATTGCCGCGGCGATAGGCTTCGGCGAGCGCCTGATCGGCGGCGATCGCTTCGGCCTGCTGGCGGGCGAAGGCAAGATCGTCCGTGGCGCTGGTGAGCGGAATCTCAACGTTGCCGGGGACGATCCGGTCGCTCTCCACCGAGGCGAGCGCGAGTTCGAGCGCCTTGGCATAGGCCGACATGCCGCTGGCCGCAAAAGTGCGCGAGCCGCGCCGGGCGATGAGCAGATCGGTGCGGATCACGCTCCCCTCGCGCGAACAGGTGAACCGCAGAGCGCCCTTTACCTGATCGAACGCGCCTGCCGGAGTGCATTGCGCCGCTTCGCCGGCGAAGGCGTCGGGCTTTGCGCCGGCCGGGCCATGCACCACCCACACGGTGCCCACCGGGGCGGCGGCATCGCGGCAGATCACCGAATAGCGCCGGTCGAGCACCCCCGCCCCCGGCTCCGCGGCGAGGATCTGCGCCTCGCACAGCCCGTTCGAGCCCACAGGGAAGGTGTCGCGCAGGCTGACGCGCTCCGTCCCGGCCGCAGGGGCGCCCTGCGCCATGCCGGGCATCGGAACGAGCACGAGCCCCAACGCAAGGCCGAGGGGTGCAAGGGCGCGATGGTGGAGGCGGGCCATCCTACTTGTCCGCCTTCTTGTCGTCCGGCACCGTGCGCGGGGCGGCGTAGACCAGCGTGTCGTTCCCGCTTGCCACGGGGTCGTCGAGCAAGGTGTCGCCGGCGATGAGCGAGGCATCGGGCTGGACGGGGAAGTCGATCCCGAAGGCCTCGTCGTCGCTGGCCTGCGGATCGTCGCCCGGTTCGCCTTCCTCGATCGGATCGATGATGGAGGTGGGATTGTCGAACCCGGGCGGGGTCGGCGGGGCGTCGATGGTGAGCGTGCCGCCGACATAGGTGAGCGCGTAATTGGGACTGGCGCGCAAGGTGCCCTGCTGGATCGCGAAGGTGCCGACCCGTTCACCCGGATCGCGCGCGAGGGCGCCCGAGAGCTGGTCGCCGTTGACCAGCCCTGCGCCCGAGACGACGTAGGTGAAGGTCGGATCGAGCAGGCCGAGCAGCTTGGTGATGTTATCCGCCGTCACCGTGATCGGGCGCGGGGTGATGGTGAGCTGGCCGTTCACGAAGGTCACTGCGTAGTTGCCGCTCGCCGCCAGAGTGCCCTGCGTGATCGCGACATTGCCGACGCCTGTCGTGAGACCGGCCGCGGTCGCCAGCACGCCGCTCAGCTGGTCGCCGTTAACCAGTCCGAGGCCGCCCACCGTATAGGTCAGCACCGGGTTCGCGTCGCCATAGATCCGGGACTTGTTGTCCGCTGTCAGTGTGATCGGGCGCGGGGTGATGGAAAGCAGCCCGTTGACAAAAGTCACCGCATAGTTGCCGCTCGCCGCCAGCGTTCCTTGCGTGGTTGCGACGTTGCCGACGCCCGTCGTGAGGCCAGCCGCAGTCGCCAGCGCGCCGCTCAACTGGTCGCCGTTGACCAGCCCCAAGCCTCCCACGGTGAAGGTCAGCGCCGGGTTGGCATTGCCGTAGATCCGCGACATGTTGTCCGCCGTCACCGTGATGGGGCGCGGGGTAATCGACAGGATACCGTCGACGAAAGTCAGCGCGTAGTTGTTGCTCGCCGCCAGTGAACCTTGGGTGATCGCGACGTTGCCGACACCCGTCGTGAGGCCGGCCGCAGTCGCCAGCGCGCCGCTCAGCTGGTCGCCATTGACGAGCCCCAGACCGCCAACGGTGAAGGTCAGCCCCGGGTTCGCGTCGCCGTAGATCCGCGACGTGTTGTCCGCCGTCACCGTGATGGGGCGCGGGGTGATCGAGAGAACACCGTCGACGAAGGTCAGCGCGTAATTGGCGCTCGCCGCCAACGAGCCCTGCGTGATCGCGACGTTGCCCACACCCGTGGTCGCGCCCGCAGCCGTCGCGAGGGCGCCGGTGAGCTGGTCCCCGTTGACGAGCCCCAGCCCGCCAAGGGTGTAGGTCAGCAAGGGATTGGCATTGCCGTAGATCCGCGACTGATTGTTCGCCGTGACGGTGATGGCACGCGGGGTGATCGAGAGAACACCGTCGACGAACGTCAGCGCGTAGTTGGAACTCGCCGCGAGCGTACCCTGGGTAATCGCGACGTTTCCGACCCCCGTCGTCAGCCCCGCAGTAGTCGTCAGGGCCCCGCTCAGCTGATCGCCATTGACGAGCCCGAGACCGCCCACGGTGAAGGTCAGCCCCGGGTTGGCATTGCCGTAGATCCGCGAGAGGCTGTTGGCCGTCACCGTGATCGGGCGGGCTGCGATCGTCAGGGTGCCCGGGGCGAAGGTGAACTGGTACCCCTGCTCGCTCAGCAGCGAGCCGAGGGCCGCGTTGATCGCGAACTGGCCGACGCTGGACGATCCGGTCGCCAGCGTCGTGAACAGCGGTGATCCCGTCAGATTGCCCACGCCGTCGCCCGGCATGAAGCCGGCGAATCTCGCCGTGAAGGCCGGGTTGGCATTGCCGTAGAAGCGGGTGGCATCATTGGCGGTGACGGTGAGGACCGGCGCGAACCGGAAGGCGGCGAAGTTGCCGCCGGGGTTGAGCGCGTCATAGGCCGCCGCGTTGGCGACATTGTAGCGCCGGGCGTAGTTCGCGAAGCTGCCGATCTGCGAGCCGGTCGGCGTGGCGGCGAAGATGCCGTAATGCCCGCCGCCCGTCAGCACGAGGCCCGCATCGCCCGCAAGGTTGATCACCTCGCCATTGAGCGAGGCAAGATCGATCGCGCGTCCGCTGCCCGAAGCGCTCAGCACGCCGTCTGCCAGAACGCGGATGTCGCTGCCGGCGCTCGTGCCGAAATTGCGCACATCGATGCGGGCGGCGGAAATGCTCGCCAGCGTGATCGCGCCGTTTACGCGCTGGGGATCGCCCGCACCGTCTTCGAGGCGAACGATGACCGTGCCGGTGCCGGCATCGATCCGGCTGCCTTGCGCCATGGCGATGACCGATGCCGCAGGGTTCGCAAGCGCCGGGCCGCCGCCGCGATTGGCGGTGAGCGCGATAGCCCCGTCCCGGCCGGTCATGCTGCCGCCGAGCTCGATCGAGCGGCCCGCCAGAAGGGTGATCGTCTGTCCGCCGATCCCGCTCCCGGCGCTGCCGTCACCGAGCGTCCGGATCGTGCCTGCGGAGATCGCTTCGAGGGCGGTCGCATTGCCGCTCGCAGCGAAATTGCCGATCGTGCCGCCCTGTCCGGTCGTGACCGTGATGTCGCCGAGCGTATTTGCGGCCAGCCTGTTCGTGACGCGGATCGCCCCGCTGTTCGCGGTCAGCTGCGAGGCGGCGGGGTTGGCGGCAAGGGCATCGCCGAGGGCTGAGACATCGAGGCGGTCGAGATCGAGCGCGCCGCCAGCCGCTGTAAGCGCGAAGCGCCCGGCGATGTTGTTCCCTGAATTGGCAGCGGCCCCGCGCGCATCGGCGGAGAGGACGAGGTTCCGGGCGGTGACCTGCGCGGTGGAACCACTCGCGAGGCTCACCAGCGATTGCCCTGCGGTGCTCCGACCGCCGGTCGACGTGACTGCGTCCGCCCGCACGGTGATCACGTCGGCGCCAAGCTGCGCGTTGCCCGCAAGCGTCAGCCGCGCAATGTCGCTGGTCGCATTGCCGCCTGTGCCGATGTCGCCGGCTGCGGCGGAAGAGAAGGACTGGATATTGAGGACGTCGAGCGAGAGGCTGCCGCCGTCGAGACCGACATTGGCTGCCGGGCTGAACGCATCGCCGATCGTGTTGCCCTCGCCCCCGATGGCGCGCGAGAAGACCGACAACCCGCCGGGGGCCTGCCCCCCAGCCGCGATGGTGATGGCCGAGGTGTTGAACGTGACATTCACCGTTCCCCCGGACGAGCCCTGCACCGCGCCGGCGGTCCCGCCGATGCCGCCGATCCCGCCGCGCGCCGTCGAGGAAATCTCGTTCCCGCCCGCCAGCCCGATGGTCGATCCGGCCACCAGCACGTCGGCGCGCGCGGCCACCGCATTGCCGCCTGCGCCGCCGCTCCGACCACCGGCATTGCCGCCGGTGGCGGTGTTCACAAGGCGGATGTTGCCGCCCGTCAGTGTCGTTGACCGCACATCCAGAAGGGCCTGCCCGCCGACGGCATTGCCGCCCACGCTCACGCCGTTGCCGCCGGTCAGTCGCGATCCCATGTCGAGCCCGCTTGTGCCGCTGCGCGCGTCGGGGGTGAAATCAATGGTCGCGTTGCTGGCGACGAAGGAGACTTCGGGCCCGTTGCCGTCCGGCGCGTTTGCATCGCCTCCGACCGCACCGTTGCCGCCGGTCGAGCTGTCGACCCACAGCAGCTTGCCGACGATGTTGAAAGTGCCGCCGGTGACCTCGATGAGGCTGCGCCCGGTGCTGGCGTTTCCGCCGTTCTGCCCGCCTGTGCCATTGCCGCCGAAGCCGCCCGCGCGGCCTTCGGAGAACTCGCCGGTGAGCGTGCCGCCGCCGGTCACGCGGATCGTGCGGAGCCCGCCGTTCCCGCGACCACCGGCGATGGCGAGCGCAGAATCGAGGCTCGATCCGCCCTGGCCATAGACGGAGAACTGGGTGGCCCCCATGCTGATCGTGCCGCCCGCAGCCTCGATCGTCCCGCTACCGCCCGTGCCCACGCCGCCCGCGCCGCCATCGAGCCGCGAGCCGCCGCCGATGCCTGCCGCGAGAAGGCGGATCGCGCCGGGGCTCCCCTGATCCGCGAACGGGGTCTGCGGCAGGGTGATCGCCCCGCCTTGGCCTGCGCGCAGCAGGATGCTGCCGCCGGTGCCTGCGCCGCCCACGCCATTACCGCCATTGCTGTCCCCGCCGAGGCCGAGCGCGGCGAGCAGTGCGCCGCCGTTGTAGCGGTCGGCGAATTCGCCCAGCGAATTGGTCTCGACGATGATCCGACTGCCCGCGCCGCTGCTGCGCAGCTCGGCGGTGCCGCCGATCCCGTCGCCGCCGCGTGTCGGCGGGGTAAGGCCCTCGCGCTCCCCGCCCTCGCCACTCGCGGAGACCGCGAGCGCGCGGAACCGGAGCGTGCTGCCGGCAAGCGCCTGCACCGACGCAAGGCCGCCGCGGCCGGTGCCGCCGGTGAAGTCCGCCCCTGCGCCGCCGCCGAAGCCGTGCGCCTCGACAAGCGTGATCTGTCTGAAGGTGCCGCTGCCGGGCGTGCCGGTGCGCTGCCCGATGAAGGCCGTGCCGCCCGCGCCCTCGCCGCCAATGCCGCCGGTGCCGAAGCCGCCGTAGCCGATCGCATTCAGCGAGGCGATGCCATTGAAGGTCGCGCTGATCCCGTCGAGCAGGATCGCCGCCTCGCCGCCAGCGCCCCGGCCACCTGCGCCGCCGTCACCGAAACCGCCCTGCCCCGCCGCATCCAGCAAGGCTGTCGACGCGACAATCGTGCCTCCCGCGCTGCCCGAAACAATCGCGCGGCCACCCTGCCCGGTGCCGCCAGCGCGCGAGAAGCCGCCGAGCCCGACGGCGCGCAGATCGAGGTTCGAAGTGATGACCTGGCCGCCGTCTGCGGTCAGCAGCGCGGCGCCGCCGGTGCCGTTGCCGGCACGACCGAGGCCCGTGCCGAGGAAGAAGCCGTCGCCCCCCTCGCGCCCGCCCGATCCGCCGCTGCCCTCGACATCGACGACAACGCCGGCGAACTGCGCGCGGCCAAGGCCGAGCGAGCCGTTCGTGCCCAGCAGCGCCGTCCCGACCCGCGCCGTGCCGCCGAAGCCGTCGCCGCCATCGCCCGCATCCTCGGGGCCCTGATCGGGGTCGTAGGTCGAATAGGATCCACCCGAACCGCCGATCCCGCGGGCCGAGGCATTGGTGAGCGCGCCAGTGGTCAGCGTGCCGTTGTCGCCGCCCGCGAGGATGTAGGCCCCGCCGACGAAACTCGCATCCGCCTGATTGTCGCGCGAGGCGCTGCCGCCGCGTCCGTCGCCGCCGCGCCCACCGGCGGCGACGCTGCTGGCCTGGCCGCCCTGACCGCCCTCACCATCGGCATTGGCGATGGCGCCGACGCCGATAATCAGCGAGGCGGTCTGGGTCAGCGTTCCCTCCGCGCGCAGCACCGCAGTCCCGCCCACGCCGTCGCCGCCGTCGGCCGTGCCGAAATAGCCGTCGCCGCCGATCGCCCTGGCGATCGCGCTCGCGTTGGAGCGCAGGTTCATCGTTCCGGTCTCGGCGATCGCCCCGGCCACGCCGCCGAAGGCATCGCCGCCGCCCAGTCCGAAGCCGCCCGTGGCTTCGGCATTGGCGAAGAAGCCGCCGGTCACATCGAGTCCGCTGCCGCCGCGGGTCACCGCCAAGGCCACCCCGCCCAGCGCATCGCCGCCGCTGCCGCCATAGTTGAAGCCGCCCAGCGCATTGGCCGAAAGCGAGAGCAGCCCGCCGACGCTGGTCAGGCCGCCGCCGTCGACGATCACCCGCGCCTCGCCCGCATCGGCGAGCGTGCCGGCGCCCACGGAATCGGTGCCCGATCCGGACGCCGAGGCGGTGAGGAAGGCATCGCCGGCTATCGTCACCTGGCTCGAACCATTGTCGAGCCGGGCCGTGCCGCCATAGGCCGCGCCCGCGGCCTGCGCGCCGAAGCTGCGATGGTAGGCGTCGGCAGTCATGAACAGGCTGTTGTTGATCGTGACGTCGGCAAGGCCTTGCGCGCTGAGCTCGGCGAGGCCGCCGCGCAGCACACCCTCGCTCTCGCCGAACTGCACCGCCGCACCGATCGCCTGTGCGGAGATGGTCGCCGCCCCGCCGGTCGTCAGCGTCCCGCCGTCGACAACGAGGCGGGCGCTGCCGCCCTGCGCCGAGCCGGCCGCACCGTTGCCGAGGTTCGCGCCGGCCGTCGCATCCGCGCTGATCCGGAGCGCGCCGCCGATATCGACCGTGCTGCCCGCGCGCGCCTCGAGAAGCGCCGAGCCGGCCACTGCATCGGCGTCGGTGGGCAGCGCGAGACTGTCGCTGATCAACCCGAAGGCGTCGGAGGCAAGGAGGAGATCGCCCCCCACCATCAGGCTCCGCCCCACGCCGACGCGCACTTCCGCCGCCGTGCCGCCGGCCAGCAGCAGGTTGCCGGAGACGCTCGCATTGGCGTTCGCGGCGCTGAACCGGGTGAGATGCGTGCCGACCGCCATGAGGCTGCTCGTGGCGGCAATGTTGTCGATGAAGATGTCGGCCCTGACCGGGCTCGTGCCGGCCTTGGCATTGAACTGCGCGGCGAGGCCCTGGTCGATCGCGCCCCCGGCGACACTGCGCCCGAAGACGTTGTGGTTGGCGGCGAGGATGATCTCGCCGTTGACGATCCCGGCCTGCTGCGCGGGCGCAAAGCCGAGATTGCCGCTGAAGAGCATCGAGATCGGATCCTTCTGCGCCGCGGCGACGCCGTAGATCACGTGGTTATCGCCCGCCGCGCCGGTGCTCGCAGCGCCGCCGACCGTCCCGTCAAGCGTGAGCACGTTACCGCTTGCCGCGGTGCCCAGCGGCACTTCGATGTCGAACAATCCGTTCGAGAAGCGCAGGTTCACCACCTCGCCCGCGACAAAGGCCTGGCTGCCGTTGACGTTGGAAATGCCCGACATCTGCACGTCCGCCGCGACCACCGCGAAGAAGCCGTTTTCTGAAGTCGCGTCGATCCGCGCGCCCGGCTCGATGCGGATGCGCGCCGTCGATCCCGCGGTCGCCGCGAGGTTGAGCGTCCCGCCGTCGACGAAGCTCGCGAAGTTCTCGGGCGTGGTATCGAGCGTCGTCAGCAGCAGCTGACCGACGTCGAAGGTCGCGGTGCTGCCGATCAGGAAGCCGGTCGGCGAATAGAAGGCGACGAACCCGCCGGGCGTGGAGCCGGGGCTGGTCATCGGCTGGTTAGCGCCACTGAGGATCTGGGTACTGCGGAAGCTGGTGGAATAGTCCTGAATGCGCGAGATCACCGATCCGTTGATCACCGCGACCGAACCGTTGGCGGTCGGCAGGATGCGGTTGAGCACCGCGAAGTTGGTGATCCCGAAGCCGTTCTGGAAGATCGCCTCGTTGCCCGCAGGCAGGAAATCGAGCGCGTTGCCGAACTGGTCGAGGAAGGGAGTCCAGTCGATCACCACAGCGCGATCATAGGCAAGGATCTGGGTCGTCTGGCCGCCGTTGACGTTCTGATAGTCGAAGATTTCCGCCGAGCCGCGCACGACTTCGTAATCGGCGTTGATGCCCTGCGCCTCGGCGGCGCCCGGAGCGAGCGCCAGCGACAGGGCCAGCGCCGCGCTGCCGCAGCCGGCCAGCATGCGCACACGGTTGGCTAGCAGCAGCGGTCGGGTCATCTCAGCGTCTCCACGGAAGCAGGCGGGCGGTCAGCGTGAACAGGATGCGCACATCGCCGCGTCGGGCGGCGAGGTCGGGCGTCACCAAGGGGACGGCGACGATTAGATCGCTCTGGATGCCACCGCCCCATGCGGCGCGCAGACCACCGCCCGCCGACCACAGCCGGTCGGGGTTGGCGGCGCGGCGGCTCGGGTCCTCGTTCCAGACGAAGGCGACATCGGTGAAGGCATAGGGCTGGAGCGCCACCGCCCTCGCCCCGTCGGGCGCGAGCGATCCATAGCGCAGCTCGAAGGAGCTCAGGATCCCGCTGTCGCCCAGTACCGCGCCCGGATCATAGCCGCGCCCGGTCGTGAAGTTGCCCGCCGCGAGCTCCTCGAAGGCGGGAAGCGCGTCGCCGGTGACTTGCGCGGTGGTCTCGAGCGCGAAGGCGAGGCGTGGCCGCGGACGATATTCGATGCCGCCGGTGAGCCGTGCGAGCGTCGGGGTCGGATCGGCCTCGATCCGGCTCGGGCCAGCCTTGCCTCCGATCAGGCAGGCGAGCGCGTTGGGGCGGCAGTCGGGGCTGGCGGAGAGCACGTCGATGCCCTGCCGCGCCTCGAAGCCGTAATGCACCCGCCAGCGCGGCTCGAACGGGCTGTAGCCGCCCGTGCGCAGGATCGAGTCGCGGTCGGTCCGCGCCCCGTCGAAGCGCAGATAGGCCATGCGCACCCGGTCGCGGGTCAGGGGGACGGAATTCACCGTCACGTCCTGGTCGACGATGTCGAGACCGGCCTCGGCCACTAGGCTGTGCGCGCGGCTCAGCACCAGCGGATAACTGGCATAGGCGTTGGCAAAGGTGGTCTCGGATGAAACCGCAAAGCCGGGCAGGGCGACGGACGGGTCGGCGGTGCTCCAGGTGAACTGCCCGCCGAGCCGCAGGCCTTCCCCGCCGACACGGAATTCGTGGCCGATCTGCACGGTCTGCTGTTCGCTGAAGTCGAGCGTCGAGAAGGCGGACACGGTGGTGCGGTCACCGAGGCCGGTCAGCCCGTAGAGCTCCCCGCGCAGCACGCCGCCGAAGCGGCCGAGCGCGCGCGAGCCGAGGTTCTGGATGTTGAGATCGACCATGCCGGTCTGCCGCAGCACCGCGATTTCGCCGACCAGATCGCCAGGCTGGCCGCCGGCCGCGGGGCGCAGCGACAGGCGCACGTTGAGGCCCGGAATGTCGTCGGCGAGCAGCAGGTAGCGCTCCGCCGCGTTGGTGTTGAACACCTCCTGCGCGGTGAGCTTTTCGAGATAGGCAGCGACAAGCTTGCCCGAAGGCCCGGCATCGCCGCGCACCCGCACCGCGGTGAGGCGGCCGAACACCACCCGGAAATCGGGCGTGCCGTCTGCAAGGCTCTGCTCGGGGATCTCGACCGTGGCAAGATAGCCCTGACGGCGGAGCATCGCATTGGCCTCGGCGCGAATGTCGCACAGCACCGAGACGGGCAGCTCGCGGCCTTCGTAGCTGCGCCATGCGTCGTCGAGCGAGAGGCCGGGGACGCGCTCCAGCCCGAGGAACTGCGCGCCCTTCACGGTGAAGCGGATCGCGGCGAATTCCGGGCGGTCGAGCGCGCAGGGCGCACGCTCGAAATCGCCATCGATCGTCAGGGTGACGGGCTGCTCCTCGCGGCGCAGCTCGGGCGGGGCGAGATCGCTGCGGGTCGGCGGGGCGATGCGGACGGGCTGCTGCTGCGCGGCAAGCGGGACTGCTGCCCCGGCGACGGCCAATGCGGCGGCACCGCACAGCATGTGTCTGGCGATAATCCTGACAGCAAAATGGTGCTGAGCGCTCGCCAATGTTCCCCCCCAAGGCAGTCTCGGAGCCGCATCCCCCGCGGCGCCGGCAAACCTACAGGGGAATGCGGCAAAAACAAGCAGCAAGCACCTCGACCGGTCGCATCCGGGCAGGACTTTGCGCGTCAGCTTCCCGCGGCGAGCATCACCTTTGCCGATGCCCCCGACAGCGCGCCCGCCTCGACCGGCAGCTTGCCGGGACGCGTGGCCGTGGGATAGGCCTTGGCGAACAGGGCCAGCGCCTCGGTGATGCGGGCATGGGCTTCGGCATTCTCGGCCTTGATCGCTCCGCCCGAGGCGGCGAAGGTGCTCGCGGCGACGCGGCTGAAGCCGTAGCCATCGAGATAGGGCTCGTAAGCATCATCCTTGGCGAGGCGGCGATACATCGCGCTCGAGCGTTCGATCATGTCGGCGATCACGCCGGTCGCGACCTTGCCCGGCGTCCCGCCGGCGGGAGCCTTCTGTGCCGCGGCGCGCAGCGCGGCGATGATCTTGTCATAGGCCTTGTCGACCTCGCCCACGCTCTTGCTGGCGAGCGCCGCATCCGAGGCGGCGGAGAACAGCGGCTTCATGTCCGCAACGCCGAGCTTGGCGAAGACCGGGTCCATGTCGAGCAGGACCTCGCTCACCGGGTGCGCGAACATCTCCGCGGCGGCATCCTTCTTGCCTGCGGCATAGGCATCGCGCGCTGCCGCGACATGCGCCTCGGCGACCGCGAGCGCGATACCGTAGGCCACCGGGTCCGTGGCCGCGTCGGCGACCGCGACGCCGCCCTCGCCCTCGCCGCCGGCGGCAGCCGAACTAGCGCCTTCTCCGGGGCCCGAACCGCCTTCGCCTTCGCCAGCGGTAGCGGCGGCCTCAGGGCCGCTCGCGGCGCCTTCTCCCCCGGCCTCGCCGCCCGCCTCACCGCCGCTGCACGCCGCGAGCAGCCCGCCCGCGAGTGCGGTGCCGAGGCCAAGCTGGGTCCAGAGTTTGAGCGTGCTGTTCATGGGAGGAGGGTTCCTTGAAGCGAGGGGTGCTTGGCAGGCCTCATGGCCCAGCTGATAATCACTCGCAAGAGCCTTTCGCATGCGCCGCCTTGTCAGCCCCGACATACGCCACTAGTGCGTCATGATACAACATATCACACTTGGTCGAGGTCGTAACCGCTCATGGCAACATTGCTCCAATGCCTGTGCCGATCTGCTGACAACGCCGCAGTGCTCGGGGCGATTCGCGATGCGGATTGCAACCTTGCGATCTGGCAGCGCAGGCCCTTCGCCGACTTCGCGCCGCTCCTCCAAGGGACCCCGCAGGACCTGCGCTTCGAGAGCGATGTTGCACGCCTTCCCGATGCGTTCGCGCAGGCGCTGCGCCGCGGCGGCTTTGTGGGCGATGCGGCGCTGCACCGCGCGCTGATCGACGACGCCGCGCTCCTCGCCGGGCTCTACTGCGCAGCGATGGATCTGGCGCGCTTCGAGCTGCGGCTTGAGGTGGTGCGCACCGATTCGTGCCGCAAGTTCCACGCCGACTACGTGTCCGCGCGCCTGATCACCACCTATGTCGGCGAAGGCACCGACTGGCTGGACGATGACGACGCGGCCCGGGTCGCTGCCGGCGAAACGCCCTTGCGGATCAACCGCCTCGCCGCTTTCGATGTCGGGCTGTTCAAGGGCAAGCTGGCGACCGACAGGCCTGCGATTCACCGGTCCCCGCCGATCGCACAAACGGGCGCGGCGCGGTTGCTCCTGGTGCTCAACCCGGTCAGCCGATTGTTTGTCGATGGCACGGATTCGGCCCTTCCGCCGTCCCGCCATCTGGCCTAACAGCCCCTCCATGCGCCCGCGCGGGTGCGATCCACTCCGATGGCGTTCCCGCCTTGCTGCGGACGCCATCGCTCGCAAGAGGTATGCTCGATGAAGAAGTTCCTGCTCGCCGGGGCCAGCGCCCTGATGTTCGCCGTTCCCGCTGCCGTGCCCAGCATCGCCATGGCCGACGAGGGCATGTGGCTGCCGAGCCAGACCGGCGCGATTGCCGACCAGATGAAGGCCGCCGGCCTCGAGCTCGACGCCAAGACGCTTGGCGACCTCCAGCGCCCGCCGCTCACCGCGATTGCCTCGCTCGGCGGCTGCTCGGCCGCGTTCCTCTCGCCCGATGGCCTCGTGGCGACCAACCACCACTGCGTCGCGGGCTCGCTCCAGTACAATTCCTCGCCGGAGAACGACTACCTTACCGACGGCTTCCTCGCGAAGACCCTGGGCGACGAACTTCCCGCTGCACCGGGCAGCCGCGTCTACGTGATCGAGGACCTGCGCGACGTCTCCAAGGACATGCTCAAGGGCACCGAGAAGCTCGACGGCCGCGCCCGCTATGACCGCCTCCAGGCGAACCGCGCCGCGCTGATCGAGGCGTGCGAGAAGCAGGCCAACCGCCGCTGCGACGTGCGCGCCTATTTCGGCGGCCAGCAGTACTGGCTCCAGCAGCAGCTCGAGATCAAGGACGTGCGCCTCGTCTATGCGCCCGCTGCGGGTGTCGGCAATTTCGGCGGCGAGAAGGACAACTGGATGTGGCCGCGCCACACCGGCGACTTCTCATTCTACCGCGCTTACGTGGCGCCCGACGGCTCGTCGGCGGCGTTCAGCAAGGATAACGTGCCCTTCAAGCCCAAGGCCTGGCTGCCGATAGCCAAGCAGGGCGTGAAGGAAGGCGACTTCGTGATGGTGGCCGGCTTCCCCGGCACCACCGAACGCCTGCGCACCGCGGCCGAAGCCAAGTTCTACTATGAGGAACTCTACCCCTATCAGCAGCGCATGCTCGCCGAATACGGGAATCGCATCGACGAGCTGACCGCGGGCAACCAGGCCGCGACCATCGCCTATGCGGCGACCCTTCAGGGCACCGAGAACTACGAGAAGAAGATCGCCGGGCAGCTCGCCGGGGCCGACGCCATCTCGCTGGTCGCCAAGAAGCAGGCCGAGGAAGCCGGCTTCCGCGCGTGGATCAAGGCCGATCCCAAGCGTGAGGCGCAGTACGGCACTGCCCTCGCCGAGCTCGACAGGCTGGTCGACGAGAGCAACGCCTCCTCGCTCGCCGACGTGCGCAAGGGCATGCTCGGCCGCGGCCAGCTCTACGGCGCAGCGCGCACGCTCTACCGCTGGGCGAACGAGCAGGCCAAGCCCGACAAGGACCGCGAGCCCGGCTTCCAAGAGCGCGACAAGGCCTTCATGACCCAGCGCATGCAGGTCATCGAGCGCCGCTATGTGCAGGCAATCGACCAGGCGCTGTGGGCGGACGGCATTGCCGAATACCGCCAGCTCCCCGCCGACAGCCGCATCAAGAGCTTCGATGCCTTCATGGAAGGCCGCGATCTCGCCTCGCTCTATGCCACCAGCGAACTCGGCAACACCGCCAAGCGGATGGAGTGGATGGGCAAGTCGGTCGCCGACTTCAAGGCGTCGAACGATCCCTTCATCCAGCTCGCCGTCGCGACCCATGACGAGGCGATGGCCGCCGAGGCTGCCGACAAGGAGCGTTCGGGCAAGGTCCAGAAGGCCCGCTCGAAGGTCATGGAAGCGCGCCTCGCCTATGCTGCCTCGCAGGGCAAGGCGATGTACCCCGATGCCAACGGCTCGCTGCGCTTCACCTACGGCAAGGTGACCGGCAAGAAGGTGGACGGGCAGATCTGGACCGCCTTCACCACCGCGGAAGGCATTGTCGCCAAGCACACCGGCCGCGGCGAATTCGATGCGCCTGACAAGATGATCGACCTCATCAAGGCCAAGGACTACGGCCGCTACGCCGCGCCCGAGCTCGGCACGCTGCCGGTCGACTTCATGTCGACGGTCGACATCACCAACGGCAACTCCGGCTCCTCGACGCTGAACGCCAAGGGCGAATTCGTGGGCCTTGCGTTCGACGGCACGATCGAGGGCGTGGTCTCCGACTGGATGTACGATCCGGCGATCAACCGCACGATCCACGTCGACAGCCGCTTCATGCTGTGGACCATGGAGAAGGTTGACGGCGCTGATCGCCTGCTCAAGGAAATGGGCGTCACCGCCCAGTGACCTCAGGCATGATTTGAATAAGTATGCGGCGCGTGGGATTCCCGCGCGCCGCCTGCTACGCTATCCCCTCGGACGGACAGGCGAGGGACACATGGGCATGACACGCGATCTGGTGGTGGTCGATATCGGCGGCACCCATGCCCGCTTCGCGATTGCCAGCATCGCTGGCGACGGGGCGATCAGCCTAGACGAGCCCGAGACGCTCCACACCGCCGATTACGCCAGCTTCCAGACCGCATGGGAAGCCTTCCGCACCCGCAAGGGCGGCAGCCTGCCCGCGGCGGTGAGCATGGCGATTGCGGGGCCGGTCGGGACGCCGGGGAACCTCGCGCCGGTGATCCGCTTCACCAACAATCCGTGGATCATCCGTCCGGCGCTGATCCCCGAGAAGCTCGGCGTCACCGACTACACGCTCGTCAATGATTTCGCCGCCGTCGCCCACGCCGTCGCGCGGGCGGACGATAGCCAGTTCCTGCACCTTGCCGGACCCGATGCGCCTCTGGGCCGCGAGGGCACGATCAGCGTGATCGGCCCGGGCACCGGTCTCGGGGTGGCCCACCTCTACCGCTCGGGCGACCACTACCGCGTGCAGGCGACTGAGGGCGGGCATATCGACTTTGCGCCCCTCGACACGATCGAGGATGCGATCCTCGCCCGCCTGCGCCGCCGCCACAACCGCGTCTCGGTGGAGCGGGTGGTGGCGGGACCCGGTATCGTCGACATCTATCAGGCGCTCGCCGCGCTCGAACAGCGCACCGTGCCCGAGCGTGACGCCATCGCCATCTGGAACCTGGCCGCGAGCGGCGAGGACAGCCTCGCAGCGGCCGCCGTGGACCGCTTTTGCCTCGCCCTAGGCTCGGTTTCGGGCGACCTTGCCCTTGCTCAGGGCGGCTTTGCCGGGGTCTGTATCGCGGGCGGACTGGGCTATCGCATTCGCGAAACGCTCCTGACCTCGGGCTTTTCGGCGCGCTTCAAGGCCAAGGGGCGGTTCGAAAGCCTGATGGCGAACATCCCCGTCAAGCTGATCGTCCACCCCCAGCCCGGCCTGTTCGGCGCCGCCGCCGCCTTCGCGTCCGAGCACGGAGACCGCGCATGAAGACCGTCGCGGACCTCGAGGTGCGGCTTGGCGAACTGCATCAGCGCACGCGCGAAACGCCGCTGTTCAACCCGGTGTTCCAGCTCTCGCTGGACCTGTCGCGGGCGCTGGAAGGGGGCGAGCTCACCCTCGACGACCTCGGCAAAATGGTGGCACAGCTCGAATGCGAGGGGCTGAAATCCCGGGCCCACAAGCTGCGCGCGCTGCTCGCCCCGCCCCCAGAGCCTGCGCCGCTTGCCGGGGCAGACGAGGAGGACTTCGCCGCCTTCGCCGCCCGCTGGCAGCATCCGCAGCTTCACGCGGTCTTCACCGCGCACCCGACCTTCCTGCTCGCCCCCGCACAGGCCGAAGCGGTGGCGCTGGCCGCCTCGGCGCCGGGCGAGGTCGACGATGCGGTCTGCGCCGTCCCCGCCGTGCGCTCCGCGGTAACGCTCGAGCACGAGCACCGGGCGGCCATGGCGGCGATGGCCCGCGCGCAGGACGCCCGCGACGTGATCGTGGCGCACCTGCTCGGGCAAGCCCGCAACCGCTGGCCGGACCAATGGCGCACCTTGCGGCCGCTGCCGTTCCGTTTCGCGAGCTGGGTCGGCTACGACATGGACGGGCGCACCGACATCGGCTGGCACACCTCCATTGCCTTCAGATTGCAGGAAAAGGCCGAACGGCTGGCGCGCTACACCGCGAGCCTCGAGGTATTGGACCCCGCCCACGCGCTGCTCGCCACCCTCAGGCCCGCTGCCGCTTTCGCCGCCGCACGGGCGGAGGACTTCGCGGGCGATCTGTCCAGCGCCGAAGCCCTCGCCGCGGCCGCCAATCGGCTGACCGCGCATTCGGGCGACAACCTGCTCTCCCTCACCCCTCTTATCGAAGCGCTGGAGACCGAGGCCGAGAGCGCCGCACCGGAATATGCCACCCACCTCCTGACCCTCGCCGCCAGTATGCGTGCCGACGGGCTCGGCATGGGCTGGATCCACTTCCGGGTGAACGCCAAGCAGCTCCACAACGCCGTGCGCCGCCGCTTGGGCGATCACGAGGCGATCGACCTCGCCAGCAAGGGCGCCATCGCTACCCTGCGCAAGCTGGTGGACGAGGCGAAGCCCCTGCGCACCAATTTCGCCGCGCTCGCGACCGAAAGCTCGACCGCGATCCGCCAGTTCCTCGCGATGGCGCAGATCCTCAAGCACATCGATGCCGATGCGCCGATCCGCATGCTCGTCGCCGAGTGCGAACAGCCTGCCACGGTGCTCGCCGCGCTGTACTTCGCCAAGCTGTTCGGCGTGGAAGGCAAGGTCGATGTCTCGCCCCTGTTCGAGACCGAAACCGCATTGGAGCACGGAGGCCGATTCCTCGACGCGCTGCTCGCCGAGCCCGCCTATCGCGCCTACGCCCGCCAGCGGGGCCGGGTGGCCGTGCAGACCGGTTTCTCCGACGCCGGGCGTTTCGTCGGGCAGGTGCCCGCCGCGCTCGCCATCGAGCGCCTTCAGGGCCGGCTCGCCGAGGCAATGGCCGCCAACGGGCTCGGCGACGTCGCGGCGCTCGTCTTCAACACGCATGGCGAGAGCATGGGCCGCGGGGCGCACCCTGCCTCTTTGCGTGACCGGCTCGAATGGCCGCTATCCCCCTGGGCGCGCAGGCGTTTTGCGCGTGCCGGTATCCGCTTGGAGCCCGAGGTCAGCTTTCAGGGCGGCGACGGCTACCTGTTCTTCGCCACGCCCGAACTCGCCCTCGCGACGCTCTCGCGTATCGCAGAACAGCGCCCCGCGGAGGCCGACCTCGCCGCGCCTGCCGACCCCTTCTACCACCGCACCGATGTCAGCCTCGACTTCTACCGCGCCGTGAAGGAGCATCAGGGCGAACACCTCGCCAGCCGCACCTATGCGCGCGCGGTGACGGCCTTCGGGCTGGGGCTGCTCAACCCCACCGGCAGCCGCGTTTCGCGCCGCCAGAGCGACATCAATGCCGACCGCGAGATGAGCCTGCGCCAGATCCGCGCGATCCCGCACAATGCGATCCTCCAGCAGCTCGGCTACCCGGTAAACGTCATCGCCGGGATCGGCAGCGCGGCCGATGCCAACCGCGAGGAACTGGCTGCTTTGCTTACGGAATCTGCGCGCGGGCGGCAGATCCTGCGGATGGTGCGCAGCGCCAATGCGCTCGCCAGCATCAAGACCGTCGCGGCCTTCGGCGAACTGTTCAACTCGGCCTATTGGGCGAGCCGCACCTATCGCGGAACCGAGGATCACCTTGCCGCGTCCTGCGCCGCGCTGGCCGAGTATCTGGTCGGTGATGACCGGACCGGGGTGTTCCGCCGCCTCGCCTCGCGCCTGCGGATCGACGCTTTGAAATTCCACAGGTTATTGGACCTCCTGCCCGACGAGGACGACGACAAGGAGGCGCGTGAATATGTGCGCCGCCGGATCGGGGTGTTGCAGGCCCTGCGGCTGACGCTGCTCCAGCACATGTTCCTCAAGATCGTCGCGGTCCCCGCCTTCAGCCGGGCGAACGACATCAGCCGCCGCGATGTCATTGAAATGGTTCTGACTTTACGCGTCGACGAGGCGCTCGCCCAGCTGCGCCGCGCCTTCCCGGTCCGCATCCCCGGCCCGCGCGACTTCCCGCTCGACGAGGCCTCCGACTACCCCGACGGCGGCGAGGAAGGCTACGGCGCTTACGAGCGCGACTTCATGACGCCGATTGCCCGGGCGCAGGAATTGAGCCTCAGGATCAGCACCGCCATCGCCAACGAGTTCGGCGCGCACGGGTGATCGCCAGGCCTGCCATGTTTCACGTGAAACAGCCCTGCGAACGCCCGCCAAGGGGGTCTGGAGGGGGTCTGGAGGGGGTCTGGCAGGGGTCTGGCAGCCACTTTGGCCGGTCTGGAGCCTGTCTGGCGCAGCCTCAGACTCGCAAGCTGCTGCCCCGCTTGATCAGCTTCACCGGCACGCGCCGCCGCGCCTTTGTGTCGTCGTCGTCCAGCACCGCCTCGACCAGCGCTGCGCCTGCTTCGGCCGGGTCGGGCGCGATGGTCGTCAGAGGCGGACGGCTGAAGCGGCCCGCAACCAGATCGTCGAAGCCCATCACCCCGATCTGCTCCGGCACCGCAAGATCGGCAGCCGCAAAGGCTTCGAGCGCGCCCAGCGCCATCGCGTCGCAGGCGGCGAAGACCGCGTCGACATCCTCCCCGCGCTCGATCAGGCGGCGCGCGGCGCGGCGGCCTTCCTCCTCGCGGGTGGCGGCGTTGACCGTCGGCGCGAGGCACGGCTCCAATCCGGCGGCGCGCATGCCTTCCGCATAGCCTTCATAGCGTTCGGTGAACTGCACCTGCGGGGTGTTCAGCGCGCCGAGGAAGCACGGGCGGCGGTATCCGGCGGCGAGCAGGTGCTCCACCGCGAGGCGCCCCGCGGCGCGGTTGTCCGAGCGGACCCAGTCGAGCTCGTCGAAGGGCGATCCCCAATAGGCGACCCTGCGTCCATCGGCATCGAGCCCGCGGAAGTGCTCCCACGCGGCGGCGTTGGTGGTGGTGCCGATCACCACGAGGCCATCGGCGCGGCCCTGTTCCTGATAGTGGCCGAAGAACTCGCCCTCGCGCGCCTGGAAACTCACCAGCGTCTCGAACCCCCGCTCGGACGCTGCGACGCACACGCTACCGAGCAGGGCGTAGGCGAAGGGGTTGATGCTCGATGCGCTGTCGCCTTCACGGCAGATCACCACCACCGCGAGCGTGCCGGTCGAGCCGCGCCGCAGCCGCGCGGCGCGCTCGTCGACGAAATAGCCCAGCGCCTCGGCGGCTTCGATGACCTTGCGGCGGGTGGCTTCGGCGATCGCGGGAGAGCCCGACAGCGCACGGCTGACCGTCGGCTGGCTGACGCCGGCCCGCTCCGCCACATCGAAGGATGTCGGCCGTCTCTTCGGTACCCCGCTCATGGCGCGCACTCTAGGGCCGGACGTTATCCCCGCGCAAGCGCCAGAGTTCTTGGGGCTGCATTGCTATTCGCACTGGAAACGCCTGCGCAAGTCTTGCAAGTTGACAGGAGCGCGCGGATTGTGAACGTTCGCAAGAACACAGCGCGCGGGGAGAGAGCAGCGATGGCGATGGCACCTGGGGCACCGGGCAACAGCACGGCAGGGGATTTCGGGCAGGCGGCGGGCGCGGACACGCCTCAGGTCGATGCGCCAGGTCTCAACTACTTCGTCTTCGCGCTGTTCTTCATCTTCGGCGGGATCACCTCGCTGAACGATGTGATCATCCCTAAGCTCAAGGAGCTGTTCACGCTCAACTTCTTCGAGGCGAGCCTCGTGCAGTTCTGCTTCTTCATCGCCTATGCGGTGGTCGGCATCCCCGGCGCGCGGCTGGTCAAGCGATTGGGCTACATGCGCGGCGCGGTGGCGGGGCTGGTGACGATGATGGGCGGCTGCCTGCTGTTCATTCCGGCCAGCCAGACGGCGCTCTTCCCGATGTTCCTGTTCGCCTATTTCATCCTCGCGACCGGGGTGGTGCTGGTGCAGATCGTCGCCAACCCGCTGATCAGCCTGCTGGGGCCGGAGCGCACGACGCACAGCCGCCTGACCTTCGGGCAGGCGTTCAACTCGCTGGGCACGACCCTGTTTCCGCTGGTCGGCGCAGGCATCATCCTCGGCAGCATCGCCAATGTCAGCGCGGACCAGCTTTCGGGCGAGGCCTTGCAGACCTATCGCCAGACCGAAAGCGCGATCATCACCAGCACCTATCTCGGCCTAGCCGTGGCGCTCGCGCTCGTCGCGGGCGCGGTGTGGATGTTCCGCAACCGGCTGAAGGGGGAAAAGCACGAACAGACCAGCCTGGCCGACGGGCTCGGTCTGCTGGCCCGGCCGCGCTTCGGATATGGCGCAGCCTCGATCTTCCTCTATGTCGGCGCGGAAGTCGCGATCGGCAGCTTCATCATCAACTACCTCGCGCAGGACCAGATCCTGGGGCAACCCGAAAGCGTGATCGGCTGGATGGTGACGCTCTACTGGCTGGGTGCGCTGATCGGCCGCTTCATCGGCTCGGCCGTGCTGCGCTTCGTCAGCCCGGGCCTGCTGCTGGCGGGCGTTGCCGCCGGAGCGATCACGCTCATCGCCATCTCGGCCAACACCACCGGGGTGGTCGCGGGCTACAGCCTCCTCGCCGTGGGCCTGATGAACGCGATCATGTTCCCGACGATCTTCAGCCTCGCCTGCGAGAAGCTGGGGCCGCGCGCGGCGGACGGGTCGGGGATCATCAATGTCGCGATCTGTGGCGGCGCGATCATCCCGCCGATGTTCGGTGCGCTGGCTGATGCGACGAGCCTCGCCTTCGCGCTGGTGCTTCCGGCGGCGTGCTATGCGATCATCGCTGGCTTCGGGATCTTTGCGCGCAAGCCCGCCTGATTTCTGGTCGCGCTGACGCGCGAGGCAGACCCCCCGCCCCGCCTCCCCACCCGGCCACCACAGAATAGTGGTACTATTGGTGGCCGGGTGGGGAGGCGGGGCGGGGGGTCTGCACGGGGAACACCTTGAATAAGTATGCGCCGGACTGGCAGACAGGCCCCCGCGCGCCTAGGTAGGACGCGCTAATAAGGGGCACCGCCATGAGCTTCACCGCTGACCGCCTGCTGCTGTTCGGAGCCACCGGCGACCTTGCCCAGCGCATGCTGTTGCCGAGCCTCTTCGCGCTCGATGCCGACGGGCTGCTGGCGAGCGACCTCAAGATCATCGGCACCGCGCGCAGCGACATGAGCGACAGCGAGTACCGCAACTTCGCCCGCGCTGCGCTGGAGAAGTACCTGCCCGCCGACCGGCGCGGGCGGATGGCGGAGTTCCTGAACCGCCTCTCCTACCAGACCCTCGATGCGACCACGCTCGAAGGCTATGGCGCGCTTGCCGAGAAGGTCGGAACACCGCAGCGCGGCCTCGCGATCTTCCTCTCGACCGCGCCGAGCCTGTTCGAGCCGACCATCAAGGGGCTGCAATCAGCCGGGCTGACGGGCGAGAATGTGCGGATGTGCCTCGAAAAACCGCTCGGCACCGACCTCGCTTCGAGCCGCGAGATCAACGATGCGGTCGCCGGGGCCTTCCCCGAGAGCCGCATCTTCCGGATCGACCACTATCTCGGCAAGGAGACGGTCCAGAACCTGCTCGCGCTGCGCTTCGCCAACCTGATGTTCGAGCCGCTGTGGAACGCCGCCCACATCGACCATGTGCAGATCACCGTCGCCGAGACCGTGGGCCTCGAAGGCCGCGTCGCCTTCTACGACGATGCCGGCGCGATCCGCGACATGGTGCAGAACCACATGCTCCAGCTGCTCGCGCTGGTGGCGATGGAGCCGCCCGCGCATTTCGATGCCACCGCGGTGCGCGACGAGAAGGTGAAGGTGCTGCGTGCGCTGCGCGGGGTCGCCGCGAACGAGACCGTGACCGGGCAGTACCGCGCAGGCGCGATTCAGGGGCAGGCCGTGCCGGGCTATGACGAGGAGCTGGGCAAGGATTCCGGCACCGAAACCTTCGTCGCGATCAAGGCGCATGTCGACAACTGGCGCTGGAAGGGCGTGCCCTTCTACCTGCGCACCGGCAAGCGGATGCCCAAGCGTGTCACCGAGATCGTCATCCAGTTCCGCTGCGTGCCGCACTCGATCTTCGCCGGAAAGGGCGCGACCATGCAGCCCAATCGCCTCGTGATCGGCATCCAGCCCGAGGAGAACATCACCCTCTCGCTGATGGCCAAGGTCCCCGGCCTCGACCGAGAGGGCATCCGGTTGCGGCAGGTGCCGCTCAACATCGCGATGCCGGATGCGTTCAGCGGCGCGGTGCGGCGCATCGCCTATGAACGCCTGCTGCTTGATCTGGTTGAGGGCGACCAGACCCTGTTCGTGCGACGCGATGAGGTCGAGGCGCAGTGGGACTGGGTCGACGCGATCCGCGCCGGCTGGGAGGCGGACGGCCTCACCCCCCGCACCTATACCGCAGGCAGCTGGGGCCCGAGCGCGGCGATCGCGCTCGCCGAAAGGGACGGAGTGACGTGGCATGAGTAATTGGGCATGAGTAATCTTCACGACACTCTCCACCGGGTGACCCAGCGGGTGATCGCCAACTCCCGCGCGAGCCGGCAGGCCTATCTCGATCTCATCGCGCGCGAGGGCGACAATCTCGGCAAGCGGCCGGCGGTGTCCTGTTCGAACCTCGCCCACGCCTATGCGGGGACGGAGGAAGACAAGCCCGCGATGGTCGCCGCGCACGGGCCGAACATCGGCATTGTCACCGCCTATAACGACATGCTCTCGGCCCACGCGCCTTATTATCGTTACCCCGAGCGGCTCAAGGTCTATGCCCGCGAGGTCGGCGCCACGGCGCAGGTCGCCGGCGGCGTGCCCGCGATGTGCGACGGCGTGACGCAGGGCGAAGTCGGCATGGAGCTCTCGCTGTTCAGCCGCGACGTCATCGCGCTCTCCACCGCTGTCGCGCTCAGCCACAACATGTACGAAGGCGCGCTGATGCTCGGCATCTGCGACAAGATCGTGCCGGGCCTGCTGATCGGCGCGCTGAGGTTCGGGCACCTGCCCACCATTTTCGTCCCGGGCGGGCCGATGCCGACCGGCATTCCCAACAAGGAAAAGCAGCGCGTCCGCCAGCTTTATGCGGAAGGCAAGGCGACCCGCGCCGAACTGCTCGCCAGCGAGATGGCGAGCTACCATTCGGCGGGCACCTGCACCTTCTTCGGCACGGCCAATTCGAACCAGATGATGATGGAGATGATGGGGCTGCACATCCCCAACTCGGCTTTCATCAATCCCGGCACCAAGCTGCGCCAGGCGCTCGACCGCGAGGCGGTGCACCGCGTCGCGCAGATCGGTCCCGGCGGCAATGACTACCGCCCGCTCGGGCACTGCGTGGACGAGAAGGCGATCGTCAACGCAGCCGTGGGCCTGCTGGCGACCGGCGGCTCGACCAACCACGCGATCCACCTGCCCGCCATGGCCCGCGCGGCCGGCGTGATCCTCGACTGGGACGACCTGTCCGAACTGTCGGGCGCGGTCCCGCTGATCGCGCAGATTTACCCCAACGGATCGGGCGACGTGAACCACTTCCACATGGCCGGCGGCATGGGCTTCGTGATCGGCGAACTGCTCGAAGCAGGCCTTGCCCACCCCGACATCCTCACCGTGGGCCGCGGCGGCTTTGCCGACTATGCCAAGGAGCCGGGGCTGGAGGGCGACGAGCTGGTGTGGCGTGACGTCGGCGAGGCCGGTGACGACACGATGCTCCGCCCGGTCAGCAATCCCTTCAAGGCGGATGGCGGGATGCGGCTCCTCCAGGGCAATCTCGGGCGCGCCTGCTTCAAGACCTCGGCGGTCGACGAGGCGCGCTGGACGGTCGAGGCCCCCTGCCGCGTCTTCGAGGATCAGGCGAGCGTCGCCGCCGCCTTCACCGCGGGCGAGCTTTCGCGGGACGTCGTGGTGGTCGTCCGCTTCCAGGGCCCCCGCGCCAACGGGATGCCGGAACTTCACAAGCTCACCCCGGTGCTGGGCGTGCTCCAGGACCGCGGCTTCAGCGTCGCGCTGGTCACCGACGGCCGCATGTCGGGCGCGAGCGGCAAGGTTCCCGCCGCGATCCACTGCACGCCCGAAGCGCTGGGCGGCGGCCCGCTGGCGCTGCTGCGCGATGGCGACATGGTCCGGGTCTGCGCGGCAACCGGCGAGCTTTCGACCACTGCCGACCTGTCGGCCCGCGATCCCGCGCCCGATCCGCGCCCGGACCTCGGCACGGGGCGCGAGCTGTTCGGCATGTTCCGGCAATTCGCCGACGGGGCCGAACGGGGCGCATCGGCGATGCTCGCCACCGGAGAATTATGACGATGAACATCGACGCCATCATGCGCACCGCGCCGGTCATTCCGGTGATCGTCATCGAGGACGAAGCCCACGCCGTTCCGCTCGCCGAGGCGCTGGTCGCAGGCGGGCTTCGGGTGCTCGAAGTGACCTTGCGCACGCCTGCCGCGCTGGCTGCGATCCGGGCGATGAAGCAGGTTCCGGGCGCGATCGTCGGCGCGGGCACCGTGACCAATCCGCGCGATCTTGACGCGGCGCTTGAAGCCGGCTCCGAGTTCATCGTCTCGCCCGGCCTCACCGAAACGCTCGGGCGTGCGGCCATTGCCAGCGGCGTGCCCTTCCTCCCCGGCATCGCCAATGCGGGCGACATCATGCGCGGGCTCGATCTCGGGCTTGACCGGTTCAAGTTCTTCCCGGCGATGGCGGCGGGCGGCCTCCCCGCCCTGAAGGCCCTCGCCGCGCCCTTCGGAAGCGTGCGCTTCTGCCCGACCGGCGGGATCAGCCTGGAGAACGCGCCCGAATGGCTCGCCTTCGATCCGGTGCTGTGCGTCGGCGGTAGCTGGGTCTCGCCCAAGGGCGCGCCGGACAGGGCGGCGATCGAGGCGTTGGCTAAAGAGGCCTTCGCGCTACGTTAATCCTTCGCCAGCAACCACCCGAAGATCTCCGGCAGCCGCGCCGCCCAGGCGTTCTCCTCGTGCTCGGCGCCCTCGTAGACGCGGCTTTCCCAGTCGCGGCCCTTCTGCCAGCCTGCCGCCGCGAACCGCGCGTCGATGACCTGCTGGTAGGGCGCGTAATACTGGTCGAGCGTCGCCGTGCCGTGATCCATCCACACCCGCCGCCCGTCGGGCTGGCCGAGCCTTGCCGCTACCCACGCATCCCACAGCGCCGCCACTTCCGCGCTGTCGCCTTGGACCTGGCGCGGGTCGACCGCGGGCCAGTGCGAGCTGACGCAGCCGGCGCGGCCGAACACTTGCGGCTTCTCGAGGAAGGCGTAGCAGCTCATCAGTCCGCCCATGCTCGATCCGATGATCGCGGTGTCGTCGCGGGTCGTGCGGGTGCGGAACCGCGCGTTGATCCAGAATCTGACGGGACCTGCGATCCAGTCGAGATAGCGCGCAGAGATCACCTCGCCGCCCGCCGCCGCGTCCATCTGCGCCTTGAGAGAGGCCGGGGCCGCGTCATAGATGCTGCGTGGCAGATATTGCCGGTAGCGGTCAGACCCCGGCGCCCAGATGCCGACGATGATGTGCGGCTCGACCTTGCCCTTGGCGGAAGCCGCCAGCATCGCCTTGTCGGCGGCCCAGATCTTGTTGAAGTTCGAGTTCCTGACGTCGAACAGGTTGTGCCCGTCATGCATGTAGAGCACCGGATAGCGCTTGGCGCCCTTGTCGTAGCCGGGCGGCAGCCAGACGGTGATGCGCTGCTCCGGGAGCCCCGTGGCGGAAACATGCTCGAGTTCGACGAGCCGCCCCTCGTCCTTCGCCGCGAGCGGCGCGGCAAGGCCAAACAGCGCCAGCAGCCCGAGCATCATCCGGATCATTGTCGGCCCTCCCCTCGTCTCTCCGCCGCCATCTATTGCGGGGATGCGGGGCGGGCTCAAGCCTTTCCGGCAGCCTCGGCGAGCAGCATTGCGCCGACGATCCCGGAATCCCCGCCGAGGCGCGGGCGGATCACCGTGTGGCGGCGGCCTCCGGGGAGATAGCCCGCGTCGAGGGCGCGGGCGCGCTCGGCGACGCGCTCGACGAGGCCGGGGGTGTTCGCCACACCGCCGCCGATCACGACCTCCTCCACCGCGACTGTGGCGAAAATCGTGTGGCAGGCCTGCGCCAGGTAGTCGGCGATGATGGCGTGGCCCGGGTGGTCGGCCGGAAGCTCGGAGAGGGACTTGCCCCACCGCGCGAGGATCGCCGGGCCGCTGGCGAGGCCTTCGAGGCAGTCGCCGTGGTGCGGGCAGATGCCTGCAAATTCCATGTCCTGCGGGTGACGCCGCGGGTAGATGTGGCCGATCTCGGGGTGGGCGATGCCGTGCACCGGGCGGCCCTCCAGCACCAGCCCGCCGCCGATGCCGGTGCCGATGGTGAGGTAGGCGAGGCTCCCGCCTCCTCCGCCCGCCGTCCGGTGTTCGGCAAGCGCCGCCGCATTCACATCGGTGTCGAAGCCCACCGGCACCCCGCCGAGCGCCCGCCCCAGCGTTCCTGCAATATCGCAATCCGCCCAGCCCGGCTTGGGCGTGTTGGTGATGAAGCCCCAGCGCTCCGAACTCGGGTCCAGCTCCACCGGCCCGAAACTGCCGATCCCGAGCGCGCTCACCGTCCCTTGCGCGGCGAACCACTCGGCCGCCTCGGCCAGCGTCACTTCGGGATCGCGCGTAGGGATGACATGGCGCGCAGCTATCGCTCCGGGCGCGGATCCTACGGCGAGCACGAACTTCGTGCCCCCCGCCTCGATACCGCCGAGCATCATCCGGCGAGCCCTGCGAGGCTCGCCCGCTCGCCGTCCAGCTCGAGCCGCAGGAGCGGCGCGGGGACGCCGCCGAAGCTGCCGTCGGGCAGGACATCGACGAAGCTGCACACCCTGAGATGCGCGTCGACGTACCAGCTGTAGGTCTGCAAGGGCGCGTCCGCCGGGTTGGCCAGCACCAGTCCGGTGCCGTTCAGCGGGCGCCAGGGCCCTGCCATGCTGTCCGCCACCATCCCGTAGAGCCCTCCCGGTGCGTGGCGCAGATCGGGCGCGAAGGTCGCGGTCTGCGTCGACCAGAAGGCGTAGTAATGTTTCCCGTGAAACACCAGATGGGCGCGCTCAAGCTCGTTGTTGACGCCCTCTGCGTGGAGGCAAGGGGGGGTCAAGACCCACCCAAGAGGGGGGCTGAGGCGGGCCAGGCCGAAGGCGCCGTTGAAGCGGCTTGGCGAGCCTGCCAGCGAGGCGGTGAAGGCGATGTATTCGCTGCCGTCGGCGGGATCGCGGAACCAGGCCGGATCGCGGAACGCCTTGATCTCGCCGGGGGCGCCCTCGTGCGCGTCGGCGGGCATGTAGTCCTCGCCATAGTGGTCGACGAGCGGCGCTGGCTCGGACCACACGGCGGGCCAACCGTCATCGCCGATCCGCGCCTCGGCGGACCAGAGCTCCTGCCGGTAGCCTCCGGCGCGCGTCGCGTTTCCGGCGGCGGTGAAGAAGAGGGTCAGCACGCCTTCATCGAACAGCGCCGAACCGGCCCATTCGCGCTCGTAGGGAACGTCGAAGTCGGGCAGCACCGGGCCGCGGTCGTGCCAGACGCCATCCAGCCGCTCGAGCCAGTGGATCTTCGCCTCGAAATGCCGCAGCGCCGGATCGCCGCGATCGGGCGCGGTCAGGGCCATCCACAGCTCGCGCCCGGCGATCACTGCCTGGAAGCCGCCCGCATCCTGCACCGGCCACATGTCCCAGTAGAGCCGTGCCGGATCGAGGCCCGCCCGCTCACCCTCGGAAACCGCAGGGATCGAGCCCGCGCCGCAACCGGGCACGATCCGCCGCACGTGTTCGGCTGTCCAGGCGCTGATCATCGCGGCCATCATCATGTCTCGTCGTCATCAAAAAAGGTGGGGCCGGCCGCTGGGGGGGAGTGACGGTCGGCCCCGGTCCCGGTGGGCTTCAGAAGTCGAAGCGCACCGAGGCAAGCACCGTGCGTCCCGCGATCGAGCGCGCGCGCACGAAGCCGTTCGCCGGGATCGAACCTTCCTCCGCCTCGGTGAAGCCGGTGGCGTTGAACAGGTTGGTCGCGTTGAGGCCGACCTCCACCCGCTCGATGGGGCGGAAGGCGAGGAAGGCGTTGACCTGCGTGTAGGCGGGCAGCTTCAGCTGGTTGTTGTCCTGCGCGAAGCTGTCGGTGGTGCCGACCACGTTGGCGCCGACGGTGAACGGCCCCTGCTCGTACTGCGCGGTCGCCTGATAGACGAGGTCCGCCTGCCGCCGCGGGGTGTTGCCGATGGTGGTCGCGTCGAGCGCGTCCTTGATCTCGGCATCGGTCCAGGTCGCGCCTGCCGAGAGGGTGAAGGGCCCGGTGCGGTACGAGCCTTCAAGCTCCACCCCGTAGGCCTCGTAGGTGCTGTCGAAGAGCTCGATGGGAGCAAGCTCGACATTGGTCTCCTTGGTCTTGGCATAGAAGCCGGTGGCGTAGAGCGCGAGCCCGCCGGATTGGTACTTCACCCCCGTCTCGAGCTGGTCGACCCGCGCGATCACCCCGGCATCGCCGCCCGGCAGGCTGCCGTCGGTGGTGCTGACGGCGGGCGAGAACAGCGAACGGTCGGCGGTGTGGCGCCCGCCTTGGGAGTAACGCACGAAGACGCCCAGATCGTCGGTGAGGAGGTAGTTCGCGCCGAGCGAGAAGCTGAAGTAGTCGAAGTTGTAATTGACCGGCCGCGCATTGCCCGGGATCACGGCGGTCTGCGCCTCGGCGGGGCTGATCGTCCCGTTGCGGTCGAAATCGAAGCTGCCGATGCCGTTGCCGAAGCCGGTGTCCGCGCCTGCGATGGTGCCGCTCGCATCGCCGAAGTCGTAGCGCACCGAGGCGTCGAGCGTCAGACGGTCGAAGTTCGCCGAAAGCGAGGCGAAGGGCGCGTAGGTGCTGTAATCGACGTCATAGGAGCGCCGGCAGCAATCGCCGAAGAAGCTCGCGCTGTAGGCGGTCTGCCCGTTCTGGGTGAGGCGCGTGCCGCCCGCATTGCGGATGTCGACCAGCACGGACTGGCCATTGCCCTGCACGGTCTGGACATGGCTGGTCCACAGCCAGTCGGTGTCGACGGTCTGGCGCGAAAGGTAGAAGCCGGTGGTGAAGTTGGCGGTGCCCCCGCCGAAGGCGAACTCCTTGTTCACGCGGAAATCGTTGGTGATGTTGTCGAGGCTGTTCAGCCGCACGTTGAACACCACCACGTTGGCGAGCAGGCCGTTGCCACCGATATTGGCCGCGTTGGCGGTCTGGCCTGCGTTAGGGCCGGTGGCGAAGACGATGCTCGACCCCGCGCCGCCGATGCCGTTGGCGATGGTCTGGGCGCTATCCACTCCGGCCGGGAAGGGCGACTGGAAGCTCCCCGAATTGTCGGCGAAGCGGAAACGGTTGGTGAGCGTCCAGCCATCGGCGACCTCGATCTCGCTCTCGATCCCGAAGGCGAGGCTCTTGACCGAAAGCCCGTCGCGGAAGTCGTAGGAGGCCGGGTTGTTGTTGCCGTCGAGCGACTGGGCCGGGGTCAGGAACGGGCTGTAGAGGCTGTCGCGGCGCGGATCGAAGCCGGCAATCGCTTGGTAGTTCGGGTTGCCGTTGGTGCCGGTGACGCGCACCGGCTGGGGCAGGATCGTCGGCGTCTTGTCGTCGAGATACTTGGCCGTGAGGCGGATGTAGCCGTTGTCGAAGCGCTTGGTGATGTTGGCCTTGATCTGGCCGCCGTCATAGCCGTTGTAGCCGATGTCGCGCGGGCCTTCCCCGGTGCGGTAGAAGCCGCCGATGTGGAAGCTGAGGTCCTCGCCGATCGGGGCGCCGTAGTCGAAATCGAGGCGGTAGGATTCGAAGTCGAGGCCGACGGAACCCTGGATGGCGCCGCCTTCGCGCTCGCCGGTCTTGGAGATGAAGTTGATCACCGCGCCCGGCGCGTTCGAGGCGAAGGTCGAGGCCGAGCCGCCGCGCACCGCTTCGACGCGGGCGACCGAGCGGTCGGCGCGCAGGAAGTTGTCGGCATTGCCGAAGATGATGTCGCCGAATTCGAGGATCGGCAGGCCGTCTTCCTGCAACTGGATATAGCGCGCACCGCCGGTCGAGACCGGGATACCGCGCACCGCGATATTGGCATTGCCCTCGCCGCCCGAGGCTTCCGAGCGGATGCCGGGGATCTGGCGGATCAGGTCGGCCGAGGAGGGCGCGGCGAGGTTGGCGATGGTCTGGGCACCGATGGTGCTGACCGAGACCGAGCTTTCGATGCGGTTCTGCCCGCGCGCCACTGCCGTGACGATGATCTCGTCGCCCTGTACCTCTGCCGCGTCGTCGGCCGGGGCGACGGCATCCTGAGCAAAGGCGGGGGCGGCGGCGACGACAAGGCCCGTGAGGGCCGCACTGGCGCAAAGCGCGTGACGCAATTTCATGGGTCTTCTCCTCTCGCATATCGCGCTTCTGCGGGCGCTGACCAGCATGGCCTAATCATCCTGCAAACGTTTGCAACAGGAATCTTGCAATCGTTTGCATGTTGCGCGGAATCATGTCACCTCTTCGCCACAGCGCAGGCTATACATGCGCGTGGCAGAGGATTGGGAGACCCGGATGACGCACAAGCCGCGGCTGTCGCTGGCGCGAATCATCGAGATGAACATCGGCTTCTTCGGCCTCCAGTTCAGCTTCGGATTGCAGCAGGCCAACATGGGGCCGATCTACGGCTTCCTCGGCGCGGACGAGGCGACCATGCCGCTGCTGTGGCTGGCGGGGCCGATGACCGGCCTCATCATCCAGCCGATCGTCGGCGCGATGAGCGACCGCACCAACACCCGCCTCGGCCGCCGCACGCCCTATTTCCTGATCGGCGCAGTGATCTGCAGCCTCGCCTTGTTCGCCATGCCCTATTCGAGCGCGCTGTGGATGGCCGCCTCGCTGCTGTGGATCCTCGATGCCGGCAACAACATCACCATGGAGCCCTACCGCGCCTATGTGGCGGACCGGCTCGCGCCCGATCAGCGATCGACGGGCTTCCTGACCCAGAGCGCCTTTACAGGGCTTGCCCAGACGCTGTCCTACCTAGCGCCCTCGCTGCTGACCGCCTTCATCGCGCGCGACCTCCTCGATGAAAACGGCATCCCCCATATCGTTCGCATCGCCTTCGTGATCGGGTCGATCCTGTCGATCTCGACGATCCTGTGGTCGGTGCTGCGGGTGCGCGAGCTGCCGCTGGACGCAGCCGAGCAGGCCGAGCTTGCGGACAAGCCCCTCACCGCCCGCGCCACCCTTGCCGAAATCCGCGACGCGATTGCCGAAATGCCGCGCCCGATGCGCCAGCTGGCAGGTGCGATGCTGTGCCAGTGGTATGCGATGTTCGCCTATTGGCAGTACATCACCTTCGCAGTCGGCCGCTCGCTCTACGGCACAAGCGATCCCACGAGCGCGCTGTTCCGGGAAGCAACGCTGACCGCGCAGCAGGCGGGCGCGTTCTATAATTTCATCGCCTTCCTTGGTGCACTCGCTCTGATCCCGATTGTCCGGCGCTTCGGCGCGCGGCCCACCCATGCCGCGTGCCTTGCCGCATCGGGCGCGGCGATGTTGCTGATCCCGGGGGTGACGACCCCGGCAGCGCTGTTCGTGCTGATGATCGGCATCGGCATCGGCTGGGCGGGGATGATGGGCAACACCTACGTGATGCTCGCCGACTGCATCCCGCCGGAGAGGAATGGAATCTACATGGGGATCTTCAACCTGTTCATCGTCATACCGATGCTGATCCAGACACTTACCATGCCGCTGATCTACCATCCGCTGCTCGGCGGCGACCCGCGCCATGTGCTGATGCTGGGAGGCATCTTGATGCTGGCGGGCGCTATGGCTACCCTGCTGGTCGATGCCGGCCACCGCAAGCCTCGCGAACAGGGGCTTGTCACCGGCTGATCGGAGCAAAATGGCCGCGAGCGAGGAACAGGAAGCGCGCATTCAGGTGCGCACCATCACCGATCTTGCGCGGCTCGCCGGGGTCTCGCCCGGTACGGTCTCCCGCGCGCTCGCCGGCAAGAGCCTGGTCAACACCAAGACCCGCGAGAAGATCGAGGCGCTGGCGCGTGAACACGGGTTCCGCCCCAACCAGATGGCGAGCGGGTTGCGCCGCCAGAAGACCGGGGTGATCGGCGTCGTCATCCCCTTGGGCCACGATATCCGCCAGCAGATTTCCGACAGCTTCTTCATGACCCTGCTCGGCTTCCTCGCCGACGAGCTCACCACCCATGGCTACGACCTGATGCTGCGCCGCGTGGTGCCCGACGACGATGCCGACTGGCTCGACCGCTTCATCGGTTCCGGGATGATCGACGGGGTGATCGTGATCGGCCAATCCGACCAGTTCGATCGGATCGAGGAAGTCGCCGACGGTTACCGCTCGATGGTGGTGTGGGGGAACCACCAGGAAGGCCAGCGCCACTGCGTGGTCGGCACCGACAACCGGCTGGGCGGCAGGCTCGCGGCCGAGCGCCTGATCGCAGGCGGCGCGCGCAAGCTCGCTTTCCTCGGCGATACCGGCCCGATGGAATTCGCCGCACGTTTTGCCGGCGCGCAGGATGTCGCGGCACGGATGGGCCTGCCGTCGGTGCTGCCGCTTGTCACCCACCTCTCCCCCGATCGCGCAAGCGAGGAGATCGCAAAACACCTCGCCGCGCACTTCACGGCGCAGGGCCGCGATATCGACGGGATCTTCGCCGCGACTGACACACTCGCCGCGCTGTGCCTCACCGAGCTGCGCGCGCAGGGGCTGGCGGTGCCGGACGACGTGAAGCTGATCGGCTTCGACGACCTGCCGATCGCCCGCCAGACGATCCCCCCGCTAACCACCGTGCGGCAGGACATCGCCGCCGGCGCGCGCGGCCTCGTCGACCTGCTGCTGCGGCGATTGGGCGGCGAGACGACCGAGAGCCTCGTCTTGCCCCCCGAACTGGTGGTGCGCGAGACGGCGTGAGGCGGGTAGTCGGCACCGTTCGCCTCTCCTTACTCAATCCAAGGCCAGCTGCCTTTGCCCCAGGGCAAACAAAGCCACTCGCGTCGCCCCGTGCTTGACGCGGGGTGACGACAGAAGCGGGCTGCCTCTTTGCCCTCCCCCATCCCTATCTCGCAAAAGCTGCATTTATCCGCTTGCGTTGTTGAGAATCGTTCTTAAAGGCGTTCCTGCGAATGATTATCAGGAACGGTTCATCGATGCGATTCTCTCTCCTCCTCTCCGCCG
>JAIYAM010000058.1 GCA_027489065.1 Erythrobacteraceae bacterium | reverse complement strand
GAAGCCGAAGAAATCGCCAAGTCCGGCAAGGACATCCCCGAATTTCGCGCAGGCGACACCGTCCGCGTCGGCGTGAAGGTGAAGGAAGGCAACCGCGAGCGTGTTCAGAACTATGAGGGCGTCGTTATCGCCCGTTCGAACCGCGGCATGGGCAGCAACTTCACCGTGCGCAAGATGAGCTTCGGCGAGGGCGTCGAGCGCGTCTTCCCGCTCTACTCGCCGATCGTCGAGAGCATCACCGTGGTCCGCCGCGGCGTGGTGCGTCGTGCCAAGCTCTATTACCTGCGCGGCCGCACCGGCAAGAGCGCGCGTATCGTCGAGCGCAAGATGAACGCGCCCAAGGCGTAAGGCTTTTCAGCCACTGAAACACGAAGGGCGGTCCTGCGGGGCCGCCCTTTTCGTTTGTGCCTCTTGCCATTGCCCTTCGTCATTGCGAGGAGCGTCAGCGACGAAGCAATCCACAGACCGACGGTTCGGACATGGATTGCCGCGCCGCCTTGCGGCGGCTCGCAATGACGAGGTGAGCTTTGGATGCGTTCGGTTCTTGCTGCGGTTTTTCTGAGTGTCTCGACCTGTCTGACATCGCCGGTGCTGGCGGAGGATCCCGTGATGACTGAGACTGCGATCCCGCTCACCTTCGAACGCGTCTACGCCTCTCCCGCGCTCGATGGCCCGGCGCCGCGACAGGTCAAACTCTCGCCCGACGGGCGTTATCTGACCCTGCTGCGCAATCGCCCCCAGGAACGCGAGCGCTACGATCTGTGGGGATACGACATCACCACGGGTGAGTGGCGGATGCTGGTGGATTCGGAGAAGCTCGGAAGCGGGCGCGAGTTGTCCGAAGACGAGAAGATGCAGCGCGAGCGCGCCCGGATCGGCAGCCTCAAGGGGATCATCGCCTATCAGTGGGCAAGCGACGGCTCAGGCGTGCTGGTGCCGCTCGACGGCGATCTGTTCCTCGCCAAGCTCGATGACACGGTGACCCGCCTCACCGATACCGAAGGCACCGAGCTGAACCCCGGGCTTTCGAGCAAGGGCGGCTTCGTTAGCTTCGTACGCGACCGCCAGCTGTGGATCGGTCCGGTCGGCGGTGAGGCCAAGCCCGTCACGCCAAAGGAAGGCGATACGATCCGCTGGGGCGAGGCGGAGTTCGTGGCACAGGAAGAGATCGATCGCTTCGCCGGCTATTGGTGGAGCCCCGATGACACCCGTATCATTGTCCAGCGCACCGACGAGGCCTCCGTCGGCATCGTGACCCGCGCGGCGATCGGCGCCAAGGGCACCAGGGTCTTCGATCAGCGCTACCCGGCCGCGGGCACGGACAACGCGGTGGTCGACCTGTATGTCATGGACCCCGACGGCGGCAACAAGGTCAAGATCGACCTTGGCTTCGATCTCGACATCTACGTGGCGCGCGTCGACTGGGCGCCGGATGGCAGCGCCATCTATGTCCAGCGCCAGGACAGGGCTCAGACGAAGCTCGACGTACTCAGGGTCGATCCGGCAACGGGCGCGAGCACGATCTGGTTCACCGAGAAGGCTGCGCGGCCCGACCACTGGATCAACCTCACCGACAATTACCGCTTTCTCAAGGACGGCAGCCTGCTGTGGTGGTCCGAACGCGACGGCTACGGGCACTTCTACCGCTATGTCGACGGCCAGTGGCAGCAGCTTACCCGCGGCACATCGCCCGCAACCATGCTCGTGGGTGTGGACGAGGTGGCGGGGACCTTCACCTATCAGGCGATGTCGCAGGTGCTCACCAAGCAGATTTACCGCGCCCGTCTGGACGGCACCGGAGAGCCTGAACTCCTCACTGATCCGGCCTACACCAACGCCGCTTCGATGGATGGCAAGGGCCAGCTACTCTACGTCACCCGGTCGAACCCAAGCCAGCCGCCGCAGTCCTACCTCGCCACGCCGGACGGCAGGCGGGCGGCGTGGATCGAGGAAAACCGGGTCGAGGGCGAGCACCCCTATGCTCCCTATCTCGCGAGCCATGCCGTGCCGGAATTCGGCACGATCCCTGCCGAGGACGGCACGCCTCTTCACTGGATGATGCTCAAGCCCAGGATGGTGCCGGGCAAGCGCTACCCCGTTTTCTTCAGCCACTATGGCGGCCCCGCGCGGCAGGTGGTGAGCAAGGGCTGGGGCGGGGCGCTGGCGCAGGCGGTCGTCGATAAGGGTTACATCTACTTCGCGATCGATAATCGCGGCACGACCGGCCGGGGAGTCGATTTCGAGCGGCCGATCTACCGCGCCATGGGCGGGGTCGAGGTGCGCGATCAGAAGGCTGGGGCCGAGTTCCTCAAGACCCTCCCGTTCGTCGACCCGGCCAAGATCGCCACCTACGGCTGGTCATACGGCGGATACATGACATTGAAGATGCTTGAGGCCGATCCGGGGCTCTATGCGGCAGGAATCTCGGGCGCACCGGTGACCCGGTGGGAGCTGTATGACACCCACTATACCGAACGCTACATGGGGGACCCGCGCGAGGTGCCCGAGGCCTATGCCAAGGCCAGCGCCATTCCCGATGCGACCAGAATCGCCGATCCGATGTTGCTGATCCACGGCATGGCGGACGACAACGTGATCTTCGAGAACTCCTCCGAGCTCATCTCCGTGCTTCAGGAGAACAACGTCCCCTTCGAGATGATGCTCTATCCCGGCTACACCCACAGCGTGGGCGGCGAGAAGATCGGGCCGCACGTCTGGAACAGCATCTTCCGCTTTCTCGCGGCGCACGGAGTGATACCGCCGAAGTAGGATGGGGCCGGAATAGGTCTGCACTGCCAAGCTTAGCGGTTGCGCTCGGGCGAGCGCACGCTATCTCGCGGCTGCGATGTGATAGGAGAATGCCAAGTGGGTTACCGGGTGGCAGTGGTCGGCGCGACCGGCAATGTCGGGCGCGAGATGATGCAGGTTCTCGCCGAGCGCGAGTTTCCGTGCGACGAGGTCGCGGCGGTCGCCTCGTCTCGTTCGGTAGGGACCGAGGTCGAATTCGGCGACACCGGCAAGATGCTCAAGTGCAAGAACATTGAGCATTTCGACTGGGCAGGCTGGGACATTGCGCTGTTTGCCGCGGGGTCCGGCCCGGCGAAGGAATATGCCCCCAAGGCCGCCGCAGCCGGCTGCATCGTGATCGACAACTCCTCGCTCTACCGCATGGACCCGGACGTGCCGCTGGTCGTGCCCGAGGTGAACCCTGACGCGATCGACGGCTACAAGGCCCGCAACATCATCGCCAACCCCAACTGCTCCACCGCACAGCTGGTTGTGGCGCTGAAGCCGCTCCACGATTTCGCGACGATCAAGCGCGTGGTCGTCTCGACCTACCAGTCGGTCTCCGGCGCCGGAAAGGCCGGTATGGACGAGCTGTTCCAGCAGAGCCGTGCGATCTTCGTCGGCGACCCGGTCGATCCGGCCAAGTTCACCAAGCAGATCGCCTTCAACGTCATCCCGCACATCGACAGCTTCCTTGACGACGGTTCGACCAAGGAAGAGTGGAAGATGGTGGTCGAGACCAAGAAAATCCTCGACCCCAAGATCAAGCTGAACGCCACCTGCGTGCGTGTGCCGGTCTTCGTCGGCCATTCGGAGGCGGTGAACATCGAATTCGAGAATGAGATCAGCGCCGAACAGGCGATGGACATCCTGCGCGAGGCGCCCGGCGTCATGCTGATCGATAAGCGCGAAGACGGCGGCTATATCACGCCTGTCGAATGCGTCGGCGATGCCGCGACTTTCGTCAGCCGCGTGCGCGAGGACCCGACGGTCGAGAACGGTCTGACCCTGTGGTGCGTGTCCGACAACCTGCGCAAGGGCGCGGCGTTGAACGCGGTGCAGATCGCCGAATTGCTCGGCCGCCGCCACCTCAAGAAAGGGTGAGGGCTGTGCGCATCACTTTGCTCGCGCTGGCCGGCGCGCTGGTGCTGACCGGCTGCGACAGCGGCGGGGTGCCGAGCCCGGCCGAGAAGCAGGAGGGCAAGGTTGCCGAGGCGCCGCTTGCCGCCAATGCGGTGGAACTGCGCGGGCAGGGTCTTTCCGCTGGCACGGAGGCCTTCTACTTCGCCGCAGGGCAGAAGGAGGTCGAGGCCTCGCTGACAAAGGCGCTGGGGGAACCGCTGCGCAGCGGCGAAAACGGTAAGTGCGGAGCTGGACCAGTCACCTTCACCGATTTTGCAGGTGGGCTGACCGCGCATTTTCAGAAGGGCCGCCTGGTGGGCTGGAACTGGCACAACCCGCAGGACGGCGACCGCGCGGCGAGCGGGACGATCAAGCTGGCAGGCACCGTCCAACTCGGCAGTCCGCGCAGTCTCGTTCAGGCTGCGCCCGGCTTCACCCAGGTCGAGAACAGCACGCTGGGCGAGGAGTTCGCGCTCGGCGACGCAATCGGCGGCTTCATCGAGGGCGATGTGGTCGGCATGCTCTACGCCGGGACACAGTGCTTCTTCCGCTAAAGCGATTTCAAGCCGACGGGACTTCCGCTTGGCGGCTCGGAAATCGCGGCACACTTTAGCGCCTGAGCTTACTCCGACAGCGCCACTGGCCCCGCAGGCTGCCTGTTCTTGCGCATCAGCAGCGCGAGCGGCGCGGCGGCCAGCGTGATCCACATCATCAGGTAGAAATCGTCGATATAGGCGATCATCGCGGCCTGCCGGGTCACCTCGGCATTCAGTAGCACCATCGCTGTGTCGCCGGCGATCTGAAAGCGGTCTACGGTCGAAAAATCGATGATATGACCGGTCGCTGCCGTCACATTTGCGCCAAGGTCGGCATGGGCGGTCTGGATGTTGCGGGCGAGCAGCACCGTCATCATCGAAATCCCCGCCGAAGCGCCGAGCGAGCGGAACAAGTTGAGCAGGCTCGATCCATCCGTACGCATCCGCGGGTCGAGCGTCGCGAAGGCGCTCACTTGCAAGGGGATGAAGACCAGCCCCATGCCAAGGCCCTGCAGGAGCCCGCTGACGATTACGTGGAACTCGTCGACTTCAAGCGACCAGTGCGCCATCTGCCAAAGGGAGAAGGCGCAGATCAGGAAGCCGCTTACCACGACGGGCCGGGCGTCGATCCCGCGGCGCATCAACAGTCCCGAGAGCTGCATGGACAGAAGTATGCCCACCCCGCGCGGCATGAGCACGATGCCGGTGTCGATCACGCCGTACCCGAACAGGTTCTGAAGCATCGGTGGCAGCAGGGCCATGACGGCGAACATGACGATCCCGATCACCACCATGAAGGCAAGCGAGATCGTGAAGTTGCGGTCCGCGAATAGCGCACGCTCGAACATCGGGGCGCGGGCGGTGGCGAAGTGGATGACCACCATCCAGGCCGCCGACAGGGTGACGAGGAGATAGACCCAGATCTCCGCCGAGGCGAGCCAGTCCTCCTGCGCCCCGCGGTCGAGCAGCAGCTGAAACGCCGTCAGCGCAAGCGCCATCAGGACAAAGCCCATGATGTCGAAGCGCCGCTTGCGCTTGGGGCGGTGCGGCAGGCAGGTAACGAGCAGCACCAGCGAGATGATGCCGACCGGGAGGTTGACGAAGAACACCCAGCGCCAGTTGGCAGCCTCGGTCAGCCAGCCGCCGAGGATCGGGCCGAGGATGGGACCTATCATGATGCCCATGCCCCATACCGCCAGGATCTGCGGGTGGCGGCTCGGGCGGGTGGCGTCGAGCATGAAGGACTGGCTCAAAGGCGCGATGAACGCCCCGGCAACGCCTTGCAATGCCCGGAAGGCGACCATCTCCTCAAGGTTCTGCGCGATGCCGCACATCATCGAGGCGATGATGAAGCCGGCGACAGACCCGATGAACAGCCTGCGCGCGCCAATCCGGTCGGACAGCCAGCCGGTGACCGGCAGCGCGACGGCCGAGGCGATGATATAGCTCGTCAGCACCCAGGTGATGGTGTCGACCGTCGCGCCGAGCGATGACTGCATGTGCGGCAGGGCGACATTGGCGATGGTGGTGTCGAGGATCTGGAGCAGCGAGGCACCCATCGCCCCGACGATCATCAGCGGGTAATTGCGCGAGACGAGCTCGGGCACGTCTGCGGGCGAGGCGCCGCTGGGCGGGGCACCAGCGGGCGGAGCAGGGGCGGGCGCGGCCCGGGTGGCCATGTCAGCGTTTGCCGCGGCTGTCGGTGCAGACCGTTACCTCGCTCGAGAGGCCTGCGATCAGCCGCCGGGGGCTTGTGCCTTCGATTGCAATCCGCACCGGCACGCGCTGCGTGACCTTGACCCAGTTGCCCGTCGCGTTCTGCGCAGGCAGCACCGAGAACTCCGCTCCGGTTCCAGCGCCGATGGTAGCGACCCGGCCCTTGAGGACGAGATCTGGATAGGCATCGAAGCGGATCTCGGCGCGTTGGCCAACCGCCATGTCGGCAAGGTCGGTCTCCTTGAAATTCGCCTCCACATAGGTCGAGCTTTCGCGCACCAGCGTCAGAACGGGCAAGTTGGGCACGACCTGCTGGCCGATCTGCAGTCGGTCTGCCTGAGCGATGCGTCCGGCTGCAGGTGCGCGCACTTCGGTGCGGCGCAGCGAGAGCTGGGCATTGGCGCGCCGCGCCTCTGCGGCGGCGACCTGCGGGTTCACGCCGGGAACGGCCGGACCGCTGGCAAGCCGCGCGCGCGCCTCGCGCTGGCGGTCCTGCGCCTGCCGCACGGCCTCGCGCGCCTGAACCACCTGCTGCTGGGCGGCCTCAAAATCGGCCTTGGTCGAGAAGCCCTTCTCGCGCAGCGCCCGCACCCGCTCGAACCGCGCCTCGGCAAAGGCGACGTCGCTGCGCGCGGCTTCGATATCGGTGCCGGTCAACTCGGGCGCGCTGCCCAGCGCGATGACATTGGCCTGCGCGCTGGCGATAGCGGCGTTGGCTTCGGCGATCTGCAAGCGGAAGGGTTCCGGGTCGATGCGGAACAGCAATTGGCCCGCCGTTACCTCGGAGCCGTCCTTGACCAGTGCCTCGACGATCGGTCCGCCGACTTCGGCGCTGACCGATACCATGTCCTGCTTGATATAGGCGTTGTCGGTCGAAACCTTGCCGGCAAGGCTTTGCCAATAGAGCAAGCCCCCGATCGCAAGCGCGATGGGGACGGCGAGCATCAGGACCCAGCGCAGCCACGGGCGGCGGGTGACGGCTTCCTCCGCCTCGGGCGAAGCAAGCGGAGTGGCGGTCCCGGTCTCGGGCGCGCGGGCGGGATCGGCGTCAGCCATGGACCACCTCCGGCTGACGTGCCGCTGAGATATTGTTGGCGATCCGTTCAAGCAGACTGTCGAAGAGCGCGCGCTCGGCCGGTTCGAAGCCGTCGAGCATCGCCTCAAACAGCGCCTCGACGCTGGTGTTGAGACGGGCGACGATGCCGCGGCTCTTGTCGGTGAGGTGGAGGATGCGTGCGCGCCGGTCGGCGGGGTCGCTCTGCCGCTCGATCCAGCCTGCTTCCTCGAGCCGGTCGACGATGCGGGTGAGGGTGATCGGCTCGATCTCCAGCCGTTCGGCGTAGAAGGCCTGGTTCTCTCGCGGATAGCGCTCGAGCGAGAGCAGCAGCCGCGCCTGCGGGCCGGTGAGGCCGAGCCCGCGCACACGGTCGTCGAAGAGACGGCGCAACTGACGCGAATTGTCCGCGAGTCGGTATCCGGTGGCGATTATCATGTGCGCACACATAATAAGCCTACTTACTATTCTCAAGCGGTCTCTGGCCCCGCGTCGCGAACCACGCTAGCAGGCCCGACATGACCACCTCGCCCGAGCATTTCGCCAGCTTCGACGGCACAAGCCTCGCCTACCACGTCGTGGGTGAGGGGCCGCCCGTCATGCTGCTGCACGGCTTGTTTTCCTCGGCCCGGATGAACTGGATAAAGTGGGGCCATGGTGATCGGCTCGCGGCGGCGGGCTTTCGCGCGATCATGCTCGATTTCCGGGTGCATGGCGAAAGCGAGGCTCCGCACGACCCCGCGGCCTATCCGCCGGGGGTGCTGGTGCGCGATGTCGCTGCGCTGGCCGAGCACCTCGCGCTTGAGCCGGGCGCGTTCGATCTTGTCGGCTTCTCGCTGGGTGCCCGCACCGCAATCCACGCAGTCGCCCACGCGGTCCTCGAACCGCGGCAGCTGGCGATCTGCGGCATGGGGGTGGCGGGCCTCGCGGGTTGGTCGCGGCGCGCCGATCACTTCAAGCGGGTGATCGACGAATTCGACACGATCAAGGCGGGCGACCCGGCCTTCACCGCACGCACCTTCCTCAAGTCGCAAGGCACCGACCGGGTCGCGGCGCGGCTGCTGCTCGATGCGATGGACGATTTCGACCTCGCCAGTCTCGGCAACATCACCATGCCTTGCGCGGTGATCTGCGGGGACGAGGACCATGACAATGGCTCGGCCCCCGATTTGGCCGCGCTGCTGCCGCATGCGCACTATGTCGAGGTGCCCGGCGGCCACATGAACTCCGTCACCAAGCCCGAACTCGGCGAAGCGATCGCGGCATTTCTCGCCGGGTGAACGGGCCGGGTTGATTCCCGTTGCCGCAGCGTTCAAACCTCGCGCCATTGCAATCCGATGGACGGGATCCCAGCCTCATGAATCGTGCCGCCCCCCTGCTTCGCCCCATGCTCAAGGGCGCCGCTGCCGCGCTCGCCATTGCCATCGCCGCGCCGCTCGCCGCGCAAGAGGCCGCGCCGCCCGCTACCGATGCCAATGCCGTGACGGCCTATCCGGAGACGCCCGAAGGCGCTAAGGCCTGGCTCGCCGCTGTCGAGGCCGACCTTGCCCCCTTCTCGGTCGAATTTGCCCACGTCCAGTGGATCAACGCGACCTACATCACCCATGACACCGATCTGATCGCCGCACGTTACGGTGCCCAGCTGACCGAAAAGCAGGTCGCCTACGCTAACGAGGCGGCGCGCTATGCCCGCGTGGCCGGGCTGGATGCCGAGACCGCGCGCAAGCTCGACATCCTCAGGAACGGGATCACGCTCCCCGCGCCCACGCGCCCCGGCGCCGCGACCGAGATGAACGACATCGCCACCCGCCTCGCTTCGGCCTACGGGCGCGGCAAGGGGACGCTGGATGGGAAGCCGATAAACGGCTCGGACATCGAGGCGGAGATGGGCAATCCCGCGCGCACGCCGGAAGAGCTCAAGGAGATGTGGGCCAGCTGGCACGACAATGTCGGCGCGCCGATGCGCGAGGACTATACCCGGATGACCGCCATCGCCAACGAGGGCGCCAAGGAGCTGGGGTTCGCGGATCTCGGCGCGATGTGGCGGTCGGGCTATGACATGCCGCCCGACCAGTTCGCCGCCGAAACCGAGCGGATGTGGCAGGAGGTAAAGCCGCTCTACATCGCGCTCCACACCTATGTGCGCCGCAAGCTGAACGAGAAATACGGCGACGCCGTCCAGCCGCGCAAGGGTCCGATCCGCGCCGACCTGCTCGGCAACATGTGGGCGCAGGAATGGGGCAACATCTACCCGCTGGTCGCTCCCAAGGGCGCAGGCGACATCGGCTACGACCTCACCGATCTGATCGCCAAGAAGCAGCTCGACCCCATCGGCATGGTCAAGGTCGGCGAACAGTTCTTCTCCTCTCTGGGCTTCGCGCCGCTGCCCGCCACCTTCTGGGAGCGCAGCCAGTTCACCAAGCCCGCTGATCGCGAGGTGGTGTGCCATGCCTCGGCCTGGGATCTCGACAATGTCGACGACCTGCGCATCAAGATGTGCATCAAGACCAACGGCGACGACTTCGTGGTGATCCACCACGAACTGGGCCACAACTACTACCAGCGCGCCTACAACAAGCAGGACTTCCTCCATCTCAACGGCGCGAACGATGGCTTCCACGAGGCGATCGGCGACATGATCGCGCTCTCGATCACGCCCGAATACCTCGTGCAGATCGGGATGCTCGATGCGGCTCAGGTGCCGAGCGCCGACAAGGACATCGGCCTGCTGCTGCGCCAGGCGATGGACAAGGTCGCCTTCCTGCCCTTCGGCCTGCTGCTCGATCGCTATCGCTGGGGCCTGTTCGACGGATCGATCCCCGAAAGCGCCACCAACACCGGGTGGAACGACCTGCGTCGCCAGTACCAGGGCGTAGTGCCGCCGGTGCCGCGCGACCCTGCCGGCTTTGACGCAGGCGCCAAGTACCACATCCCGGCCAACGTCTCGTACACGCGCTACTTCCTTGCCCGCCTGCTGCAGTTCCAGTTCTACAAGTCCGCCTGCAAGACCGCCGGGTGGAAGGGCCCGCTCCACCGCTGCTCGTTCTACGGCAACAAGGACGTCGGCGCGAAGCTCGATGCGATGCTGGCGATGGGCGCCTCCAAGCCATGGCCCGACGCGCTCGAGGCCTTCACCGGTGAGCGGCAGATGAGCGGCAAGGCGATGGTCGAGTACTTCGCCCCGCTCAAGAAGTGGCTCGACGAGCAGAACAAGGGCGAGGTCGCGGGCTGGTGATGCCGACCGGCGGCGGGGACGGGATGGCGGTCCTGCCTTGAAGGAGCCCGATCCCCCGCCCAAGCCCCCTATGCTGGTCGGCTGGCGCGAGCTCGTCAGCCTGCCGGGCCTCGGGCTGCGCGGCATCCCCGCCAAGATCGACACCGGCGCGCGCACTTCCTCGCTTCACGCCCATGTGCTCGACGACTTCCTGCGCGACGGCAAACGCTTCGTGCGGTTCGCGGTCGACTGGGACGGGGAGCGGCATTTCTGCGAGGCCGTGCATGTCGACGTGCGCGGGATCACGAGTTCGAACGGCGACCAGCAGACCCGCTTTGTCATAAAGACGCCGCTCAAGATCGGTAATCTCACCTTCAGGGCGGAGATAAGCCTGGCGGATCGCTCGCAGATGCAGTTTCCCATGCTGATCGGGCGGACAGCGCTGCGGCGGCGGATGGTAGTGGATAGCGGCCATTCCTGGCTGCAATCACCTGCGATAGCGCATAAGGGGCGCATCCGCCGGTAGGAAGCCGGGTTCGAAAGGGTCTTCATGAAAATCGCGATGCTGGCGCGCAACGCCAACCTCTACTCGCACCGGAGGCTGAAGGAGGCCGCCGAGGCGCGGGGGCATACGCTCGACATCCTCAACACGCTGCGCTGCACGGTGCACATCGCCAGCCACCGCCCGCAGGTGTTCTACAACGGCGCGCCGATCGCGGCCTATGACGCGGTGATCCCGCGCATCGGTGCCTCGATCACCAATTACGGCCTCGCGATCCTGCGCCAGTTCGAAATGAGCGGCATCTGGTCCCTCAACGAGAGCGTCGCGATCGGCCGCAGCCGCGACAAGCTGAGGAGCCTCCAGATCCTCGCCAAGCACGGGCTCGGCCTGCCGCTCACCGCCTATGCCAATGATCCCAAGCAGGCCGAGGAGATCATCCGCGCCGTCAAGGGCCCTCCGGTGGTGATCAAGCTGCTCGAAGGCACGCAGGGCATCGGCGTGGTGCTCGCCGAGACGATGAGCAGCGCCAAGTCGGTGATCGAGGCGTTCCGCGGTGCCAACGTCAACATCCTCGTGCAGGAGTTCATCAAGGAGGCGGGCGGGGCGGACATCCGGGTGCTGGTGGTCGGCGGCAAGGCGGTCGCGGCGATGAAGCGCAGCGGGGCGCCCGACGAGTTCCGCTCCAACCTCCACCGCGGCGGCAGCGCCGAGGTGATCAGGATCACCCCCGAGGAACGCTCCACGGCGGTGCGCGCGGCGCGGCGCATGGGGCTAAACGTTTGCGGGGTGGACCTGCTGCGCTCCAACCACGGGCCGGTCATCATGGAGGTCAATTCCTCCCCCGGCCTGGAGGGGATCGAGACCGCCACCGGCAAGGACATCGCCGGCCAGATCATCGACTTCATCGCCGCCACGGCGAAAGCCGGCTCGACCAAGACCAAGGGTCGGGGTTAGGCTCCATCTGCCCCCCGGTTCGGGCAATGTTTCACGTGAAACGCCTTCCAGAACGTCGCTGCAGGCGGTCTGGAGGGGGGCTGGATAGGGTCTGGAGGGGGTCTAGCGCGGGTCTAGCGCGGGTCTGACGGGGGTCAGGCATTCCGCGCCATCAGCCCGCCATCGACCGGGATCGCCACCCCGGTGATGTAGCTGGCCGCCGGCAGCACCAGCGACAGGATGACATGCGCGACCTCTTCCGGCTCGCCATAGCGCCTCAGGGCGGTGCGACGCTTGGCGAAGATCGCCTTGTGCTCCTCGGCCACGGCGTCGGTCATCGCGGTGCGGATCGGGCCGGGGCAGATGCAGTTGACCGTGATGCCTTCGGGGCCGAGATCGACCGCAAGGCCGCGTGTCAGGCCGATCACGCCGGTCTTGGCCGCCACATAGGGCGTGTCCCCCGGTGTCGCCCCCAGTCCCTCGGTCGAGGCGATGTTGACGATCCGTGCCGCATCGCTCTGCCGCAGCCACGGCAGGGCCGCACGCACCATCCGCTGGTGAGCGGTGAGCATCACCCCGAGTGCGCGATGCCAGATCTCCTCGTAACCGGGGTCGTCGAGCGCGCAGAAGCTCGAGACCCCGGCATTGTTCACGAGAATGTCGATCCGCTCGAAATCCGCCCCGATCTGTGCGACCACGTGCGCGATGGCCTCGCCGTCCGACACGTCGAGCGCATAGGCCCGCGCCCCCGAGCCGCATTCCGCCGCCACCGCCTCGCAGGCGGCAAGGTCGAGGTCGATGACCGCCACCTTCGCGCCCTCGGACGCGAACAGCCGCGCCGTCGCCCGTCCCATGCCGCTCGCGGCGCCGGTGACGATGGCGACGCGGCCCGCGATGGAGCGCAACAGGTTCACCGGAACGGCGGCTCGTTGAACGCCCGCAGTTTCCGCGAGTGCAACCGGTCCCCTTCGTCCCTCAGCATCGCGCAGGCGACGAGGCCGATCTGGAGGTGGGCCGCGATGGCTTCCTCGTAGAACTTGTTGGCCTGACCCGGCAGCTTGATCTCGCCGTGGAGCGGCTTGTCGGAGACGCACAGCAGCGTGCCGTAGGGCACCCGGAACCGGTAGCCCTGCGTGGCGATGGTCGCGCTCTCCATGTCGATGGCGATCGCACGGCTCTGCGAGAAGCGCTTGGCGGAGCTTGAATAGCGCAGCTCCCAGTTGCGATCATCGGTGGTGACGACCGTGCCGGTCCGCATCCGCTGCTTGAGGTTCGCGCCCTGCACGCCCGAGACCGTCTCCGCCGCGAGCGCCAGTGCCTGCTGAACTTCGGCGATCGGCGGGATCGGCACTTCGGGCGGCAGCACCGGATCGAGCACGTGATCGTCGCGCAGATAGGCATGGGCGAGCACGAAGTCGCCGATCTTCTGGGTGGAGCGAAGTCCGCCGCAGTGGCCGATCATCATCCATGCGTGGGGGCGTAGCACCGCGAGGTGATCGCAGATCGTCTTGGCATTCGACGGGCCGACCCCGATGTTGACGAGCGTGATCCCGGTCCCGTCCTCGCGGATCAGGTGATAGGCCGGCATCTGGTGGCGGCGCCAGGCGGTGTCGTTGAGCTGGCTCTGCGCGTGGGGGGTGGGCTCGCGGATGTCGAGACCCGCTGCTCCGGTCAGCGCGATGAAGCCGTCCGTGCCGATCGCCTGGGCGCCCCAGTTCACGAACTCGTCGACATAGCGGTGGTAGTTGGTGAACAGGATATAGTCCTGGAAATCGCCGACTTCGCTGCCCGTGTAGTGCTTGAGCCGGGCCAGCGAATAGTCGGTGCGCAGGCCATCGAAGAGCGACAGCGGAATGTCCGAGGTGCCGTCGATCTCGATGCCGTCGGCCAGCTCGTCGCCGATCAGCGCAAGGTCGGTCGAGGGGAAGTGCGCGGCGATATCCTGCGGCGCGATCCCGACCATCGCGGCCCCGGCCTCGCCATCGAGCACATAGGGGAAGGGGATTTCCTGGCGCGAACGGGAGACCGTCACCTCGACCTCGTATTCGCTGGCGATCAGTCCGAGCTGCTCGGTCAGGTAATGCGCGAAGAGATCGGGGCGGGTGATGGTGGTGACATAGGTGCCCGGCAGCTCGAGGCGCCCGAAGGCGCGGCTGCGGTCGCGCGGGGCGCCGATGCCGTTGTAGCGCAAGGTGATCTGCGGATAGGAATAGCTGCCGTCGGCGCGGCGGGCGGGCGGGGGCACGGTGCCGTCGCGGCCGAAGGCGATCACGTCCTCGCGCAAGGTGCGCACGGCATCGTCGTAGTGCCGCTGGAGCTCGCCGAGGATGGTCGGAATGTCGATCATGGCAGTTGTCTCTGCTCCTTTCTTGTTATCGTTGTGTGGCAGCACCTTGGCTTTGCGCGGTGCCATTTACAAGAAGGGCGCGGGGATCGCATCCGATCCCCGCGCCCTTCCGCGTGTTCATGTGGCCGTATTGGCCGGGGCTTAGTCGTCGTCGCCGCCGTCGAGCAGCTCGGCCGGGATTTCGCCCGGCTCGAGGCTGGTGTCGATGCGGGTCGCATCGGCCTGTTCCTCGATCTCGCGCTGTTCGTCGTCGAACATCGCCTTCAGCACGTCGACGCCTTCGCTCTGCAGCTTGGCTTCGTCGTCCGAGCGGGCGACGTTGGCCTTGACCGTGACGCGCACTTCGGGGTGGAGGGCGACGGTCACGTCATGCATGCCGATGTTCTTGATCGGCGCGCCGAGGATGACCATGCGCTTGTCGACGGTGTGGCCCTGATCGGCGAGACCGGCGACGATGTCGCGCACGCTCACCGAACCATAAAGCTGGCCGGCGTTCGAAGCGGCGCGGATCAGCACCACTTCTGCGCCCGCAACCTTTTCACCCTGCGCTTCGGCAGCCGAGCGGCGCTCGGCGTTCTCGTTGACCAGCCGCTCACGGTTGGCTTCGAAGACCTTGCGGTTGGCTTCGTTGGCGCGAAGGGCCTTCTTCTGCGGGAGCAGGAAGTTGCGCGCATAGCCGTCCTTCACGGTGACGACGTCACCGATCGAGCCGAGCTTTTCGATGCGCTCAAGGAGAATGATGTTCATGTCTCTTTCTCCTACTTCACGATGAACGGCAGCAGGCCGATCTGGCGCGAACGCTTGATCGCCTGAGCCAGCTCACGCTGCTTCTTCGCCGAGGCGGCGGTGATGCGCGACGGCACGATCTTGCCACGCTCGGACATGAAGCCCTGCAGCAGGCGCACGTCCTTGTAATCGATCTTCGGGGCGTCCTTGGCCGCGAACGGGCAGGACTTGCGGCGGCGGAAAAACGGGCGGGCCATCAGTCGCGCTCCTCACGTGCGTCGCGACGCTTACGCTCGCGCTCGTTCTTGCGCATCATCACGCTGGGGCCTTCCTCGTGTTCTTCCACGCGGATGGTCATGTAACGGATGACGTCTTCGTTGATACGGGTCTGGCGCTCGAGTTCTGCGACAACGTTGCCCGGGGCTTCGATGTTGAGCAGCACGAAGTGCGCCTTGCGGTTGCGCTCGATCTTGTAGGCGAGCGACTTGAGGCCCCAGGTCTCGGTCTTGGTGACCTTGCCGTTGCCGGCCTCGACGATTTCGGTAGCTTGCGCTGCCAGCGCGTCAACCTGAGCCTGACTCAGATCCTGACGCGCAAGAAAGACGTGCTCGTAGAGCGCCATCTTGCGTCCTTTCACTTCCATGCCGATCGCTGGCTGATCCGCGCCGAATACGCGGGGCCCCTCCGGCTTTCTTCGATACATCGCCGGGCGGTTCCCATGCGAAGCGCGGGCCCTTACAGCTTTGCCCGGCAATTGCAAGTCTTGTCCGCAGGGAACCGGACGGGCAGGCGCGGGGTTACATTGCTCGAATCGCAACAAGGGGGAATTGCCTGTGCCTTCAGGTCTGGTCGCGCTGCTCGATGATATTTCGGTAATCGCCAAGGCGGCCTCCGCCTCCATTGACGACGTAGCCGTGGCTGCGGGCCGCGCAGGCACCAAGACAGCGGGCGTGGT
>JAIYAM010000028.1 GCA_027489065.1 Erythrobacteraceae bacterium | reverse complement strand
GCGAACTCGGGATCGGTCATGATCGTCGCCGGGTTCGAGTTGACGAGGATGACGCGGTAGCCCTCCTCCTTCAACGCCTTGATCGCCTGCGTGCCGGAGTAATCGAACTCGCACGCCTGCCCGATGATGATCGGGCCAGCGCCAATGACGAGGATCGAGGAGATGTCGGTTCTTTTGGGCATGTTGTCCAATCTAACGGGTCATTAGCCATTTGCGGTCGGAGAGGTACTTGTCGAAGCAATCAGATGCCTCAGCTTCTCGAGCTCTTTGGCCGGGAGAAAGGCTTTGAAGGGTCGGCGCATCAGGCTTCCTTTCCACCGTCAGTACTTCTCCAACTCGGATCACATGGGCGAAGCTCATCGAACAAGCTTCAATGGCCTGATTCAATTCGGATTCTGTAGCCCAATGAAACTCGTTGCCATAGAATCCGCAGCCAGCGACGATGCTGAGCGAAGAAAGCATGAGGATCTGGGATGTTACCTTCACCCCAGCCCCCCCACAAACTTCTCGAACAGATAGAAGCTGTCTTGCGGCCCCGGCGATGCCTCGGGGTGATACTGCACCGCGAAGGCCTTCTTGCCCCGGATCGCAATCCCGCAATTCGTACCGTCGAACAGGCTCACATGGGTCTGCTCGACATTCTCCGGGAGCGTGTCCACATCCACCGCGAAGCCGTGGTTCATCGAGGTGATCTCGACGAGGCCCGAAGTCTCCCCCCAGCCCTCGCCCACGCGCTGGACGGGGTGGTTCGCGCCGCGGTGGCCCTGGTGCATCTTGATCGTCTTGGCGCCCGCCGCCAGCGCGAGGAGCTGGTGGCCCAGACAGATACCGAAGATCGGCATGTCGGCGTCCAGGAGCGCCTTGATCACCGGCACGGCATATTCGCCGGTCGCTGCCGGATCGCCGGGGCCGTTGGAGAGGAACACGCCGTCGGGCTTGAGCGCCATCACCTCGTCGAAGCTCGTCCTGGCCGGCACCACCGTCACCCGCGCGCCCGCTTTGACGAGGTTGCGGAAGATGTTGTCCTTCGAGCCGTAATCGATCGCGACAACGTGGGGCTTGGCATCGAACGGAGCCCGCCCGTAGCCCTTGCCGAGCGTCCAGTAGCCGCCCGCCCAGTTCTCGTGGCGATCGCGGGTGACGCGGATCGCGAGGTCCATGCCCTCAAGGCCCGGCCACTCCTGCGCGCGGCGGATCAGCGCGGGGATATCGAACTTGCCGTCGGGCGCATGGGCGATCACCGCATTGGGCGCGCCGCTCTGGCGGATGCGGCGGGTGAGCGCGCGGGTATCGACGCCCGAAAGCCCGATCTTGCCGTTGCGCACCATCCACTCGGCAAACTTCTCGATCGAGCGGAAGCTCGACGGCTCGGTCACGTCCTCGCGCACCACGCAGCCGACCGCGCCTTCGACCTTGCTCTCCACATCCTCGCCGTTCGCGCCGACATTGCCGATATGCGGGAAGGTGAAGGTGACGATCTGAGCGGCGTAGGAGGGATCGGTGAGGATCTCCTGATAGCCGGTCATGGCGGTGTTGAAGCACACCTCGCCCACGTTTGCGCCGACCGCGCCGAAGCCGCGGCCCCACACCAGCGTGCCGTCAGCCAGCACAAGGACTCCGGTCGCGCCCGAAGGTTGCGCGCGGGTGGATGCGGGGTCGGCCATGGGGCGCTCCGTTGCGAGTAAAGCCAGCGATGTTGCTAAGTTTTGTCCGCTAGGCTCGCCCGCCCCCGGCGTCAACCTAGGCTTCGCCCACTATTTGCGTTAGAGGCGCGGCCGCAAAACCCATCCACAGGAAAAGACCGATGATCCGTGACGATATCAAGGCCGCCACCATCGCGGCGATGAAGGCCGGCGCGAAGGAGCGCACCGCCGCGCTCCGCCAGATCAGCGCCAAGATCAAGGACCGCGACATCGAGGAGCGCACCTCGGCCAAGAGCATCCCCGATGACGAGCTGGTGGTGAGCGTGCTCCAGAAGATGGCCAAGCAGCGCCGCGAATCGATCGAGATGTATGATGCGGGCGGCCGCGCCGAACTCGCCGCGGTCGAGCGCGCGGAGCTGGCCGTGATCGAGGAATTCCTGCCGCAGATGCTCGATGAAGCCGCCACCCGCGCCGCGATCGAGGCGATCAAGGCGGAGACGGGCGCATCCAGCATGAAGGACATGGGCACGGTGATGGCCGAGCTGAAAGCCCGCCACGGCGCGGTGCTCGATGGGAAGCTGGCGAGCGGGTTGGTGAAGGCGGCGCTGTCTTAATTGTTTGCGTTCCCGCCTCCGCGGGCACATCCTCGGCGAGTCTCCGTCGCTTCGCGCCGGATCGCCTGCGGCTCGCGCGCGTGCGCTCGCGGCCCGTCCGGTGGCGGGCCGAAGCGTGCATACAACGAGGATCGTCGAAGTATCCACACGCCGGTGCACAGCACTCTCGTCCCGCGCCTCGACACGCGCCCGCCCGGGAGGCACTAACCCCCCATGTCGATCACCCCGCAATGGAAGGACGAGCTGCGTGCGCGGATCACGCTGTCCTCGCTCGTCCAGCGCTCGGTGAAGCTAACCCGGGCCGGGCGCGAGTGGAAGGGGTGCTGCCCGTTCCACGAGGAGAAGACGCCGAGCTTCTACGTCAACGACCAGAAGCAGTTCTACCACTGCTTCGGCTGCGGCGCGCATGGCGATGCGATCAGCTGGATGGTCGACAGCCAAGGCCTCCAGTTCATGGACGCGGTCAAGGAGCTGGCGGGCATGGCCGGGATGGAAGTCCCCGCCCCCGATCCGGTCATGGCCAAGCGCGCCGAACAGCGCGCCAGCCTGATCGACGTGACTGAGGCGGCGCATAAGTTCTTCGTCGACAGCCTTGCAGGCCCCTCGGGCGGCGCAGCGCGGGACTATCTCCAGCGGCGCGGGTTCTCGCCGCAAGTGATGCGCGAGTTCGGCTTCGGCTGGGCGCCCGATGATCGCCAGGCGCTCCCCAAGGCACTCAGCGCATTCGGCGAGGATATGCTGGAGGGCGCAGGGATGCGCGCTGCCAATGAGCAGGGCGAGCGCTACGACCGCTTCCGGGGCCGCGTCATGCTGCCCATTCATGACCAGCGGGGCCGGGTGATCGCCTTCGGGGGACGCATCCTCGACAAGCGCGAAGGCGTCGCGAAGTACCTCAATTCCCCCGACACCGATCTCTTCGACAAGGGCCGGACCCTCTACAACCTCCACCGCGCCGCCCCTGCCGCGCGCCAGAGCGGGCGTGTGGTGGTGGTCGAGGGCTACATGGACGTGATCGCCCTCGCCAATGCCGGGATCGCGGACGTGGTCGCCCCGCTCGGAACGGCGCTGACCGAGATGCAGCTCGAGCTGCTGTGGCGCATGGTTGAGGTGCCTATCCTGTGCTTCGATGGCGATGCGGCGGGGCAAAGGGCGGCGATGCGCGCCATCGCGCGGGCGCTGCCGCTGCTTGCGCCGATGCGCTCGCTGGGGATCGTGCGGCTGCCTGCGGGCCTTGATCCCGACGACCTGCTCAAGACGCAGGGCAAGGGCGCGATGGAGAAGCTGCTCGCCAGCCCCTCCAGCCTGATCGACACGCTCTGGGAGTTCGAGCGCGACGCCCAGCCCCTCGCCACGCCCGAGGCCAAGGCGGGGTTGAAGGCGCGGCTGATGGCCCATGTCGACACCATCGCGGACCCCGAGATCAAGAGCCTCTACCGGCGCGAGCTGTCCGACCGCTTCTCGGCCTTCGCCTACCCGCCCCGCCCGCCGCGGCCTGCGTTCCAGGCCTCGCAGCGCAGCCCGCAGCGCCCCGGGCAGCGCGGCTGGAAAGGCGCGCCGCTGCCTGCGCCGGGCCTGTCGGAAGCGGCGCGGGAGCAGCTCTCGGCGCTGATGGCAGGGGCGCAGCGGCAGGGGTTGCTGGCGGCGGTTCTGGCCGGGCTGGCGCGCCATCCCGGGCAGATTGCGCGGCACACCGAGGCGCTTTCCACCCTCGCCCGGCACATGCCGAATGCCGCACCGGTGATCGAATCGCTCTTCGAACTTGCGGAAACGCTTGATTCGCCCGTGGCAACCGCCATATGCACCTCGCAAGGCCAACCCGCCCCGTCGGCAGATATCCGCTACGCCTTCCTTGACGAAGGCAACGATCCCGACGCTGCGTGCGAGGAACTGGCTGAAGCTGTGTCGCTGCTGGTCGAAAGACCGGCGCTTGAGGCTGCGCTTGCGGCCACGATCGCGCGTTTCGAAAGCGATCCCGAGGGATCGTTTGCGGAGCAGACCCGTTTGCGTGCACAGCTCATGGCAGTCGAGGAAAGATTGAAGGCCTTCGGACGGCGCAAGGCGGGCACGCCAGCCAATCCCGGGGCCGGCACGGATGATACCGCCTGACCGGGCGGCATGGGATCAACGGGCCCCGCCGCGCGAGACGCGCAAGCCGGCGGGTGAACCCTCAGACAACGGATTGATACGTTTATATGGCCGAGAAGGAAGATGCCCCGCTGATCGACCTCAATGAGGCTTCGATCAAGAAGCTGATCAGCAAGGCGAAGAAGCGCGGCTATGTCACCTATGACGAGCTGAACGAGGCCCTGCCTTCGGGCGAGATGAGCCCCGACCAGATCGAGGACATCCAGACCGCGCTGTCCGAAATGGGCGTGCAGATCGTCGAGAGCGACGAGGATGCCGAGGCCGAAGCCGAGGGCGAGGACAACGACAGCGACGACATCGTCGCCGACGATGACGAGGACGAGGACGACGGCGAGAAGAAGGGCCCCGCCAAGGATGCCCGCGCCGCCAACCGCAAGCTCGCGACCGGCGAGCGCACCGACGATCCGGTGCGCATGTACCTGCGCGAAATGGGCGCGGTGGAACTCCTCAGCCGCGAGGGCGAAATCGCCATCGCGAAGCGCATCGAGGCCGGCCGCGACATGATGATCATGGGCCTGTGCGAAAGCCCGATCACCTTCCACGCGATCATCCAGTGGTCCGAAGCGCTCAACAACGGCGACATGCAGCTGCGCGAGATCCTCGATCTCGACGCGATGCTCTCCAAGGAACCCCCGGCCGAGAAGATGGCCGACGGCGCCGAGGATGACGACGACGACGAAATCTCCGAAGCCACCGCCGGCCCGACGATCCGCGAGGACGACGAGGTCGCCGACGAGCCCGAAGCGGACGCCGACGAGGACGAGGACGGCGAAGGCCGCCCCAAGCGCGAAGAGGAAGAGGAGGAGGACAACACCCTCTCCCTCGCCCAGATGGAAGCCGCGCTTAAGCCCGAGGCGCTCGAGCGGTTCGCGCGGATCACCACGCTGTTCAACGCCTTCGAGAAGCTCCAGGGCGAACGCGTCGACACGCTGGCGCTCGGCAATGCCTTCCCGGCGGCCAAGGAAACGAAGTACGAGAACCTGCGCGAGGAGCTCACCGCCGAGGTCGAGTCCGTGCAGTTCCACGCGACCAAGATCGAATTCCTAGTCGACAACCTCTACGCCTTCAATCGCCGGCTGACCACGCTGGGCGGCCAGATGCTGCGCCTTGCCGAACGTCACAAGGTCAAGCGCGTCGACTTCCTCAATGCCTATGTCGGCAACGAGATGGATGACGCCTGGATCAAGGAACGCGCCAAGAAGGACAAGAAGTGGGCCGCCTTCGCGGAGCGCGAAGAGGACGCGATCGAGCGCATCCGCGCCGAAATCGCCGACATCGCCGCCCAGACCGGCATGAGCCTCCCCGAGTTCCGCCGGATCGTCAACATGGTCCAGAAGGGCGAGCGCGAGGCGCGTATCGCCAAGAAGGAAATGGTCGAGGCGAACCTTCGTCTGGTGATCTCGATCGCCAAGAAGTACACCAACCGTGGCCTGCAATTCCTTGATCTCATTCAGGAAGGCAATATCGGCCTGATGAAGGCGGTCGACAAGTTCGAATACCGCCGCGGCTACAAGTTCAGCACTTATGCGACGTGGTGGATCCGTCAGGCGATCACCCGCTCGATCGCGGATCAGGCGCGCACCATCCGCATTCCGGTGCACATGATCGAAACGATCAACAAGCTGGTCCGCACGAGCCGCCAGTTCCTCCACGAGGAAGGCCGCGAGCCGACGCCTGAGGAAATGGCGCAGCGCCTCTCCATGCCGCTCGAAAAAGTGCGCAAGGTGATGAAGATCGCCAAGGAGCCGATCAGCCTCGAAACGCCGATCGGCGACGAGGAAGATTCGCACCTCGGCGATTTCATCGAGGACAAGAACGCGATCATCCCGGTGGATGCCGCGATCCAGGCGAACCTCAAGGAAACCGTCACCCGCGTGCTGGCCAGCCTCACCCCGCGTGAAGAGCGCGTGCTGCGGATGCGCTTCGGCATCGGGATGAACACCGATCACACGCTGGAAGAAGTCGGCCAGCAGTTCTCGGTGACGCGCGAACGTATCCGCCAGATCGAGGCGAAGGCGCTGAGGAAGCTCAAGCACCCGAGCCGCAGCCGCAAGATGCGCTCCTTCCTCGACCAGTAAGACAACCACGGAGCCTCACATGCGGGTCGCACCCTATGCTCTTGCCCTTGTCGCGGCAGTTCAGACCATAACGCCTGCCGCGCTCGCCGCGCAGGACGAGACCTATGTGGCACCGCCCGAGGAGCTTGCGCTCGCCAATGTGATCATTGAGGCGATGTACCCCGCCGACAAGCGCGAGGCCATGCTGCTGGAGCTGTCGCGCAGCATCGCCTCGCAATACATGGCGGGCGCGATGACCGGCCCTATGTTCCAGGAGCCCGGCATCCGGGCGATCATGGACCGCTTCGTTGCGGACCTGCCGGATGCCTTCCGCCCGATCTTCGCCAAGCAGCTTCCGCGAATCTTCGATGCGACGGCGATCGCCTACACCCGCGAGTTCACCCTCGAAGAACTGCAGGACATCGCCCGTTTCGCCCAGACACCGAACGGGTCGCGCTACTTCGTCAACCTTCAGAAGTTGCAGAGCGATCCTGCGATCGCCGCGGCCAACCAGGCCTATTTCGCCGAACTCGGGCCCTTGGCGCGGACGATGGGCGCGGAGGTCGGCAAGGAAGTCGAAACCTACCTGCGCGCCAATCCCGACGTGGTCGAGCGGCTCAAGAAGGCCGGGGTCGGGAAGAATTACTGACCACACCGCGACCGCGCGATTCGGGGCGGGTCAGCCCTTGCGGTCGGGCAGATCCTTGCGTTTGGTGTGGGCGAGGTCTTCCAGCTCCTTTTCGCTCATCGAATCCGCCATGCTTTTCGACGCGCCCTTGAGGTCTTTTTTCGCTGTCTCGCCGCGCTTGGCGGACAAAGCGGCGCCGGCAGCCTTCTGCTGCGCCTTGGACTTGGCAGGCATCGGTAAGCTCCTCTCTTGCGGGGAGCGGCAGTCTATGGCGGCCGCACCGCGCGACCCTAAACCATGTCACCGGCGCAGGGGCCAGACGAGCTGCGCCAGCCACCCTTCCGGCGCGCGCTCGCCTTCGATTCCGTAGCCGCTCGGCCAGCGGTCTTGGGGCATGTGATGCGTGCCGAACCAGCGGTCGATCATGGGGAGGTGGACGGCGAAGTTCACGTCCCTCGCCTCGGCCTCGATGCCGTGGTGCCAGTGGTGATAGCGCGGCATGGCGATCCAGCGCTCGAGCCACGGGGCACGCGGCGCGAAGTTCGCGTGGATGAACACCGCGTGGAAGCTCACCAGCGCGAGGTAGGCATAGACCGCGAGGCTGTCGAAGCCGAGCACCAGCAGCGGCAACAGCACCAGAGCGCGCGTCACGATCACATCGACCAGATGGAGCCGCGACCCGGCGATCCAGTCCATCGTCTCGACCGAGTGATGCACCTTGTGGAACCGCCACAGGGCCGGCACCGCATGGAAGGCGCGGTGGACGGCATATTGCGCAAGGTCCGCGACCAGCACCGCGAGGCCGAACTGCACGACCAGCGGCAGGCTCTGCACCACTCCCTGAGCGGAAGGCACAGCCAGCACTTTGCCCAGCGCAACAGCGGGGGCGAGCACGGCGACACTCATCACCTGTGCAAGCACGTGGCTGGCAAAGAAGTACTGCGTGTCGGTCAGCCAGCCCCGGCGGAAAGCCCCCTGCCCGCGCCGCAGCGGGAATGCCCCCTCCAGCGGCACGAAGACCGCAGCGGTTGTGAGCGTGCCGAGCACGAACCAGTCGAGCCCGAGATAAACCGCGCTCGCGCCGCCCCTCGGGATTTCGACTCCGCCCGCGCCCAGCGCCAGCGCGAGGCCCGCCAGCGCGAGGCCCGCGAGCCCCAGCGCCTTCTTGCGGCGCAGCAGCATGGACAGGCCCGACAGCGCCATCGCCGCCAGCAGGCCCACATCGATCGCGAGCCGCACCAGCCCCAGCGGATAGCGCGCGCGCAACTCCGGCAGGGTCAGATATTGCGGGAAGTGCAGGCACAGCACTGCCAGCAGTGCCAGCAGTCCGAGCACGATGCCCAGCACCCCGCTCAGCCAGCCCGTGCCGAAATGGCGCGGCCGGTCGTCCGCGAAGACGCGGGCGAGACACTGCTCGGCGCTCTGGCGGGGCACGGGGCGATCCATGCGTGCGAGCCTATCACACCACCTGTCCCGAAGTGGTTAAGCCGCCCGTCGAAAAAGGCGCGGCAAAGGGTGGAGAATTGCGCGGCCAGCCCCTATGGAGAGCGCATGCGCATCGCCATCGCCTCCGATCATGCCGCCGTGGAGCTCAAGGCCGAACTCGCCGAATGGCTTGTCGAGGAAGGCCACGAGGTCGCCGACCTTGGCCCCGAACCGGGCACGAGTGTCGACTATCCCGATTACGGCTACCGCCTCGCCGAGATCATCGCCGAAGGCACCGTCGAATACGGCATCGCCCTGTGCGGCAGCGGCATCGGGATCTCGATCAGCGTCAACCGCCACCCGATGGTCCGCTGCGCGCTCGTTTCCGAGCCGCTCTCGGCCGCCCTCGCCCGCGAGCACAATGACGCGAACTGCATCGCGCTCGGCGCACGGCTGATCGGGATCGAAATGGCCAAGTCCTGCGTTGCGACATTTCTCGACTCCGAATTCGCCGATGCCGGCGATCCGGCCGGGCGCCACCAGCGCCGCGTCGGCAAGCTCGGCAAACCCCCGTTCCAGCCCGACCACATCGAGACCCATCAATGAGCACCGCTCCGATCGATTTCGCCGCCCGCACCCAGAACCCGATGGATGGCTTCTGGCATGACGACCTCGCCCATGCCGACCCGGAAATCGCCGCCGCGATCGGCAAGGAGCTCGCCCGCCAGCGTGACAAGATCGAGCTGATCGCCTCCGAGAACATCGCCTCGCGCGCGGTGCTCGAAGCCGCCGGCAGCGTCTTCACCAACAAGTATGCCGAGGGCTATCCGGGCAAGCGCTACTACGGCGGCTGCGACTATGCCGACGTGGTCGAAACCCTCGCGATCGAGCGCGCCAAGGAGCTGTTCGGCTGCGCCTTTGCCAACGTCCAGCCCAATTCGGGCTCGCAGATGAACCAGGCGGTGTTCCTCGCCCTGCTCAATCCGGGCGACACCTTCATGGGGCTCGACCTCAATTCGGGCGGCCACCTCACCCACGGTTCGCCGGTCAACATGAGCGGCAAGTGGTTCAACGTCGTCTCCTACGGCGTGAGCCGCGAGACCGAGATGGTCGATCTCGAGGAAGTCGCCGCCAAGGCGCGCGAGCATCGCCCAAAGATCATCATCTGCGGCGGCACCGCCTATTCGCGGACCTGGGACTTCCCCGCCTTCCGCGCCATCGCCGACGAAGTGGGCGCGGTCCTGCTGTGCGACATGAGCCACATCTCCGGGCTGGTGGCGGGCGGCGCGCACCCCTCGCCCTTCCCGCATTGCGATATTGTCACTTCGACCACCCACAAGTCCTTGCGCGGCCCGCGCTCGGGCATCATCCTGTGGAACGACGAGAAGTACACCAAGCCGCTCAACATGGCGGTCTTCCCCGGCCTGCAGGGCGGCCCGCTGATGCACATCGTCGCGGCCAAGGCGGTCGCCTTCCGCGAGGCGCTTCGTCCCGAGTTCAAGACCTACGCCCACCGCATCGTCGAGAACGCCCGCGCGCTGGCGGCGAGCCTTGAGGAAAACGGCCTCAGGATCGTCAGCGGCGGCACCGACAACCACTCGATGCTGGTCGACCTCACCGCCAAGAACGTCACCGGCAAGGACGCCGAGAAGGGCCTCGACCGCGCCTGGCTCACCTGCAACAAGAACGGCATTCCCTTCGACACCCACTCGCCCTTCGTGACCAGCGGCGTTCGTCTCGGCACGCCCGCCGGAACGACCCGCGGCTTCGGCCCGGACGAGTTCCGCACCGTCGGCAAGCTCATTGCCGAAGTGGTTGAAGGTCTTGCCAAGAACGGCCCCGAAGGCGACGCGCAGATCGAAGAGAGCGTGCGCCAGCGGGTGAGCGAGCTTTGCGCCGCCTTCCCCGTCTATCCCGGAATGTAAGGAAGCCCCTCCGATGAATGATCAGGAACCGCGCGACTCCAAGGATTGGGTCGAGGACGTGAAAGCCGAAGTTTCCGGCATGGCCAAGGAGGGGATCAACCATCCCTCCAGCAAGCCGGTGCTGACCGGTGCCGCGATCGGCGCGGTCGCGGGGGCTATCCTCCCCGTGGTCTCCTGGCCGATCGGCCTGCTTGCCGGGGCCGGGTTCATGCTCTACCAGAGGATCAAGAAGTAAGCCTCTGAATGCGTTGCCCGTTCTGCGCCCATGACGATACGCAAGTAAAGGACAGCCGCCCGACCGAGGACAATGCCTCGATCCGGCGGCGTCGCCAGTGTTCGTCCTGCGGCGCGCGCTTTACGACCTTCGAACGCGTGCAGCTGCGCGAGGTCGTGGTGGTGAAGTCCGGCGATCGCCGCGAGCCTTTCGATCGCTCGAAGCTCGAGCATTCCGTCTCGCTCGCCAGTCGCAAGCGCGGCATCGATCAGGAGCGGCTCGATCAGCTCATTTCCGGCATCCAGCGACAGGTCGAAACCTCCGGAGAGGCCGAGGTGCCCTCCTCGCACATCGGCGAGCTGGTGATGGAGGGGCTGCGGCAGATCGACTCGGTCGCCTATATCCGCTTCGCCAGCGTCTACCGCGATTTCTCCGAAGCGCGCGACTTCGAGGAATTTGCCCACACCGTGCAGCAAGCCGCCAAGGACTAACGCAAAAATGGCCGATCTCAACAAGCCGGTGATCGTGCTCGTGCGCCCGCAGCTAGGCGAGAACATCGGCAAGGCGGCGCGCGCGATGCTCAATTTCGGGCTGACCGAGATGCGCCTCGTCAGCCCGCGTGATGGCTGGCCCAACCCCTCGGCAGGCCCGGCTGCGGCAGGGGCGGACATCGTGCTCGAACGGGCCAAGGTCTACGAAACCACCGCCGAGGCGGTTGCCGATTGCGCGCATGTTCATGCCACGACCGTGCGGAAGCGCGGGGTCACCAAGCCGGTGATCGGCGCAGACGAGGCGGGGCGTCTGGTCCACACGCAGGCAGGCCGCCACGCGGTCCTGTTCGGCCCCGAGCGTTCGGGGCTGGAGACCGAGGACGTGGCCTTGGCCCGCAACATTCTCACCATCCCGATCAACCCGGAGTTCGGATCACTGAACCTCGCGCAGGCGGTGGTGCTCGTGTCCTATGAGTGGGCGCGTCTCGGCCGGGAGTTGGCCGGCGCTGATGCGGCGCTGGTGCAGCCCACCGTCGAGGAGCTGCTCCCCCCCGCCCCGCAGGAGGAGCTTGAGGGTCTGATCGCGCATTTCGAAAAGCTGCTCGAACCGCTCGGCTATTTCTTCCCTGAAATCCGGGCCGAGGCGACCCGCCGGACGCTTCGCGGGCTGCTCACCAAGCCGGGCTGGAACCACCTCGAGGTGCGCACCTTGCGCGGGGTTCTGAGCACGATCGAGCGGGACCGCCGCGATTAGGCCCTTCGAAGCTTGACCTTGCGCGCCACCCTGCTATGCGCGCGCCTTCGCAAATGGGCCCTGCACCCCGGTGAAGCAGTGGCCGCATCCTTCCCCATGTGGGCATGATGGAGCGATGCCGGGTTTAACGCTCGCCATTGGGGCGGGTCAGCACATTGAAGGAAAGACTCATGTCGAAGCGCAAAAGCGCCAAGCACAAAATTGACCGCCGGATGGGCGAAAACATCTGGGGTCGCCCGAATTCCCCGGTGAACAAGCGTTCCTACGGCCCCGGCCAGCACGGCCAGCGTCGCAAGGGCAAGATGAGCGACTATGGCCTGCAGCTGCGCGCCAAGCAGAAGCTCAAGGGCTACTACGGCGAAGTCACCGAAAAGCAGTTCAAGAGCACCTATGCCGAAGCTTCGCGCATGAAGGGTGACACCAGCCAGAACCTGATCGGCCTGCTCGAGCGTCGTCTCGACATGGTGGTCTACCGCGCCAAGTTCGCGCCGACCATCTTCTCGGCCCGCCAGATCGTCAGCCACGGCCACATCTACGTCAACGGCGTGAAGTGCAACATCGCCTCGCGCCGGGTCGATGTGGGTGATGTCATCAGCCTCGGCAGCAAGGCCAAGGAAATGGCGCTCGTGATCGAAGCCCAGGGCCTCGCCGAGCGTGACATTCCCGATTACGTCCAGCCCGACGGCAACGAGAAGATCACCTTCACCCGCGTGCCGAAGCTCGACGAAGTGCCCTACCCGGTCACGATGGAACCGAACCTGGTGGTCGAGTTCTACTCGCGCTGATCCGGCTTCACCGGTTTACGCCAAGCAAGAGGGCGGTCCTGCGGGGCCGCCCTTTTCTTTTGTGCGTCGGCCTGCAATCCTCGACCCGCAATCAGGGGGGTGTAGGATGAAGGTGCTGCTGCTCGATGGTCATCCCGATGAGGGCCGGCTGACGACCCATCTGCTGGACACCTATGCGGCCGCACTGCCCTCGTCAGCCGAAGTGACCCGCGTCGCGGTGCGCGACCTCGCCTTCACGCCGGTCCTGCGCCGCGGCTACAAGCAGCGCACGCCATGGGAACCCGACATCACGCGGCTCGCCGAGGCGCTCGATGCCTGCGATCACCTCGTCGTTGCCTTTCCGATGTGGTGGGGCGCCGAGCCTGCCGAATTGAAGGGGCTGATCGACCGCCTGTTCCTGCCCAATTTCACCTTTGCCTATCACGTCGGCGATCCCTGGTGGGACAAGCTGATGGAGGGCCGCTCGGCCGATCTCATCGCGACGATGGACACGCCGCCCTTCATCCTGTGGCTGTGGTATGGCAACGCGCTGTTGCGGCGCTGGAAGGGGCAGATCCTCGGCTTCTGCGGCTTCGCACCCGTGCGCACCCTGAAGCTGGGTCCGGTGGGCGAAAACACCCCGCCGCGCAACATCGCCAAGTGGGAGGCGCGGGTGGCGAAGCTCGCGCGGACAATCCGCCCAAAATCGCCGGGCAAGAAGCAGCCGCGTCTGGCCACCTTCCTCGGCAAGGGCGCCGTCAGCCCCTGATCCGGTCCCACTCGGTGAATTCGTAGGCGATCGAGCCTTCGACGAGCCGTTCCCAGATGTCGGCGACGACGTCGGCGGGGATGGCGTGGGCCTCGGCCTCGGCGACAGCCGCCGCGATCACGCTTGCCTTGCGCGCTTCGTCGCGCACGGCGTCACGGCTGCCCTTGATCCGGGCGGCGGCGCGCATGTAACCGAAGCGCCTCGCGAGCAGCGCCACCAGCTCACGGTCCAGCGCGTCCACGCCGGCGCGCACTTCGGGCATGGTGGTGCAGTTCTCGGGGCTCAGGGGAAGTTCCGTCATGCTGCGCGCCCTAGGCGGTCGAAGCGGGGCTTGTCGAGTGGCTTGTCCAGCGACGATCCGCGCCCGTCACTTGCTCCCCAGGGCGGTGTCGAGAAACCGGCCGATGTCGCTGAGCATCTCGACCCGCACCTTCGTATCCCCCAGATCGTGCTGCAGGTCCTTGTACTCGTGGTACTCCACGCGCTTGCCCGCTCCTTTCAACGCCTTGGCCATGTCCTGCGAGTGGCGCACCGCGACGTTGAGGTCGAGCGTGCCATGGAACAGCGCGACGGGGCTCGCGAACTTCGCGGCCTGGCGGCGCGGACTGCCGGCCTCGATGTGCGGACCGGTGCCGATGAACCGCTTGACGAGCCGCGAGTTGGTGTAGTCCTGCGCGTCCTGGGTGATGTAGCCGAGGTCGGTCACCGGGGCGATGGCCGCCACCGCCTTGAACAGGTTCGGATCGAGCACCTGCGATTGGAGCGCCGCATAGCCGCCGTAGGACCATCCGACGATGGCGAGCTTCTCGGGCTTGGCGATGCCCTGGCTGACGAGCCACCGCCCCGCATCGTTGACGTCGCCGATCGCCACGTCCCAAGCCTTGAAGCCGTTGCGCCCGTACCAGTTCTCGCCATAGCCCGCCGAGCCGCGATAGTTGGGCTGGAGCACCGCATAGCCCTTGGCGACGAAGTACTGCACCAGCCAGTCGAAGCCCCATTCGTCGCGTGCCGAGGGGCCGCCGTGGGGCATGACGATCCCCGGGAGGCCCTTGCCGTCGGAACCCGGCGGAAGGGTGAGGTAGGCAGGGATCATCGTGCCGTCGCTGGCCGGATAGGTGATCGGGCGCATCTGGCCCATGTCACGGCCGACAAGCTCCCTGCGCACCGGCAACATCGGCTCGAGCGTGCGGGCTTCCTTGTCGTAGAGGTAGACCATTCCCGGCTGGGTATCGCTCGACGCGATGACCAGCAGCTTGCGCTCGTCGGTACTCGCGCCGACGAGGTTGATCAGCGGCTGATCAGGCAGCGCCTTGCCGAGCCCGCGCGCGAGCTTGGCCAGCGTCGGGTCGAAATAGGCGATCTCGCGCTTTTCGGTGGCATAGCTGGCGCCCACGACGCGGCGTTGCCGGCCGATGCGGATCAGAGCGTCGACATCGACGTCGCTCCGCGTCATCAGCACCTTGCCCGCGCCAGTGCCGTCGAGCGGGAACTCCGCGATCGCATCGTAGCCGTCCTTGGTGATGAAGCCGATCACCACGTTGCGGGCCGAATCCACTGCCGAGGGGCTGAAAAACGGCACCGCCGCGCCGTCGAGGGTGAGGTTCTCGAGATCCTTCCAAGATCCGCCTTCCGCCGGGCGGTAGAGGGTGTCGAACTCGCCCGTCAGGCGCCCTGATTCCATGCGGTTGCGCACCTTGATCCGCACGTTTCCGACCGCATCCGCGAGATAGTAGCGCCCGAGCGGATCGTAGCGTTCGCGCGCCGAGCGCTTGCCGGTGGCGATATCGACGACCTCGACGCCGAGCCCCTCGTCCCGGCTGTCCGCGCGCCGGCCCACGTCGCTTGAAGGAACGGCCTGGCTCGAGATCAGGATGCGTCCCTGCTCTCCGCCCGCATCCAGCGCGAGCACGTCACCGCCGTTCTGCGCAACCCACCGCGCGCCATAGCTCTGGCGCTTGCTCAGTTCCTTGTTGGCACCGGTCTCGACATCGACCGAGAACAGGCGATCATAGGGAAGCAGCACGCCATCGGGGGTCTTGGCCATCCCTGAAGCCTGGCACACGAGCTGCTGGTCGTTGGCCCATTCGCACCAATCGAGATCGGCGACGATTTCGGTATTGGCTGCGATCTGGCGTGGCTCGGCATTGCCGGTGAGGTCGATGACGTTGATGATCTCGCTGTGCTGCGGCCCGGCCGAGACATAGGCGATGCGGTTGCCCGAAGGGGACAGGCTGATGTGCATGACGCTTTCGCGCATGCCAAAGCGGATCGCCGCCTCGTCGACCTTGTCCTGCCCGGCCAGTGGTGCAGCGAGGCTGCAGACCGCCAGTGCGCTGCCACCTGCGCGCAGCACAAGACGCATCAGCGCCGACGAGTTTGTTGCCAGAATCATCGGTGCTCCCCTGCCTTCGACAAGGTCCAGCTTAGCGGCGCAAAGCGCTGGCTCAAGCCCCCCGGTGAAGATAATCCCGGCGGAAGTCGCTGGCAAAGCGTGCGAATTCGTCAGCCGCGATGGCTTCGCGCATGGCCTGCATCAGCGCCTGATAGAAGCTGAGGTTGTGTTCGGTGACCAGCATCGCGCCGAGCATCTCGCCAGATTTCACGAGGTGGTGGATATAGGCGCGGCTGTAGGTGGTGCAGACCGGGCAGGCGCAGCGCGGGTCCAGCGGCCCGGTGTCCTCGGCGTGGCGGGCATTCCTGAGGTTGACCGCCCCGTTCCAGGTGAAGGCCTGCCCGTTGCGGCCCGACCGGGTCGGCAGCACGCAATCGAACATGTCGATCCCGCGCTCGACCGCGCCGACGAGGTCGTCGGGCTTGCCCACGCCCATGAGGTAGCGGGGCCGATCCACGGGGAGCATCGCCGGGGCATAGTCGAGCACGCCGAACATCGCCTCCTGCCCTTCGCCAACGGCAAGTCCGCCGACCGCATAGCCATCGAACCCGATATCGGTGAGGGCGTCGGCGCTGATCCGGCGCAGGTCTTCGTGCAGCGCCCCCTGCTGGATGCCGAACAGCGCGGCGCGGCCCGCGTGCTCCTCGCCCGCATCGAAGCCCTCGCGGCTGCGCTTGGCCCAGCGCATCGAGAGCTCCATCGAGGACGCGATTTCGTCCCGCGGTCGGTCGGCGCGGGGACATTCGTCGAAGGCCATGACGATATCGCTGCCGAGCAGGCGCTGGATTTCCATGCTGCGTTCGGGCGTGAGCATGTGCTTCGAACCGTCGAGGTGGCTGCGGAACTCGACGCCGTGTTCGGTGAGCTTCCTGAGATCGGAAAGGCTCATCACCTGATAACCGCCCGAATCGGTGAGGATCGGGCGCTCCCAGTTCATGAACGTGTGGAGGCCGCCCAATCGCGCAACGCGCTCGGCACCGGGGCGCAGCATCAGGTGATAGGTGTTGCCGAGGATGATGTCCGCGCCTGTCGCGCGCACCGCCTCGGGCTTCATCGCCTTGACCGTCGCCGCAGTGCCGACCGGCATGAAGGCGGGCGTGCGGATTTCCCCGCGCTGCATGGCGATCACGCCGGTGCGCGCCTTGCCGCTGGTCGCGTGGAGGGTGAAGGCAAATCGGGGGCCGGTCATCGCGCCCGCCCGCTAACGGGGTGCGCGGCGCCTGTCACGCCCAAAGCGCAGGCCCAAAGCGAACGGGCCGCTTGCCAAGATGGCAAGCGGCCCGCCTCTGATCGAAGCCGTGTCGGCCAATCAGAACTTGAAGCCGACGCCCACGGTTCCGCGCAGGGTGTCGAAGGCGATGGTGTCGACGTTCGCACGCAGCACGACCGAGCTCAGCGGAACTTCCACACCGACGCCGACGAGGTAGTCGCCGCCGACATCGGGGGTGTCGATGTCGTTGTCATCGAGGAAGTCTTCACTCACGCCGGTGAGGTTCTCGATGTCGAGGTCGACCCACTGGTAACCGCCGCGGGCGTAGATCTTGCTGCCGCCCTGGGTGCGGAAGCCGAGACGACCCGACACGCCATATTCAGCTTCGATCGGGCCATCGCCGAGGTGCAAGTTGCCTTCGACACCGGCGAACAGGCTCTCGCCGAGCGGGAAGTCGACCGCAGCGAAGCCGCCGTAGATCATGGCGCTGTCGTCGATGTTGAGATCGTCGAATTCGCCGTCGTCGGCATCCAGATCGCCCAGATCGATGCCGAGGTTGTGCTTACCGATCGAGGCGCCGACGGTGATTTCGGGCTTGTTGGTGTCGGTGCTGGTGGACTGCGCCTGAGCGGCAGCCGGCAGAGCGATCGCGCCGAGGGCGGCGACCGACGTAAAGACGAACTTCTTCATGTTTTTATGTCCTTTTCCGTTCCGCCGCAGGGTGTGCGACGTCGGACAGGCAGGTAGGAAGCTCGTCTTTGCTGCGTAATGAACGAAGCTATGGCTTTGTGTTAATGTCCGCCTAGGAGTGCAATATGTCCGATAGGCGGTGTCGGGTTATAAACATGGATCAGTCCCGCAAACGCCATCCGGTGCGGAAAATGACCGCGATGACGATCACGCATACCGTCAGGAAGCCGAGCGTGAGCCCCAGCGACACGCCGATGGGAACGTCGGAGACCCCGTAGAAGCTGTAGCGCAGCCCGCTCACCAGAAAGGCGATCGGATTGGCGAGCGCGATGGCGTCCCACGGCGCGGGCAGATCGCGGATCGAATAGAAGGTGCCGCCGAGGAAGGTCAGCGGGGTGAGGATCAGCATCGGGATGATGCCGAGCTTCTCGAAGCTGTCGGCCCACACCCCGAGGATGAAGCCGAACAAGGCGAAGCTCGCCGCCACCAGCATGATGTAGACCGCCGCCAGCAGCGGGTGCGCGATCTCGTAAGGAACGAACAGCCGCGCCGTGGCGAGAATGATTGCGGCAAGGATCAACCCCTTGGTGGCCGCCGCTCCGACGAAGCCGGCGAGCGTCTCGGCAACGCCGACGGGCGCGGAGAGCAGCTCGTAGATCGTGCCGGTGAAGCGCGGCATGTAGATCCCGAAGCTTGCATTGCTGGTGGTCTCGCCGAGCAGGGTGAGCATCAGCAGGCCGGGAATGATGAAGGCACCGTAAGGCACGCCGCCGACCGGCTCCATGCGTGCCCCGATCACCGATCCGAACACCACGAAATAGAGCGAGGTGGTCAGCACGGGGGATAGGATCGACTGGAAGGCAGTGCGGAAGGCGCGTGCCATCTCGCGGCGGTAGATGGCATAGGCGCTGCGCAGGTTGAAATGCATCACGCCGCCTCCGCCGTGTGGCCAAGTAGGCCGACGAAGATGTCCTCGAGCGACGAATCGTGGATGTCGAGGCTGGTGAAGCCGATCCCTGCGCGGGTCAGTGCCTGGGCCAATTGCGCAACTTCGGCACGGCCCTTCCCTTCCCCGTTGCCGCCGCGGTAGATCAGCCGCGTGCCTCCCTCGGCCAGCTCGACCGGGAAACCGGCCAGCGCAGGCGGCACTTCGGCCAGCGGCGCGGCAAGATCGATCACCGCCTCGGTGGTGCCGAGTCGCTCCATCATCGCGCGCTTTTCATCGACCATCAGGATGCGCCCGCCCTGGATGATGCCGACGCGGTCGGCCATTTCCTCGGCTTCCTCGATGTAGTGGGTAGTGAGGATGATCGTCACGCCGCGCTCCTTAAGCGCCGCGATCTGCTCCCACATGCCCTTGCGCAGCTCGACGTCCACCCCGGCGGTCGGCTCGTCGAGGAACAGCAGTTCGGGCTCGTGCGCGAGCGCCTTGGCGATCAGCACACGGCGCTTCATGCCGCCCGAAAGCGCCCGGATCTGGACATCCTTCTTGTCCCACAGCGAGAGGCTCTTGAGAATCGCCTCGAGCGCTGCGGGGTTGGAAGGCTTGCCGAACAGCCCCTGCGAATAGGAGACCGCCCGCCACACGGTTTCGAACATGTCGGTGGCGAGCTCCTGCGGCACCAGCCCGATCCGCGCCCGCGCCGAACGCCAATCGCGCGCAAGGTCGTGACCGAAAGCGGTGATCGTGCCGCCGGTGGGGCGCACCAGCCCGCACACAGCGCCGATCAGCGTGGTCTTGCCTGCGCCGTTCGGCCCGAGCAGCGCGAAGATCTCGCCCCTGTTCACGGTAAGGTCGACGCCGCCGAGCGCGGTGACGCCGCCCCGGTAGGTCTTTCTGAGATCGCGGATTTCGAGAATGGGTTCGTGCATTGCACCCGGTTAGGGGAGCAGCAGCGAGGAGTCACCATAGGAGTAGAATCGGTACTCGTTCGCGATGGCGTGGCTGTAGGCGGCCAGCATCCGCTCGCGGCCCATCAATGCGCTGACCAGCATCATCAGTGTCGACTTCGGCAGGTGGAAATTGGTCATCAGCCCGTCGACTGCCTTGAGCTTGTAGCCCGGGGTGATGAAGATTGCCGTGTCTCCGGCGAAAGGCTGGATCACGCCGTGCTCGTCGACCGCGCTCTCGAGCAGCCTTAGCGAGGTGGTGCCCACCGCGATGATCCTGCCGCCCTTGGCGCGGGCTTCATTAAGCTGGTCGGCGGTGGCCTGCGAGATACGGCCGAACTCGGCGTGCATCTGGTGATCGTCGGTGTCGTCGGCCTTTACGGGGAGGAAAGTGCCTGCACCGACATGAAGCGTCAGCATCGCGCGGCCGATCCCGGCGGCGTCGATGGCGTCGACCAACCTTTGGGTGAAGTGCAGCGAGGCGGTGGGAGCCGCGACAGCCCCTTCCTCGCGCGCGAACATCGTCTGGTAGTCCTCGAGATCCTGCACATCGATGCCGCGCTTGCTCGCGATGTAGGGCGGCAGCGGCATTGTCCCGGCGCGGTCGAGCAGCACTTCGACCGGCTCCTCGCCCTCGAAGAACAAGGTGAGCGACCCGTCCGCATGGCGGGCCTCGGCGATCGCCGTCACGCCGCAGCCGAAGATCAGCTGATCGCCTTCCTTCACCCGCTTGGCGTTCTTGAGGAAGGCCTGCCAGCGCCTCAGGTCGATGCGCTTGTGGAGGGTGGCCCCGATTTTCGCCTCTCCGTCGGCGCGGCGGCCTTCGAGCTGGGCGGGAATCACGCGGGTGTCGTTGAACACCAGCACGTCGCCAGGGCTGAGCAGGCTCGGCAGGTCGCGAACGCCGCGGTTCTCGAACGGAGCGTCTGCCCCGCGCACCACGAGCATGCGCGCCGCGTCGCGCGGACGCACGGGGCGCAGCGCGATGCGCTCCGGCGGCAATTCGAAATCGAACAGGTCAACCTTCATGGCGCGCGCCCCTAGCGGGAAGCCGCGCGCCGGGGAAGGGGCTTACTTGGTCGGGGGAATGGGCGCGCTCAGTGCGTCCGCCGAGATCGCCGCGTCCGCCGGTGCGGGCGGCGGAGGCGGCGGCAGCTTGTCGCTCTCCAGCGAGGCTTGGACGATGTAGGTCGGATTCGTCGGCGGCTCGCCGCGATTGATCGCGTCGACCGCTTCCATGTTCTCGATCACGCGCCCGAAGTTGGTGTACTTCTTGTCGAGGCTGAAGCGCGGGTAGAAGACGATGAAGAACTGGCTGTTGGCACTGTCATCAGACGCGGCACGCGCCATCGAAAGCGTGCCGCGCACGTGCGGCATGGGATTGAACTCGGCCTTGAGGTCGGGAAGCTCCGAACCGCCCTGGCCCGTGCCGGTCGGGTCGCCGCCCTGCGCCATGAACCCGTCGATCACGCGGTGGAACACCACGCCCTTGTAAAAGCCCGCTGCCGTAAGCGTCTTGATGCGCTCGACATGGGCCGGGGCCCAATCGGCCATCAGCCGGATCTTGACCCGCTGGCCATTCGACAGGTCGAGCACCCAGACGTTTTCCGGATCGACCGCGGGATCATAGTTGATCGGCGCATAGGTGCGCTGCACCGCCGGCGCGGCTTCTTCTGCCGTCGATTCCTTGGGCGCGTTCTCGCCGAAGGCCACGGGCGGGATATCGCTCTTCTGCTTCTGCGCGAAACCGGCCTGCGGCGCGGCAAGCAGCAAAAGGGCGGCAAAGGCAGGCGAGAGCTTGGCTATAATCATGGTTCCATCCGGATTGGTGAGGCCGTTTAGCCCCGCCTGCCTGACACTGCAATGAATGATAAGGGCGCGGGCTACGCCCCGTTGCGGCCCCGGGCCTTGACCCGCGCGACCACGTCCGCACGCACCTCGGGACTGACGAACTTGGCGATGTCGCCGCCGTAAAGCGCGATCTCCTTGACGAGGCGGCTGGCGATCGGCTGCAGGCTGACATCGGCCATCAGGAAGATCGTCTCGACCCGGTCGTTCAACTGGCGGTTCATGCCGGTGAGCTGATACTCGTACTCGAAATCGGTCACGCCGCGGATCCCGCGGATCACCACCGAGGCGCCCTGCGCATCGGCGAAATCGACGAGCAGCGCGTTGAAGCCCACGACAGCGACATTGGCGAGGCCGAGGCTCGCGACCTCGCGCTCGACCATGGCGATGCGCTCGGCATCGGAGAACATCGGGCTCTTGGCGATGTTGGTGGTCACCCCGATGATCAGGTCATCGACCAGCTTCGATCCGCGCCGGATGATGTCGGCATGACCCAGCGTGATCGGATCGAAGGTGCCGGGATAGATCCCGATGCGGCGTGTCATGGTTTCAAGCTCCCCTGTCCGCGACTCTAGCGGTCGCGTTCGACGATGTAGCGGGCGAGCGCGCGCAGGATGTCGGCCTCGGACCCGTAGGAGGCGAGCCGCAGCACCGCCTGATCGACCAGCGCGCGGGCCTGTTCACGGGCCTTGTCCACGCCCATCAGGGTGACGAAGGTCTGCTTGCCCTGTTCGTTGTCCTTGCGCAGCGCCTTGCCGGCCTTGTCCACATCGCCTTCGACATCGAGCAGATCATCGGCAATCTGGAAGGCAAGGCCGATATCGCGCGCATAGGCCCTGAGGTGTGCCCGTCCTTGCGGCGGGATCTTCCCGAGGATCGCGCCCATCTCGACCGCCGCGGCAAGCAATGCACCGGTCTTCAGCTGTTGCAGACGGGTGATGGTGTGGAGGTCGTATTGCACGCCCTCTTCGTCGGCGACCATGTCCATCATCTGTCCGCCGGCCATGCCGCCCATGCCGCTCGCCTGGCCAAGCGTCAGGATCAGCTCGCTGCGGGTGAAGGGGTCTTCGCTGGTGGCATCGTCGGCGAGGATCTCGAAGGCGAGCGCGTGGAGCGCATCGCCCGCCAGCACCGCGGTCGCCTCGTCGTAGACCTTGTGCAGGGTCGGCTTGCCGTGGCGCAGATCGTCATTGTCCATGCAGGGCAGATCGTCGTGGATCAGCGAGTAGACGTGGATCGCCTCGATCGCGGCCCCTGCCCTGAGCGCCGCGTCGCGCGACACGCCGAACAGGCTGGCGGTGCTGCAAACGAGCAGCGGCCGCACCCGCTTGCCCCCGCCGATCGCGGCATAGCGCATCGCCTCGACAAGCCGCGCAGAGGTGTCGTCGGGAATGGGGAGGAGCGCGTCGAAGACCGAATCGATCTCCGCCTGGATGTCCCTGATCGCCTCACCCAGCAAGGTGCCCTGCGTCTCGGCCAGCATCGCCCTCAGCCCTCCGTATCGAAAGGCCGCGTGGCCGTAGCCCGGCCATCGGCGGCAGTGACGATCCGCTCGATCCGCGCCTGCGCCGCATCGAGCCGTTGCTGGCACGCCGCGCGCAGGGCCTCGCCGCGTTCATACAGCCCGATCGACTGATCGAGCGGCACGTCGCCGCGTTCGAGCTGCTGCACGATGCTCTCGAGCGCGGCCAGCGCCTGCTCGAAGGTCATGTCGGTGATATCCGGCCCTGCCGCCGCCGGTGATGCTGTGCCCTCGTCCATGGCGCGGAGCATTGACGGCGCGCGCGGGCGCGGTCAAGGCTGCCCGTGACGGGCGGGCAGCGAACGCAAGGGATAGCCGGAATATGTTGAAGTGGATCATCGCCTACGGCGTTGCGGCCGTGTCCTTCCTGGCGCTCGATGCGGTGTGGCTGCGCTGGGCCTCGGTCAATCTCTACAAGCCGGTGATCGGCGAGATCATGGCCGACAAGTTCAACGTCGGCGCGGCGGGGGCCTTCTACCTCATCTACATCGCCGGGGTCACGTGGTTCGCCATCCGTCCGGGGATCGAGGCCGGCGCGGTGCAGCCTGCGATGCTCAACGGCATCCTGCTGGGCGCGCTGTGCTATGCCACCTTCGACCTGACCAGCCAGGCGGTGTTCAAGGTCTGGGCGACCCAGATTTCGGTGCTCGACATTCTGTGGGGCGCCTTCGTCACCGGAGCGGCGAGTTCGCTCGCGACCCTCGCGGTGCTGCGCTTCGCCCCCGCCTCGGCCTGAGGCGCGCAAGAGCCTCGCGATGTTCATCGGCCACTTCGCTCCGGCCTTTGTCGCAGCCGCCGCAAGTCCCGAGCGGCCGCGTCTGGCGACGATGTTCGTGGCGGGCCAGCTGGTCGACTGGGGCTTCTTCAGCCTCGCATTGGCGGGCGCAGAGCACATGCGCATCGACCCTGAAGCGAGCGCGATGGTGCCCTTCGACCTCTACGAGATGCCCTACACGCACTCGCTTGTCGGCACCGCGATCTGGGCTGCGGCGATGCTCGGTGTCGTCGCGGTGTGGCGCCGCGACCTGAGGCTCGGGGTGCTCGCCGGCTTGGTGGTGCTGTCGCACTGGCTGCTCGACTGGCTGGTGCACGTGCCCGATCTGACCTTGGTCGGGACGCCGCCCAAATTCGGCCTCGGGCTGTGGGACTGGCCGTGGGTCGCCATGCCACTCGAGCTTGCCCTGACAGGCGGCGCATTCCTGTACTTCATGCGCCGCACGCGCGGGCCGATGGGGCCGCCGCTGGTGCTGGCTGGCACGATGCTGCTGTTCCAGATCGTCAACTGGTTCGCGCCCCATCCCGACAGCGCTGGGCCGCTGCTCTATGTTCAGGCGCTGATCGCCTTCGCGGTTCTGACCGCCATCGCCGCATGGGTGGGGGAGAATCGCTGGTTCAGGAAACGCGGCGGCTTGGCCTCGTCCGCGCAGTGATCTAGGGGGCGCGGGCCAAGGAGCTCCCGCCCATGACCCAGACATCCGCGATCACCCCCGAAATCGTCGAACAGCACGGCCTCTCGCCGGAGGAATACGCCCGCGTCCTTGCCGCGCTGGGCCGCGAGCCTAACCTTGTCGAGCTCGGCATCTTCTCGGTGATGTGGTCGGAGCATTGCAGCTACAAATCGTCCCGCATCCACCTCAAGAAGCTGCCCACCGAGGCGCCCTGGGTGATCTGCGGCCCGGGCGAGAACGCAGGCGTGATCGACATCGGCGATAACCAGGCGGCGATCTTCAAGATGGAGAGCCACAACCACCCCTCCTACATCGAGCCCTATCAGGGCGCGGCGACGGGCGTGGGCGGCATCCTGCGCGACGTCTTCACGATGGGCGCCCGCCCCATCGCCAATGCCAATGCGCTGCGCTTCGGGCGGCCTGACCATCCCAAGATGAAACACCTCGTGCAGGGCGTGGTTGCGGGCATCGGCGGCTACGGCAATTGCGTCGGCGTGCCCACGGTCGCGGGGGAGACCAACTTCCACCCCGCTTACGATGGCAACATCCTCGTCAACGCGATGACCGTGGGCGTCGCCGATCAGGACAAGATTTTCTATTCGGCCGCGACCGGCATCGGCAATCCGATCGTCTATGTCGGCTCAAAGACCGGCCGCGACGGCATCCACGGCGCGACCATGGCGAGCGCGGACTTCGGCGAGGATGCCGAGGCCAAGCGCCCCACGGTTCAGGTCGGCGATCCGTTCACCGAGAAGCTGCTGATCGAGGCTTGCCTCGAACTGATGGCAACCGACGCGATCGTCGCGATTCAGGACATGGGCGCGGCGGGTCTCACGTCCTCCTCGGTGGAAATGGCGTCCAAGGGCGGCGCGGGTATCCGGCTCGACATGAACAAGGTGCCCTGCCGCGAAACCGGCATGACCCCCTACGAGATGATGCTCTCCGAGAGCCAGGAGCGGATGCTCATGGTGCTCCAGCCCGGCAAGGAGGCGATGGCCGAAGCGATCTTCACTAAGTGGGAGCTCGATTTCGCGGTGATCGGCGAAGTGACAGACACCGGCCACATGGTCCTCGAATTCAACAGCGAGGTGGTGTGCGAGATTCCCCTCGCCCCGCTTGCCGATGATGCTCCTCTCTACGACCGCCCCTACCTCTCCAAGGAGGAATATGCGGTCTGGGCAGGCGTGAAACCGCTGGGCGAAGTGCCTTCGACCGATGACGTGGGCGCCGACCTGCTGAAGTTGATCGGCTCGCCCGACCTCGCCTCGCGCCGCTGGATTGCGGAGCAGTACGACTCGCAGGTCGGTGCCGACACGCTCCAGACGGGCGGCGATGCTGGCGTGGTGCGGGTGCACGGGACGGGCAAGGCGCTTGCGATCACCACCGACTGCACCCCGCGCTATGTCTTCGCCGACCCCTACGAAGGCGGCAAGCAGGCGATTGCCGAGGCCTATCGCAACCTGTGCGCCGTGGGCGCGCGGCCGCTGGCGGTGACCAACTGCCTCAACTTCGCCAATCCGCAGCGCCCCGAGATCATGGCGCAGATCGTCCACGCCCTCGAAGGCATGGGCGATGCCTGCCGCGCACTCGATTTCCCGATCGTGAGCGGCAACGTCAGCCTCTACAACGAGAGCAAGGCGACAGGCGGTGGCTCGGCGATCCTGCCCACCCCTGCCATCGGCGGGGTCGGCATCATCAACGATCTGTCGAAGATGATGACCATGCACTTCAAGAACGCCGGCGACGCTATCTACCTTGTCGGCCCCGAGTTCTGGGCCAAGCCCGATCCGACCCGCTCGCACCTCGGCCAGTCGCTGTGGCTGCGCGTGGTCAAGGGCATGGAAGCGGGACGCACCCCGCCGACCGACCTCACCGTCGAGCGTAATGCGGGCGAGATCATCCACGAATTGATCGCCGATGGCCTCGTCAACGCGGTGCACGATCTCAGCGACGGCGGCTTGGCGGTCGCGCTGGCGGAAATGGCGCTGGCGGGCGGGATCGGCGCGGAGACCGAGGAGGGCAACCCCGCCTATACTCCCGCACAGTGGTGGTTCGGCGAGGATCAGGGCCGCTATCTCGTCACCGTCCCCGACGTCGCGGCGCTCAATGAAGCGCTCGCCAAGGGGACGAAGAACGACGAGACGGCGCAGATCGGCTTCCAGCGGATCGGCACTGTCGGCGGCGATGCGGTGCTGGGCGTTCCGCTCAGCGAACTCCGAGCGGCGAACCAGCGCTTCTTCCAGGAGTGGATGGAGGGCTGAGCCATGGCGTCCTCGGGCTACTCCGGCACCCCGCTCGTCAAGAAGCTCACCTTGCGCGACGGGATGCGGGTGTGGTTCGATGCCATGCCCGAACACGTGATCGACGAGATCGACGAATATGCGCTCGACCTCATCTTTGTGGCGGACCCCGTTCAGGGCCTCGACGCGGCGCACATCTTCGTCGCCGAGCGCACGCTGCTCGAGGAGCGCCTCATCATGCTCCGTCACCGGATCGCGCCGGACGGTCAGATCTGGGTGAGCTGGCCCAAGAAGGCGTCCGGCATGCCGACCGACATCACCGAGGACACGATCCGCGAGGTGTGCCTGCCGCTGGGCCTCGTCGACACCAAGGTCTGCGCGATCGACGAGACCTGGTCGGGCCTCAAGCTGGTGATTCGCAAGGAATTGCGCTGAACGAGTCCTAAGCTGCCTGGGCTCCGCCGAGCGAGATATCCTCGGAGAGCGTGCCTTCGGCATGCAGGATGGCGAGGCACTGGCGGTAGACCTCGGGCTTGCCGATGTTCAGCCGCTTGCGCGCTTCGCCGATATCCTCGCGCATCAGCGCCGCGATATCCTGGTGCGCAATCTTGGCGGCTGCGCGGCCGAGCCTGCGGCCTTCCTTGATCGCGGCAAAGATCGGCGCTTTGGTGCCGCTGACCTTCTTGATCTGGCGCGCGCCGGCATAGGCGATGAACAGGATCCCGGTGTTGTGGCTCTGCTGGTAGCTGAAACCCAGCAGGCTCACTTCGCCCAGCGCATCGCGGCCATAGCCGGTGAGCACGTGAAACAGGTCATGCGTGTCGCGCAGCCGGTCGAAATACCACTGGGTCTGGTCCTTGGGCAGGCTTTCGGGCGGTGCCCAGCGGTGGCTTTCCGCCACGAGACCGGCGGCCGACAGGCCTTCGCGCTTCATGAAGGCGATGTAATGCGCCGCAACCGTGTTCGGCCCGCAATCGGCCCAGCGCGCGTGATCGTCGAGCATCGCGGGGATATCGACGCCGTCGCGCAGGAAGCGCTGTCCTGCCTCGGAGGTGATGAAATCGCGCGCCTGCGCATGGCTGCGCCGGCCCTTGGTCGCCTCGATGATGTGGAACACCTGCTCGGTGTCTTCCTTGTCATCGACCAGCTTGCCGAAGTGATGCAGCACCTTGAGCGGACGGATGCCCGAAGTGCGGCGATCGGGAGCGACAAGCGGAAGATCGGTAAGGGCCATGGTCACGATGTCCTTAGGCGGCGAGCAGTTCGTGTTCGGCAGGCTTGCTGGCGAGCAGATCGTAGGGATTGATCCCCTCGGCCTGCCAGACGCGGTGGCATTCACGATATTGCGTCGGCTCAGGAATGTGAAGCGCGGTGCGCACTTCCTCGAGCGGGCGTTCGAGCAGCTTGCGGATCGGCTGCGCAATCAGCTGCGGCGCGCCCTTGCCGGTGCGATGCGCCTGCCGCACGGCACCGAAGACCGGTGCCTTGCTGCCACGGGTCATCTTGGCGATGTTCGCCGCCCCGGCATAGCCGATCAGCAGGTGGCCCTGGCTGGGCGCCTGCCCGTGGGTGAAGAGCAGCACGCATTGCTCGCCCAGTGCGTCGCGGCCGTAGCCGGTGAGGATGTGGAAGAGATCATGCGTATCGCGCGAGCGGTTGATGAACCACTCGACGAGATCGGGATAGCGGGGCCGCCCCGCCCTTTCGGATTCGGCAACGAGGCCGGCTGCCGAAAGCCCCTCGGCCTCCATGAAGTCGCAATAGGCATGCGCGAGGCTGCCCTTGGGTGTGCGGCGCAAGGCGGCATGATCGTCGAGGATTTCGGGCAGCGCCGGCTCTGTCGAGCGCAGGTACTCGCCGCGTTCGGACAGCGCGAGTTCGCTCACACGGGGCAGGAAATCCTTCGAGGGCAGTGATTCGAAGATCTTGAAGACGAGGCTTGTGTCTTCCTTGTCCTTGATCAGCGCCTGGAAGCTCCGCACCGCGCGAAGCGGGCGATAGCGCGCCGGCTGACGGTCAGGGTGCAGAAGCACCGTGCCATCCGGGGCGAACATGCGGCTGTAGCGGGTACGAGCAGATCGGGTCATGCGTGTCGTGTCCTCAAGGCGAGGGGCTGTCCTTAGCCAGCGCCTGCTTACACTAATGTTAATAGCCGATTCGGTACGCCTGCTGCAACCTTTTTTGCGATGCCTCAAAAAGCTTGCGGATCAGCTCTCGCGCCAATCCTCGCGCGGGATGCCGAGCAAGGTCAGCACCGAAGTTAGGTCGCCCGCATCGACCCGCCCGTTAGCCGCCGCGCGCGCCTTGGGCTTGGCCTTGTAGGCGAACCCGTAAGTCGCGGCCGCAATCATCGGAATGTCGTTCGCCCCGTCCCCGGTCGCGAGGCTGAGCGCGCCTGCGCCCAGACCGGCCGCCTCCTCGCCCAGCACCGCCGCCTTGACCGCGCTGTCGGTGATCGGGCCGACCAGCCCGCCGGTGAGCTTGCCGTCCTCGACCGCGAGCCTGTTCGCCACCACCCGGTGGAAGCCGAGCATCTCGGCCACCGGATCGGCGAAATGGTGGAAGCCCCCCGTCACCAGCACCGTGCGCGTGCCCAAAGCGGCCAGCGTCGCCACGAGCGCCGCCGCGCCTGGCGTCGCGGTGATGCGATCGGCGAGACAGGCGGCAATCGCGCTTTCCTCCAGCCCGACGAGCAGCGCCACGCGCTCACGCAAGGCGCTTTCGAAATCGAGTTCGCCCTGCATCGCCCGTTCGGTGATGGCAGCGATCTGCGGCTTCAGCCCGGCGTAATCGGCCAGTTCGTCGATGCATTCCTGCTCGATCATAGTCGAGTCCATGTCCGAAACGAACAACTCCGGCACCCGGATTTCGCCCTCGCTGGCGAGCAGGGCAGCAGGCGCGAACACCGAGTCGATGGCATCGAGCACCCGCGCCACCGTGCCCCCGTCGAGGCGCAATTCGAGCATCTCGCCTGCGCGGTGCGAGGACACCAGCCTTACCCCCTCGCCCGCCAGCCTGTCGGCCAAAGTCGCGAGACGCGTTTCACATTCACCCGTCTCTGCTATCAGCCGCGCCATGAGCATTTCGACTTCTCCTCTTGAGCCGCTGGCGCTCATTGCAGGGCCGACCGCGAGCGGCAAGAGCGCGGTTGCCGTGGCGCTTGCGCAGAGCCTTGCGGACACCGGCCAGCGCGGCGTCATCATCAACGCCGATTCCGCGCAGGTCTATGCGGATCTGCGGGTGCTTTCCGCGCGGCCTTCCGATGCGGAGATGGCGGGGATCGAGCACCGCCTGTTCGGAGCATGGGACGGGTCGCAAGCCTGCTCCGCTGCCGCGTGGGCGACCCGCGCGCGGACCGAGATCGCCGCCTGTCACGCAGAGGGCGCCGTCCCGATCCTCGTCGGCGGGACAGGGCTCTACATCAAGGTGCTGATCGAGGGGATCGCGCCGATTCCGGAGATCGAACCCGCTGTCCGCGCCGCGGTGCGCGCGATGGACGATGACGCCGCCTACAAGCTCCTCCAGATCGAGGACCCGGAGCGCGCCAGCGAGCTCGACCCGGGCGACCGCCAGCGCATCGCCCGTGCGCTCGAGGTCAAGCGATCGACCGGAGTGACGCTCGGCGACTGGCAGCTCGCCAAGGCGGGCGGGATCGGCGACACCGTCAACCTCTTCCCGCTGATCATCGAACCCGAGCGGGCGTGGCTTTACGAACGCTGCGACGCGCGCTTTGCGGCCATGCTCGAGTCCGGCGCGATCGAGGAGGTCGAGGCGCTGCTAGCGCGCGGGCTCGATCCCGACCTCCCCGTGATGCGCGCGATCGGCGTGCCCGAGATCGCCGCCTATCTTGCCGGCACCATCGACGCGGAACGGATGATCGCCGCCGGGAGCCAGGCGACGCGCAACTACGCCAAGCGCCAGTTCACCTGGTTCCGGCGCCAGCCTCCGCCGGAATGGGCCCGGCTGCATCCGACGTGGGAATATGAATCTATCGACTTCACCCCGCATTTCGCATCTTTGTTGCGCCTTTAGGGCTTGACTTGGCAGATTCTAATCTTTAGCGCCGCTCCCACTCGGTCCGGTGCAATTCCCCCTGCATCGGGCCGGTTTTGTTTCTTGAAGCCCCTTCAACCGGGCCAGCAACCAGATGGAGTGCCCCGTGCCCGGCAAGCCGGACCCTGCCCCGAAGGCGGACCCCGCCCCCAATCCCTATGGCGCGATGAGCGGCGCGGCGATTCTCGTGAACGCCCTGATCGAACAGGGCGTGGAGTTCGTGTTCGGCTACCCCGGCGGCGCGGTGCTGCCGATCTACGACGAGCTGTTCGGCGACGAGCGGATCCGCCACATTCTCGTCCGCCACGAAGCGGGCGCAGCCCATGCAGCGGAAGGCTATGCCCGCGCTACCGGAAAGCCCGGCGTGGTGCTCGTCACCTCCGGTCCGGGCGCGACCAACGCGATTACCGGCATTGCGGACGCATGGATGGATTCGATCCCGCTGGTGGTCATCACCGGGCAGGTTCCGACCAGCCTGATCGGCACCGACGCCTTCCAGGAAGCCGACACGATCGGCATCACCCGCCACTGCACCAAGCACAATTACCTCGTGAAGGACCCGGCAGACCTCGCTGCGACGATCAAGGAAGCCTTCCTGATCGCCACCACGGGCAGGCCCGGCCCGGTCGTGATCGACATTCCCAAGAACGTGCAAATCGCCGTGCCTTCGGAACGCCGCGCGCTGACCCGTGCGGGCGCGCATCGCTATGCGCCGCAGACGGTCGCCCCGCCCGAACAGATCATCGAGGCGGTCGAGATGATCGCCAATGCGAAAGCCCCGGTGTTCTACACCGGCGGGGGGATCATCAATGCCGGCCCCGAGGCGAGCCGTCTGCTGCGCCAGTTCCAGGACATGACCGGCGCGCCCGTCACATCGACCCTGATGGGCCTCGGCGCCTTCCCGGCGAAGCACCCAGACTGGCTCGGGATGCTCGGGATGCACGGCACCTTCGAAGCCAACATGGTGATGAACAAGTGCGACGTGATGGTCTGCATCGGCGCGCGCTTCGATGACCGCGTGACGGGCCGCCTCGACGCCTTCTCGCCCGGCTCGAAGAAGATCCACATCGACATCGACCGTTCCTCGATCAACAAGGTTGTGCCGGTCGATCTCGGCATCGTCGGCGACTGCGCGACTGTCCTTGCCCAGCTCATCGAGGCCTGGGGCGGGCGGCAGGCGCAGAACCTCGGCGAGTGGAAGGCGCGGATCGCGGGGTGGCGCGCGCGCGAATGCCTCGCCTATCCCGAGCGCTCGGCCAAGCACCCGGGCATGATCATGCCGCAAAAGGCGGTCGAGCGGCTCCATGCGCTGACCCACAAGCGCAATCCGATCATCACCACCGAAGTCGGCCAGCACCAGATGTGGGCGGCGCAGTACTTCCATTTCGAGGATCCCAACAAGTGGCTGACCTCGGGCGGGCTCGGGACGATGGGCTATGGCCTTCCTGCCGCGATCGGCGCGCAGCTCGGCCATCCTGACGCGCTGGTGATCGACATCGCGGGCGAGGCGAGCATCCAGATGAACATTCAGGAGCTTGGCACCGCCAGCCAGTACCGCCTGCCGGTCAAGGTGTTCATCCTCAACAACGAATACATGGGCATGGTCCGCCAGTGGCAGGAGCTGACCTATGAAAGCCGCTATTCGAACTCCTACTCCGACAGCCTCCCCGATTTCGTGAAGCTCGCCGAGGCCTATGGCTGGAAGGGCATCCGCATCACCGAGGAGAAGGATCTGGACGATGGCATCATGCGCATGCTCGACCACCCCGGCCCCGTGATCGTCGATTGCCTCGTGGCGCAGGATGCCAACTGCCTGCCGATGATCCCGAGCGGCGCGGCGCACACCGACATGATCCTCTACGGCGATCACGTCGACGGGACGATGGACGACGAAGCCAAGGCGCTGGTCTAGGACATATGCAATGCCAATGAAGATCGCGGAAAGCCCGTCCGAGCGCCATGTGCTCGCCGTCATGGTCGACAACGAGCCGGGGATCCTTGCCAAGATCACCGGCCTGTTCACCGCGCGCGGGTACAATATCGACAGCCTGACCGTGGCCGACATCACCGAGGACCATGCGGTCAGCCGCATCACCATCGTCACCAACGGCCCCCCGCAGGTGATCGACCAGATCGAGGCCCAGCTGGAGCGGCTGGTGCCGGTGCACAAGGTCACCGACCTCACCACCGCCGGGCCGCATGTCGAACGCGAGCTGGCGCTGATCAAGGTGAGCGGCACCGGCGACAAGCGGGTCGAGGCCTTGCGGGTGGCGGAGATCTTCCGCGCCCATGTCGTCGATACCACCACCACGAGCTTCGTCTTCGAACTCACCGGAGCGCCCGAAAAGATCGACAGTTTCGTCGCGCTGATGCGCGATCTCGGGCTGGTCGAAGTCGGGCGATCCGGCGTCGTCGGGATGCTGCGCGGGGCCGAGGGGGCCTGAGTTCTCAAATTTTTACGTCTTCCCGGCGCAGGCCGGGATTCATTTTAACTAGCGCCGGGACTGGGTTCCGGCCTTCGCCGGAATGACGAGGAAAATGAAATGAAAGTCTACTACGACGCCGACGCCGATCTCAATCTGATCAAGCCCAAGAAGATCGCCATCGTCGGCTACGGTTCGCAAGGCCACGCCCATGCCCAGAACCTGCGCGACAGCGGTGTGGCGGAAGTCGCCATTGCCCTGCGCGAAGGTTCGGCGACTGCCAAGAAGGTCGAGGCAGCCGGCTTCAAGGTGCTCACCAACACCGCCGCAGCGCAGTGGGCCGACCTCGTCATGATCCTCGCGCCGGACGAACATCAGGCCGCGATCTGGGAGAACGACCTCAAGGGTCACATGAAGCCCGGCAGCGCGCTCGCCTTCGCGCACGGGCTCAACATCCACTTCGGCCTGATCGAGCCGCCGGCCGATATCGACGTGATCATGATCGCCCCCAAGGGCCCGGGCCACACCGTCCGCTCCGAATATGTGAAGGGCGGCGGCGTACCCTGCCTCATCGCCATCCACCAGGATGCGAGCGGCGCGGCGCATGACGTGGCCCTCGCCTATGCCTCTGCCGTCGGCGGCGGGCGCTCGGGCATCATCGAGACCAACTTCCGCGAGGAATGCGAGACCGACCTGTTCGGCGAGCAGGCCGTGCTGTGCGGCGGGATCACCCACCTGATCCAGGCCGGCTTCGAGACGCTGGTCGAGGCCGGCTACGCCCCTGAAATGGCCTATTTCGAGTGCCTCCACGAAACGAAGCTGATCGTCGACCTGCTCTATGAAGGCGGCATCGCCAACATGCGCTATTCGATCTCGAACACCGCGGAATACGGCGACATCACCACCGGTCCGCGCATCATCACCGGCGAGACCAAGGCCGAAATGAAGCGCGTGCTCGCCGACATCCAGTCGGGCCGCTTCGTGAAGAACTTCGTGCTCGACAACCGTGCGGGCCAGCCCGAGCTGAAGGCTGCGCGCAAGCAAGCTGCCGCGCACCCGATCGAGCAGACCGGCGAGAAACTGCGCGCCATGATGCCGTGGATCGCCGCGAACAAGCTGGTCGACAAGGCCAAGAACTGATCCCTGCCTAAGGCGGTGGAACCGCTGCGGTTCATCGGGTATTGGTCTCCTGCATCCTGAGGAGACCATACCCGATGAACCGCACCACCCTTGCCGCCGCCGCTGCCCTCACCGCCCTGCTGGGCTCGACCGCGCTTGCGCCAACGCTCTTCGCCCAAGGCGCGCCGCAGCTTCCGGGCGTGAAGGACCCCTCGCGCGTCACCGCCGGGACCTATACCGCTGATGCCAACCACTCGCTGATCGGCTGGGAGGTCAACCACTTCGGCTTCAACGACTATTACGGCCTGTTCGGCGATGTCGCCGGAACGCTGGTGATCGACCCGGCGAACCTTGCGGCCGCAAAAGTCGACGTGACGATCCCCGTCGCCAACGTCACCACGGCCAGCAAGGGCCTCACCGACCACCTGCTGCGCCCCGGCAAGGACGGCGGAAAGGCCGACTTCTTCGGCCCTGCCCCCGCGCCCGCGCGCTTCGTATCGACGGCCGTGAAGGTCGATGCCAAGGACCCCACCAAGGCGATGATCACCGGCGATCTCACGCTCAACGGTGTCACCAAGCCGGTCACCTTCGAGGCCGAGTTCACCGGCGCCGGCGCCAACCCTTTCAACAAGAAGGCGACCATCGGCTTCGAGGCCGAGGCGGAAATCAAGCGCTCGGACTTCGGGATCAGCTATGGCATCCCGGTCGTCAGCGACGCGGTGGAACTCGACATCAGCGTCGCCTTCGAGAAGCAGTAAATCCGCCACTCGACTTGAAACCCGCAATCGGGCAGGCGTTCTAGCGATGCGCCTGTCCGACTGCCACAACATCGACGATTTCCGCACCCTCGCGAAAGCGCGGCTACCCTTCCCCGTGTTCGATTACATCGACGGCGCGGCCGATGACGAGCTGACCAAGGCGCGCAACACTGCGGCTTACGCGGGCGTCGATCTGGTGCCCGATGTGCTCGCCGGGGTCGGGACGATCGACACCTCCTGCACGATCCTTGGGCGCAGGTCGGCGCTGCCGCTGATGCTCTCGCCCACCGCGGTCCAACGCGCCTTCCACTGGCAGGGCGAGACGGCGGTGGCGAAGGCGGCGGAGAGATTCGGCCTGTGGTTCGGCATCTCGAGCCTCGCGACGCGGAGCATCGAGGAGATTGCCGCGCTCACCAGCGGCCCCAAGCTGTTCCAGCTCTACGTTCACAAGGACAAGGGCCTGAACGCCAGCATGATCCAGCGGTGCCAAGCGGCGAAGTTCGATGCGCTGGCGTTGACGGTCGACACCATCGTTTCGGGCAAGCGCGAACGCTGTCTGCGCAGCGGCTTCACCACCCCGCCGCGCTTCACGCCTGCCAGCATGCTGAGCTACGCCACGCGCCCGCGGTGGACGCTCGACTACGTGCTGCGCGAGAAATTCCGCCTCCCCAACCTGGACACCCATGTCAGCGAGGGCACCGGCAAGGCGGTGAGCATCGCCGAATATTTCAACACCATGCTCGACACCGCAATGGACTGGGACACCGCCGCCCGCATCCGCGAGGACTGGGGCGGCAAGTTCGTGCTCAAGGGCGTGATGAGCGCAGGTGACGCGCGCCGCGCCGTGGCAATCGGGGCGGACGCGATCATGATCTCGAACCACGGCGGGCGGCAATTGGACGGCAGCCGCGCCCCGTTCGACCAGCTGCCCGAGATCGTCGATGCGGTCGGCGGCAAGATCGAGATCATCTGCGATGGCGGCGTGCGGCGGGGCACCCATGTGCTCAAATCCCTGTGTTCCGGCGCAACCGCCGCTTCGGGGGGAAGGCTCTACCTCTACGCTCTGGCTGCGGCAGGTCAGGACGGGGTCGAACGCGCGCTCGGCATCCTCAAGGACGAGATCGAGCGCGGGATGCGGCTGATGGGCGTGACGGCCATCGACCAGCTCACGCCCGAGCGGCTCCGGCATCGGTAGGCGCATTCCCGGCTTGCACCGCGCGCAATAATCGGCAAAGACTCATCCCATGACGCGGAACGGACTTGCGCTGCTTCGACTTATGCGCCCTTGGGCGTAGGCAGCCGCGTGCGAGGATCAGCGCGGCACCACTCCCAAGGGTGAACCGCCGCAGCCTCCCTTCCCTTTTCGCGACGAGCCTTTTCCCATGCCCATGCTCAAGCAGCCTTCCGCCAAGTACCGTCCTTTCGGCCAGATCGACCTGCCGAACCGCCAGTGGCCCTCCCGCCTGATCGAGAAAGCCCCGCGCTGGCTCTCCACCGACCTTCGCGACGGCAACCAGTCGATCATCGACCCAATGGACGCGGTGAAGAAGCGCCGCTTCTTCGACCTGCTCGTCGAGATCGGCTTGAAGGAGATCGAGGTCGGCTTCCCCAGCGCAGGCGCGACCGAGTTCGATTTCATCTCCGGCCTCGTCCATTCGGACGCGATCCCCGAGGACGTGATCGTCCAGGTGCTGACGCAAAGCCGCGAGGACCTGATCAAAACCAGCTTCGCCAGCCTCGAAGGCGCGCGGGCGGCCATCGTCCACCTCTACAACGCGGTCAGCCCGGCATGGCGCGACATCGTGTTCCGCATGTCCAAGGACGAGGTGAAGGCCATCGCCGTCGCCGGGGCCAAGGTGATGCGCGATGAAGCCGCGCGCTATCCCGGCACCGACTGGCACTTCCAGTATTCGCCGGAGACCTTCTCCACCGCAGAACTGGATTTCAGCATCGAGGTCTGCGCCGCGGTGATGGACATCCTCCAGCCCACGCCCGATCACCCGATCATCCTCAACCTGCCCGCCACCATCGAGGCAGCGACGCCGAACATCTACGCCGACCAGATCGAATATTTCGGGCGGCACCTGCCGAACCGGACAAGCGCGATCCTTAGCCTGCACACCCATAATGACCGCGGCACCGGCGTCGCGGCAGCGGAGCTGGGGCTGATGGCGGGCGCCGATCGTGTCGAAGGCTGCCTGTTCGGGAATGGCGAGCGCACCGGCAATTGCTGCCTCGTGACGATGGCGCTCAATCTCTACACGCAAGGCGTCGACCCCGAGCTCGATTTCTCGGACATCGACCGGGTGATCGAGACCGTCACCTATTGCAACGACATCCCCGTCCACCAGCGCCACCCCTATGGCGGCGAATTGGTCTACACGGCGTTCAGCGGCAGCCACCAGGACGCGATCAAGAAGGGCTTCGAGGCGCGCGAAACGCAGAACGACGACCAGTGGCGCGTGCCCTATCTGCCGATCGACCCGGCCGATCTCGGGCGCAGTTACGAGGCCGTGATCCGCGTCAATTCGCAATCCGGAAAGGGCGGGTTCGCCTGGGTGCTGGAGAAGGACCAGGGCCTCAAGCTCCCCAAGAAGATGCAGGCCGATTTCTCGCGCCATGTGCAGGCCATGGCCGACGAATTGGGCCGCGAGTTGGGCGCTGCCGACATCTGGGATGCCTTCCGCCGCGCCTATTACGTCAAGATCAGCCCCCGGCACTTCCAGCTGGTGCGCTACGAGGAAAGCCGCGCGTCGGACGGCACGCGGATCTTCGCCGGGACCATCGCGGTCGAGGGCACGGAGCAAAGCGTCTCGGGGCGCGGCAACGGCCTCATCTCCAGCGTGATGGGCACCTTGCGCGAGGCCTTCGGGGTCGAGCTCGAGGTGGTCGACTATACCGAGCACGCGCTGGGCGCAGGCACCGATGCACGCGCGGCGGCCTATCTCGAATGCCGCTCGCCTGACGGGCGCACCATCTGGGGCTGCGGGATCGACGAGGACATCGCCACCGCGAGCGTGCGCGCCGTGCTCAGCGCGGCAAACGCGGCTATCGCATCGCCCGCCGGCTGAACGGCGCTCCGCGCGCTTGCACCGCAGCGCGTTTGCGCGCAATTTCGGGCATCGCAAGGAGAGGGGCGGTCAATCATGCCGGATCGTGAGCAGAGCTTCACCGTGCCGACTGCCACGCCGTCACGGCCGCAGGTCGCAAGCGATCTCGTCTGGGCCGACCTCGGCGCTGCGCTTGGCGCGGGCTGGCGCGACTTCCTCGCCATGCCGCGCTTCGGGCTGTTCTTTGGCGGGGTCTATGTCATTGCCGGGCTGGCCATTTGCTGGGCCAGCCTGTCGGGGAGCAATCCCACCTGGCTGATCCCGGCCATCGCCGGCTTCCCGCTCGTCGCGCCATTCGTCGCGGTCGGACTTTACGAGGCAAGCCGCAGGCGGGCCGCGGGCGAGGCACTCGCCTGGCGCGCGGTGCTCGGCGCTTTGAAGGGGCACGGGGACGACCAGATCCTCTCGATGGGGGTGATCGTCTTCGTCGCCTTTTCCTTCTGGATGATCATCGCCCACGCGATCTTCGCGGTGTTCATGGCGGAAAGCGGCATCGGCGCGGGCACGGTGGCGGACACGCTGACGGCCTTCCTCACGCCCGCGGGTCTTGCGATGCTGGCCGTCGGAAGCATCGTCGGTGCGATGCTGGCCTTCGCCTTCTACGCCATGACCGTGATCAGCCTGCCGCTGCTGGTGGAGCGCAAGGTCGACTTCCTCACCGCGATCATCGCGAGCCTCGCCGTGGTGCGGCGCAATCCTGCCGTGATGCTGGGCTGGGCGGCGATCATCGCGGCGCTGCTGTTCGCGGCGCTGCTGCCGGCCTTCCTCGGGCTGTTCGTGGCGCTGCCCGTGCTCGGCCATGCGACCTGGCACCTCTACGTGCGGGCTGTCGCCTGAGCTTTTGGGAGCTTGCGCGGCGCGTCCGCGCGGTTAGTTCTCGTTCCCGACAAGCGCCGCAAAGACGCATCAGGGAGAGACCATGACCGAAGCCATCATCGAGCCCGATCTGCCCATCATCGATCCGCACCACCACCTGTGGGATCTGCGGCCGATGGTGCCGATGATGCCCGAGCCGCACCACCCCTTCATCGCCGCGATTGTTCCCAACGCCTATTACACCTTCGACCAGCTGCGCGCGCACCTGACCAGCGGGCACAACATCGTCGCCACGGTCTATATGGAGTGCGGCGCCTTCTACAACGGCGCCTATGGCGACGCCTTGAAGACCGTGGGCGAGGTCGAATTCGTCAATGGCGTCGCCGCGCAATCGGCGAGCGGGCTCTACGGGCCGATGCGCGCCTGCGCCGGGATTGTCGGCCATGCGGACCTGACCCGGGGGGCTGCGGCGGGCGCGGTGCTGGACGCCCTCAGTGCCGCTGCCCCGCGGCGCTTCAAGGGCATTCGCCATGCCGCCGCATGGGATACCGATCCGGCCGTGCTCGGCGCGCCGTTCCATCATCCCGAGGGCCTCTACCGCGACGCCACTTTCCGCGAAGGCTTCGCGGAATTGGGCAAGCGCGGGCTGACCTTCGATGCCTGGCTGCTCGAGCCGCAACTGCCCGACCTCATCGACCTCGCCCGGGCCTTCCCCGATCAGCCGATCTGCCTCGACCATTGCGGCACGCCGGTCGGCCTCGCGAGCTACAAGGGCCGCCTTCCCGAACGGTTCGACGAGTGGCGGCGCAACATTCACGAATTGGCCAAGTGCGAAAACGTCGTGGTGAAGCTCGGCGGCCTCGCGATGGCCTTCTGCGCCCTGCCCGAGGAAGGCCCGGCGGCAGGCTACGGCTCGGAAGCCCTCGCCGCCCTGTGGCGCCCCTATATCGAAACCTGCATCGAGGCCTTCGGCGCGCAGCGCGCCATGTTCGAGAGCAATTACCCGGTCGATTACTGGGGCGCGGATTACGCCGTGCTCTGGAATGCCTTCAAGCGCCTCGCCAGCGGAGCCAGCGCCGAGGAGAAGGCGGCGCTCTTCGCCGGGAACGCGGCGCGGTTCTACGGGCTCGAAGGTCTCCCGGGTTGACGCAGCGTCACTCGCAAAAACGCGCTTGGCACTTGAGGAACCTGCGTTAGAGAAACCCGTTCAGACCGAATACGTTTTGAGGAGAAACCCATGCCCCTTCCCGCCCCGTTCGATCGCCTGCGCCTGCCGCTGATCGGATCGCCGCTGTTCATCGTCTCGGGTCCCGAGCTGGTGATCGCGCAGTGCAAGGCGGGGATCATCGGCAGCTTCCCGGCATTGAACGCGCGTCCGCAGTCGCAGCTCGATGAATGGCTGCACCAGATCACCGAAGAACTCGCCGCGCACAACCGCGCGCACCCCGATCGGCCGGCCGCGCCCTATGCGGTTAACCAGATCGTCCACAAGACCAACGACCGCGTCGATGCCGATATGGCGACCTGCGAGAAGTGGCAGGTGCCGATGGTCATCACCTCGCTGGGGGCGCGCGAAGATATCTACACCGCCGTGCGCAACTGGGGCGGCGTGACGATGCACGACGTGATCAACAACCGCTTCGCCCGCAAGGCGATCGAAAAGGGCGCAACCGGCCTCATCCCGGTGGCGGCGGGCGCAGGCGGCCACGCGGGCGCGCTCTCGCCCTTTGCGCTGATGCAGGAAATCCGCGAGTGGTTCGATGGCCTCGTCGCGCTTTCGGGCGCGGTCGGCCACGGGGCGACGATCCTTGCAGCCCAGGCCCTGCGCGCCGACTTCGCCTATGCGGGCAGCGCCTTCATCGCCACCAAGGAAGCCAATGCCACCGACGGCTACAAGAACGGCATCGTCGAAGGCTCGTCGGAAGGCATCGTCTACACCAACCTCTTTACAGGCGTGCACGGCAACTACCTGCGCTCGTCGATCGAGGCGGCGGGCATGGACCCGGACAACCTCCCCGAAAGCGATCCCAGCAAGATGAACTTCGGCAGCGGCGGCAACACCAAGGCCAAGGCTTGGAAGGACATCTGGGGCTCGGGCCAGGGCATCGGCCCGATCAAGGAAGTCGGCACGGTCGAGGACCTCGTCGCCCGGTTCGAGCGGGAATATCACGACGCCCGCGCCCAGCTCCTTGCCAACTCAGGCTACAGCGCTTGGGGCGCCATGGCCGAAGCGGCGGAGTAACGCCTAGTCGGCGCCCCACAGCGTCTCGGCCATCGCGTCGAGCTCGTTGAAGTCGAAGCCGGTGCCGAGCGGGTCCTTGCGATTGAGCATCACCCGCCGGCGCTCGGCGAGCAGCTGGCGCCGCAGCGCGCCCTGCAACAGATGGAGCCGCAGCAGCGCCTCGGCGAGCGCCGCCTCGTCGTTGCGGCGGCGGGTCACCGACCAGTTCGCCTCGATCGTGCCGACGCGGGCGATCACCATCTCGTTGTAGCGCGGATGCGGGCCGCGGTGGAGCGGCATGCCGCTGCGCAGCGAGGCCTGTTCGTTGGCGGGCAGCAGCAGGCCGTTGCGGCGGAAATCGTCGAAGCCGACACTGTCCCGGCCGACCGCCGCGAACATCGGCCCGAAGCAGCGCTGCGAGAGCAGCTGGCAAGGCAGCAGGTGATGGCGCTGAAGCCCGGGATCATAGCCCGCCGCACCCCGCGCATTGACCGCACGGAAAGTGATGATCGTCCGGTGCTGGAGGTGATCCCGATGGTGCATCCTATTCGCGCCACACGCTGATGATCGACCGGTCGCGCGACGGCCGCAGCACCAGCGGCGTGCCGTCAGGGGCGATGATGCGATCGTCCTCGGTGAGGCCGCCGACGATCACGAGGTGATTGACGAGCCGGATCCCGAGCCGCGTGGCAGCCACCCGGTCGAGGCTCAGCGGAGGCTCGATGCGCAGCTCCTGCCCGATCCAGAACTCGAGCCCGATGCTCTCGAGCGACATGTCGGGGGTCTCGACGAAGCCGGTGAGGCCGAGCGCGGGGAACGGGCCGCCATCGAGCCAGGCGGCGGCGGTGCTTTCGAAGAAGCGCCGTCCGATCGCGCTCTTCGCCGGGCCCCAGCCCACGGCCACCAGATCCTCAAAATGCCGCACCAGCTCGCAGCCGAGGCCGAGCAGCGTCCGCATCAGGGGCATCGCGTTGCCGCCGGCCGCAAGGTGCGGGCCGGGGCGCAGCGTCACCGCTTCGTAATCGCTTTCGGTCGGGAGCGCAGGCAGGTCGAAGCGCTGTGTCAGCTCGGGAAAGGGGCTTGCCGGGCCGGGTGCCAGACCCGTCAGGTCGAAGGTGAGGCCTTCGCTCAGCAGTTCGATCCAGTGCTGCTGGGCGGGCCACAGCGCCTCGGCATCGGCCACGCCCTCGCTGAAAGGGTCATGACTGATGCTGACCGTGCGGTAGCGGGTGACGAACGCGCCGAGCGCATGCCGATCGGGCCGTTTGCCGCGGGCAAACAGCAGATGCAGCTGGGCATGCGGGGCTCGCTGCGAGTGTGGAATTGTCGAGGCCCCCCTCGATAAGTGGCGAAAATGTTGAAGAGACGATATCTCACATTTGACCTGTTTGCCCGCCAGCGTCGAGTCCCCAAAGGCGGTGTCTGTCCCGTTATGGAGCATTCTCTAGAACAGCCCGAGCCGCAGGCCTTCGGCGAGTGCCGCGCCGAGTTCGCGGGCGGCGGCGAGGTCGCTCGCGGGAACATGCTTGGTCGCGGCGATCGCCTCGGGGGTCTGTGCGGCGCAGTTGACGATCAGGCCTTCCGCCACACGCCTCAGCCGCCACCCCGTTACGATCCGGTCGATCTGTCGCTGGGCACCCTCCCCGTCCGATCCGGCGGCGATGAGCGTGGCATAGGCGCGTCCCTCGATCCGGCCGAGCACCGGATAATAGGCGCGGTCGAACATCTCCTTCATCAGCCCGCTCAGGGATCCGAGGTTCTCGGGACAGCAGAACAGATAGCCTTGTGCGGCGAGCAGCATCGCCGGCTCGGCCTCGGCGGCAGGGACCAGCCACGCTGCTTCGCCAGCCCCCTCGGCGGCCGCCCGCGCCAGCGCCTCGCTCGCGCCGGTACGGCTGTGCCACAGGATGAGGAGGCGCGGGGTGTCGGACATGAGCGGCAAGGCTGCCGTGCGCGGCTGTCGATTGTCAACCGCGCAGCCCTGTCCGGTTCTAACCTGTTGCGCTATCAGGCCCGCCATGGCCGCCCGTCCCCTCTCCCCTCCGCCCTTTGCTCCGGTGCTTGGCGTCACCGCTTCGCTATCGGGCAAGGCGTGGCGCTGGCGCGGGGGGAACATGGAGCTGGGGGACGACGCCGGCCTGGAGGGCGGGGGCATTGGGGGCCTCGACCGCTCGATCCTCGATCAGCTGCTGCTGACCCGCGGTGTTGCCGAGCACGATCTCGCCCGCCACGCCCAGCCCACCATGCGCGGCTTTCTGCCGGACCCCTCCACCTTCCGCGACATGGACACCGCCGCCACCCGCCTCGCACAGGCGGTGATGAGCGGCGAGCGGGTGACAATCTACGGCGACTACGACGTCGATGGTGCCACCAGCGCGGCGCTGCTCGTCGAGTTGCTGCGCCAACTGGGGCTGGATGCGGGCTATTACATTCCCGACCGGTTGCTGGAGGGCTACGGCCCCTCGGGCGAGGCGCTGGTGAAGCTGGCGGAGAGCGGATCGCAGTTGATCGTCACCGTCGATTGCGGGGCGATGGCGCACGAGGCGCTGGGCATGGCGCGCGATGTCGGCGTCGATGTCATCGTCGTCGATCATCACAAGTGCTCGCCCGATCTTCCCCCGGCCCACGCGCTGGTCAATCCCAACCGCCTGGACGAGAGCGACCTCGGCGCGGCGCACGGGCATCTTGCGGCGGTGGGCGTCGCCTTCCTGCTCGGCATCGCGCTGGTGAGGACCCTGCGCCTCGAGGGCTGGTTCGCGCAGGGCCGCGCCGAGCCCGATCTGATGGGCCTCCTCGATCTCGTCGCCTTGGGCACGGTGGCGGACGTCGCCGCGCTCCACGGCCTCAACCGCGCCTTCGTGGCGCAGGGTCTGAAGGTGCTCGCCCGGCGCGAGCGGATCGGGATGGCGGCGCTGATGGACGCGAGCCGGCTCACCCGCGCCCCCCAGTGCAGCGACCTCGGCTTCGCCTTGGGGCCGCGCATCAATGCGGGGGGGCGGATCGGCGAATCCACCTTGGGCGTGCGCTTGCTCACCACCACCGACCCCGAGGAAGCCCGCGTCATCGCGGCGCAGCTTTCGCAGCTCAACGAAGAGCGCCGCGCCATCGAGGCCATGGTGCAGGAGGCCGCAGAAGCCCAGATCGCCGGGCAGCACAACATGGCGGTGCAGGTCATCGCCGGGCATGGCTGGCACCCCGGCGTGATCGGCATCGTCGCCGGGCGCATCAAGGAGAAGACCGGCAAGCCTGCGGTGGTGATCGCGCTGGACGAAACGCAGGGCAAGGGTTCGGGGCGCTCGATCAGCGGGGTCGATCTCGGCGCGGCGATCATCGCCGCGCGGGAAGCCGGGTTGCTGGTGGCGGGCGGCGGGCACGCCATGGCGGCGGGGCTGACCATCGATCCGGCGCGCCTTTCGGACTTTGCAGGCTTCCTCGACGAGCGGCTCGCCCGCGATGTCGAGCGCGCGCGGTCCGGGGCGGCGATGCTGCTCGACCTCGCGCTGGCCCCCGGCGGGCTCACCTGCGACCTCGTCGACACGCTCGAGGCCGGCGGTCCCTACGGCGTAGGCTGGCCCGCGCCGCGCATTGCCGTCGGCCCGGTGCGGATCGTCAAGGCGGACATCGTCGGCAAGGATCACGTGCGGCTGATCGTCAGTGGCGGGGACGGGAAGAGCTTCAAGGCGATCGCCTTCCGCGCCGCGGAGACCGAGATGGGGCAGACCCTGCTCCACCGCCATCAGGGCCGCCGCTTCCACCTCGCAGGGCGCGCCAAGATCGACGACTGGGGCAGCCGCCCCGCGGCCGAATTGCAGCTCGAGGATGCCGCCTTCGCGGATTGAACAGGGGCGACGAATTTTTGCCGCTTCTTTCGCCAAGTCGGGGCTTGACCGTCCCTGATCACCCCCCTAAAGGCGCGCTCTCGCAATCGCGACGGCCCCTTCGTCTAGCGGTTAGGACGCGGCCCTTTCACGGCTGAAACACGGGTTCGATTCCCGTAGGGGTCACCACCTTCCAGGGTGGTTGAAAACAGGGCGGCAGGCTTCGGCCTCGCCGCCCTTTTTCGTATCGCGGCCGCGGCGTTCGGCCCCCTTTCCTCGCCCGCCGCTTGCCTGTAAGGGCGTGAACCATGGGCAGCAGCCAGAACACCCCCATCGCCGGCATCCTGCTAGCGGCGGTGACCTTCGCGGCGCTGCTGATGCTCGGCACCGATGTGATCATTGCGCTCTCGGTGCTGACGGTGTGGGTCGGATCGCTGATGGTCGCGTCCGGCCGCCCGCCCGAGCCGCCCAAGACCAAGGTCAAGCAGCGCCTCACCCCCGATTCGATCCGCGACCTGATCGAGAACTCCTCGATCCCGCTCGTCGTCACCGACCGCGACACCATCGCCATCGCCAATGCGGCGGCGCGCAAGATGCTGGGCCAGCACGTGATCGGACAGGACGCGCGCGTGGCGCTGCGCCAGCCCGAGGCGATCTCGCTGGTCAACGAGGACCGTCAGGGCGGCGCGATCGTGCGCGGGCTCGTGCGGCGCGGCGACATCTGGCAGATCAATCGCCAGGCGCTCGACGAACGGCTGGCGATGCTGGAATTCATCAACCAGACCGCCGAGGCCGACATCAGCCGCGCGCACACCGATTTCGTCGCCAATGCCAGCCACGAGTTGCGCACGCCGCTCGCCGCGATCCTCGGCTATGTCGAAACGCTCAAGGAAGATGACGGCGCGATCGACACGGGCGTCGCGAAGAAGTTCCTCGGCATCATCGAGCGCGAGGCGCAGCGGATGCATGCGCTGGTCAGCGATCTCATGAGCCTGAGCCGCGTCGAGGCCGAAAAGCACGATCCGCCCACGACACGCATCGACCTTGCCTCGCTGGTCGAACGCGCCGCGCGCGATGCCGCGGGGCCGCAGCGGCTCGACCGGCTGGTGCTCGAACTCACCACCGAACCGGTGGTGCTCGGCGATCTCCAGCAGCTCGAGCAGGTGGTCAGGAACCTCGTCGACAATGCGCTGAAATATGGCGCGCCGGACTCGCCGGTGAAGGTGGTGCTGGACCTTGCGCAGGGCGATCTGGCGCGCGTCACCGTGATCGACGAGGGCGAAGGCATCGCGGCCGACCAGATCCCGCACCTCACCCGGCGCTTCTACCGCACCGATCCGGGCCGCAGCCGCGCTTCGGGCGGCACGGGCCTCGGTCTCGCCATCGTCAAGCATATCGTGGAACGCCACCGCGGGCGGCTCGACATCACCAGCGAAGTCGGCAAGGGGACGCGCGCAGTGGTGCGAATCCCGCGCGAGAAACCGGACCCCGCCGACGCGGCGAGCCCTCCGGAATCCGCGGCCACTGCGACCGCGCAAGCGGAATCGGGGCAAATGTCATAAGACTGTCTTATTTCTTCCGCATGCGCGCGCCATGGCAGACAAGCCGGGGGGCGCGGGAAGCAAGCCGGTCAACACCGTTTCGATACGACCACCAACGCTACTCCTGCAGGAAACCACAGGTCTTCATCCATGTCGCCGATCACCCTGATCCTCATTGCCATGGGCCTCGGCCTGCTCGGCTGGCTTGCGGGCCGTGCCAAGGCGTGGAGCTTCCAGACGGGCGATGCGGCGACCCGGCCGGCCTCGCGGCCGATCTACCACGCCTGGTATGTCGCGCTGTGGGTGGTGATCCCGGTGCTGCTGTTCGTCATCGCGTGGAGCGCGATCGCTCCCAGCCTCGTGCTGCAATCGGTGCTCGCCTCGCCCGCTGCCGATAGCCTGCCGATCTTCGGGTTCGAGCGCGACGCCTTCCTCGGCGAGGCACGCGCGGTCGCGCTGGGGCAGGCGCCGGGCGTCTTCAACGATGAGGCCGAGCCCCTGATCGCCCCGTTCCGCGACGCCTACTCGCGCTACAACACCATCGGCATCATCGTCACCCTGCTGATCGCGATCACCGGCGGCGCGCTCGCCTTCCTGCGGCTGCGCCCGCAATTCGGCGCGCGCACCAAGGTCGAACGCACGGTGATGGTCATCCTGCTGCTCGCCTCGCTGGTCGCGATCCTGACCACGCTCGGGATCTTCGTCAGCCTCGTGTTCGAGACGGTGCGCTTCTTCGGCGTCGTCTCGCCGGTCGATTTCCTGTTCGGCCTGAAGTGGGCGCCCGACACCATGGCGAGCCCCGAGGCGGTCGATGCGAGCCGCTACGGCGCGGTGCCCCTGTTCTGGGGCACCATCTTCATCGGCGCGATCATCGCGATGATCGTCGCGATCCCGCTCGGCCTGATGAGCGCGGTCTACCTGACCCAATATGCCGACCCGCGGGTGCGCACCTGGATCAAGCCGCTGCTGGAACTGCTCGCGGGTGTGCCCACGGTGGTCTACGGCTATTTCGCCGCCCTCACCCTTGCCCCCGCGATCCGCGATGCGGCCGTCGCGATCGGCATCAGCAACGCCTCGACCGAAAGCGCGCTGGCCGCAGGGATCGTCATGGGGGTGATGATCATCCCCTTCGTCTCCTCGATGGCCGACGATTCGATGGCCGCCGTCCCTTCCGCCATGCGTGACGGGAGCCTCGCGATGGGCGCCACCAAGTCCGAGACGATCCGCCGCGTGCTGTTCCCCGCGGCGCTCCCCGGTATCGTCGCCGGGATCATGCTCGCGGTCAGCCGCGCCATCGGTGAGACCATGATCGTCGTCATGGCCGCCTCGCCCGCCGCCAATCTCACCGCCAACCCTCTGGAGCCGATGTCGACCGTGACCGTGCAGATCGTCAAGCTGCTGACCGGCGAGCAGAGCACCGATCACCCCGCCACCCTCAGCGCCTTCGCGCTGGGCTTCGTGCTGTTCATGGTGACGCTCGCCCTCAACTTCATCGCCCTGCGCGTCGTCCGGCGCTTCCGGGAGGCCTACGAATGAGCAGCATCCCCCGTTCCGGCCCCGCCGACCTGGCGGAAGCGCAGCCGCTCGGCCCGACCCGCACGCCGGCCTTTGAGAAGCGCCTCGCCAAGCGCTACCGTGCCGAGCGCAATTTCCGCCTCATGGGCCTCGCCGCGGTCGCCTTCTCGGTTGCCGTGCTCGTCTTCCTGCTCGGCAACATGCTGATCAACGGCATCGGCGGCTTCCAGCGCGCCGAGCTCGAGGTGACCGTCGATTTCGCGGCGCTCGGCGTCGAAGGCGATGCGGTCTCGCTGGCCGCGCCATCCGCGGTGCAGACGCTCGAAATGCAGGGCCTGCCCGACGCCCTGACCGCCGTGGCGGAGCAGCAGCTGGGCAAGGACGCCGCGCAGGAAATTTCCCCGCAGGCCTGGCGCGATGTCGCCGCTGCGCTGACCGCCAATCCCGCGCTGCTCGAATCGAGCAAGGTCTTCCACCTCGCGACCAGCTCGGCGCTGTCCTCCGCGCTGCAAGGCGAAGGTCCGCCCGAGATGCAGGCGCTCGCCAGGCGCCTTGCGGACGAAGGCAAGCTGGCGCGCAACTGGGACCTCGGTTTCCTGACCCGCTCGGACGCGACCGACCCTCAGGCGGTCGGCATCTGGGGCGCGCTCAAGGGATCGATGCTGACCATGCTGGTGACGCTGGTGCTGGCCTTCCCGGTGGGCGTGCTCTCGGCGCTCTATCTGGAAGAATATGCCCCGCGGGGCCGCTGGACCGAGATCATCGAGGTTTCGATCAGCAACCTGGCCGCCGTGCCTTCGATCATCTTCGGCCTGCTGGGCCTTGCGGTGTTCCTCGCGCTGTTCCCCAACCTGCGCTCCGCCCCGCTGATCGGCGGCATGACGCTGGCGCTGATGACCATGCCGGTGATCGTCATTTCCGGGCGCAACGCGATCAAGGCGGTGCCGCCCTCGATCCGTGACGGGGCGCTCGCCATCGGCGCCTCGCCGGTGCAGGTGGTGTTCCACCATGTCCTGCCGCTCGCCCTGCCCGGCATGCTGACCGGCACCATCATCGGCATGGCCCGCGCTCTGGGCGAAACCGCGCCGCTGCTGCTGATCGGCATGCGCGCCTTCATCTCCACCCCGCCCGACGGTTTCACCACGCCCGCCACGGTGCTGCCGATGCAGATCTTCCTGTGGTCGGACGAAGTCGATCGCGGCTTTGTCGAGCGCACCAGCGCGGCTATCATCGTGCTGCTGGTCTTCCTGCTCGCCATGAACGGGCTGGCCATCTACCTCCGCAACAAATTCGAGAAACGCTGGTGACTGTAATCCATCCCGATATGGCCGACGAAAGCGCGAAGATCCGCGCGCGGGACGTCTGCGTTTTCTACGGCGACAAGAAGGCGATCGACCACGTGTCGATCGACATCTCGCCCAATTACGTCACCGCCTTCATCGGCCCGTCGGGCTGCGGCAAATCGACCTTCCTGCGGTGCTTCAACCGCATGAACGACACGATCGGCACCGCCAAGGTGACCGGCCTGATCGAGCTCGACGGGGAGGACATCCACGGCAACCGCATGGACGTGGTCCAGCTGCGCGCCCGTGTCGGCATGGTGTTCCAGAAGCCCAACCCCTTCCCCAAGTCGATCTACGAGAACATCGCCTACGGCCCCAAGATCCACGGGCTGGCCGAGAAGAAGGCGGACCTCGACGTGATCGTCGAACGCTCGCTGACCCGCGCGGGGCTGTGGGACGAGGTCAAGGACCGGCTCGAGGATTCGGGCACGGCGCTTTCGGGCGGCCAGCAGCAGCGGTTGTGCATCGCGCGGGCCATTGCCGTTGACCCGGAAGTCATCCTGATGGACGAACCGGCCAGCGCGCTCGATCCGATTGCGACTGCCAAGATCGAGGAACTGATCGATGATCTGTCGGGGCGCTATGCGATCGTGATCGTCACCCACTCGATGCAGCAGGCCGCCCGCGTGAGCCAGCGCACCGCATTTTTCCACCTCGGCAAGATGGTCGAGTATGGTCCCACATCGGAAATCTTCACCAATCCCATCGAGGAACGGACGAAGGATTACATTACAGGGCGTTACGGCTGATGGCTGAACATACCGTCAAGGCATTCGACGAAGACATCACCCGCCTGCGCGGCTTGATCGCGGAGATGGGTGGGCTGGCCGAGGTCGCCATCGCGGAATCGCTTGACGCGCTGGTGCGCGGTGACGAGGCGCTCGCCGAGCAGGTGGTGGCCCGCGACAAGCGCATGGACGCGCTCGAGATGGAGGTCGACAAGCTCGCGGTGCGGATCATCGCCCTGCGCGCGCCGATGGCGGACGACCTTCGCGAAGTGATCGCCGCGCTCAAGATCGCCGGCGTGCTGGAGCGGATCGGCGACTATTCGAAGAACATCGCCAAGCGCACCGGCATGATCGAAGGCCGCGCCCGTTTCGAGCCGCTGACGCTGCTCCCTGTCATGGGCGAGCTGGCGGGCGAGATGGTCCACGACGTGCTCACCGCCTATGCCGCGCGCGACCCGGAGCTGGCCCGCGAAGTGATCGCCACCGACGTCAAGGTCGATGGCTTCTACAACTCGATCTTCCGCAACCTCGTGAGCTACATGGTCGAGAACCCCTCGACCATATCGAGCGCGGCGCAGCTGCTGTTCGTTGCCCGCAATATCGAGCGGATCGGCGACCATGCGACCAACGTGGCCGAGATGGTCCACTTTGCCGCGACCGGGGTCTACCCGCCGGAAGGCGATCGCTGAGGCGGGTGCGGTCCGCAGGGGTGCCGTAGCGGCGTCCAGATTCGGTCCAGACCCCGCCCAGACCCCTGTTAGACCCCCTCCAGACCCGCTCTAGACCCCCGCCAGCAGCGGTTTTTTGCGATGTTTCACGTGGAACGTCGATGCGGGGCCATCGTTCGGTTGAATTCCTGGCGCGTTTCATCAAACTGTCGCGCAAGTGACACATAGCCTGTGCCATCGCCCGTTTTCGCGGGTCTAGGGAGGCATCCACGCATGTCCGCTGCCAAACTGCTGCTGGTCGAAGACGATCCCGCGCTGTCCGAGCTGCTCGAATACCGTTTCCAGAACGAGGGCTATGCGGTGCGCTGCACCGGCGACGGCGACGAAGCCCTTGTTCTTGCAGCAGAAGAGACGCCCGATCTGATCATCCTCGACTGGATGATCGAAGGCACCAGCGGCATCGAAGTGTGCCGCCGGTTGCGCCGCGACAAGGAAACGGCGCATGTTCCGATCATCATGCTCACCGCCCGCGAGGCCGAGGACGACCGGGTGCGCGGCCTTGAGACCGGGGCCGATGATTATCTCACAAAACCCTTTTCTCCCCGAGAGTTACTCGCCCGCGTCGCAGCCGTCATGCGCCGCATCCGGCCTGCGCTCGCCGGGGAGACGATCGAGGTCGGCGATCTCAAGCTCGACCCCGTGGCCCACAAGGTCCAACGCCGCGGCCGCCCGCTCCAGCTCGGCCCGACCGAGTACAGGCTGTTGAAGTTCTTCATGGAAAGCCCCGGTCGCGTGTTCAGCCGGGGTCAGCTGCTCGACGGGGTGTGGGGCACCGGCTCCGACATCGAACTGCGCACGGTCGACGTCCACATCCGCCGCCTCCGCAAGGCGATCACGGTCGAAGGCGGCAAGGACCCGATCCGCACCGTCCGCTCGGCCGGCTACGCGCTCGAAGCCTCTTAACCCGCTGGCGGAACGAGGGTTTCCAGCCAGCGGATAACCTGCGCCGCAAGGTCGATCCGGCGGTCAGACCAGCTGTGGTCGGTCGCGGCGTGGTAGGTCGTGACCCGCGTGCCCCCGCTCTGCCGCACCGCTGCCACCAGCGCATCGGTTTGCGGGGCGAGGCCGTCCTCCGAACTCAGCACCAACAGCGGCTTCCTCGCAAGGCCCGGCGCGGCGCCGAGGAAGTCGAAGGCCGCGCGGTTCGTGTCGAGCTCCTCGGCCATGCGCTCGGGGCTCGTGCCGGCGAGCGCCTCGGAATTCTCGCGCGCAAGGTTCAGAATTCCCTCGCGATCAAGCCCGCGCATCACCCCCATGTTCGCCGCCGAGATCAGCCCCGCGCCGAGCAGGCGCTCGTCGTCGCCCGCCACGAGGGTCGTCACCCAGCCTCCCATCGAATGCCCCATGATCACGAGCTTCGCCGGGTCGACCCCGAGCCGCGCGGCGTTGGCGGGATCGCGCAGGAAGGCGAGCACGGCCCGGGCGTCCTGAGGGTTCTGGGCAAAACGGAACGCGCCCGGGCTGCCCCATGCGCCGCGGTAGTTGAAGGTTATCGCGTTCCATCCGGCGCGCCGCACCGCCTGCGCCAGGTCGAGGTTCTTCTCGTTGCCCGGCCAGCCATGGCAGATCACAACCGTGGGATGCGGCCCCTTGCCCGCGGCGACGTAGGCTACCCCGTTGATTTCCAGGTCCCCGCTCGGGATGTGCAGGACCTCCATGCGCGCCGGGTTGGCGGCGTCGTGCACCGGGTCGGTATAGACAGCGGCCGGAATGTCGCTCGGCGGCGCGGCGATTGCCGGAAGCGCGAGAGCGGCAGCAGCGATGAGCAGGATGGCCTTGGTCATGGATCGTCTCCCCCTTTTCGGGCAGGAGGCTAGCGGCTTTCCGCAAGCACCGCTAGCGGCACACCCCCGACCAGCGCGCGTCCTGATCCAGGTGCAGGTGATCGGCGTGCGCGGCGTTGTATTCGGGCGAGAGCACGGTGGCGAAGCTGGCGCAGGCCCCGTCGCGTACGGCGCGCAGGAATTGGGCCTCCTTCCCCTCCCCCTTCGAGTCCCTCAGCACGCTGATCCGCCGACCGTCCTTGAGCACGAATCCCGCAATGTCGATGGCATTGGCGGTGGCGTGCTCGCTCCAAGGTCCTTCCTTGCCGCCATATATCCGGCGACACGAGAAGGCGCCGAGGTGCTCGATCCGCGCCACTTCGCTGCCGAGGATGGCTTGCGCCGCGGGCGCCACGCTGTCGCGCCACCAGATCTCCAGCGCGGCGGCCACCGGGCACGTCACGGCCGGCGTATCGGGGGCGAGCGGGTAGTCGGCGAGCAGCGTGCGGTCCGGCCGGGCGCAGGTGCCCTCGCCGGACGACGGCAAGGGGGTAAAGGCAATGCCGCTGCGCACGAGGACGGCGCGGCATTCGGCCACGTCGTTCTTCAGGCGGGCGAACTTGGCATGGGTCGCAAGCCCCGGCGGGTCATTGAGGTCGAGCGGGGCCCAGGGGTTGTGCTGCGGATGGTCGATCAGCCATTGCCACGCAACAATCGCCACTGCGAGCAGCGCGAGGCCCACCGCGGCGCGGCGGGCGGCGGCAAAGTGCCGGTTGGGGCGCGGGCGCTTGCGAGCGGCCATCAGTGAAAATCCCGCGACTTGGGCAAGATGCGGTGATCGCGCGGGTGCCCGGTGACATTGGGCTGCGGCGCCAGCTCGTCGATCATGTCGCGCGGGGGCGGCGGTCCGCGGCCGGGCATCAGGCGACCCGCCTCGTCGGCACGGGCGAGCGGCGCGTCGAGCAGGTCGTCTTCCGACAGGGCGTGGAGGCGGTGCGTGGCATCGGTCAGGTTCTGCGCGATCACGTGGATCACCTCGTCGTCATATTCGACGCGGCCCCGCACCTCGATCAGCCGCGCACCCATCACCACCTTGCGCTGCCTTTCCTTGAGATCGGGCCATACCACAAGGTTCACCACCCCCGTCTCGTCCTCGAGGGTGATGAAGGTGACGCCCTTTGCGCTGCCGGGCCGCTGGCGGATCAGCACCACACCTGCGACCTGCACCATGCTCCGGAACTTGCGCGCGCGCAGATCGCAGGCGCGCACGAAGCCTCTCGCGGCAAGATCGGCGCGCAGGAAGGCCATCGGATGCGCCTTCAGGCTGAGGCGGGTGGTCTGGTAATCGGCCACCACCTCCTCGGAGAGCGGCATGGCGGGCAGGCTTATGGCCGCCCGTTCGCCCCCCTCCTCGCGCACGCCGGCAGCGCGGAACAGCGGCAGGTCGGGCGCAGCGACGAGGCTCCTCGCATCCCACAGCGCCTGCCGGCGGGTGAGGTTCAGGGAGGTGAAGGCATCGGCGCTGGCGAGCCGCTCGATATGCGCCGGAGAAAGCCCCGCCCGCGCGCGCAGATCGGCGATATCGCGGAACGGCCCGCCAACCTCGCGTGCGCTGACCAGCGCGGCGGCGACATGCTCGGGCAGCCCGTCGATCTGGCGCAGGCCGAGGCGCAGGGCGCCCTTCTCCAGCGTGCAGTCCCAGCCTGAGTGGTTCACATCCACGGGGCGCACCTTGACTCCATGATCGCACGCATCGCGCACGATCTGCGCCGGAGCGTAGAAGCCCATCGGCTGCGAGTTGAGCAAGCCGCAGGCGAAGGCCGCCGGGTAGTGGCACTTGAGCCAGCTGGAGACATAGACCAGCTGCGCGAAGCTCGCCGCGTGGCTCTCGGGGAAGCCGTATTCGCCGAAGCCCCTGATCTGGTTGAAGCAGCGCTGCGCGAAGTCGCGGTCGTAGCCGCGCGCGACCATGCGCTCGACCATCATGTCCTGAAGCTCGTCGACCATGCCGCGGCTGCGGAAGGTCGCCATCGCCTTGCGCAGGCGGTTGGCTTCGAGGCTGGAGAATTTCGCCGCATCCAGAGCGATCTTCATCGCCTGTTCCTGAAAGATCGGTACCCCAAGTGTGCGCCCGAGGATGCTGGTGAGCTCGTCCGGGGGGCCATGCTCGGGCGAAGGCGCGGGGATCATCACGGGCTCGGCACCTCGCCTGCGCTTGAGGTAAGGGTGCACCATGTCGCCCTGGATCGGCCCGGGGCGCACGATCGCGACCTGGATGACGAGATCGTAGAACTCGCGCGGGCGCAGGCGCGGGAGCATGTTCATCTGCGCCCGGCTCTCGACCTGAAAGACGCCGAGCGAGTCGCCCTTGCGCAGCATCGCATAGGTCTCCGGGTCCTCGCGCGGGACGGTGGCAAGGGTGAGCGCGCGGCCGTGGTGCGCGCCGAGCAGATCGAGGCATTTGCGGATACAGGTCAGCATTCCCAATGCCAGCACATCGACCTTGAGGATGCCGAGCGCGTCGATGTCGTCCTTGTCCCACTCGATGAAGCTGCGTTCGGGCATGGCGCCGTTGCCGACCGGCACGGTTTCGATCAGCGGGCTTTCGGTGAGGATAAAGCCGCCGACATGCTGGCCGAGATGGCGCGGCATTCCAATCATCTGCTCGGTGAGCTTGAGAACGCGCCGCAGGTGCGGATCGGTCACGTCGAGCCCGGTTTCGGCGGCGTGCTTCTCGCTGATCTCGCGGCCCCACCCGCCCCATACGGTGCGAGCGAGCGCGGAAGTGACGTCCTCGGAAAGCCCCATTGCCTTGCCCACCTCGCGGATCGCCATGCGCGGGCGGTAGTGGATGACAGTGGCGCACAGGCCCGCACGGTCGCGGCCGTATTTGCGGTAGATGTATTGGATCACCTCCTCGCGCCGCTCGTGCTCGAAATCGACGTCGATGTCGGGCGGCTCCTTGCGCTCCTCGGAGATGAAGCGGTCGAACAGGAGCTGGTGCTTGGCGGGGTCGACCGAGGTGATGCCGAGAACGTAGCACACCGCCGAGTTGGCGGCGCTTCCCCGCCCCTGGCACAGGATCGGCGGCTTCTGGCCGCGCGCGAAATCGACGATGTCCTTGATGGTGAGGAAGTAGCGCGCGAGATCCAGCTTGGCGATGAGGGCAAGTTCGCGCTGCAGGGTCTCACGGACGGTCTCGGGCAGGCCCTCGGGGTAGCGCCGCCCGGCTCCCGCCCAGACTGCGCTTTCCAGAAAAGCCTGAGGAGTTTCGCCGCCGGGGTAGATTTCCTCGGGATATTCGTAGCGCAGCTCGTCGAGGCTGAACCGGCACCGGTCGGCCACTTCGCGCGCGGCGCGGATCGCGTGGGGCCAGCGGGCGAAGAGGCGCTGCATTGCGGCGGGACTCTTCAGGTGCCGCTCGGCATTGGGGTGGAGCAGATGCCCGGCCCTGGCGACGGTCGTCTTGTGCCGGATCGCGGTCATCACGTCCTGAAGCGCGCGGCGCTCGGGCGCGTGGTAGTGGACGTCGTTCGTCGCCAGCAGGGCGAGGCCATGCGCGCGGGCGAGGCTGTCGAGCCGCTCGATTCGCGCGATGTCGTCGCCGCGATAGAGGTAGGCGGCGGCGAGGTGGCGCAGCGTGGGGAGCTGCCCGGCAATGTCCGGGAGCAGTTCCGAGAACGGCGCGGTGCGCTCCATCCGCTCGTCGCTTCGGACTTGATCCGGGATCTCGCTCTCCTGCGGGCGGCGGAAGGGGATGACGTTGCTCGGCACCTTGATCGTGAACACGGCGTCGAGGTCGTCCGGCGGCAGCAGGATCAGTTGCACCCCTTCGGCATGACCTGCGAGCAGTGCGAGATCGATCTCGCAGACGCCCTTGTCCTGCCACCCGCCATCGAGCGTGCGCATCCGTCCCGCGCTGATCAGGCGGCACAAGCGGCCATAGGCGGCGCGATCTTCGGGGTAGGCGAGAAAGGCGAGGCCCTCGACCGTCTCGATCCGGCAGCCGATCACCGGCCGCATCCTGAGCGTCCGTGCCTCGGTATGGATGCGCACCACGCCGGCGAGCGAATTCACGTCGGCGATGCCAAGCGCGTCATAGCCTTGGGCGTGAGCGGCGAGCACCAGATCGACCGCATCGGAAGCTCCGCGCAGAAAGCTGAAGCAGCTCGCAAGACCCAGCTCGACGAAGGGCGCGCGCTCGGGCGGCGCGATATCGGCCGGGTCGATATCGAGCGTGCGTTTGTCGGGTGTGAGCGGGCCCTCGGGCATGTCAGTCCGCCAGCTCCGCGAGGCGCTCCTGCACCGCCGCCAGATCCGCCGCGAACAGCGCCGCCTGCGTCTCGCGCGCTTCGCCATCGAGGCGCAGCAAATATGAAGGGTGCGCGGTCACCCACAGCTCGGTGCCGTCCTCGAGTTGGATCGGCTGCCCTCTCGCCTTGGTGATGCTCACCGTCTTGCCCAGAAGCCCGCGCGCCGCGCTCGCCCCCAAGGCCAGCACGAGGCGGGGCTGGACGACGGCGCGCTCGGCCTCGAGCCACCAGCGGCAGGTGTCGATCTCCTTGGCGCCCGGCGACTGATGGAGCCGACGCTTGCCCTTCCACGTGAACTTGAAGTGCTTGACCGCATTGGTGACATAGGCGCTGGAGCGGTCGATCCCGGCGCGGGTCAGATAGTCATCAAGCAGCTGCCCGGCTGGGCCAACAAATGGGCGTCCGGCCTGATCCTCCTGATCGCCCGGCTGCTCGCCTACGATCATCAGGAGTGCACCGAGAGGCCCCTCACCCATCACCGCGCGGTTATCGAGCTCGCCGATCGGGCAGTTGCGGCAGGCGTGGATCGCCTTGTCGACAGCCCCGAGGCTCGCCGGTCTTTCGCCCATATCGAGGCTGCCCGACGCAACCATCCGCGCCTCCCGCGCCTGCGCCCCGGCGATCAGCTGCGGGATCAGCTCGGCCTCGGGCAGGTTCTTCCAGTATTTCTTCGGCATCTCCGACAGCATCGCGCCGACCTTGAGCCGCGCGGGATTGAATATCGCGGCATAGTAGGAGCGCCACAGGTCTTCGACCGGGTCACCCGAAGGCGCGTCGGAGCGCCGGGCAGGCGGGCCTTCGTGCATCGTCTCGCCGTCCCAGTGGATGCTCCCGCGCGGGGTGAGGATCGACCAGCGCATGTTGGCAAAGCGGCGCATGAAGAAGCTGGCCTCGGCGCGAACGATGTGGTGATCGGGCTCAAACCAGGCGACGAAGTGCGGGGTGCCGTCTTCCTCTGCAACCTCGCGGAACCGCACGAAAGCGTGCATCTTGTGCGCATCGCGCCGCACCGATTTGGCGAGTTCCTCAAGGCGGCGGACCTGCACGTCGGCCTTGTCCTCCATCAGGCGAGGCTGGCGCTGCAATCGCCACAGCACATGGTAGAGCAACCCGAACCGCGCCGGGTCAGAGTGGAGCGCGGCGCTGCGAGCGACGTCGAGGAAGCGCTGGCTGGCGCGCACCGGCGGCGCATCGGCGGGCGGCACGGGGAGGCGCTTGTCGCCGCCGCGTGCAGGGCCTTCGCTGCCGAACAGGTCTCCGGTCGCTCCCGGTTCGATCCACGCCACACGGTCGGGCGGCACGTCGCACTGGATGAGCCCGCGCGCCCGTTCGCGCCAGAAAGCGAAGTCGTCGGGCGCCGGCAGGTGGACGGCATAATGCGCATGCGGGGGGACGTTCTGCCCCGAATGTTTTTGGGCGGTCATCAGAACAGCTCCAGCTGTTCTACCTTGGGCGCCAGAAGCCCGCGCAGGTCGGCGCGGTCGGTGAGATAGGTGGGGCGCCAGTCGACGGTGCAGATGAAGGGCCGCACCTTGGCGACCGACGCCGTCAACCGCGCCACATCGTCGAGGCGCAGATTGCGGTGTCGCCGCACGGTGAGGATGCGCGCCACCGCCTTGGTGCCCAGCCCCGGCACGCGCAGCAGCATCTCCCGGGGCGCGCGGTTGACGTCGACCGGGAAGCTCTCGCGGAACTTCAGGGCCCAGGCGAGCTTGGGGTCGATGTCGAGCGGCAGATTGCCGTCCGTCCCGGCCGCGTCGGCTACCTCCTGCGGGGCAAAGCCGTAGAAACGCATCAGCCAGTCGGACTGGTAGAGCCGGTGTTCGCGCATCAGCGGCGGGCGCTTCAGCGGCAGTACCGCCGAGGCATCCGGGATCGGCGAGAAGGCGCTGTAATAGACGCGCCTCAGGCCGAAATCGCCATAAAGCCGGCTCGCCTTGCCGATGATCGCCGTATCATTGGCATCGTCCGCGCCGACGATCATCTGGGTCGACTGGCCCGCGGGCGCAAAGCGGGGTGCGTGGCGGAAGCGTTTGCGCTCGTCCTTGGCCTCGATGATCCGCGCCTTGGTGCGCCCCATCGCCCCTTCGATCTGGCCAGCGTTCTTGTCGGGCGCGAGCCGGGTCAGGCCCGCATCGGTGGGCAGCTCGACGTTGATCGAGACGCGGTCGGCATAGAGCCCCGCCTCATGGATGATTTCGGCATCGGCCTCGGGAATGGTCTTGAGGTGGATATAGCCGCGAAAGTCGTGCTCCTCGCGCAGGATGCGGGCGACCTCGACCAGCTGCTCCATCGTGTGGTTGGCGCTCTTGACGATGCCCGACGAGAGGAACAGTCCCTCGATATAGTTGCGCCGGTAGAAGTTGAGCGTGAGGTCGACCACCTCCTGCGGCGTGAAGCGCGCGCGGGCCACGTTCGAGCTCTTGCGGTTGATGCAGTAGTGGCAGTCGAAGATGCAGTGGTTGGTCAGCAGGATCTTCAAGAGCGAGATGCAGCGCCCGTCCGGCGCATAGGCGTGGCAGATGCCCATGCCCTCGGTCGAGCCGATGCCTTTCCCGCCCAGCGAGTTCTTCTTCGCCGTCCCCGACGAGGCGCAGGACGCATCGTACTTCGCCGCATCGGCGAGGATTTCGAGCTTCTGGAGGAGTGTCTGCTGGGCCATGGGAACCGTGGGGAACACCTTTCGTGTTCCATATATGTTCCAACAGTCCTTCTGCCAAATGCAAAGCGTGCAAGGCGCTCCGCGCGTGCGGTCAGAGGATGCGGCGCAGCTGCGGAACGCGGGGCGCGGTGGGTGGGCCCTCGCACAGGAAATCGAGCACGGCCGGGTGCATTGCCCCTTCGAAGGCCACCCCGGCGAGGCAGCCGTCGACCCAGGCGATCGTGCCGAGCGGGGCGTTGATCCCGCCCACCTTCATCGTCACCCGGTCGCCCACCTCCGCAAAACCGGCCTTAGCGCGGATCTTGCAGCCGCCTTCGGAAATGTCGATCAGGTCGACATAGACCACGCGCGAACACACGCGGCTCTTCACCGTCAGGCTCATGGGCCGCCGTTCCGAGGAGCGCGGGATGGACTCGAGATTCATACCTGCAAGATCGCACGTATCGGTAAAGGAAAGCTGAGCGCGGCATCACGCATAGAGGCCTTGCAGGAACCAGTCCGGAACCCCGCCGCGTCCGTCCCCCGCGATGCCCCGGCGGTAGATCCAGTAGCGCGCCCCGGCCGCATCCTCGATCCGGTAGTAATCGCGCAGACGTGCGGTCGAACGTTCGCGCCACCATTCGGGCGCGATCCGCTCCGGCCCTTCGACCCGCACCACCTCGCGCACAGTACCGCGCCAGCGGAACCGCTGGGGGAAGCCGTCGGGCGAGGCATAGAGCACCGCGATGGGCTCGGGGCGCTCGAGCAGCTTCAGCGGGCGGGAGTGGAAGGCGAACGCGCCCTGCTGGGCGGGCACCGGATCGAGCGGTGGCTGCCAGGCTTGCGCGCGCTCGGGCAGGTGGCTGGCGCGCGCGACCGGGCGGGTCACCGCCTTGGGACCGAGGCGCACCGTCAGCCGGTCGATGCAGGCGGCGAGCGCGGTGCCGTGGTGCTCGGCTGCGGCGTCGAGATCGGCCTGGGCAAGCGCCAGCGGCTCGCTCCAGCTGGCGCGCAATTGCACCGTCTCGATCCCGAAACCGGCATCGACATCGTCGAGCCGGGATGCGAACAGCCGCATGATATGCCCCGACTCGCGGGTCGCGGCGGCAAGTTCGATACGGCGCGTCAGCACCTCGCCATCGACCCGCCACAGCGCCAGTTCGAGTCGCCGCGCCCCCTCCCCCCGCGCCTCGAGCGCGCGCACCATGTCGCCCGCGAGGTCCTCCACCACCCGGTCGAGCAGGGCGCGGTGGCGCAGCGGTTCGGCGAGGCGGCGCTGGACCATCGGCATCGGCCGGGCGATGACCGGGAGCAGCGGCTCTGGCACGCGGCCGAGCATCTGGTCGAGACGCAGCAGTGGGTTGGCGGCGGGCGAGCGGTGGTTGCGGAAACGGCGGCGCAGCGCATCGCGTGCGGCAGCCTCGCGCGCGGCGTCATCGTCCCCCGCCCCGGTCACTCCCGCCAGCTCGCCGAGGCGCTTGATCCCGAGGCGACGCAGCACTGTCAGCACGTCGGCATCGAGCCGGAGCGCCGCGACCGGCAGATCGCCAAGCAGGCGCAGCGGATCGTCATCAGCGGTGAGGATCGCGCCCGAGCGCCCGAAATGCGAAAGCGCCCAAGCCGACCCGGCGGTGGGGCCAAGAGAGGCACGCGCGGTGAAACCTTGTGCGGCAAAGGCGCGGCCGACATCGGCGAGCAGCGCCTCCTCGCCGCCGAACAGGTGGGCGGCGCCGGTAATGTCGACCAGCAAACCGTCGGGCGGATCCATCGCGCTCCACAGCCCCCAGCGCTGCGCCCACAGGGCGAGCTTTTCGAGGAGCGCGAGGTCGCCCGCCGGATCGGCCGGGACAGCGGTCAGCTCCGGGCACAGCGCGCGCGCATCGGCGAGCAGCATCCCCGCCCGCGCGCCCGCCGCAGCGCCTGCGTCATTGGCGGCAGTGATGCGCGGCCCGTGCGCCGTCTCGAGGATCAGCGCGGTCGGCACCGCATCTGCGGCAGGACGCTCCTCAGGGGCGAGCGCGAGCCGCCAGCGATCGACCGAAAGTCGCGCGAGCCAGACGGACAGGATCCGGCGTGGCAGCGTGGTCGTCTTCGGGGTCGCGGCGGATGGCGAGGGCTGTGTTGTCATCGCTCAGCATCCATTCGCCCGGCGCGTGGGCGCGCGCGCGGAACAGTTCGGCATGCCAGGTGGCGGTGCCCGGGGCGGCGGGGTTCCAGCGGGGCGGCGGCGACGGCGCGGCGCCCACCCGCCAGCGCATGCGTGCCGAGGAGAGATCCGCTTCCGCATCAAGCCGCACCAGCCACAGCCTCACTCCGTGCCGCTCGGCCGCGAGGCTGAGGCGGCGCGAGGCGGTGAACGACAGCGCGCGCGGATTGCCTGCGATCTCCCCGATCACGCAGGCAAGATCGCGGCAGCGCACGCCCTCCTCGATCGCGAAGAGCGCGTCCTCGGGCGTGGCTGCGGCGACGTGGATCAGCCGGTGGCGCCATGCCGGCGGGAACCCGGCAAGGCAGGGCCGCCCGCCGCGCTGGATCGCCTTCCTGTCCTGCACCCACAGCACCTGGCGGGTGTCTTCACCCTCTCCGCCCGCAGCGCCCGCCGCAGCCAGCGCATCCCGCGCCAGCGCCAGCGCCAGCCCCGCCCCGCTTGCTTCAGTCGCAGGGGCGAAAATCTCGGAGTGGAAAGGCTGTGCAGGCAAACCCGGCCGCCAACGCGCCTCCGGCAGGGAGCGTGACAGAACGCGGGCGGGCGAGGGTCTGAAGGACATGGGGGGCATAAGCGAACGACTCATTTGTTCGCATTATGTTCCAACATTGGGGCGGTGGCAATCGCTGCGCCCCCGCAAATCAAAAGGGCCGCCCATAACGGACGGCCCTCATGATATTTCAACTGGATGCGTAGCGATCAGCTCTTCGGCGCGTCGATCGGCACCATCTTTTCCTCGCCACCGATGTCGTCGACGACCTCAATGATCCCGCGGCCCAGGTGGCTGTGGCTGCGGCTGTAGAACACATAGACGACCACACCAATCGCGCCCCACACAGGGAGGAACAACATGGCCTCGATGGGCAGATTGAAGAACAGCAACACGCAGCCGATGATGGTCAGGGGTGCAACGATCCACACGAAGGGCACGCGGAAGTGCCGCTGGCGATCGGGATCGTTCTTGCGCAGCACCATGACGGCGACGGCCACCATGAGGAAGGCATAGAGCGTCCCCGCGTTCGAGATGTCTGCCAGCTTGCCCACCGGGAAGAACGCCGCCGCAATTGCCACCGCGACGCCGGTCATGATCGTGACGACGTAAGGTGTCTTGTACTTCGGGTGCACCGTGCTGAGCTTTTCTGGCAGCAACCCGTCGCGGCTCATCACGAAGAAGATGCGGGTCTGACCGAAGATCAGAACCAGGATCACCGAAGGCAGCGCGATGATAGCCGCCAGGCCCACAGCATTACCGATCCACGAGAAGCCCAGCATCTTGAGCACATGCGCGAGTGGCTCGTTCGAGCAGACCAGCGCATCGACATATTGCGGCATCGCGCATTGGCGGGCGAGCTCCTGCGAACCGGCCACCAGCGGCAGGCCCATCGCGTCGAGAATCGGCTGTCCGCCCAGGGTGCCGATAGCCCCGGCCGCGACCAGAACGTAGAACACGGTGCAGAACAGCAGCGAACCGATCAGGCCGATCGGCACGTTGCGCTGCGGGTCCTTGGTTTCTTCGGCCGCCGTCGACACCGCATCGAAGCCGACATAGGCAAAGAACATCGTCGCCGCGGCACCGACTGCGCCAACGCCCGATCCCCATCCGCCGAAGACACCGGCCGGCAGGAAGGGGTTGAACCGCTCCATGCTGAACTCGGCGCTGGTCAGGGTGATGCCAACAAACGCCAGAAGCGCAGTGACCTTGACCACCACAAGGACCGCGTTGACCTTGGCGCTTTCGCTGGTGCCAACCACCAGAAGCCAGGTCACCAGCAGTGCAATCACGAGAGCGGGCAGATTAATCAGCCCCCCCTCGGCCCCGCCAAACGCGAGCGGACCCGCGCTGAGCCAGGCGGGCAACTGCACGCCCATCCCCCCGAGGATCGTACCGGTGAAATAACCCGACCAGCCCACCGACACGGCGGACGCGGCGATCGCATACTCCATGATCAGCGCCCAGCCCACAGTCCATGCAAAGAACTCGCTGATGGTGGCATAGCTGTAGGTGTAGGCACTGCCCGCCACCGGGATCATCGAGGCGATCTCAGCGTAGCACAGGGCGGCGACGATGCACACGAGCCCGGCGATCAGGAAGGCGATCATCAGGCCCGGCCCGGCCTTTTGCGCACCCACGGCAGTGAGAACGAAGATGCCGGTGCCGATGACGCAGCCAATGCCGAGAAGCGTTAGCTGGAGCCATCCCAGAGAACGGTGCAAGGATTTCTTCTGAGCCGTCGCGAGAATAGCATCGAGCGGCTTAACCCGGTCAAAGAACATCTGAGTTAGGTCTCCCATTGATCGCAAACAGATCCCCCGTGCGATCGACTGGGCGCAACGCTAGCGCAACATGTGCGCAACACAAGCGGCAAAGCGCAGGGTTTCCCCCGACGCGCGCAGGCGCTAGACGCTTGGCCCATGTCCACGACCTTCCAGCTCGACACCAGCACCAGCAGGGCCAATCCCACCCCGCAGCCGATGCGCCGCCTGACCGTGCCGGCGATCCGCGCGCGCAAGACCGACGGCGTGACCGGCGAGCCGTTGGTGATGCTCACCGCCTACACCGCGCGGCAGGCGCAGTTGCTCGACGCGCATTGCGACATCCTGCTGGTCGGGGATTCGCTCGGGCAGGTGATCTACGGCCTGCCCTCGACCGTTCCGGTAACGCTGGAGATGATGGCGAACCACGGAGCAGCGGTGGTGCGCGGGAGTTATCATTCGGTGGTGGTGGTCGACATGCCTTTCGGCTCCTACGAGGCTTCGCCCGAGCAGGCGTTCGAAAGCGCCGCCTTCCTTCTCAAGCAGACGGGCGCGGCCGCGGTGAAGCTTGAGGGCGGCGCGGCGATGGCGCCCACGGTCGCCTTCCTCAACCAGCGCGGCATTCCTGTGATGGGTCACATCGGCCTCACACCTCAGGCGGTAAACGTACTCGGCGGCTATGGCGCACGCGGACGCTCCGACGCCGAGGCAGAGAAGATCGTCTCGGACGCCAGGGCTCTAGACGAGGCCGGGGCCTTTGCGATCGTGGTCGAAGGCGTGGTCGAGCCCATCGCCATCGCCGCAACCAAGGCCGTCGCCTGTCCGACCATCGGCATCGGCGCCTCTGCCCAGTGCGACGGGCAGGTGCTCGTCACCGAGGACATGCTCGGCATGTTCGAACGGGTCCCTCGCTTCGTGAAGCGTTATGAGGACATCGCCGGCGTGATCGACCGCACGGTCGCCCGCTATGCCGAGGAGGTGCGTACCCGCGCCTTCCCGACCGACGAACAGACCTACCAGCCCAAAACCTAGTCGGTGCTCCTCGCGAGCCGCATGGCAAGTGGTGCAGCCAAGACCAACTGCGCGAGGTGATAGAGCAGCAACGGCGCGATCACGAATCCCGCAGCGGCCGGCCCGAACAGGATCGCGGCGAGCGGCGCACCCGTGGCGACACTCTTCTGCGATCCGGCAAAGAGGAACGCGATCCGGTCGCGGCGCGGCAGTCCGAGCAGGCTCGCTGTGCCCCATGCGCTCCCCAGCGCCAAGGCCAGCATCGCCAGCACCAGCACCACCAGCACGATCCAGTCGGCGGGCGCGAACATCGTCGCCAATCCCTGTTCGACCGCGCCGGAGAACGCGACATAGACGGCAATCCCGATGACCGCCCTGTCGAGCCACGCGATCCGCTCGCGATGTGCCGCGATCCGGTCGATCACCCGATCCTGCACAATCTGCCCGATCACGAAAGGCAGAATGAGGATCAGGCCGATGCGGATGACCGCCTCGCTGCCGATCTCTCCTGCTGCGCCTCCGCCGAGCAGCGCGAAAATCGGCGCGCTGACGAACACGCCGACGATATTGATCAGCGCCGCACCGACCACGGCCAGCCCCACATTGCCATGGGCGAGACTAGTGTAAGAGGTTGCCGATTGCACAGTGGAGGGCAGGCAGCCGAGATAGACGAAGCCGACGGCCACCAGCGGCGGCAACAGGGGGCTCGCCAGCTTGGCAAAGCCGAGGCCGGCAAGCGCCATGCCGCCGAACACGAACAGCATCAGCGGCCCGAAATAGCGCCAGTTGGCCAGCCCGCGTGCGATCTCGCTGCGGCGGATGCGCATGCCGTTGACGAGGAACAGCACGAAGATCCCTGCGTTCGAAACCATCGTCGCCGTCGCGCGCGCCTCGCCGGCCGCCGGCAGGATCAGAGCGAGCGCAGTCGAGATCACCAGGACGGCGATCATCGGGTCCTTGAGAAAGGGGAGGCGCGACAGTGAGGCCATCGGGGGCTCGCCCTGCCCTGCCCGCGCGCGCTTGTCGAGACTATGGACTTACGCGGGCAGCGATTGCGCGGGGATGCACCTCGGCAAGAAGACCTGCATAGCGGCTTGCCTCGCGCGCCTGCCCAAGCGCCATTGCGGCGCGTAGCCGCAGGCCAAGGAGCGCCGGGTCATGGCCGGCACCCAGCGTCGCCGCGTGATCGAGCAGCTGCGCGACGCGGGTCCAGTCCCCGCGCTGCGCCTGCCGCTCTGCGAGCGCGATCACCGCGCTCGCAGTCTGAGGCTCTCCAGCCACCTGGCTCGCCAGCACGAGATCTGCCTCTTCGCCATGTCCCGTGATGGCGAGCGTCCACGCAACCTTGCGTGCAAGCGGCCAAGGGCGGCGCGCTTCCGACGCGCGGGCGTAAGCGGCCAGAGCGCCGCGCCGGTCCCCTGCGCCGAGGAGGGCATCCCCGGCGAGGCTGGCGACATCGGCCGATGCGGGAAACCGCGTCCGCAGGGCCTTGGCACCGTTGCGGGCAGCTGCCCCGTCGCCGCGCTGTAGGGCTCGGCGCAGATCGGCAGTCGGCTGCGGCAGGCCTTCGCGCGCGGCGAGCAGGCGCGGAGCGATGCGCATCGCGCCAAAGGCACGTGCGAGCAGCGGTGCCGCCGCAGCGCGCTCGCCAAGCCGCTCGTGCGCGCGGGCGACCAGCATGACGAGATAGGGCGACGCTTCAGCCCGCGCCGCGTCCGGGCCGAAGCGGGTGATCACCAAGTCCGCATGGCCGCCGGCGAGCAGCGCGTGGGCAAGAAGTTCGCGCACACGAACATTGGCGGGCTGGCGCGCGGCGAGGCTCTCGAGCGTCAGCGTCGCGCTTTCGGCATTGCCTTGCTGCAAGCTGATCACCGCATCGAGCAGCATCGCCGCCGGCACACCCCGGCTCGCCATGCCGCTGCGCGCGAGCAGGCTGCGGGCGAGCGCGTCTTCGCCGCCGCGCGCTGCGAGCACAGCCTGAAGATAGGGCACGCGCGGGTCGTCGGGCGCGAGTTGAGCGAGGCGACGCACCGCGTCGAGCATCGCCCGCGCCTCGCCGCTGTCGCCGAGAGTGGCGGCGTATTCGGCCCAGATATCCGGATCCTCCGGGTCGGCATCTCGCGCTGCCTCGAACCAGGGCAGAGCCTCGGCGGCGCCATGGGCATCGCGCATCATCAGTGCGCGCAGCAGGAGCGCAGGGCCGTGGTCCGGACCGAGGGCAAGCGCACGGTCGGCAGCCTCGAGCGCGGTGAGGTGTTCGCCTCCGCGCAGCCGCAGCCGGGCAATTGCAAGCCAGAGGTCGGGGCTTTCGGGCGAGAGGCTGCGAGCGGTATCAAGTGCGTGGGCCGCTTGGGTCAGCTTGCCATCGCGTATCAGCCGGTCTGCCTCGGTCAGCAGCTTGGCAAGAGCCGGGCTTGCCGCGGCCGCACCATCGCGCCTAGGGATGTCGGCGCCCCTCGAACAGCCCGCCGCGGTCAGCAGCAGCGCAAGAACGGCAAGCGATGCGCCTAGTCTAGGCCTGCAGGTCATACTGCTTGAGCAGGTCATATAGCGTTGGGCGACTGATCCCGAGCAGCTTGGCGGTGCTCGAGATATTGCCCTCGCTGCGGGCAAGCGCATGGCGGATCACCCGGCGATCGGCGGCTTCGCGCGCGGCCTTGAGGTTGAGCACATCGGCGTCTTCCGGGTCCGCAGCCGCGAGGTCGAGGTCCTCCGCGCCCACCAGCTTCCCATCGGCCATGATCACCGCGCGCTTCACCCGGTTCTCCAGCTCGCGAACATTGCCCGGCCAGTCATGTGCATCGATCGCGGCGAGCGCGTCGGGCGCGAAGCCGGTCACGGAGGGGTTCATCTCGCCGGCAAACCGCTTGAGGAAAGCCTTGGCGAGCAGCACCGGATCGCCATGCCGTTCGGCCAGACCCGGGATCTTCACCACGATCTCGGCCAAGCGGTAGAACAGGTCTTCGCGGAACGCGCCCTGCTGGATCATGCTCTCGAGATCCTGGTGCGTCGCGCACACGATCCGTGTGTTGACGGGAATCGCGCGCCGTCCGCCGACCCGCTCGATCGTGCGCTCCTGCAGGAAGCGCAGCAGCTTGACCTGAAGCGGCAGCGGGATGTCGCCCACCTCGTCAAGGAACAGCGTGCCCCCGTTGGCGCTCTCGATCTTGCCTTCGGTGGTCTTGACCGCTCCGGTGAACGCGCCCTTCTCGTGCCCGAACAGCTCGCTTTCGAGCAGCGTTTCAGGGATCGCCGCGCAGTTGATCGCGACAAACGGTCCACCCGCGCGGTCGCTCGCGTCATGGAGCCCCTTGGCAAGCAGTTCCTTACCGGTTCCGCTGGCGCCGAGGAGCATCACCGAGACGCTCGTCTTGGCGACCCTTTCAATGGTGCGCGCGACCTTGACCATTTCCGGCGCACCGGTGATCAGCCGGCCAAGGACCGTCTTGTCGGCGCTGGAGGAGGCCACGAGTCGGCGGTTCTCCTCCTCGATCGCGCGAAGATTGAAGGCGCGGCGCACGATCAGGCCGAGGGTCTCGATGTCGATCGGCTTCTGGTAGAAATCGTAAGCCCCGCGCGCGATCGCCGCGAGCGCGCTTTCCCGCGCGCCATGGCCGCTGGCGACGATCACCTTGGTGTCGGGTTTCAGCGCCATGATCGCATCGAGCACCGCAAAGCCTTCGGTGGTGCCGTCGGGATCGGGCGGAAGGCCAAGATCGAGCGTCACGACCGCCGGGGCTTCGGCGCGCAGCATTGCGATGGCGCTGTCGCGGTCGCCCGCGATCACCACCTCGAAATCGTCATAGGCCCACTTGAGCTGGGCCTGAAGGCCCGGATCATCCTCGATCACGAGGAGCACGGGTTTCCTGTCAGCAGCCATCACGCGACCTCCTGCGAAGAATTTCCGTCAGCCCGCTGCCCGCCCAGCAGACGCGCTGCCTCTGCCAGCGGGAGAACCACGGCAAAGCGCGTGCCGAGCCCCTCGCGGCTTTCGACCGTCAGCCGCCCGCCCATAGCCTTGACGAGCTCGCGCGCCTCGAAGGCACCGATCCCGAAGCCGCCGGATTTCGACGAGACGAAGGGCTTGAAGAGGCCGGTGCGGATGAATTCGGGGGTCATGCCCTTGCCGGAATCCACCACCTCGACGCTGCCGTGGAGGCCCTCTGCGGTTACATCCAGGAACACCGGCATGGCCGGCTCGCTCGCATCGATGGCGTTCTGCACGAGGTGGATCAGCGCCTGTTCGAGCGCCTCCCGGTTGCCCATGACGGTGACCGGCGTCTCGCGGGTGAGCGCAACCGGGTGCGTCCCGGCGAAGCGGGCGGCGATGCCGCGGGAGAGCGCTACCAGCTCGATCGGGCCAAGCTCGGAGACCTGCCCCGAACCATAGCGCCCGAGCCGGGCCAGAAGCGCCGACAGCTTGTCGGCCGAGTTGCGCAGGGTCACCAGCATGTCGGCGCGGAAGGCAGGGTTGTCGGCGTGCTTCTCAGCGTTGGCGGCGAGCAGCGACAGCTGGCTGACGAGGTTCTTGATGTCGTGCATGACGAAGGCCATGCGGCGGTTGAACTCGTCGAAGCGGCTCGCATCCATCAATGCCTGCTGCCCGGCCTGTTCGGCGAGGTAGCTGGCAAGCTGCTGGCCGGCGACACGCAAAAGGTCGAAGTCCTCCCAGTCGAGCTGGCGAGGATTGCGCGGGCGGGCGAGTACGATGACGCCGACCAGACGGTCGAAGTGGATCAGCGGCACCAAGGCCCAGACATCCTCGGCCTCGACCAGCCATTGCGGGACGTGCGCCGCCTCGCCGTGGTGATCGATCCCGCGGCGCACCTCGTCGAGGGCGAGCACGAGGTTGTGCTGTTCCATCAACCCGGAAAGCATGAAGTCGCCCGCGAGCGCCGGGACGGCAATGGTCGGCCAGTTCCAGCGTGCGGTAAGCTCGAGCCGGGCTTCCTCGTTGGGCATGAGCAGAAGGCCCGCAGGGCTTTCGGTGATGTCGGCGAGCGCCTTGACGGCGCGCTCCTCGAGGCTGGCGCTGCCCGTCCCGCCGCGACCGATGGTGCGGGTGAAACGCAGCCATTCCTGACGATAGTCATAGCGATGCTGGAACAGATGCTTGGTCGCGGTAACCCTCAGCCAGCTTCTCAATCGCGGCGATGGCAAGGCGAATCCGGCGGCGACGATGCCGATCACGGCGAACACCGCCTGCCCCGCACGGGCCGCGTCCCCACCGATCAGGGCGAGTGCCTTCGTGACCATCACGAGGCTGGCAAGATAGGCCCCGATCAACAGCAGCGACAACGTGCGGAAGGTGACTGCGCGCGACGGGCTGAACTGCATGCGCGGCCCGGCCGCGTTCATGCCGAGCGCGAAGAGCCCCGCCATGGCGCCTGCAAACGCACCGCGCAGGTCGCCGAGCACCGGCGGAGCCTCCCCTCCGACGTAGGACAGGGCGTGGAAATTGAGGTCGTAGGCAAAGATCCCGGCCAGCGCCATGCCGGTCCAGCGCAGCACCGGGCGCAGTGCGTTGTTCGCCCCGGCATAAAGGTTGTGGAGCAACATCAGCGCGCCGATCGCCACCAGCATGTCGATCATCAGGCGCGCGCTGAACACGGCCTCGGCGACCTCCGGCATGCCGCCGAAGCGGCTCCCGATCAGGAGCACCACGGGTTGGAGCATCTGTACCAGCAGCAGCGCGATGATGACGGGGCGAACCGGCTTGAGGCTGGCGCTGCGGCCGTCGGCAGCGAAAAGGCGGAAGATCGTGGCGATCAGGGCAAGGTTGCGAATGATGACCGCGATGCTTGTGGCATCGTGACCGGTGCCCAGCACGACGGCAAACGCACACCACGCGGCGCTTGCGGCGGCGGCGAGCATGAGGCCGACGCGATCTGGCCGGGTGCGCTCGCCATGGCGCCACAACCAACCGAGCGCCAACACGCTCAACAGCGCACCGCACCCCCAGGCAATCTGACCCGCAATCGCGACGATTTCGCCCGGCCAGATCACCGCGCGCCCTCCGGCCAGAGGATCACCCGCAAGGTCTGCAGCAGGATCACCAGGTCGAGGAAGGGCGTGTAATTCTTGGCGTAGTAGAGATCATATTCCAGCTTGCAGCGGCTGTCCTCGACCGAGGCGCCATAGGGGAAGTTGATCTGTGCCCATCCGGTGATCCCGGGCTTCACCATGTGGCGTTCGCCGTAGAAGGGAATCTCCTCCTCGAGGCTCTCGACGAAAGAGGGCACCTCGGGGCGCGGACCGACAAAGCTCATTTCGCCCTTGAGCACGCTCCAGGTCTGGGGAAGCTCGTCGATCCGCACCTTGCGGATGAAGCGCCCGAGCCGCGTGACGCGCGGATCGTCCTTTTCGGCCCACTTGGCCCCGTCCTTTTCGGCATCGGTGCGCATCGAGCGCAGCTTAACGAGCATGAAAGGCTCGCCGTAGAGGCCGACGCGCGTCTGGCGGAAGAAGGCAGGACCCTTGCTGTCGAGCTTCACCAATACCGCGAAGATGGCGATGATCGGGAAGGTCAGCGAAAGCAGGATGAGGCTGGCCGTGATGTCGAAAATCCGCTTGGTGGCGCTCGACAGCATCCGCGAGCTGGAAAAACCGTCGGAAAAGATCAGCCAGCTCGGATTGATCGTGTCGAGGTCGACCCGCCCGGTCTCACGCTCGATGAAGCTCGAGAAATCGTTGACGTGCACGCCCTTGGTTTTGATCCGCAACAGGTCCTTGAGCGGCAGCGCATTGCGGCGTTCCTGCAAGGCCAGCACCACCTCCGAGACACCCAGGTTCTCGACGAAACGGCCAAGGTCGTGGATTGCGGCGCGCGGGATCGCCTCCTCGACCCGGCGCTGGTCGTCGGTCATGGCGATATAGGCGACGATGGCAAAGCCGGTCTCCGGCTTCTCGCTCAGCTCGCGTAGCCGCTGCGCCCGGTCTCCCGCGCCGAGCACCATGACGCGGCGGCGGAAGGCGGAAGAACCCAGGAAAGAGTTGAGCAGCAGGCGGTCGGCGATCAGGACAAGGATCGCGAGACCCATCGTGTAGAGCAGCGTCGAACGCCAGAAGTAGTCGCTCGGCACGGCGAAATCGATGACCGCCAGAGCAATGATGCCGAGGCTGATCGCGACCAAAACCCGCGCTCCGGCAAAGCGCAGCGATCTCAGCGCGTTTGGCCCGTAGACACCGACTGCGATCATCGCCAGCCAGATCACCATAGCAGTGCCGAACAATGCAAAGGCACGATCGGCGAAGGCCCCTCCCACCATGCCGATCTGGTGCATGCGCCACTGCCAGGCGATCTCGCTCGCCAGTACCAGCAAGCCAAGATCAAGCAGGCCAAGCAGCAGCACGGCGTGCGGTATGTAATGCTTGAACAGGCGGATCATTGCTGGGCAGGCCTCTGGTGCAGACGGCCGCTTCTAAACTCCAGACCTTAAGTGTCGGTAAAATTTACACCGCCCCCGTGACCCGCGCATTCGTGCGGCTTTGAAGGGTTAACGGCAATCGCTTCTAGGCAGGGCGCAGGCGTGGAAGGTCGCTCGCCATGCGCGCAGGCGCAGGCGTGAGACATTCCGCCCGCCCGCATCTCAGGCACGGCGTGCCGAGCGGCACCGCGTCGACGGGATCGAGCGAGACGCCGCGTGCGTGGGCGAGATCGCCCGCGAAACGCGCGGCAATCCCCAGCACCACGGCGCGGCGTCCGGCGCACATTACCCCGTCGCCGTCGACCGTGCGGGTGATCGTGAACCAATGCCTTGCGGCCGCCTCGCCCTCGCCGAAGGTCGCAGCCTGAGTGAGCACCGAGCCGGGCCTTTCGAAGGCGGCATAAGGAACCCATGCCGGCCAACGCGCGCCCTCGAGCGGATGGACCGCGCCGCTCCCCCCCGCCGTGAATTGCGTCATCCGTCCCGCGCGGTCGATCACCGCCATGAAGAACGGCAGGCCCCGCTCTCCGACGCGGCCGAGGGTGGTGAGGCGCTGGGCGACCTGATCGAAGCTGACAGCAAAGCGGCGCTGCAAAACGGCAAGGTCGTAACCCGTCGCCTCACAAGCGCGCAGGAACCGTCGATACGGGAGCAGCAAGGCCCCTGCCAGATAATCGGTAATGTGCTCACGGAAGAGATCGCGCGCCTCGCCAGTCGGAAGGTTTGCGCCCGCCACCAGCAGCTCGATCCCATCGCGCATCTCCAGCATCCCGACCTGGCGCGCGATCTGGAAGCGCCGCGCTGCACCCGGAAGCATCTCGGAGAGCTGCAGCTGGCGCGCGTGGAGGTCCAGTCGGTGAACCTGTCCCGGCATGACTTCCGCGGGCAGGATGCGCACCGACAATTGATGCTTTTCGCGCAGCCGCTCGGACAGAGCGGCGCTTATCTCCCCGCGCGACAGGCGGAGTTCGTCGGCGAGAGCCTCGGCTGCGTGATCCAGATCGGCGAAGTGGTTCTGCCAGCGCTCGACGGCGCGGCGCACCGAGCTTCCGGCATCCTCGGTGATGCTTCGCTCACCGCCCGCCCCGCTCCCACCAGCATCATAGAGCCGCGCGAAGGCGGCGGCGACTTGCGGCGCGGCGGCGAGGAGTTCCTGCACTTCCTCACGGTCGATCCCGAGGTCGCCGAAGCGCTTGTCGGCAAGCCGCCGCACCATGCCGTCGAGCCCCCCGATAGAATCATCCTCTCTTAACGAGCGCGGATCGAAGTCGAACCGTTCGATGACCTGCACCAGCACCCGCGCCGAAAGCGGCCGCTGGTTGCGTTCGATCAGATTGAGGTAGGAAGGCGAAATCCCCAGGAGGCCTGCCATCGCGGCTTGGGTGAGACCTTCGCGCTTGCGCAGTCGGCGCAGGGCAGGTCCGGCGAGAAGGTTGCTGTCTGCCATAGGCCCATGTGTAAATAAGTTTACTCGTTGACACAAGATGACGAGGAACTGTCGGCATAGCGACACGAATTTCTGTAACTTTCACTATCATGCTGCGCCGCAGCAAGGCAAAGCCTCATGCAATCCAACGGCGTGCATCTTCGAAAGCCCGCCACTCCCCAGGATGGACAGGAGACCTGCATGACTTACCAGAACACCATCGCCCGCATGCGCGAGATCGTCACCGCAAACGGCCCGAGCTGGGCCGCGATCGATCCCGAAAGCGCCGCCCGCATGGTCATCCAGAACCGCTTCGCCACCGGCCTCGACATCGCCAAGCACACCGCCAAGATCATGCGGGCCGACATGGCCGCCTATGACGCGAACCCGGCGCAGTACACCCAGTCCCTCGGCTGCTGGCACGGCTTCATCGCGCAGCAGAAGCTGATCGCGATCAAGAAGCACTTCGGCACCACCAAGCAGCGTTACCTTTACCTTTCGGGCTGGATGGTGGCCGCGCTGCGCAGCGAGTTCGGCCCCCTGCCCGACCAGTCGATGCACGAGAAGACCTCGGTGCCGGCGCTGATCGCGGAGCTCTACACCTTCCTCAAGCAGGCTGACGCCCGCGAACTCGGCATGATGTTCCGCGCCCTCGACGCCGCCCGCAAGGCTGGCGACGCAGTCGAAGCCAAGCGCCTCGAAAACGCCATCGACAACTACGAAACCCACGTCGTGCCGATCATCGCCGACATCGATGCAGGCTTCGGCAATGCCGAGGCGACCTACCTCCTCGCCAAGAAGATGATCGAGGCGGGAGCCTGCGCGCTCCAGATCGAGAACCAGGTCTCGGACGAAAAGCAGTGCGGACACCAGGATGGCAAGGTCACCGTGCCGCACGAAGACTTCCTCCAGAAGATCCGCGCCTGCCGCCACGCCTTCCTCGAAATGGGTGTCGAAGACGGCATCATCGTTGCCCGCACCGACTCGCTGGGCGCCGGCCTCACCAAGCAGATCGCCTTCTCGAAGGAGCCGGGCGATCTGGGCGACCAGTACAACAGCTTCCTCGATGCCGATGAAGTCGATCCGGCCAATATCACCAACGGTCAAGTCTTCATCAGCCGCGACGGCAAGCTACTTGCCCCCAAGCGCCTTCCCTCGAACCTGTTCCAGTTCCGCGCCGGCACGGGTGAAGACCGCGTCGTGCTCGATTGCATCACCTCGCTCCAGAACGGCGCGGACCTGCTGTGGATCGAGACCGAAAAGCCGCACGTTGAGCAGATCGCCAGCATGGTCGACCGCATCCGCGAAGTCGTGCCGAACGCCAAGCTGGTTTACAACAACTCGCCCAGCTTCAACTGGACGCTGAACTTCCGCCAGCAGGTGTTCGATGCCTGGGAAGCCGCGGGCAAGGATGTCTCGGCCTATGACCGCGCCAAGCTCATGAGCGTCGACTATGACGGCACCGAGCTCGGCGCCGAAGCCGACGAGAAGATCCGCACGTTCCAGCGCGATGCCGCTGAGCGGGCAGGCATCTTCCACCACCTGATCACCCTGCCGACCTACCACACGGCGGCGCTCAGCACCGACAATCTCGCCCGCGAATACTTCGGCGAGCAGGCGATGCTGGGTTACGTCAAGAACGTGCAGCGTGAGGAAATCCGTCAGGGCATCGCCTGCGTGAAGCACCAGAACATGTCGGGTTCCGACATCGGCGATGATCACAAGGAATACTTCGCCGGTGAAGCCGCCCTCAAGGCCGGCGGCGCGCACAACACGATGAACCAATTCGAAGCTGCGTAAGCAGCTTTAGCGAGTGGGAGAGAATCCCGGGAGGATCGGTCAATCCGGCCTTCCGGGATGCCCCCGAACCGCCTAAGGACTTCGCCGTGCATCACCCAGCGGAGAGTGACATGACCGATACCGACACCCCGAAGACCGAGCCGGCCCGTGCCCGCGCACTGCTTTCGACCGCCGACATGAAGCTGCTGCGCCGCGCGCTGGAAAGCCACGCGCGCAACACCGAGGATCGCGAGGAGCTCGCCAAGATCAACGCGCTCCACCACCGCCTCGGCACCTACGTGCCCTCGTCAGGCGAGTAACCCGTTTCACAGTTCTCCTGGGGAGGAGAAACGGCCGCCGGACTGCACCCGAGAGGGTAGCAATCCGGCGGCCGAATTTTTTGGGGGCGTTCCTGTCGCCCTACCGCTCCGCTGCCTGAGGGCGTTCCTGTCGCCCTACCGCTCCGCTGCCTGAGGGCGTTCCTGTCGCCCTACCGCTCCGCTACTTGAGGGCCAAACCCTACTTCTTCTTGGCGAGCAGGCCGAGCGTCGCGGCGGTCATCGCCTCGGTCGCGGTGGCGATCACTACCGGCGCATCCGGTGCCCAGAAGGGCGAATGCAGCGAAGGGAGCTGGATCTCGCCCTTCTGCGCGCGGTCCCACTGGTCCTTCGGAACCCCGCCGACCCAGAAGATCAGCGACTGCACGTTGGCCTTGTCGGCGCGGTAGAACTGGCTGAAATCCTCGCCGCCCATCACAGGGGCAGTCTCCTGCACCCGCTCCCCGAAACGGGCCTTCAGCCCCGCCGACACCTTGTCGGTCATCTCGGCCGTATTGTAGGTCGCGGGCGTATAGGGGTCCTGCACGGTGACCTTCGGCATCTTGTCCTCGGGCAGCCCGGCGGCAATCGCCTCTCCCTTGGCGATGCGGGCGATCCCGTCGAGCAGGTGCTTGCGCGTTTCGTCGCTGTAGCTCCTGACGGTGAGCTGAAGCCGCGCTTCGTCGGGAATGATGTTGTGCTTCGCTCCGGCCTGGAAGCTCCCCACCGTCACCACGGCCGAATCTGTAGGATTGAGTTCGCGGCTCACCAGCGTCTGTAGGCGCATCACGATGGCCGAGGCGATGACGATCGGGTCCTTGGTGGTGTGCGGATAGGCCCCATGTCCGCCCACGCCCGGCACCACCACGTCGACCGTATCGACATTGGCGAGCGCGAAGCCCTTGGTGTAGCCGATCTGCCCCGCGGGGAACTGCGCAGCGTCATGAAAAGCAAGCACATAGTCCGGCTTGGGAAAGCGTGTGTAGAGCCCGTCGTCGAGCATGGCCTTGGCCCCCTGCCCGATCTCCTCCGCCGGCTGGAGGATCATCACCAGCGTGCCCGACCATTCCTTCCGGCGTGCGGCAAGCAGCTGCGCCGTTCCGACCCAGCTTGCCATGTGTGTGTCATGCCCGCAGGCGTGCATCACCCCGGTCTCGGTTCCGTTCTGCGCCACGGCGCGTACCTTGGAAGCGTAGGGGAGCCCGGTCTGCTCGATCACCGGCAAGCCGTCCATGTCGGCGCGCAGCAGCACCGTGGGTCCGGGGCCGTTCTTCATCACCGCGACCACGCCGGTCTTGCCCACGCCTTCGGTCACCTCGAAACCCAGCGCCCGCGCACGGACGGCAAGTTTCTTTGCCGTTTCAACCTCTTGGAACGACAGCTCGGGGTGCGTGTGGAGGTCCTTGTAGAGCTCGACCAGCGCCGGCATCTGCGACGTCACCGCGTCGCGCAGATTGTCCGCCTGCGCCGGCATCGCGCCCCATGCGAGCAGGCTCGCCCCTGCCAGAATCCGAGTGATGCGCATCGCCTGTTCCTCCCGTGTAGGCACCCGTCATGACATAGCGCGGAGCCGAGGGAAACGGTTGGACTTGCTGCGGGTGTGGTGTGGTGCCCCTGGCCAGACTCGAACTGGCACTTCTTTCGAAACTCGATTTTGAGTCGAGCGCGTCTACCAATTCCACCACAGGGGCGCCCGGAGCGGAGACCCGCGCTGTTAGCGTCGGCCAACCTTGCTGGCAAGCAATCGGTGGCCGTGTTTCACGTGAAACACCGATCTGGAGGGGGTCTAGGCGGGGTCTAACAGGGGTCTAAGGGGGGTCTGGAACGATCTGGAGGGGGGTTTTGAACGATCGGGAGGGAGTCTGGGACTGTCAGCATTTCTCGTCGCCCCTGCGAAGGCAGGGGCCCATCCGACGTTGACGCCAGACGAGCGCGTGGATGGATCCCTGCCTGCGCAGGGATGACGGGACTGCTTACCGCAGCGCCCCGGCCAGCAGCTTGTGCAGCTTGGAGTGCAGCGCATCGTTCGCCGCCAGCACCTGGTTCGCGTGGATCGGCTCGGACCGCCCGCGATAGTCGCTGACGAAGCCGCCAGCCTCGCGCACCAGCAGACAGCCGGCCGCCGTGTCCCATTCGGACAAGCCGCTTTCCCAGAAGCCGTCGAAGCGGCCCTGCGCCACATAGGCGAGATCAAGCGAAGCGGCGCCAAAACGACGGATGCCCGCCACTTCCGGACCGATCGCGCCGAAGATCCGGCTCCATTCGGCAAAGTCGCCGTGGCCGAAGAAGGGCACGCCGGTCGCCACCAGCGCATCGGCCAGACGCGAGCGGGCCGAGACGCGCAGGCGCGCATCCTGAAGCCAGCTCCCGCGCGACTTTTCCGCCCAGAAGGTCTGGTCGGTGATCGGCTGATAGACCACGCCCGCGACCACATCGCCCCAGCCCTTGCCATCGGCGCGCGGTTCCTGCGCGGCGATGCTGATCGCGAAGTGCGGGATGCCGTGGAGGAAGTTGCTGGTGCCATCGAGCGGATCGACGATCCAGCGCGGCATGCCGGGATCGCCCTCGATCACGCCGGCTTCCTCCATCACGAAGCCCCAACCGGGACGCGCGGCGGAGAGTTCGTCGTAGAGCGTGCGCTCGGCGCGGATGTCCGCCTTGCTGACGAAATCGGCCGGGCCCTTGCGGCTGACCTGCAAGTGCTCGACTTCGCCGAAATCGCGCCGCAGACGCCCGCCCGCCTTGCGCGCGGCGCGTTCCATGACGCGGATGAGGCCGGAAATAGCTGCCATTACATACTCTCTGCCGCTCGCCCCGGTCGCGGGACGGTTGCGCGGCGCTTGTGTGTCTCGACTATGCTCGACACGAACGGGAATTCAGGGTTCAGCCGGCCTTGCCGACGTAGGCCTGCTCATACACATCGACGATGATGCGGGTTCCGCTGCCGATGTGCGGCGGGACCATGATGCGCACGCCGTTGTCGAGGATCGCGGGCTTGTAGCTCGACGAGGCGGTCTGCCCCTTCACCACCGCGTCGGCCTCGACGATGGTGGCTTCGATCTGCGAGGGCAGTTCGACCGAGATCGGCTTTTCGTCCCACAGCTCGAGGTTCACCTGCATCCCGTCCTGAAGGAACGGGCGCGCATCGCCGAGCAGGTCGCCGGGCAGCGTGATCTGCTCGTAGGTGTCGTTGTCCATGAAGACGAGATCCTCGCCCTCGGCATAGAGGAACTGGAATTCCTTGGTGTCGAGCCGCACGCGCTCGATCGTGTCGGCGCTGCGGAAGCGCACGTTGGTCTTGCGGCCATCCTGCAGGTTCTTCATTTCGACCTGCATATAGGCCCCGCCCTTGCCCGGCTGGGTGTGCTGGATCTTGGCGACTTT
>JAIYAM010000030.1 GCA_027489065.1 Erythrobacteraceae bacterium | reverse complement strand
TCCTGCAGGTTCTTCATTTCGACCTGCATATAGGCCCCGCCCTTGCCCGGCTGGGTGTGCTGGATCTTGGCGACTTTCCAGATGCCTTTTTCATATTCCAGAATGTTGCCGGGGCGAATGTCGACGCCGCTGATCTTCATGGGGCTGTGGGCCTTCTTACGTGGTGGAAAGAGCGTGGGAAGCGCAGCCCCGGGCAGGGGCGCGTCCGCAAATGATGCGCGCCCATAGCCGAGCCGGCCCTTTCCGGCAAGCGGGGGCAAAAGAGGGTTAAGGCCATGGCATCGCTGGCGGCGCGCTGATAGGGAGGCGGGCATGAGAACCCGTTACGTGCTCCTCCTTGTCGCCGGTGCTGCCGCGCTGGCCGCCGTCGTCCCCGGCGATGTGCATGGTCAGGACCGCAACGCCTCGCGCCCGCAGGGCCGCGGGGCCGCGCCGTCGGGCGGCGTGCTCGGCATCCTTGCGCACGGCGAGTGGCAATGTGCCCTCCCCGGCGATGCGGGCGGCGAGGCCTTCGTCGATGTGCCCTCCGAAGCCTTCCGGATCGGCACCTCGTCGAGCTATCGCACCCCCGATGGCGGGCGCGGCATCTACCTGCTGCGCGGCACCGAACTGGTCTTCACCCGCGGCCCCAAGAAGGACCAGCGCTTTGCGGTGAAGGGCGAGAACACCTTGCAGAAGCTCAAGGCCGACGGGACGCCGGCCAAGCTGATCTGCACGCGGGTGAGCACTGCGCCTTAAGGTCTCGGCCGACCGCAGGCCGGCAGGAATATTGCCGGAGAACCCGCAGAGGCTCAGCAATAACGCGCATCGGCGTGCGGCGCATGCTCTGCCAACCAGGCGAGCGCAGCCTGCACATCACCTTCGCAGACATCATAGCAATCCTGCATGGCAACCACCTTCCCGTCACGAAAGCGCCAGAGACTGTGCGCCGAGAAGTGCAGCAGCGGCTTGTCGGCAAGCCTGTAAACTCCCATCGCTCTCGCGCTCACGATATCGGGTGCGAATTCGCGCACGCCGACACCGAACCACCAGCGTTGATCGAACTGGCGATCGAAGTTGGCGATCGACTTCGCAAAGCCGGCGATAACCGCGTCGGCGCCTTCCAGATGGCATGCGAACGGAGCGCCCGAGACCGTATAGGTCGCATCCTTAGCCAGAAGCGGCCGGAGCGAATTCCAGTCATCCGTCTCCACTGCCAGGTCGAAAGCGGAAATCCAATTGCGCCAAAGTCCGATCATGATGCGTCTCCTTGCGACAGGAGGTGCGGGACAAAGGTAATCGACTCAATTACCTTTACGTCATATTCGTAAGGCATGGCCTTCGGTCCCGCCCTCGCTCGCCTTCGACGTAGCCGCAGTTGGTCGCAGGAGGAGCTTGCGCAGCTTGCGGGCATTTCACAGCGCCACCTCAGCTTCTTGGAAACGGGGCGCTCGCTTCCGGGACAGCGGAGCCTGCGCCGCCTGATAGAGGCGCTGGCCCTGCGCGGCTGGGAGCAACGGACATTGCTCGAAGCTCTTGCCCCATCTGCGCTGCAACCCGTCGCAAGCGCGCCGGACGACGCCTTGATCGAATATCTCACGGAAGGGCTCTCACAATGGCCTTCCTATGCGTTCCGGCCCGATGGAACCCTCTTGTTCGCCAACTGCGCGATGGCGGGGCTGTTATCCTGGGCCGCTCCCGGCGAGGACCTCTGGCAGCTGACTGCTCCGCCGGATGGAGCCAATGTGTACGATCTGGCGCTTCACCCCATGGGTTTGGTGCGGTGGATGGATAACCCCGACGATGTGGTGCCCGAAACCATCAGGCGGCTGCGGATCGAAGCTGCGGGCGACTCGACGATCGTACCGGTCTTGAACCGGGTTGAAGCCTTTCCAGCGGCGAGGGCACAGGATCGAGGCAAGGGCTTGCCCCCTTCGGTCCTGATCGAAAGATACCGCATCGGCGAGCGCGTGCTTTCTCTCATCCCGGTCGTGTCGCACCTCGCATCGCCGGGAGAAATCGAGCTGGACCGCTTGCGTATAGAGATCTTCATGCCTGCCGATGCTGAAAGCGAGCGGATCCTGCGCATGTAAGCGAGCCGTCAGCTGCCATGAACAGGCCAGTCGGTGGTTGTCAGCGCCGCCATCACCAGCTTGCGGGAATGCTCGATATGTTGCCGCGCGGCGGCTTGCGCGGCCACGGCATCGCCCGCTGCAATGGCCTCGATCAGCTGTTCGTGCTCATGGTCAGCGGCCTCGCGCTCAGGATCGGTGACGGCGGCACTGAACAGCCCGAGGTGAACGAGGCGCTGCATCTCCTCGCCCAGCGATTCGAGTAGACCGGCGAGCCGGCGATTTCCGGTGGCGGCGGCGATCTCGCTGTGGAATGCCCGGTTGCTGTCCAGAAAGGCGAGCCGTTCGGGCTCGCTGCGGGCATCTTGCGGTGCGCGATTGATCGCACGCAGCCGGGCGACATCGACCTTGCCGATCGCCAGCGCGGCGGCGGCAGGCTCGACGATCAGCCGCAATTCGAACAGTTCGCGGATCGCAGGGATCGTGATCGGCGTTACGATGTAGCCGTGGCGCGGGACCGGTTGGACGAGCCGCGTATCGGCGAGCCGGGTCAACGCCGCTCGCGTGGCCGCACGCCCGAGGCCGAGGCGCGTCGACAACTCGGCTTCCGAGAAATGCGTGCCCGGAGCGAGGCGGCACAGGATGATCTCGGATTTGATCCGATCGAAGGCCTGGTCGCTTTGCCGCTGGGTCGCCGGGCTTGCACTCGTCACGCCGGTTGTCTGCGATGTCATGTCATGTCTCGTCCTGCCCTGACCGTCCCGCCAATGTCTGGCCGAGCGGTGTAGCATCTCGCTATAACATCTTATTGACATGTTACAAGCTGAGCCCCTATTGGGCATGACGGAAGAGGACGCCGGGCCATGATGAATGCTTGTCTGCCTGCCGCACTGTCGCGGGATTTGCCATGATCGACCGGATTTGCTGGGCGCTGCTGATGCTGCTGCATCTGCCGCCCGCTCTGGCCTTGTTTCGCCCTTCGCAGCTGACCGCGATGTATGGTGTGGACGCGGGTTCGAGCAGCTTTGCCTTGATGCAGCACCGTGCAGCGCTGTTCCTGGTCATCGTCGTCATCTGCATCTGGGCGGCCTTGCGCCCCGAAGTGCGCGCGCTCGCGAGCGTAACGGTCGGCATCAGCATGGTATCCTTCCTGATCATCTGGTGGATGAACGGATTGGCGCCGCAGCTAAGGGTGATCGCCCTTGCTGACCTGATCGGACTGCCGGTTCTGCTCCTTGCGACGTGGCTGGCATACCGGCAGTCAGGCGCATGACAGGGACGCTCGGGATCATCGCGTCCGCGCTTTTCTACGCGGTGATCGGGGTGAACGCGGTCCTGCGCCCGCGCGATCTGCTGCAAGGCTTCGGGATAACGGCGGAATCGGCGGACAGCCGCAATGAGATCCGCGCGGTCTATGGCGGGTTCCCGCTCGTGGTGGCGGGATTGCTGCTGTTCAGCCTCGGAGGATCGGAACTCGGGCCTGGCATCCTTTTCGCACTGGCGTTGGCCTCGGCGGGGATGGCGGGCGGGAGAATCGTCTCGGCGGTGATCGACAGGCGCATGGGCCGCCACCCGGCGATCTTCACGGTGCTGGAGCTGATTGTCGCCGCGCTGATCGCGAACGGGATCTGAAGCATGCACCCGTCGAGGCGGGCGACCTGATCGACCTGCCCGCATGAACCGTCCGCATCGGCATTTCGTCACGTTAAAGAGCCAACGACGGCGGGCGCGGCAGCTTGATGCGGCTCATGCGAGCCTGCGCGTCACCCCCGCATGGCCTTGGCGAAAGCCTCGATGGCTTCCACCTCGTCCCCGCTCCACACCGCACCCGACACCGCGAGGAAGTCCGCACCCGCCTCAATCAGCGGCTTGCAATTGGCGGGCGTGATGCCGCCGATCGCGACGCAGGGGATCTCGAAGATGGTCGTCCACCACTGGAGGAGTTCGAGGTCGGGCAGCTCGGCGTCCGGGCCGCGATCCTTGGCAATGTCCTTGGTGGTCGAGGGGTAGAAGGCGCCGAAGGCGACATAGTCCGCCCCCGCCTCGCCCGCTTCCATCGCCATGTGGCGGCTGGCGTGGCAGGTGACGCCGATCTGCGCCTCGCGGCCGAGTTCCTCGCGCGCGTCGCGGGGCGAGCCGTCGTCCTGCCCGAGATGCACGCCGTCCGCCTTCAGGCGCTTCGCCAGCGCGACCGAATCATTGACGATGAAGGCCACGTCATGCGCGGCGCAGATCGCTTGCAGGGGCTCGGCGAGCAGCGCGGCCTCGTGGCTGTCGATACCCTTCACGCGGAACTGGAAGGCGGTGACGAGGTCCCCGTGCCGCCGCGCGCCCGCAGCGAGCGCGCGTTCGAGCCGCGCCGGGAAATCGCCGCCGACATCGAGGGGAGAGATGAGATAGAGCTGGGTCTGGGTCATGGGGCGCCTCGCTAAAGCCTCGCGCCCGCGCTGTCACCTGTTCAGGCGGCACTCAGCCGCAGGGCGGTTTAAGCGGGGGATGATGCAACTTGCCCGCGCCCTCGCCCCCGCCCTGCTCGCCGCCTGTCTGGGCGCCTGCACGATCATCCCTGCTCCCGAGGGCGGCCTCGAGAACGTGGCCGCCGCTCCCGGTACCCCCGTGGGGCTGGGCCAGGCGGTCACGGTCGGCAAACTGGTGCTGACGCCCCAAGCCGTGGTCGAGGACAGCCGCTGCCCGATCAACGCGCGCTGCGTCTGGGCCGGACGGTTGGTGGTCACGACCCGCATCGACGGACCGGGTTGGCGCGAAACAGCCAGCCTCACGCTTGGCGAGCCCTATGCCACCCATGGCCAGACGCTTGCGCTCGTCTCGGGCGAGCCCGGACGCGAGGCCGGCGCCGGCAAGGAAACCATCCCTGCCGACTATCGCTTCACCTACGAATTGAAGTGAGGGCCGAGCTTCGCTGACGATCAGACGCTGGCGCAGGCGATCTGTTCGATCGCCTTGCCGAGCACCGCGTCGAACTCCGCATCCGACTGCTGCTTGCGCAGGTCCTGCAGCAGGCCGCGGCTGAAGCTCGCGATCATGCCGGGGTTCTGGCTGAGGCGCTCGCAGGCATCGTCGGTCGAGAAGCCGCCCGACAGCGCGACCACGCGCAGCACCTTGGGGTGGCTGGTCAGCGGGGTGTAGAGCCCGGCCGTGGCAGGGATCGACAGCTTGAGCATGACCTGCCGGCCTTCGGGAAGCGCATCGAGGTGCTTCGTGATCTCGGCGAGCAGGATCGCCTCGCCCTCGGCGCGGTCCTGGGCAGTGATGTCGTATTCGGGCTCGATGATGGGCATGAGGCCCGCGGCTATTATCTGCTGGCCCACCTCGAACTGCTGGGCCACGATGGCGGCGATTCCGGCGGGGTTCGCCGACTTGATCACCGAGCGCATCTTGGTGCCGAACATGCCGGCCGCCACCGACTTTTCTAGCAAGGCGGCGAGCTTCACCATCGGCTTCATCAGCTGCACGCCGTCTGCTTCGTCGGCGAGGCCCTCGTCGACCTTGATGAAGGGCACGATCCCGCGCGCCTTCAGCGCATCGCCGGTGGTCTTGCCGTCGACCTCGCCGTCCATGGTCCGCTCGAACAGGATCGCACCGATCACCTTGCCGCTGGCAAAGGAGGGCGCGGTAATGACGCGGGCGCGCATGGCGTGGATTTGGGCAAACATCTCCTCGTCACCCGACCACTCGCTGTCGTCGACACCGTAGCCGCGCAGCGCCTTGGGGGTGGAGCCACCCGACTGGTCGAGCGCGGCGATGAACCCCTGTCCGGTGGCGATGCGGGTCGTCATTTCCTGGGTGTTCATCGTGGCTGTCTCCAATGGGGTTGGGCGGGTCGCTTCCCTCTATGCATAGGTATGCACAGCGGCGTTGAAGCGGGCCTTAGCGAGCGCTCGCGGATGCTGCAACCGCGAAGGTTCAGCGCTTGGCGAGGCGGCGGATGATGCCGGTGAAGCTCAGCGCCGGCTGCCCGTCGCCCGTGACGAGACCGCGCACGAAGATCGTCTTGCCGCCCCCGCGCGTGACTTCGCCCTTCGCCTCGACCAGCGCGCCGACCTGCACCGATCCAAGGAAATCGCCCGACAGGTTGAGCGTCACGGCATGGTCACCGTTCAGCACATCGGTCGCGATCGCGAAGAGCGCGAAGTCGGCAAAAGTCATCATGCAGCCGCCATGCATGAAGCCGCCGCCGTTCATGTGGCGGGGCTCGGCGCGGAAAGCGCTGGTGTAGGATCCATCCTCTTCGCGGCGGTAGAAGAACGGGCCCGAGCGAGTCTCGTAGGGATCGCCCTCCCAGAACCGCCACCCGGCGAACTCGCCGTCCTCCTTGACGGACAGCATCCCGTAGCTGGTTTCGACCATCTCGCTCATGACTTGTTCCACAATTGCAGCTTGGCGACCGAAGTGGCGATCCCGTCATCGGGATCGAGCCGCGCAAGGCTGCGCTCAGCGAGTTGCCACCCGCTCATCGCCCCTTTGCGCCACAGGCCGGTGACGAGGAAAGGGCCCGACCACACCTTGCTGCCCAAAGCGAGTTCTAGCTCGGCTCCGGCCACGAACCACGCGGTCTTGCCGTAGACCCGCGCGTAGACCTCGCGGAAAGCGAACTTCGTGCAAGCCAAGCCCCGGTCTGCGGAAGCAAGGAAGCTCGGGCGGTCTAGCAGTTGCGGCGGGCGCGCGCCGATCATCATCATCGCATTGCGCGCGACGAGCTTCTTGATCGCCTTGGTATCGGCCGCCACCCAGGCGCGCATGAAGCTGAGCTCGAGCGCTTCGATCTGGGCTTCGTTACCCGCCATCTCAGGCTTCGAGCGCAGCGACGCCGGGCAGCACGCGGCCTTCCATCCATTCGAGGAAGGCACCGCCAGCGGTTGAAACATAAGTGAAATCGGCCGAGACGCCGGCCTGCGCCAGTGCCGCGACCGTATCCCCGCCGCCGGCCACGCTGATCAGCGATCCTTCGAGCGTCAGCGCCGCGGCGGTGCGCGCCAGCGCGACGGTGGCCGCATCGAAGGGTTCGGTCTCGAAGGCACCCAGCGGCCCGTTCCACACCAGGGTGCGGCAGGTCTTGAGCACATCGGCGAGCGCTTCCACCGCCTGCGGGCCGAGATCGAGGATCATCTCATCGGCCGCGACTTCATGGACGTTGCAGGTCCGCAAGGAGGCCGGATTGGCGGCGAATTCCTTGGCCACCACCACGTCGTAAGGCAGGTGCACGGTGCAGCCCGCGCGCTCGGCCTCGTCCATGATCCGCGTGACGGTGTCCGCAAGATCGTGCTCGCACAGGCTCTTGCCGACAGCGACCCCGCGCGCGGCGAGGAAGGTGTTGGCCATGCCGCCGCCGATGATCAGGTGCTGCACCTTGCCCACCAGATGCTCGAGCACGGCGAGCTTCGTCGAGACTTTCGCGCCGCCGACCACCGCCGCGACGGGCGCTTCCGGATTGCCGAGCGCGGCGTCGAGCGCCTTCAATTCGGCCTCCATCGAGCGGCCGGCATAGGCTGGGAGGAAGTGCGCCAAGCCCTCGGTGGTGGCGTGGGCGCGGTGCGCGGCGCTGAAGGCATCATTGACGTAGAGCGTGCCATGCGCGGCGATGGCCTGGGCAAGGTTGGGATCGTTCCCCTCCTCGCCCGGCCAGAAGCGGGTGTTGTCGAGGAGACCGATGTCGCCTGCGCCGAGTATGCCGATCGACTGCGCCACCACCGGCCCGGCGATCTCGGGGATGAACATCACTTCCTCGCCCAGCACACGCTCGACATCGCCGACCACCATGCTGGTGGAAAGCACCGACGAACGCTGGCCGCCCGGGCGGCCGAAATGCGCCAGCAGCAGCACCTTGGCCCCGCGTCCTGCAAGTTCAAGGATGGTCGGCTTCACCGCCTCGACCCGCGTCAAATCGGTCGCCGAGCCGTCCTTCATCGGCAGGTTCAGGTCGACGCGGACGAGCGCGACCTCGCCGGTGAGATCGGCGGGCAGATCATCGAGGGTCTTGAACTTGGGCATTGCGGGCTCCTTCTCCCCTCCCGCCTGCGGGAGGGGCCGGGGGTGGGCACGAGCATGGAGCAGACCCACCCCGCTGCGACTAGCGAGCAAGCTCGCAAGTCTCGCCCCTCCCGCAAGCGGGAGGGGCAGACTTTTACAAGAACTTCGCCATCACCCCGGCGGTGTCGATCATGCGATTGGAGAAGCCCCACTCGTTGTCGTACCAGCTCACCACGCGGGCGAGCTTGCCTTCCATGACCGAGGTTTCGAGGCTGTCGACCGTCGAGGACGCCGGATAGTGGTTGAAGTCCGAGGAGACGAGCGGCTGGTCGGTGAAGTCGAGCACGCCCTTCATCGGGCCATCTGCCGCGGCCTTGAGCGCGGCGTTGATTTCCTCGGCAGTGGTGTCGCGGCTCGGCACGAAGACGAGATCGACCATCGACACGTTCGGGGTCGGCACACGGACCGAAGACCCGTCGAGCTTGCCCTTCAGTTCGGGCAGCACCAGGCCGACCGCGCGGGCGGCGCCGGTGGTGGTCGGGATCATGTTCTGCGCGCCGGCGCGGGCGCGGCGCAGGTCCGAGTGGATCTGGTCGAGCATGCGCTGGTCGTTGGTATAGGAATGGATCGTGGTCATGAAGCCGCGCTCGATGCCGATCGCGTCGTTCAGGACCTTGGCAACCGGCGCGAGGCAGTTTGTGGTGCAGCTCGCGTTGGAGATGATCACGTCCTCGGCGGTCAGCGTCTCGTGGTTCACGCCGTAAACGATGGTCTTGGTTACGCCGGTAGCGGGCGCCGATATCAGCACGCGCTTGGCCCCGGCGGCGACGTGCGGGCGGCTCGCTTCGTCGGACTGGAAGAAGCCGGTGCACTCGAGCACGATATCGATGCCCATTTCGCCGTGCGGCAGGTTGGCGGGATCGCGCTCCTTGGTGACCGCGATGCGCTTGCCGTTGACGATGATCGCATCGCCGTCAGCCGTCACTTCGCCGTTGAAGCGGCCGTGGACCGAATCGAAGGCGAACAGCAGCGCATTGGCCTTCGCATCGGCGAGGTCGTTGATCGAGACGAGCTCGAGATCGTGGTCGGTGCGCTCGAGAATCGCGCGCGCGACGAGACGGCCGATGCGGCCGAAGCCGTTGATGGCAACTTTGGTGGCCATGAGAGGTTCTCCTGCTTAAGCGTTCAGTTTGTTCAGGATTTGCGGGACTATTGCCTCCGCGGTGAAGCCGAAATGGGCAAACAGATCGCCCGCCGGCGCGGAAGCGCCGAAGCTGTCGATACCGATGTTGAGCCCGGATGTTCCGGTATAGCGTTGCCACCCGAAGGTGCTCGCCGCTTCCACAGAGACGATCAGCGTATCGGCAGGCAGGATATCGGCGCGGTAGGCTTCAGGCTGTTCGTCGAACAGCTCGGTGCAGACCATCGAGACGACATCGGCGCCCACCCCTTGCGCTTCGAGCTGGGCGGCGCAGGCCATCGCCAGCTCGACTTCCGATCCGGTGGCGAGGATCACGACCTTTCGTGCGCCTTCTGCCGCCTTGAGCCGGTAGCCGCCGTTGACCGAGAGATTCGCCGCGGCTTCGAGCCGCAGCTGCGGCAGGTTCTGGCGGGTCAGCGCCAGCACCGTCGGACGGTCATTCTGACGGAGCGCGATATCCCAGCACTCGGCAGTCTCGACCGCATCGGCGGGGCGCATCACGAGGAGGTTCGGCATCGCCCGCAGCGACGCGAGATGCTCGATCGGCTGGTGCGTCGGCCCGTCCTCGCCGAGACCGATCGAATCATGGGTCATCACGTAGACAACGCGGCAATGCTGGAGCGCCGAAAGGCGGATCGCGCCGCGCGCGTAGTCGGTGAAGACGAGGAAGGTGCCGCCATAGGGGATGACTCCGCCATGCAGCGCCATGCCGTTCATCGCCGCGGCCATGCCGAACTCGCGGATGCCGTAATAAACGTAGCGGCCGGCGTAATCGTCCTTCGAGAAGGTGCCGATCCCGCCCGCCAGCGTGTTGTTCGATCCGGTCAGGTCCGCGCTGCCGCCGATCGTGTCGGCCAGCAGCGGATTGATCGCACCAAGCGCGATTTCCGAAGCCTTGCGGGTGGCGATCTTCTGGGGAGCGGCGATCAGCCCCGCGATGTGCGCGTCGAGGCTGAAGCTGTCCGGCAATTCCCCTGCCATCCGGCGCTCGAAGTCGGCCTTGTGCGCCGAAGCCTCGAGCCGGCCCGCCCAGGCGCCATGCGCCGCGCGTCCCGGTTCGCTGGCGCTGTGCCAATCGGCGAGGATTTCGGTGGGGACCACGAAGGGTTCCGACGTCCAGCCCAGCGTCTCGCGCGCCGCAGCGACTTCGGCAGCGCCGAGCGCGGCGCCGTGGGTGGCGCTGGTGCCCTGCTTGTTGGGCGCGCCCTTGCCGATGACCGTGCGACAGGCGACGAGCGAGGGCCGCGGATCGGCCTTGGCCTCCTGCAAGGCGCGCTCGATATCGGCAAAGTCGTGGCCGTCGCATTCCGTGACGTGCCAGCCCGTCGCGACATAGCGCGCCTTGATGTCCTCCGAGGTCGACAGGTCGGTCGCCCCGTCAATGGTGATGCGGTTGTCGTCCCACAGCACGTTGAGACGTCCCAGCCCCAGATGCCCGGCAAGCCCGATCGCCTCGTGGTTGATGCCTTCCATCAGGCAGCCGTCGCCCGCGATGACCCAGGTGCGGTGGTCGACCAGATCGTCGCCGTAGACGGCATTGAGGTGCCGCTCGGCCATCGCCATGCCCACGGCCATCGCGAGGCCCTGCCCCAGCGGGCCGGTGGTGCACTCGACGCCGTCGAGCATGAAATTCTCGGGGTGACCCGCGCAAGGGCTACCGAGCTTCCGGAAGCCCTTGATGTCGTCGATCGTCGGGGCGGCATAGCCGGTAAGATAGAGCAGGCTGTAGATCAGCATCGAGCCATGCCCGGCCGACAGCACGAAGCGGTCGCGATCGGCCCACCCGGGGGCAGTCGGATCGAACTTGAGATGGCCGGTGAACAGCACCGTCGCCACGTCCGCCATGCCCATCGGCATGCCAGGGTGGCCCGAGTTGGCCGCCTCGACCGCGTCCATCGAAAGCGCGCGGATGGCGTTGGCCATCGGCTGGAGGCGGGCGGCGTCGATGCTCATCGGCATGTGATCTCCTGCTGGGGCGCCGGCGCTTCGCAGAGCGATTCGACCCCTGTCACGGTGCGCCGTGCCATTGCCGAGCATACGGGGGAGGTCAACCTCGCGCGCGCATCTCGTCGCAGGCGCGGGCAGGTGCGCCGGACGCACCACTTATCAACAGCCCCGTCCAAGGCTTTGCGCCGCCTGCGTTCTCTTGGTATTCACGCGCCACCATGACCGCCGACCGCATCGCATCCGCGCTGGCCCGCATCGAAACCGCGATGGCGCGTATCGACGCCGCACGCGAGGCGGGCGTCGAGGCGCGCAGCGCAGCCGGCTCGGCCAAGGTCGTCGAGCTGGTCAATGTGCACGAGAAGTTGCGCGAGCAAGTGGCTGAAAGCCTTCGTGAACTCGACGACTTGCTCGCCCATCTGGACGGCCACGAGGGATGAGCACCGTCACGCTCAGCATCGGCCCCAAGAGCTACACCGTCGCCTGCGCGGATGGCCAGGAGGCGCATATCCGCGCGTTGGGCGCGATGATCGCGGAGAAATATGCCCAGCTCGGGCAGGCCCGCGCTCCGCTCGAAGCGCAGAACCTGCTGTTCGCTGCGCTGTTCATGGCCGACGAGCTCGATCAGGCGAGAAAGCAGCTCGCCGAAGCACCCAAGCCGGATACGGGTGAGGCCGATGCCCTGCGCGAGACAGTCACCCGGCTCGAGGCGGAGCTTGCGAGTGCGCGCCAGGCAGCCGCGCGGCCCGCTTCGGATCCTGCCCCTGCCCCGTCGCCCGCTCCCGTCCCGCAATTCGACCTGTTCGGCGGTGGTCCTCCGGCAGTGGTGCAGGCCAGCGAAGACCTCGCCGCGCGCCTCGAAGCTCTCGCGGCCCGCGCCGAGGCGAGTGCCGCGGCGCTTGAAGCGGCGGTCGTAAGCGCCTAGATTGGCAACTGGCGGGACTGCCCGGCACGAGCCGATTGAACATCCCTGAGGCTATAAGTAATCCAAATGGGAGCTGTCCCTGCCCTTGTTTGCCGGTTCGTCCGGAAGGCTCGGGCATACGGCGCCCACCTGACGTACCACGCGTCAGAGGATTTCAAGTGCAAACGACCCATGGTGGTTCCGCTACGTTTTTTCGTTCCGCACGCCGTCCCGCGTGCGATGTGCTCGCTCACACGGCCTGAAGGCCGCGTCGCTGCGGGCGCCCGTTCGGGCTTGCGGCCCTTAGGGCCGGGGTCTACCTCCTCGAAAGATGACCGCGATTAACAAAGACCAACTCCGCAAGACCCTGCGCGCCGCGCGCAAAGCCCATGTCGAAGCTCTGCCCGATGCCTATCGCGCGCTGATGTTCCACCGTCCGCCGGCCCCGCTGCTGGCGCGGATCCCGCAGGAGGCGGTGATCGGTCTCTATCACGCCGGGCCGTGGGAGGCTCCCGCGGCGGCCTATGCGCGGTTCTTCCGCGATGCAGGCCACGTGATCGCCCTTCCCCATTTCGCCCACCACGATGCGCCGATGAGCTTCCGCCACCACACCGATCCCTACGCGCAGGACGATCTGGAAGTCGGCCCCTATGGGATGCTCCAGCCCGCGGCCGACGCCGAGCCGCTGGTGCCGGAGGTGCTGTTCGTACCCTTGGTCGGCTTCACCGCGGCGGGCGAGCGGCTGGGGCAAGGCGGCGGGCATTATGATCGCTGGCTTGCGGAACATGCGCCCACACTCGCCGTTGGGCTCGCATGGGACGCGCAAGTCTGCGACGCGCTGCCCATCGAACCGCACGATGTGGCGCTCGATGCCATTGTCACCCCCACCCGGATCTATGGAAGCCTCTGAATGCGCGAGACCCCGACCTGGCGAATTCCCTTCGGCATCGTCAGCCTGTTCATCCTGCTGATGCTCTACGGCGTCACAATCGCGCGCTATGCACCGGACATCATCGGGCGCTGGTCGGGCGGGGCGCAAACCGTGGTCTACGTGGTGCTGGGCCTCATCTGGCTGCTGCCCCTGAAGCGCTTTCTCATCTGGATGGAGACGGGGCACTGGAGCGCGCCGGCAGCCGGGACGCAGACAAAAGAAAAGGCGGACTGACGCCCGCCTGATCGATGCCTCAAGGGCTATCCTCGGGAACAAGTGGCGCGAGTGACGGGGCTCGAACCCGCGACCTCCGGCGTGACAGGCCGGCGCTCTAACCAACTGAGCTACACCCGCGCATCTTGTCCTTCCGAGCGTCGCGGCGATGCCGTCCCGCTCGTGGAGCAGCGCCATTACGGCGGGCGTTGCAGGCTGTCAACGGCCAGATCGGCATAATTTGAGCAGCGCGCGACGCTTCAGCAATCCTCGTACTTCCAGTTGCGCTTCCTGCCCTCGGAAAGCCATTCGACCGCCTGCGCAATGCGCTTGGTCTGCGTCTCCTCGCGCTTGGCATCGGCGATTCACTCGAGGTATTCGCGGCGGTGCGACGGGGCAAATGCGTCGAAGGCGCGCCTGGCGGCGGGGGCAGCATCGAGCGCCGCGGCAAACGCCGGCGGCACGAGCAGTTCGGGCTTGGGCGCGCGCTTCGGCTTCGGCGAGGCGAGTGCCGCAGGGCGAGCCTGAAACCGCGCGATCAGTTCCTCGTCGGGCGGCAGGTCGGCAAGGCTGGTGAGCTTGCCAAGCGCGCCCATGCCCTCACCCGTGCGATCCTCGTGATGGATGATGACCGAGGCGTGCGCCTTGAACGCTGCGAGGCCGACGACGTTCTTCCCGCCGACCATGAAGTGCGGCATCCCCCACTTGATGCACTCCTGCGCATCAGGCAGCGCCCGGTGGACCAGCGCGCGGGCGTGGCTGAGGATCGGCTGCGCAAAGGGCGCGGCCTTGGCGATGTAGTCGTCGACGCGCGGATCGTGGGTCATGTCGGCACCTCCCGGCGCCGACACTACCGCAATCAGTCGATCAGCAGAAGCGCCGGGGTTTCGATCAGCCGCTTCATCCCCTGCACGAAGCTTGCCGCATCGTGCCCGTCGACCACGCGGTGGTCGCAGGAGATCGAGATGTTCATCAGCTTGCGCTTGGCGATGCGCTCGCCGCCCATGCCGTCGGGAATGAACATCGGGCGCTCGACGATCCGGTTGGGGCCGATGATCGCGACCTCGGGCCGGTTGATCACCGGAGTGGTCGCCACGCCGCCGAGCGGGCCGAGCGAGGTGATCGTCAGCGTCGAGCCGGAGAGCTCGTCCGAGGTCGCCTTGCCGGTGCGCGCGGCCTCAGCAAGCCTGCCGATCTCGCGGGCGAGCTGCCAAAGGTTCTTCGCCTGCGCATCGCGAATCACCGGCACCATCAGGCCATTGTCCGTCTGCGCCGCCATGCCGAGGTGCACCGAGCCGTGGCGAGTGACCACGTTCGCCTCGTCGTCGTAGCGCGCGTTGATCATCGGGAAGGCGGGAACCGTCTTGCAGATCGCTGTGATCAGCAGCGGCAGCAGGGTGAGCTTGGGCCGATCCCCGCGGGCCGCGTTCAGTTGCGCGCGCAGTTCTTCCAGTTCGGTGACATCGCACTCCTCGACATAGGTGAAGTGCGGGATGTGGCGCTTGGAGGCGGCCATGTTCTGGGCGATGCGCTTGCGCAACCCGATCACCTTGATCGTCTCGTCACCACGCGACTTGCTGGCCGCGCCGAAGCCGCTCCCGGCGTTGTAGGCGAGGAAGGCATCGAGGTCGGCGTGGCGCACGCGCCCGTCGGCGGCGGCCTTCACCTGCGCGAGATCGATCCCGAGATCGCGCGCGCGCTGGCGCACGGCGGGGGATGCGAGGACCTTGGCTTCCGGCTTCGATTCCGGTGCCGGTTCAGGAACCGGCTGCGGCTGCGGCTGCGGGCCGGCAGCGATAGCATCATCAGCGTCAGAGGCATCGGGGTTCTCGACCTCGATCCGCTCGGCGACCGCATCCGACGTCGGCGCGTCGGACATTTCGTCCTCGATCTGCTCGGCGGCGGCTTCTGCCTCCTCTTCCGAGGTCTCGCCCTCGCCTTCGGTCTCGATCACCAGCAGCATCGCGCCGATAGCGATGGTGTCGCCCACCTCGCCCGCGAGCGCGGTGACCACGCCCGACACCGGGCTCTCGATGTCGATCGTCGCCTTGTCGGTCATCACGTCGACGAGGTGCTGGTCCTCCTCCACGCGGTCACCGACCTTGACGTGCCACTCGACGACTTCCGCCTCGGCGACGCCTTCGCCCACGTCGGGCATGTTGAATGTGAACTTGGCCATTGCGAGGTCAGTCCTTCAGAAGCTTGTCGATCGCATCGCCGATGCGGACCGGGCCGGGGAAATAGGCCCATTCGAGGCTGTGGGGATAGGGCGTGTCGAAGCCGGTGACGCGTTCGACGGGCGCTTCGAGGTGGTAGAAGCAGCGTTCGGTGACGAGCGCCGAAAGCTCCGCCCCGAAGCCGCTGGTGCGGGTCGCCTCGTGGACGATCAGGCAGCGCCCGGTCTTCTCGACCGAGGCTTCGATCGCCTTGATGTCGAGCGGCACCAGCGTGCGCAGGTCGAGGATTTCTGCGTCCACGCCCTTGGCGGTGCACACGGCTTCGGCGACATGCACCATCGTGCCGTAGGCAAGCACCGTCAGCTGCTCGCCCTCGCGCACGGTGCGGGCCTTGCCGAGCGGGACCTTGTAATAGCCTTCCGGCACGACGCTGTCGGGGTGCTTCTTCCACGGCTCGACCGGCTTGTCGTAGAAGCCCGAGAACGGCCCGTTGTAGATGCGCTTGGGCTCGAAGAAGATCACCGGATCATTGTCTTCGATTGCCGAGATCAGCAGGCCCTTGGCATCGTGCGGGGTCGCAGGAATCACGGTCTTGAGGCCGGCCACGTGGGTGAACAGCGCCTCGGGGCTCTGGCTGTGGGTCTGGCCGCCGAAGATACCGCCGCCGAAGGGCGAGCGCACCGTGAGCGGCGCGATGTAGTCGCCCGCCGAACGATAGCGCAGGCGCGCGGCTTCCGAGATCAGCTGGTCGAGGCCCGGGTAGATGTAATCGGCGAACTGGATTTCCGGGACGGGGCGCAGGCCATAGGCGCCCATCCCCACCGCCACGCCGATGATCCCGCATTCGCTGATCGGGGTATCGAACACGCGGGTCTTGCCATGCTTGGCCTGAAGGCCCGCGGTCGCGCGGAACACGCCGCCGAAATAGCCGACGTCCTCGCCCATGATGATCACGTCGGGGTCGCGTTCGAGCATGATGTCGAGCGCCTCGTTGATCGCCTCGATCATGTTGATGCGGCGTTCGGCGAGCACGTTCTCGCCCAGGGTGGCAGGCTGCTCGCTCATCCGAAGGGCCTTTCCGTGCCGAACTTGGCGATACGTTCGCGGATCGCCTGCTCGGCCTGTTCCTCGAGGTGCCAGGGCAGTTCCTCGTAGACGTCCTCGAACATGGTGTGGAACGGGTGGTGGAGGCCGTGGCCGAGGATGCCGTTCTTCTCGGCCTCCTTGGTGGTCGCCTTGACCTGCTCGGCGCAGGCGAGGTCCATCGCCGCCTGACGCTCTTCGTCCCATTCGCCAATCGCGATGAGGTGGTTTTTCAAGCGGTTGACGGGATCGCCCAGCGGCCACTCTGCGCGCTCCTGAGACGAGCGGTAGCCCGAGGGGTCGTCCGAGGTGGAGTGGC
>JAIYAM010000016.1 GCA_027489065.1 Erythrobacteraceae bacterium | reverse complement strand
TGGCCACGGCAAGGCCCGCGAAGTGCCCGAGGCGATCACCAAGGCGACCGCTTCGGCGCGCAAGAAGATGATCCGCGTTCCGCTCAAGGAAGGCCGCACTCTGCACCATGACGGCAATGGCCGTTTCGGCGCGGGCAAGGTGACCGTCCGTACCGCGCCTCCGGGGACCGGCATCATCGCCGGTGGTCCGATGCGCGCCGTGTTCGAGAGCCTCGGCGTCGCCGACGTGGTGACCAAGTCGGTCGGCACCTCGAACCCCTACAACATGATCCGCGCCACCTTCGACGCGCTCTCCGACCAGACTTCGCCGAAGTCGGTCGCGCAGCGTCGCGGCAAGAAGGTTGCCGACCTCCTGGGTCGCGGCGGGGCCAGCGCAGTCGAGGCGGAAGCCGAAGCTGCCGCGATCGTGGAGTAACGAGCAATGGCTACCATCAAGATCAAGCAGATCGGCTCGCCGATCCGTCGCCCCGCCAGCCAGCGCCAGATTCTCATCGGTCTGGGGCTGAACAAGATGCACAAGATTGTCGAGCGTCAGGACACCCCCGAGGTGCGCGGCGCAATCGCCAAGATCCCGCATCTGGTGCAGGTGGTCGACTAAGATACTGTGACAGGGAGGAATTCGTCCTCCCCCGTCATCCCGGCGAAAGCCGGGATCCAGAGCGGTCAGCGCGTCCTCTCTGCGGCAGAGCTAACCTCAGGTCCCAGCTTTCGCTGGGATAAACTTCAGCGAGTGCACACAATGAAACTGAATGACATCCGCGACAATGCCGGTGCCCGCAAGGGCCGCGTCCGTGTCGGCCGTGGTATCGGCTCGGGCAAGGGCAAGACCTCGGCGCGCGGCCAGAAGGGCCAGAAGGCCCGTTCGGGCGTTGCCATCAAGGGCTTCGAAGGCGGCCAGATGCCGCTTCACATGCGTCTGCCGAAGCGCGGCTTCAACAACCCCTTCGCCAAGGACTATGCCGAAGTGAACGTCGGCATGATCCAGAAGTTCATCGACGCCGGCAAGCTCGACGCCTCGGCCACCATCACCGAAGACGCGCTGCGTGCGGCGGGCCTCGTGCGCGGCGGCAAGGACGGCGTGCGTCTGCTCGGCAAGGGTGAGATCACCGTCAAGGCTACCTTCGCTGTGACCGGCGCGACCAAGGGCGCGATTGCCGCGGTTGAAAAGGCTGGCGGCAGCGTTGAAGTGGCGCCCGAGCCGACCCCCGAGCACGAGAAGAAGCTCGCTCGTCGCGACGCCAACAAGGCCGCCAAGGCCAAGTAATCGACAAAAGGTGCGGCGCGGGGGTTCGACAAGAGCCCCCGCGCTCCCTATTTACGCTCTCGCGCGCTCCGGCTGCCCTTTGCGAAGGGCGAGACCACATCAGGGCGCGCCCGGATCAAGAGCTAGGATCGACCCGACCCCATGGCATCACGCGCCGACAACATCGCGAGCAACCTCAACCTTGGCAATTTTGCCAAGGCGACCGAGCTCAAGCAACGCATCTGGTTCACCATCGGTGCGCTGATTGTCTTCCGCTTCCTGAGCTTTGTGCCGCTGCCCGGGATCGATCCGGTCAAGCTTGCAGAGTTCAACAGCCGCGCCTCGGGCACGATCATCGATCTGTTCAACGCATTCTCGGGCGGCGCGCTTGAGCGCATGAGCCTGATCGCGGTCGGCATCATGCCCTACATCACCGCTTCGATCGTCGTGCAGATGGCCTCGGCGCTGCACCCGGCGCTTGCGGCGCTCAAGAAGGACGGGGCGAGCGGGCGGCAGAAGCTGAACCAGTACACCCGCTACGGCGCTGTGCTGCTGTGCGTGATCCAGGGCTATGCAGTGGCGCATAATGCCGTCGCGCAGGGCTTTGCGGTCGATACCAGCCCGCTGTTCTACATCTCGACGATCATCAATGTGACCGGCGGGACCATGTTCCTGCTGTGGCTGGGCGAGCAGATCACCAGCCGCGGCATCGGCAATGGCGTCTCGCTGATAATCATGTCCGGGATCGTCGCCCAGTTCCCGAAGTTCATCAACAGCCTGTTCGAAGGCGGCCGTACCGGGGCGATCTCGGAAGTCGTGATTCTCGGGTTCGTCGCGATGGTCGTGTTCCTGATCCTCGGCATCGCCTTCATGGAGCGCGCCCAGCGCCGCTTGACGATCCAGTACCCCAAGCGCGCGACCGAGCGCGGGATGATGCAGGCCGAACGCTCTTACCTGCCGCTCAAGATCAACACCGCAGGCGTGATCCCTCCGATCTTCGCCAGCTCGCTGCTGCTGCTGCCGCTGACCATCACGCAGCTGGTTGGTGGTTCGATCCAGCCCGGCACCACGGCCTACACCGTGCTCCAGACGCTGAACCAGTATCTCCAGCACGGCCAGCCGCTCTACATGACGCTGTACGCGCTCGGGATCATCTTCTTCTGCTTCTTCTACACCGCGGTGGTCTTCAACCCGGAAGAGACGGCGGACAACCTCAAGAAGAACGGCGGCTCGATCCCCGGCATCCGTCCGGGCAAGCGCACTGCGGATTATCTCGAATATGTCCTGACCCGCATCACGGTTATCGGTTCGATCTACCTGACGATCGTCTGCGTGCTGCCCGAAGCGGTGATCGCGCAGACCGGCATCCCGCTGTTCCTTGGCGGCACCTCGCTGCTGATTGTCGTGAACGTCACAGTCGACACCATTAGCCAGATCCAGTCGCATCTGCTGGCGCTGCAATATGGCGACCTCATCAAGAAGGCCAAGCTCAAGGGCCGGATGCGCTGATATCCGACATTAGTCGGCTTGACGCGCCCGCCCGCTTGGTGGAACCCGTAAATCTTAAAGAACGCGCTGGGCATTGACCCAAGGCGATAATGGGGGACGGTTCGTGAACATCATTCTTCTTGGCCCTCCCGGCGCCGGTAAGGGTACCCAGAGCGCGGGGTTGGTCGAGCGGCATGGGATGCGCCAGCTTTCCACCGGCGACATGCTGCGCGCGGCGGTCAAGGCGGGCACCCCAGTGGGCCTCCGCGCCAAGGAAGTCATGGAACGCGGCGAGCTGGTCTCGGACGAAATCGTCTCCGACCTTATCGATGCCGAACTTGCCGCGATGGCGCCCGAGACCGGCGCGATTTTCGATGGCTACCCGCGCACGGCTGCGCAGGCCGATGCGCTCGACGCGATCCTCGCCAAGAACGGCCGCTTGCTCGATCACGTCATCGAGCTCGAGGTGAACGAGGACGCGCTCGTCGAACGCATCACCGGGCGCTTTTCATGCGGCAATTGCGGCACGCTCTATCACGACACCGCCAACCCGCCCAAGGTGGCGGGCGTGTGTGACACCTGCGGCAGCACCGAGTTCAAGCGCCGGCCTGACGACAACGAGGAAACCGTGCGCATGCGCATGCAGGAATACCGCGCCAAGACCGCGCCGATCCTGCCGGGTTATGAAGCGCGCGGGATCGTCTCCCGCGTCGACGGGATGGCGGCGATCGATACGGTCGCTGGCCAGATCGACGCTATCCTCAAGGGCTGATCGGGTGAGGGCAGGGGGCTTGCGGCCCCCGCGCTTTTGCCGCAGCCTTGCCTTTCGGATTTCGCAAGGGAGGGTCTTGCCATGAAGCTTTCGGGAATTGCGCGCGCTGCGGCGCTGGCGTGCGGCACTCTCGCCCTCTCGGCGCCAGCATCGGCTGAAGTGGTGCGCACGACCGACATCAGCTTTGTCTCGCGTAACGAGGTGGTGGTCGCGGCTACCCCGAAGGAAGTGTGGCTCGCGCTCATCAGCCCCGCAAGCTGGTGGGATTCGGCCCACACCTGGTCGGGCGATTCCAAGAATCTCACCTTGATGCCGCAGGCGGGCGGTTGCTTTTGCGAGACCATTCCCGAGGTCGACGAGCCCGGGCGTTTCACGCTTCAGGGCAGCGTCGAGCACATGCGTGTGGTCCAGGCCTATCCGGAGGCCGCGCTGCGGATGCTCGGCAGCCTCGGCCCGCTGCAGAGCGAGCCTGTGACCGGCGTGCTGACGATCGTGATCAGCAAGCACGAGAAGGGCACGCGGATCGTCTGGGAGTATAATGTCGGCGGCGCGATGCGTTACGAGATCCCGGTGATTTCCAAGGCAGTGGACGGGGTGATGGCGACCCAGCTGGCCGCGCTGGCAAAGCCGCTCGGCGTGGTTGCCCTGCCGCCGCCGCCTGCGCCGCCCGCACCTGCGCCCGCACCGGCTCCTGCCGATAAGCCTGCGCCTGCCGCGGCGCCCCTGGCGGGCAAGCCTGCCGCTCTCGCTCCCGGGGCCGCCGCGCCCAAGCCTGCGGGCACCGCCCCCGTAGTGCCGCCCGTGTCTAAACCCGGTGCGGCGAAACCGCCCGTAGCTGTTCCGGCTCCTGCCCCGCCCAAACCTGTCGCGGGCGCCGCGACCGCACCCAAGCCAGCGGTGACCCCTGCGAAACCAGCGACTACGCCAGCTCCTGCAGCGCCCAAGCCCCCCGTATCCAAGCCTGCGCCCAAGTCCCCTTCTGTCGAGGAAGCGTTCAGCGATTTGGGCGACAAGCCGAAGTCCTGACCGGCGCGCGGGACTCATCGCTATCTGCCTGATGCGCGAGGGGCTTTTGCGGCTCTTTAGCTTTACGCGCGAGGCTGTTGACGCGCGCAGCGAATCAGCCTAAGCGCGCCGCTCATTCGACATGTTCGAAGCAAGTTCGGCAGGCATCGCCCTTGCGCGTGCCGACCGGACTTTTTGCCGTTTGCGATCCGGCCATGCGCCTCCAGCATTCGGCAAGCGGACACAAGGATGAGTGAGCGTTGAGATAGGGGTGGCCGCGTAAAGGCCGCAAGCCCCTGTGGAGCATGGAGAAATAAGTGGCTCGTATTGCCGGGGTCAATATCCCCACCAACAAGCGCGTAATCATCGCGCTGACCTATATTCACGGTATTGGTCGTACCACCGCCGTTCAGATCGCTGACAAGCTGGGTATCGCGCACAGTGCGCGCGTGCAGGACCTCTCTGACGAGGAAATCCTGCGTATCCGCGAAACCATCGACGCTGATTTCACCGTGGAAGGCGACCTGCGTCGTAACACCGCGATGAACATCAAGCGCCTGATGGACCTGCGTGCCTATCGCGGCCTGCGTCACCGCAGCGGTCTGCCCGTTCGCGGCCAGCGCACCCATACCAACGCCCGCACCCGCAAGGGCAAGGCCAAGCCCATCGCGGGCAAGAAGAAGTAAGCTGACGGGCCTTTCGGGGCCCTCACGCTTTTTCCTTCTGACGAGCTAGAGGACAGATAACGATGGCACGCGAACCAGGCCGTATTCGGCGTCGTGACAAGAAGAACATCACCAGCGGCGTTGCGCATATCAACGCCAGCTTCAACAACACCATGATCACCATCACCGATGCGCAGGGCAATGCGATCAGCTGGTCCAGCGCCGGCATGATGGGCTTCAAGGGCAGCCGCAAGTCGACTCCCTATGCTGCTCAGGTTGCTGCCGACGACGCAGGCAAGAAGGCCGCCGAACACGGCGTCCGTACGCTTGAAGTCGAGGTGAAGGGTCCTGGCTCCGGCCGAGAAAGCGCGCTGCGCGGTCTTGCGGCTGTCGGTTTCAACATTACCTCGATCCGCGACGTTACCCCGATCCCGCACAACGGGGTCCGTCCGTCCAAGCGTCGCCGCGTCTGATCCGCCGGGATGGCGGCGGCCCTGAAAGCCGTCGCCGCCCGATCGGGTCGATGCCGCACTGCTTGCTTCGCATCCGGCCCGCCCAAGTTTGAACCGCCCGAAACGGCGAATTAGGGGAAATCCATGTCCGTCAACACCAAGAACTGGCAGGAACTCAAGAAACCCAACTCCCTCGAAATCAAGGATGGCGGCGATCGTCAGCGCAAGACCACCTTCGTGGCCGAACCGCTCGAGCGCGGCTTCGGCCTGACGCTCGGCAACGCGCTGCGCCGGGTGCTGCTGTCGAGCCTTCAAGGCGCTGCGATCACTTCGATCAAGATCGAGAACGTGCTGCACGAGTTCTCCTCGCTTGCCGGCGTGCGTGAGGACGTCACCGACATCGTTCTCAACGTGAAGCAGATCGCGCTGCGCATGGAAGGTGAAGGCCCCAAGCGTCTCCAGCTTTCGGCCACCGGCCCGGGTGCTGTCACTGCTGGTGATATCGCCGTGACCGGCGACATCGAGGTGATGAACAAGGATCTGGTGATCTGCCACCTCGACGAAGGCGCGACGCTCAACATGGAGCTGACTGCTGACACGGGGAAGGGCTACTCGCCCGCGGTCCAGAACCGTCCGGCAGATGCGCCGATCGGGCTGATCCCGGTCGACTCGCTCTACTCGCCGGTCCGCCAGGTGAGCTACAAGGTCGAGAACGCCCGCGTCGGGCAGGAGCTCGATTACGACAAGCTCAGCCTCACGGTCGAAACCGATGGCACCGTGACCCCGGAAGATGCCGTGGCCTATGCCGCGCGCATCCTTCAGGATCAGCTGACCCTGTTCGTCCACTTCGAGGATGGCATTCCGCAGCCGGTCGGCCAGATGATCGGCCATGCCGTGCAGCCGGAAGAAAGCGACGCCAACCAGCTCAACCGTTACCTTCTCAAGAAGGTCGACGAGCTCGAACTGTCGGTGCGTTCGGCCAATTGCCTCAAGAACGACAACATCATCTATATCGGCGATCTGGTCCAGAAGACCGAAGCCGAGATGCTGCGCACGCCGAACTTTGGCCGCAAGTCGCTCAACGAGATCAAGGAAGTGCTCTCGAGCATGGGCCTGCGCCTCGGGATGGACATCCCGGGCTGGCCGCCCGAGAACATCGAGGAAATGGCCAAGAAGCTGGAACAAGAGCTTCTCGGCTGATGAATTCGGCGAGCCCCTGCGAAAGCGGGGGCTTTCCACAAGGGCGAAGGTTCGGAGCCCTGATCCGAACCGGCACTGGGCTACCTGACACGGGCCCTTTTCGAACGGAGTAAAGAATATGCGTCATGGTATTTCGGGCCGCAAGCTGGGCCGCAAGACGGGTCACCGCAACGCCCTGTTCCGCAACATGGCTGCCGCGCTGATCAAGCACGAGCAGATCACCACCACGCTGCCCAAGGCGAAGGAACTGCGCCCCTACATCGAAAAGCTGATCACGCTGGCCAAGCGTGGCGGGCTTTCGAACCGTCGTCTCGCGATGAGCCGTCTGGGCGACGAGGCGCAGCTCAAGAAGCTCTTCGAAGTGCTTGCCGAGCGTTACTCGGACCGCGAAGGCGGCTACACCCGCGTGCTGCGCGCCGGTGTACGCGCCGGTGACGCGGTGCAGATGGCGATCATCGAATTCGTCGATCGCGACGAAGACGCCAAGGGCCAGGATTCGGGCCCGGTGCAGTCGGAAGACGAATACGAAGACGCGTAAGGCAGGCGCTTTGCAGCGACACAGGCAGGGGCCGGGGCGGGGACGCTTCCGGCCCTTTCCTTTTGGCTCGCGCCGGATACTGTGCGCGGCATGATCCGCACCGCGCTTGCAGCAACTGCGCTGCTCATCGCCGCCCCACCTGCTGCCGCGCAATTACAGGAGGAGACTCTCCAGCCCCGTTATGCGCCGGCACTTGGGGCGGGCTACAAGGCGCTGATGCTGTGCGGGGCGATCGCAAATGCCGAGGCGAATGGCGCGGTGCGCACGCCCGAGAGCGTCGCCCGGTGGGAGCTCACCGGCATTCAGGCGCCCATGAACGCATTCACAGCCGATGCGCCTGTCCGGATAGTGCGCCAGTCGTCTGGTCAGATAGCGCATGTCGCGGTTGCTTGGGCCAAGGACATGCCGCCGCGCCTGGCCGCCTATCGCGGACCCAAGAAGGGTTGCTCGCTGCTCCCGATCGGGATGCCGGAGACTGCGCTTGAGGCGGCGAAGAACATGACGGCGCCCCCTCCTTTGCCCACACCGCAGGCTGCGCCAAGGCTTCCCGAAGGGCGGGCGGGAGGCGAACTTGCCACCGCCGCGCAGAAGGCGCTGGACGGATCCAGTTATGGCGCCGGCGCGCGGACCACTGCGGTCGTGATCCGCACCGCGGGGGCAACAATGCTTGAAAGCTATGCCGAAGGCTTCGGAGCGCGCACGCCCCAGCGCACCTTCTCGGTCGCCAAGAGTATCGCCGCGACGCTCGTCGGTGCCGCAGTCCACCGGGGCGAGGTGGACGTCAACGCGTCGGCCGGGCTCGGCCTCTCCGACGCCGATCCGCGCCGTGCCATCACCATCGATCACCTGCTGCGCATGAGTTCAGGGCGGTACACCGACACCCCCGGCAACCGCTCCGACCCGCTCTACTACGGAGGGGCGAGCGTCGAGGAGGCCGCGCTCGATTGGCCCCTGGTGGCCCCGCCCGGCAGCACCTTCCGTTACGCCAATAACGATACGCTCGCCGCAGTTGCCGCTATCAAATCGACTTTTGCAGGTCACTCCCCCGCAGAACTCTTCGCGAAGATCGGCATGACAGGCAGCGTTGCGGAGACGGACTGGCAGGGGAACTACATCCTTTCCTCGCAGGTGTGGGCCACCGCGACCGACCTTGCGAACTTCGGCGAGCTCTACCTCAACGACGGCAAGCTTGCCTCGGGCGAGCGCATCCTGCCGGAGGGTTGGGTGCAATACATCTCGACCCCGAGCGGCCCGCAGCCAGCGAGCGGATTCGGCTACGGAGCGGGGTTCTGGCTGCTGAACAAGGAAGAAGGGGTGCCGCAAGACACCTTTGTGGCGGTAGGCGCCCGTGGGCAATATGTGGTGATCGTCCCCTCCCGCAAGGCTGTGATCGTGAGGCGGGGTGAAGATCCGGCCGGCATCAAGTTCGATATTGCCGCTTTCAGCCGCGACGTGCTGGCGGCGCTTCCGGCAAAGTAAGTTGATGAGGTGCAGGCGGATGCCAGCGCTAAGGCTATTAAACTTCTGACCGACCGTTCACAAAACGGCATTTAAAAATTAACAAGACCTGTCACCCTAATTCAGCCAAGCCTCACGCCGAATCGCGCAAAGAACTCCTCGACACCGCCCGCGCATTGCCTGCGGTGAAAGCACGAGGAATGCACCGATGACCATCAAGACCAACCGGCTGGCCTCCGGCAAATCGGCCCGGCTCGTCCTTGGCGCGGTCGCTGCGACGGCGCTGACGGCAGCTTCGGTCAGCCCTGCCATGGCGCGCGACCACCGCGACCGCGACGGGATCGACGCAGGCGACATCATTGCGGGGGCTGTCGTGATCGGCGGCATCGCCGCGCTCGCCGGCGCCTTCGACGGTGACCGTGGTGGCTGGGACCGTGGCGACCGTTGGGATCGCGGCGACCGCTGGGATCGTGGCGGTTGGGGTAGCCCCCGCGCGGCGGTGGAGCGCTGCGTCCGCGCAGCCGAGAACCAGGCCCGTCGCGGCGGCTATCGCTATGCCGACGTGATCGACGTGCGCGACATCGACCGGACCCGCGACGGCTTCCGGGTGCGTGGCCGGATCGACGTTGGCGGCGGCTGGGGCCGTCGTGGCAATGATCGCGGCAGCTTCACCTGCCGGGTCGACGGCCGCGGCGCACCCTTCATTAATTTCAACAACGTTCGCGGCCTCGGCTGACGCCAACCTGCCTCTCGCGCCGCTTTGCCTTTTCGCGGCGCGCTGACTTGCCGCCTCGCGCTTCCTTCACCGGCAGCGCGGGGCGGTTTTGTGTTTGCGACGAACGGTTCAGCCGGGCGCAAGCAATGCACGATTAATGCTTTCGCCATCGGGCGTTGGTGGGCGCTCTCATAGCAACAGGAGAGAGCAATGGCTCTGACGTTCCGCGCGCTTGCCTTGGCGGGTGCACTTGCCGGTACCACCATGATCGCCGCTCCGGCGTCGGCTGCTTCGCTGCCTTCGAGCCCCTCGCTCGGCGCGACCTCGGCTGCTTTCGATTTCAGCCGCTATAATGCGGCCACCGATACCGCCGAGTGGCACTGTCGCTGGCGCTGTGGTTGGGGCGGGGGCTGGGGCCGCCATCGCGGCTGGCGGCGTAACCGGGTCGATGCGGGCGACGTGATCCTCGGCGCCGTCGTCATCGGCGGGATTGCCGCGATATTGAACTCCGAAACCCGGCGCGAGCGCGATCGCCAGCGCGACGTGGTGATTTACGACCGGGATCTCGATCGGCGCGATGCTGATTGGGTGCGGCGCGGTGACCAGCGCCCGCGCGCGCGCCCGGCCGCGGCGGCCGCCTCGGGCCTCGACAATGCCGTGACCATGTGCCTGAACGCCATCGAGCGCGAGGCGGCGGTGGACACTGTCGACAATGTCGAGCGCGATGCTTCGGGCTGGGAGGTGAGCGGTGTGCTCGTCACCGGATCGTCCTTCACCTGCCGGATCGGCAATGACGGGCGGATCGGCGGGATCGACTTCGGAGGCTTCGCGGCGCGCAGCAGCGGTTCGGCGGACGGCCAATGGAACGACGATGCCTATGCGTCCGCCCGCAACGCGGTAGGCGGGACGGTGCGGCCCGATATCGCGGTGCAGGAGACGACCGTGCAAATCGCTCGCGGTCAGGCTCCACGGGCAAGCGCGCCGCGCATGCCAGCCTATCCGGGCGGACCGATCCCGGGCGAGGACATTCCCGAGACAGCCCCCGAACCGGTCGGCGACCGCTAGGCTTCAGCCGCGCGCCTCGCCGTAGCTCGGCAGGCCCCATTCCCAGCGGATCGCCGCCGCCCGCAAGGTGAAGCCACAGGCGAAGGCGAAGCTCCACGCCGCCGCGTCGCCGAGGCCGAGCCAAGGTGCGGCGAACATCCCCGCGACCGTCAGCGCCGAAGTCAGCGCGGCGGGCGTGACGTAGAGCTCGGGGCTCATGATGATCGAGGGGCGGCCTGCCACCACGTCGCGGATGATGCCGCCGACGCAGCCGGTGATCACCCCCATCAGCGCGGCGGGCACGGGCGGGATACCGTAAGCGAGCGCCTTGGCGCTGCCGAGCACGGCATAGGCCGCAAGTCCCGCGCCGTCGGCATAGGCAAAGCCCTTGCCCTCCCACCACCGGACCGGCGTGAACCACGCGATCAGCGCCGTTCCGAGGCACACGGCGGCGACCCAAGGGTCGTCGATCCAGAACACCGGCGCGCGGATCAGCAGGTCGCGCACCGTCCCCCCGCCGACGCCGGTGACCAGTGCGAAGAAGGCCATCGTCACGAAGGTCTGCTTGAGCCGGGCCGCCAGCACCGCGCCCGACAGTGCGAAGAGCGCGATACCGGCAAGGTCCAGCCAATCGAGGATCGGGGTGAGGACGGTCGGCGTCATCTGAGCGGCTTGATCGGCCGCGCCTTGCGGCGGCGGAACATCAGCACACAGCCGATCAGCGCACCCGTCAGCGCCAGCGCGGCGAAGAGGATCAAGATCGGGTGGCTGGTGTCCTCCCGCTCCGACAGATCCATGATGTGCAGGCCCCAGGCGAAGTCGAAGGCGCGCCACCACCGTGTGCGCACCGCCTCGATCTCGCCCGTCTCGCGCCCGACATAGACATTTGTGCCATCCGCGAGGCGGACCTGCCATACGGCAAGCGGACGGCGGAAATCGGCTGGAGCCTTGTCGGCGGGAAAGAGCGAGAGACGCTCGACCGCATCGCCGCCCGTGATCCGCGCCGCGACCAGCGCGCGGGCTCCTGCGGCGTCAAGCGGCGCAAGGGCAGCTCCGGTCGCGAAGTCGACGCGCCGTACGCTGCCGTCCTGCGCCGTGAGGATCGCCACCGCGCGGCCCTGCTGCATCACCACGCGCATTTCCTTGAGCTGCGCTTCGGGAGAGGCGAGGGCGCTGCCGGGGATCACCAAGGCGGGCGCCTCAACCTCGCGGCGCAGGTCGTCGCCGCGCACCTCCTCGATCGGGCGCAGGGTCATGAACAGGCCCGTCGCCAGCCACATGGCGATCGGCACGCCGACCAGCCAGCCAAGCCAGATGTGCCATTTGGCGAGGGTTCGCATGGAGAAGAGCGGCTTCATTTCACCTGTCGTCATTGCGAGGAACCCCGTGAGGGGTGACGCGGCAATCCATGGACGAATGTTGCCGCTCGGGGAACCGCCGGGCCATGGATTCCTTTGCCGTCGGCTCGCAATGACGAGCGAAGGCTAGGAGTGCAATATCTGTCCCATCGCCTCGGCCGCCGCGATGCAATCGAGGTCGCTCCAGCGCGGGCCGATAACCTGCATCCCGCAAGGTAGCTCGGCGCCCAGATAGGTGCCGCTGCCGATCGGGAGCACGGTTGCCGGAAGGCCGGGGAATGTCGCCATTCCCGCCCAGACGAGGCCCTTGCCGCCCGGCTCATCCACGCCATCGACGGTGAGCGTTCCGCGGAACACCGCCTGATCGGCATGCGGCACGGCGAGCACGGGCGCGGGCGGGGCGAGGACGAAATCGTAGACTGCGAACAGTGCTTCCCACTGCGCCATGGACACGGCCTGCGCATTCATCAGCGCAAACCAGTCGGTGGCGGTGGCGCGCGTGCCGTCGGGCGCGGGCGCCCCGCCCGACATGGTGATGTTCATCATCTTGAGATAGCTCCGGTGATGCTGCCCTGCGACATCGGGGAGGAGATCGCTCGCCCGCTCGATGCGGACTCCTGCGCGGGCGAGGGTCTCAAGCGCAGCTTCGGTCGGCTCGCGAACGCTGGTGTCGACCGGGGCGCCGGGAAGACTGGCGATCGCAAGCAGGCGGCATTCGCCGAGCGGCTTGCCCCGGCGGCGCAGCGGCACCTCGGCGCCGACCTGCGTCAGCACAGCGAGGTCGGCCGCATTGCGCGCGAGCGGCCCGGCGATGCTGAGCGGGCCGTCCGCCGCGGCGACGAAGCCCTCGCTGCGCGACATGGCGGGGTGCTCGTGCCCGTGCTTGGGGACGAGACCCCAGGTCGTCTTGTGCCCCCAGATACCGCAGAAATGCGCGGGCACCCGCACCGACCCGCCGATGTCCGTGCCATAGTCGCAGGCCACCATGCCGCTGGCGACGGCGGCCGCGCTCCCGCCCGAGGAGCCGCCGGGGGAGCGGGCCGTGTCGTGCGGATTGTGAGTGCGGCCATAGACCGGGTTGAAGCTCTGCCAGTCGGTGAGGTCGACCGGCACGTTGGTCTTGCCGATGATCACCGCGCCCGCCGCCTTCAGCCGCCGCACGAGCAGCGCATCACGCGGCGCGGACTGATCCTTGAACTGGGGGTGGCCCCAGGTGGTCGGGAGCCCCGCGACGTCGAAGCTCTCCTTGATCGTCATCGGCACGCCGAACAGCGGCTGGTTGTCTTGCGGACCGGCGGCATCGAGCGCTTTGGCTTGATCGAAGGCTGCGCGAAAGTTCGGCACGGCCAGCGCATCGATCTCGGCGTCGAGATGCTCCAGCCGCTCGATCGCGGCATCGACTGCTGCGACCACGCTGAGCTTGCCGGCGCGGATCGCGGCGGCAGTGTCGAGCGCGCCCGGCTCGCGGGTCAGTTGCGGATAGGCCATGCGTGATTTCTCCCCTCAAGCGGAGGGTCTAGCGACTTAGCGCGGCTCGCGGAAGCCCGCCTCGCGGCGCGCCGCCACCCCGCCGAGTGCAAGTCCGAAGCCGAGGATCGGGGAGGCGCCGTAGCCGATCAGCGGGAAGGGAAAGGGGCCGATCATGGCCATGAAGCCGAAGCCGATCAGCAGGGCAGCGAGGGCATGTCCCTCCGACCCGGGAACTTCTTTAGGACCGACCCAATGCCACGAGGGTCCCACGAAAAGCAGCAGGCCCAACGCTACCGCCACGGCCACCGACTGCCAGGCGACGTGGGCCAGCACGCCCTCGGTATAGAGCTGCGGCGCGAGGCTTCCGGCACCAAAGGTCAGGGCGCAGAGGGCCGCGGCGGTCGCGCCGACGAGCGCGAAGAGGAGGCTCCGCGCGGATATGGCCAGCACAGTGCTCGCCAAGGCCAGCGCAAGGAGCGTTGCCGCATCGGGTTGCAAGGCGAGGGCGGCGGTCGCCACGCCGAGCAGCAGCGGCCCGCGCCGCACGTCGCTTGCGGCCAGCACGACCAGCAGCGGCAGGAGAAACGCTCCCGAGTGCAACACGACAGGCCCGGCCAGAATCCAGCGCGCCACACCGCCGAGGTTCGGTCCCGTCACCAGCGGCACGAACAGACCCAGCGCAAGGGCCACGGCGATGACAAGCCGGACCTTCGGCGCCTCGGACACCCGCCCGAACAGCACCCAGCCCAGCGCGAGCACCAGCGCGCCCGCGTTGATGGCGATCAGCCGCGAGGGCGCGCCGAAGCCATAGAGATAGGCGAGACCCCCCAGCACGGGGAGCAACAGGGGCAGGGTCAGCCGCCAGCGATCCGCAAGCTGCGCCCCCACTACCGGCGGCTTACATGTGGATCGGCTTGCCCGTCACCGCCATGGCCGCTTCCTTGAAGGCTTCGGCGTGGGTGGGGTGGGCATGGCAGGTGTAGGCGATATCTTCCGAGGTCGCGCCGAATTCCATCGCCTGCGCGGCCTGCGCGATCATCGTGCCGGCAAGGCTGTTGATCATCCACACGCCGACCACCCGGTCGGTCGCGGCATCGGCGATCACCTTGACGAAACCGTCGGTGTCGCGGTTTGCCTTGGCCCGGCTGTTGGCCATCATCGGGAACTTGCCGACCTTGACCGCGAGCCCGCGTTCCTTGGCTTGTTCCTCTGAGATGCCGACGCCCGCGATTTCCGGTGCGGTGTAGACGACGCTCGGAATTACATCGTGGTTCACGATGCCGGTGAGGCCAGCGATGTTCTCGGCCACCGCAATGCCTTCATCCTCGGCCTTGTGGGCGAGCATCGGGCCGGGAACCACGTCGCCGATCGCCCAGATGCCCGGGACGGTGGTAGCGAAGTCGTGATCGATCTCGATCTGGCCGCGGTTGTTGACGCTGAGCCCCGCCTTTTCGAGCGCGAGGCCATCGGTGTTGGCGCGGCGGCCGATCGCGACGAGCACGTGACTGGCGGTAATCGCCTTCGCCTCGCCGCCGGCCGCCGGTTCGACCGTGAGGGTCACGGTGCTGCCGTCCACAGAAGCCCCGGTGACCTTCTGGCCGAGCATCATTGCCATGCCCTGCTTCTTGAAGATCTTGGCCGCTTCCTTGCGGACCTCGCCGTCCATGCCGGGCAGCAGCTGGTCGAGATATTCGATCACGGTGACCTTGGCGCCGAGACGCCGCCACACGGAGCCAAGCTCCAGACCGATCACCCCGCCGCCGATCACCACCAGGTGCTCGGGCACTTCCTCGAGATCGAGCGCGCCGGTGCTGTCGACGATCCGCTTGGCGGCATTGTCGACGGGCACGCCGGGCAGCGGCATGACCGAGGAGCCGGTGGCGATCACGATGTCCTTCGCCGTCACCTTTTCGCCAGCAACGCTGACGGTATGCGCGTCCTCGAAGGAGGCGTGGCCCTTGAGCCAGGTGACCTTGTTCTTCTTGAACAGGAATTCGATCCCGCCTGTGAGCTCGCCCACAGCCTTGGTCTTTTCCTGCATCATCCGGCCCAAGTCGAGCGTCGGGGTCGCAGTGATGCCCCAAGTGGCGAAGTGGCCGTTCCTCGCCTCGTCGAACAGCTCAGAGCCGTGGAGCAGCGCCTTGGAGGGAATGCAGCCGACATTGAGGCAGGTGCCGCCGAGCGTCTCGCGCGATTCCACGCAAGCGGTCCTGAGCCCGAGTTGCGCGGCCCGGATCGCCGCGACATAGCCGCCGGGACCAGCACCGATGATGAGGACGTCGTAGTCGAAATTGTGGTCAGCCATAAAAACTCCGCTCATCTACGAGCTTGTCGAAGGATTGTCCTTCACTTGGGGCCCCGCGCTCGAATTGGAAGAGCCGTGCCTGCACAAGCTCGGCACGAAGCGGGGTCAGACGCGACCTCACAGATCAATCAGCATCCGGGTCGGATCCTCGATCGCATCCTTGATGATTTTGAGCGCCGTCACCGCCTCGCGCCCGTCGATCAAGCGGTGGTCGTAGGACAGGGCGAGATACATCATCGGGCGGATCACGATCTGGCCGTTACGCACAACCGGGCGGTCCTCGATGCGGTGGAGGCCCAGCACCGCCGACTGCGGCGGGTTGATGATCGGGGTGCTCATCAGGCTGCCGAACACGCCGCCGTTCGAGATGGTGAAGGTGCCGCCGCTCATGTCCTCCATGGTCAGCGTGCCGGCCTTCGCCCGCGCACCGAAATCGGCAATGTCCTGCTCGATGCGGGCAAAGCCCTTCTTGTCGGCATCGCGGATCACCGGGACGACGAGGCCGTTGGGCGCGCTGACCGCGACCGAAATGTCGACGTAATCGTGATAGATGATCTCGTCGCCGTCGATATAGGCGTTGGCGGCCGGGACGTCCTTGAGCGCGAGGCACGCGGCCTTGGCGAAGAAGCCCATGAAGCCGAGGCGAATGTCGTGCTTCTTGGCGAAAAGGTCCTTGTACTTGTCGCGCGCTTCCATGACGGCGGTCATGTCGACATCGTTGAAAGTGGTGAGCAGCGCGGCGTTGTCCTGCGCAGCCTTCAGACGCTTGGCGATGGTCTGGCGCATGCGGGTCATCTTGACCCGCTCCTCGCCGCGCGCGCCGCCGGTTGCGACCGGTGCCGCAGGCGCTGCCGGGGCGGGCGAGGGGGCGGCAGCGGAGGCAGCGGCGCCAGCGCCGCTCTTGCGGGCTTCGGCGGCGGCGAGCACGTCTTCCTTGGTCAGGCGGCCATCCTTGCCGGTGCCCTTGATGGTCGAGGGATCGACGCCGTGTTCCAGCACCGCGCGGCGCACCGCGGGCGACATGGTCTGCGCGGCGTTGAGCAGCTCTTCGGTCGCGGCCGGGGCGGGGCTTTCAGCCTTCGCGGCGGCCGGGGCCGCAGCCGGAGCAGTCGCAGCAGCAGGAGCGGCAGCGGCAGCGGCGGACGCACCGGCTTCGATGATCGCGATCACCGCGCCCACTTCAACCGTGTCGCCGACAGCGACCACGTGCTGCGACATGATCCCCGCGACGGGCGAGGGCACGTCGACCGCGACCTTGTCTGTCTCGAGACTGGCGATCGGCTCGTCGGCGGCTACCGCTTCGCCGGGCTGCTTGAGCCATTCGGCGATGGTGCCTTCGGTGACGGATTCGCCGAGGACGGGAACTTTGACTTCGGTTGCCATTTCAATCGCTTCCTGAAACTTGCTTTGATCTCGTACGAAGTGCCGCTCAGAGCCCCAGTGCCTTGGCGACGAGCGCCTCCTGCTGGGCCTTGTGGCGGCTGGCGAGCCCCGTCGCGGGCGAGGCCGAGGCATCGCGCCCGGCATAGCTCGGCCGCATGCCGGTGTGCCCGGCGGCGGTCAGCGACTCCTCGATCCGCTCGCCCACGAAGAACCACGCGCCGTTGTTGCGCGGCTCTTCCTGACACCACACGACGTCCTGAAGGTTCGTCATGCGCTGGAGGCGCACCGCCAGCGGGTCGCCGGGGAAGGGGAAGAGCTGCTCGATGCGCACGATCGACACATCGTCGATGCCCGCCGCATCGCGCGCTTCGATGAGGTCATAGGCGACCTTGCCCGAACACAGCACCAGGCGCCGCACCTTGTCGTCGGCGATGTCGCGCGTGTCCGACATGATCCGCCGGAACTGCCACTCACCGAGAAAGGAGCTCTTGTGGCTCTTGGCCATCGGGTGGCGCAGCAGCGACTTGGGGCTCATGATGATCAGCGGCTTGCGGAACGACCGGAGCATCTGGCGGCGCAGCACGTGGAAGTAGTTGGCCGGCGTGGTGATGTTGCACACGCACATGTTGTCGTCGGCGCACAACTGGAGGAAGCGTTCGAGGCGCGCGGAGCTATGCTCCGGACCCTGCCCTTCGTAGCCGTGCGGCAGCAGCATCACGAGGCCGTTGGCGCGCAGCCACTTGCTCTCGCCGCTCGCGATGAACTGGTCGATCATGATCTGCGCGCCGTTGGCGAAGTCGCCGAACTGGCCTTCCCACAGCACCAGGCTTTTGGGATCGGCCATCGCGAAGCCGTATTCGAAGCCGAGCACGCCGTATTCGGACAGTGTGGAATCATAGACCTCGAACTTGCCGTGCCGCAGCGTTGAGAGCGGCACGTATTTGCGCTCGGTCTTCTGGTCGACCCACACCGCGTGCCGCTGGCTGAAGGTCCCGCGACCTGAGTCCTGCCCGGACAGGCGCACCCCGTAGCCTTCCATCACGAGGCTGCCGAAGGCCAGAGCTTCTGCTGTTGCCCAGTCGAAGCCGTCGCCGGTGGCGAACATCTCGCGCTTGGCGGCGAGCACGCGGTCGAGCGTCTTGTGGATGTCCAGATCGGCCGGGACTTCGGTGAGCACGCGGCCGAGGGCATCGAAGGTCTTGGGCTCGATCGCGGTTTCGACCGAACGGCGCGCGGTTTCCGGGTCGGCGGGCTTGTTGAGCCCCGCCCAGCGACCGCCGAACCAGTCGGCCTCGTTGGCCTTGTAGCTCTTGCCGGCCTCGAACTCCTCTTCGAGCAAGGCGACGAAATCGGCCGCCATCTGCGCGCGGGTGCCGGGCGTGACGACGCCTTCGCGCACCAGCCGCTCCTCGTAGGAGACAGAGACCTTGGGGTGCGCCTTGATGGCTTCGTACATCAGCGGCTGGGTGAACTTGGGCTCGTCGCCCTCGTTGTGGCCGAAGCGGCGGTAGCACCACATGTCGATCACGACATCGCGGTGGAAGGTCTGGCGATATTCGACCGCGAGCTTGCAGGCGAAGGTCACCGCTTCCGGATCGTCGCCGTTCACATGGAGGATCGGCGCCATAACGCCCTTGGCCACATCGCTCGGATAAGGCGAGGAGCGGGCGAATTTCGGCGAGGTGGTGAAGCCGATCTGGTTGTTGATGATGAAGTGGATGCACCCGCCGGTATCGTAGCCGGGCACGCCCGAGAGAGAGAGGCTCTCCCACACCACGCCCTGCCCTGCGAAGGCCGCGTCGCCGTGGATCAGCACGGGGAGCACCTGGTTCTTCTTGGGCAGATCGTCGCGGATCGCCTGCTGGGCGCGCACCTTGCCGAGCACCACCGGATTGACCGCTTCGAGGTGCGAGGGATTGGGCACAAGGCTCATGTGCACCGAAATCCCGTCGAACTCGCGGTCGGTCGAGGTGCCGAGGTGGTACTTCACGTCGCCCGAACCGCCGACGTCATCGGGGTTGGCCGAGCCGCCCGAGAATTCGTGGAAGATCACGCGGTAGGGCTTGGCCATCACGTTGGCGAGCACGTTGAGCCGCCCGCGGTGGGCCATGCCGTAGATGATCTCGCGCACGCCCGCGCTGCCGCCGTGCTTGATCACGGCTTCCAGCGCCGGGATCATGGATTCGCCGCCATCAAGCCCGAAGCGCTTGGTGCCGACATACTTCCTGGCGAGGAACTCTTCGTATTGCTCCCCGCGCAGCACCGCGGCGAGGATCGCCTTCTTGCCCTCGGGGGTGAACTGGATCGTCTCGCCCGGCTTTTCGAACTTGTCCTGAAGGAAGCGGCGTTCCTCGGTGTCGGCAATGTGCATGTATTCCAGGCCGACCTTGCCGCAGTACACTTCGCGCAGGCGCTGGTGGAGCTTGCCCACCGTGGTCCATTCCATGCCGAGCACGCCGCCGACATAGACGTCCTCGTTCTCCTTGCCCGCAAGGCCGTGCCATTCGAGCGTCAGGTCAGCCGGGCCTTCGCGGTTGGAGAGGCCCAGCGGATCGAGGTTCGCCGCCATGTGCCCGCGCACACGGTAGAGCCGCACGAGCGTCATCGCCGCGATCGAGAGCTTCGCCGCCTTTTCGATGGCCGCCGGGTCAGCCGCCTTGCCGGCGTCCTTCGCCGCCTTGGCGACCGCTAGCGTCATCTCGGTCGGGTCCATCGCCGCGGTCAGGTCCGATGCGCTGTCCGCCAGCGTGTCGAGCCAGCCGCGCTTCGCCCAGGACGGGCCGGGCTGCGGGCCTTCCTGATCGGTGAAGGCGGGGATGAAGTTCTGCTGTTCGTTGCCCATGATGGGACTCCCGGGGAGGAGGAAAGGTGGCCCCCCGCTTAGGACGCGAGGGGCCGGAAGTCGTTAAATCAGGCGAGTTCTTTGAGCATCGCGGCGAGGGTTTCGCCGAGAAGGCTGGGCGAGGGGCTGACGCGGATGCCCGCATGTTCCATCGCCGCGATCTTGTCTTCCGCGCCGCCCTGGCCGCCCGAGACGATCGCGCCCGCGTGGCCCATGCGGCGGCCCGGAGGGGCGGTGCGCCCAGCGATGAAGCCGACCATCGGCTTGGCGCGGCCCTTGGCGGCTTCCGCCTTGATAAAGGCGGCGGCTTCTTCTTCGGCGCTGCCGCCGATTTCGCCGATCATGATGATGCTTTCCGTTTCCGGATCGTCGAGGAACAGGTCGAGCACGTCGATGAAGTTGGTGCCGTTGACCGGATCGCCGCCGATGCCGACCGCGGTGGTCTGGCCGAGGCCCGCCATGGTGGTCTGGTGCACGGCTTCATAGGTGAGCGTGCCGGAACGCGAGACGATGCCGACGCTGCCCTTCTTGAAGATGTTCGCCGGCATGATGCCGATCTTGCACTCGTTCGGCGTCAGCACGCCGGGGCAGTTGGGGCCGATCAGGCGCGACTTGGAGCCCTGAAGGGCGCGCTTGGCGCGGACCATGTCGAGCACCGGAATGCCTTCGGTGATGCAGATGATCAATTCCATCTCGGCATCGATCGCTTCGCAGATCGCATCAGCGGCGAACGGCGGCGGCACGTAGATGCAGCTGGCAGTCGCGCCGGTCGCAGCCTTGGCTTCGCGCACGGTGTCGAACTGCGGCAGGCCGATATGGGTGGTGCCGCCCTTGCCGGGGGTCACGCCGCCGACCATCTGCGTCCCGTAATCGAGCGCGGCCTGCGTGTGGAAGGTGCCGGTGTTGCCGGTCATCCCCTGGGTGATGACCTTGGTGTCTTTGTTTACGAGGATGCTCATTGAAAATTCCTAAGCGGTGTTAACGTTGCGATCGTAATTTTCATAAGACGAAGCATCAGCTCGTCTTTGGGTAAAGCTCTATGAGAATGAGAAACTGACCCGGTGCCATCTCTTTGAAACCGATAACCGGCTGCGGGGGCTTTACGGACCTTAAAGCATACACATTTGGTCCTGCTTTCGGCAGGCCGACAATAGCGTTTGCCGCCTCGATTAGTGCTCGTGCATCTGGTTCAGTTTTTGCTCCGGCGCCAATGACACAAGAAGTGACTACCTGTGAATCTTTGGAGCCAAATGCGAGCGTTTCAGGGCGCGAGTCTCTCTGATAGGCAAGGCTTACTCCGTCAGCTTTGAAGCTCCGCGCAAACCAATTTGGCTCAACTCGAAACTTCGCAGGTTTAAAGCCAGCAGCTATCGTACCCTTGGTGATCTCGTCCGGATTTTTTTCGGACGACAAGTAGTCAAGACACGCCCGGGTCGCCGTTTCAATTGGCGAGCCAGCATACGAGACCGGCTCAGCCGCGCAACTTGTGCTAGCTGCCAAAACTAAAAGTGCGGCGAAGTTACGCAAGGCTGCTATCCAGCGCCTTGCACGCCTCGAGCAGTTCCTTGACCGCATCGACGCTGACGCCGAGGTTCGCCTTTTCCTCGTCGGTCAGGCTGATCTCGATCACGTCCTCCGCGCCGCCAGCGCCGATCACCACCGGAACGCCGACATAGAGCCCGTCGACGCCGTACTTGCCGTCAACCTGCACCGCGCAGGGCAGGATGCGCTTCTGGTCGTAGAGATAGGCCTCGGCCATCGTGATCGCGCTGGTGGCCGGAGCGTAATAGGCCGATCCCGTGCCGAGCAGCGCGACGATCTCGCCGCCGCCCGAACGGGTGCGCTTGACGATTTCGCCGAGACGCTCTTCGGAAATGCCCTTGATCTTCGCCATGTCGGCGACGGGGATGCCGTTGATCGTCGAGTAGGAGAGCACCGGCACCATCGTGTCGCCGTGGCCGCCGAGCACGAAGGCGTTCACGTCCTTGACGCTGACGCCGAATTCCCAGGCGAGGAAAGTCGCGAACCGCGCCGAGTCCAGCACGCCCGCCATGCCGACGACCTTGTTGGCGGGGAGGCCCGAGAATTCGCGCAGCGCCCAGACCATCGCGTCGAGCGGGTTGGTGATGCAAATCACGAAGGCGTCGGGCGCGTTGTCACGGATGCCTTCGCCGACCGCCTTCATCACCTTGAGGTTGATGCCGAGCAGGTCGTCGCGGCTCATGCCGGGCTTGCGCGCGACGCCGGCGGTGACGATCACCACATCCGCGCCGGCGATGTCGGCATAGTCGTTCGAGCCCTTGATGCTCGCGTCGAAGCCTTCGACCGGGCCGCACTGGCTGAGGTCCAGCGCCTTGCCCTGCGGCACGCCTTCGACCACGTCGAACAGCACGATGTCACCAAGGCCCTTGAGGGCTGCGAGATGCGCGAGCGTGCCGCCGATATTGCCTGCGCCGACGAGCGCGATCTTCTTGCGGGCCATTGTCTGGACTTCCTTCCCTGATCCGTCGGGACGAAGCTGCGGGGCGCGCACTCGGGAGCAAGGCGCAAAGTGCCAGCCTCCCGTCCCAAGCGGCTGGGCACCCTTTACAAAGGGCGCGGTAGGCCGCCGAAAACGGGATTGCAACCAGCAAAAGGACCTAACAGCCAACTATCTTTGCAAACAGTTCGCAATTGCATTAGATCATCGGGTCGGCGCTTCGGGCGCACGCTGCAGCGCAGCTGCCGTAACGGCAGGGACATCGATACAGCAAGAAGTCAGGCTCAGGCGGGGGCGAGTTCGCGGACCACCCGCGCGGCAAGGCGGCGGTCGAACATGCGGGTAACAGCCAGCCAGTGATCGCGCGCATCGGCATCATTGCGCTGCGTCGCCTCGGCGGCGAGGTCCACCGCGGCCTCTGCCGCGGCGAGGCCATGCACCGCGAAATGGCGCAAGGCGTCGGCCAGCAGGGGATCGAAGCGCGGGCCTCCGGCAACCACTTCGGCGCCCACCGCCCGGTTGTCGTTCGCCGCCCGTGCCAGTGCCGGAGCGATCAGCCCGCGTCCCGCGGCGCGCCAGCCGAGACGACGGACGGGGTGATTGGCGGAAGCGAAGCGGACTGACATGGAGCGAGCGATTTCCCGTTGTTTTCGTGGGCACGCTCGGGGGCGTCGGCGTGCTTCGGCGTGTCTAGCCGCGCGCCGCTAAGGCTTGGTGTGACAACAGGGTTTCGAGGGCCTTAACCTTGTTCCCGGGAAACCTCCGTAGGCCGCGCGTCAGTCCTGCGCGGTGCGCGCGGGCACAGCGGCAGGCTGCGCTTTCCACTGCCCGGCGCGTGCATATTCGGGCTTCACCGTGCCTGCGCCGGAATAGGCTTCGACCGGCGCTTCGGTGGCGAGCGGGGCGGGGCTCTTGCCCCCGGCGAGGCGCGCGGCCTGCTTTTTTAGGGGCGCCGGGTCGAGATCGTAGGCGATCGCCGGCCGGCCCGGCACCGCTGCGGGCTCGGCCACAGGCGTCAAGCTCGGCGGCGCGGTGCGTCCGCTTACCGCCGGTTCGAACCCGGCATAGGCGCTGGTGAAGGCGCTCGCCTGTCCCATCGACCCGCGGCTGCGGTAGAAGCGGTGCGCGCCGATCGTGCCGATATGATCGAGGCTGCTCGCCCAATAGGGATCGACCCAGAGGGTGTGATAATGGGTGGCGAGGCCGACAGGGGCATAGACGCTCCCGCTCAGCGCCTCGGACGCGATGCGCTGCGCCCGCGCCCAGCTCGCCCCGCCGGGCCGCCGTGCGAGACTGCCGTCGCAGGTGAAGGTGAACTGGCAGCCGGTGGAGCGCTCCGAGCCCTGGTAGACCACGCCGCACACGCTCGAGGGCCAGGCGGGGTTGGCGACGCGGTTGAGCACCACCTGCGCGACGGCGCGCTGCCCGGCCTCGCTCTCGCTCGCCGCCTCGTACCACACGGCCTGCGCGAGGCATTCCTGCGCGCGCATGCCGGTGAGGCCGCCTGCGGGGGCGTAGAAGGGCCGCGCCGCTGCGCCGACATCGATCAGCGCGCCGAGCTCGCGCCCGCTTTCGGCGCCTTGTGCCAGCGGGTTGTCGGTGGGCAGCGCGACCAGCGCGGTGCCGGCGGGATCGGCCATGTAGTAATAGGCCGAGCCCGGGAAGCTCATCCCCGGCCGCTCGAAGGGCAGCGCCGCCTCGGCGGCCTGGCGGGTGGCGAGGGCGGCGGTGCTCTCGACCGCGTTGCCCGGGAGCCGTCCGACCTTCCCGCCGCCGGTCGCCGCCATCGCGGGCACGGTGATTGCGGCGAGCAGCACGGCGAGCCGCTTGCGCCCGGTTCCCCCGCGGCCCAGGGCCGCCAGCCAGGCAGGCCTGCGCGCCGTGCGGGGAGCGGTGTAGGGGAAGGAAGGGCGCTGGGCTGCCATGGTCGGCCCCGCCTTACGCGCGCAGGGACCGCCCGGCGAGGCCGCCGCTGGCCCGCGTCCCATCGGGGGACAGGCGGGTGCCGCTCCTTAACCCGTTGCGCGGCAGGGCCTTGCACCGTATCGCCCCCAGCCAGGGATATGGCGCGGACACGCATCACGACAGGGGGGAACAGGATGCATGCCGCCGCGCTGCTGGCAGGCGCGTGCCTGCTGGCCGGCTGTGCGCCTGCCGAGCCTGCGCGCCGGGGCGATGCGGAGCATCCGACAATCGTCAGCCTCAACCCCTGCCTCGACGCGATCCTCGTCGACATCGCGCCGCCAAGCCAGGTGCTGGCGCTGTCGCACTATTCCCGCGATCCTTCGTCGAGCTCGATCCCGGCGGGCATCGCGGCGCGCTACGGCGTCACCGGGGGGACGGCGGAGGAGGTGATCGCCGCGCAGCCCGATCTCGTGCTCGCCTCGATCTACCTGCCCCAGCCGACGCGGTCCGCGCTCGAGCGGGCGGGGCTCACCGTCGCGACCTTCGGCAGCCCCACCTCGGTCGCCGAGAGCGCCGCGCAGGTGCGCGAAGTGGCTGCGCTGGCCGGGCGCAGACCGCAGGGCGAGGCGCTGGCGGCCCGCATCGCCGCGCCAGCGCCGTCCCGCCAACCGCCGATCGATACGCTGCTGTGGCAACCGGGGGAGATCGTCGCGGGCGAGAACACCCTTATCGCCGAGCTGCTGCGCGAGGCGGGCTTTGCCAGCCACGCGGCCCGCCGCGGGCTGAGGCAGGCCGATGCTGTGCGCCTCGAAACCGTGCTCGCCGATCCGCCGCGCCTGCTGCTGGTCGCGGGCGATGCGGCGGGGCAGCGGCATCCGGTGATCGCCGGGCAAATGAAATCCACGCACGTCGCCGCCTTCGATCCCTCGCTGATCTATTGCGGCGGGCCGACCATCCCCAAGGCGCGCGCGCGCTTGCAGGCGATCCGTGCCGAGGTGGAGCGGCGGCCCGTGAGCCCGAAGACATGAACCGTGCGAGCCTCCTCTTCGCAGCTCTGCTCGCGGTGCTGCTGCCGCTATCGCTGCTGGCCGGGCGGGTGTGGATTGCGCCCTTCGACCTCGACGCCACGACCAACGCCGCGCTGATCCTTGCCGAGCTGCGTCTACCGCGCGCGGTGCTGGCGGTGGCGATCGGCGCGGGGCTAGGGGCGGCTGGCGCGGCGATGCAGGGATACCTCCGCAATCCGCTCGCCGACCCGGGCCTGTTCGGCATCGCACCGATGGCGGCCCTTGGCGCGGTGGCGAGCTTCTGGGCGGCCCCGCTGCTGCCCGCCGCATGGGCCGCCTGGAGCCTCCCGGTGATGGCGCTCGCAGGCGCGGGGATCGGCATGGCCGCTCTTGCGCTGATCGCGGGGCGCACCTCCAGCGATGCGCAAGGCGGCGCAGGCGGCGGGATCGCGCTGTTCACGCTCGCGGGCCTGATGCTGGCGAGCCTCGCCGGCGCGCTCACCGCGCTCGCCATCACGCTGGCGCCCAATCCCTTTGCGCTTTCCGAGATCGTGATGTGGCTCAACGGCGCCCTGACCGACCGGTCGTGGCGCGAGGTTGCCATCGCCGCGCCGCTGATCGCGGTCGGGATCGGCGTGCTGGCGCTCGCCGCGCGCAGCCTCGATGCGCTGACGCTGGGCGAGGAGGCAGCACGCTCGCTGGGTCTCAATCCGGCGCGGTTGCTGGCGCTGCTGGTCATCGGCATCGGGCTGACGGTCGGGGCGGGGGTGGCGGTCGCCGGGATCATCGGCTTTGTCGGCCTTGTCGTTCCCCACCTCGTGCGCCCGCTGACCGACCGCCTGCCATCGAGCCTGATCCTCCCGAGCGCACTCGCAGGCGCCTGCCTTGTGCTCGCGGCGGACTCGATCGTGCGGGTGCTGCCCTTCGTCACCGAACTCAGGCTCGGCATCGCGCTGTCGCTGATCGGCGCGCCGTTCTTCTTCTGGCTGTTGCTGCGGATGCGGCGGGGGCGCCTGTGATGCTGGCGGCTGACAACCTCACTCTGACCCGCGGCGGGCGCGCGGTGGTGAGCGGGCTCACCGCAAGGCTGCGCCCCGGGCAGATCACCGCCATCGTCGGCCCCAATGGCGCGGGCAAGTCGTCGCTGCTGCTCGGCCTCGCCGGGCTCCTTGTGCCTTCCGCCGGAGAGGTCACGCTGGACGGCGCGAGCCTCGCCAGCCTCGATCCCCGCGCCCGTGCCAGAAGCATCGGATACCTGCCACAGAGCCCCGATATCGCCTGGGACGTATCGGTCGAGAGCCTCGTCGCGCTGGGACGCCTGCCGTGGCGCGACCGCGGCACTGCGGCGATCGACGCAGCGCTTGCCGCGCTCGATTGCGAGGGCCTGCGCCGCCGCCCCGTCAGCCGCCTATCGGGCGGAGAGCGGGCGCGGGTGCTGCTCGCCCGGGTGCTCGCCGGAGAGCCTCGCTGGATTCTAGCCGACGAGCCGCTCGCCGCGCTCGATCTGGCGCATCAGCTGGGCCTGATCGCGCATCTCGAGGCCTGCGCGCGGGCCGGGCAGGGGCCGGAAACTGGGGTCGTGGTGGTGCTCCACGATCTTGCCATCGCGATGAACCATGCCGACCGCGTGCTGGTGATGAAGGACAGCCGCCTGATCGCCGACGGTCCTCCCGCCGAGGCGCTCGCCCCGCCCGTGATCGCGCAAGGGTGGGGCGTGGCCGTCCGCTGGCTCGGCGAGCCGGGAGCGATGGCGCTTACAAAAAAATAGGGGGTCAACAGGGCCGGAGCCGGGCCGCGCGGAACAGGGTTTCGGGCAACCCTGCCGCAGCGGTCCGGCCCCGGTCGGCTCTCGAATGGACAGGCCAGGATGCGACCCTGAAAGGCCCCGGCACGAGAACCGTGGAGAGGCCCTCCTTCTGCCCAAAGACGGTATGGTTGACGACTTCAGAAAATCTGTAGTCTTTATGTCAAATGATATACGCAACCGCCCAAGCTCCGTAATTTCAAGCATTTCGCCGCGGGTTCGTTCCCTGCTGCCCATGATCCGGGAGCTGCACCGCCGCTCTTGCGGAAACCCCGATGCGCTTCGCCCGTTGCATCGCGGCGGCGCGTCGCCATCTGGGGACGAGCGTCGCCACGCCTCTGCGTGCGCCTTGACCTCGACTCTTGACCCGCCTCTCGACCCCGCCTCTTGACCGGCGCGAACATTTCCGGAACAGATTGCCCCATGAGCTTAACGACGATTTCCGTGCGCGGTGCGCGCGAGCACAACCTCAAGGGCATCGATATCGATCTGCCGCGCGATGCGCTGATCGTCGTCACCGGGCTGTCGGGTAGCGGCAAGTCGAGCCTCGCCTTCGACACCATCTATGCCGAGGGGCAGCGGCGTTATGTCGAGTCGCTCTCCGCCTATGCGCGCCAGTTCCTCGAGATGATGCAGAAGCCGGATGTCGAGCATATCGACGGGCTCTCGCCTGCCATCTCGATCGAGCAGAAGACCACGAGCCGCAACCCGCGCTCGACCGTGGCGACAGTGACCGAAATCTACGACTATATGCGCCTCCTGTGGGCGCGGGTGGGCACGCCCTATTCGCCGGCGACCGGTGAGCCGATCAGCGCCCAGACCGTCAGCCAGATGGTCGACCGGGTGATGGCCCTGCCCGAAGGCACGCGCGCCTACCTGCTCGCCCCCGTGGTGCGCGGGCGCAAGGGCGAATACCGCAAGGAAATTGCCGAATGGCAGCGGCAGGGCTTCACCCGCGTGCGGATCGACGGGGAGATCTACCCCATCGAAGAGGCGCCCGCGCTCGACAAGAAGTTCAAGCACGACATCGAGGTGGTGGTCGATCGCATCGCGGTTCGCGAAGGTATCGAGACGCGCCTTGCCGACTCTTTCGAACAGGCGCTGAAGCTGGCCGAGGGGCTCGCCTATGTCGACCTCGCCGACGGTGTGGTGCCGGGGCGCGAAGGCGAAGAGCAGGGCGGTGCCATGAAAGGCGCAGGCCTTCCGCCCAACCGCATCGTCTTCTCCGAAAAATTCGCCTGCCCCGTCAGCGGCTTCACCATCGAGGCGATCGAGCCGCGCCTGTTCTCCTTCAACGCCCCGCAAGGCGCGTGCCCGGCCTGCGACGGCATCGGCGAGAAGATGCTCTTCGACCAGCAGCTCGTCGTCCCCAACGAGGCGCTCACCCTCAAGCAGGGCGCGGTCGTGCCCTGGGCCAAGTCCAACCCGCCGTCGCCCTATTACATGCAGGTGCTGGCGAGCCTCGCGAAGGCCTATGGCTTCGACCTGACGACGCCGTGGAAGGACTTGGCGCCCGAACAGAAGCTCATCATTCTCCACGGCACGGGCGGGATGCCGGTGCCGCTCACCTTCAAGGACGGCCGCCGCGAATACACCGTCAACAAGGCCTTCGAGGGCGTGATCGGCAACCTCAACCGCCGCATGCTGCAGACCGAAAGCGCATGGATGCAGGAGGAGCTCTCCAAGTACCAGACCGCCCAGGCCTGCGAGACCTGCGGTGGCAAGCGCCTCAACGAGAAGGCGCTCTCGGTGAAGGTGCCCAGCGCGAACGGCCCCACCGACATCGCCACGCCGGTGCAGATGAGCGTCGCCGATGCCAAGGCGTGGTTCCTCGGGCTCGACGCGCACCTCTCCCCGCAGCAGAGCCAGATCGCCAAGGCCATCCTCAAGGAGATCAACGAGCGGCTGGGCTTCCTCGACAATGTCGGGCTCGACTACCTCAACCTCGACCGTACCTCCGGCACCCTGTCCGGCGGCGAGAGCCAGCGCATCCGCTTGGCGTCGCAGATCGGCTCCGGCCTCTCGGGCGTGCTCTATGTGCTCGACGAGCCCAGCATCGGCCTCCACCAGCGCGACAACGACCGGCTGCTCGAAACCCTCAAGCGCCTGCGCGATCTCGGCAACACCGTGATCGTCGTCGAACATGACGAGGACGCGATCCGCGCCGCCGACCACATCGTCGACCTCGGCCCGGGCGCGGGTGTGCATGGCGGCGAGGTGGTGGCCGAGGGGACGCTGAAGCAGATCCTCAAGGCCAAGGGATCGCTCACCGCCGACTACCTCACCGGCAAGCGCAAGATCGACGTGCCGGCCAAGCGCCGCAAGGGCAACGGCAAGCACATCGTGGTCAAGAACGCGCGGGCGAACAACCTCAAGGGCGTCACCGCCAAGATCCCACTCGGCACCTTCACCTGCATCACCGGGGTTTCCGGCTCGGGCAAGTCCTCGCTCACCATCGATACGCTGCAGGCCGGCGCCGCCCGCGTGCTCAACGGCGCGCGGGTCATCGCCGGCGCGCACGACGCCATCACCGGCCTCGAATATTGCGACAAGGTCATCGAGATCGACCAGTCGCCCATCGGCCGCACCCCGCGCTCCAACCCCGCCACCTACACTGGCGCCTTCACTCAGATCCGCGACTGGTTCGCCGGCCTCCCCGAAAGCCTCGCGCGCGGCTACAAGCCCGGGCGCTTCTCCTTCAACGTCAAGGGCGGCCGCTGCGAGAAGTGCCAGGGCGACGGCCTCATCAAGATCGAGATGCACTTCCTCCCCGACGTCTACGTCACCTGCGAGGAATGCGGCGGCAAGCGCTACAACCGCGAAACGCTCGAGGTGAAGTTCAAGGGCCACTCGATCGCCGACGTGCTCGACATGACGATCGAGGATGCCGAGGGCTTCTTCAAGGCCGTGCCGTCGATCCGCGAGAAGATGCGGATGCTCAACGAGGTCGGCCTCGGCTACGTTAAGGTCGGCCAGCAGGCGACGACCCTGTCAGGCGGCGAGGCCCAGCGCGTGAAGCTGGCGAAGGAACTCGCCCGCCGCTCGACCGGGCAGACGCTCTACATCCTCGACGAGCCGACCACCGGCCTCCATTTCGAGGACGTGCGCAAGCTCCTCGAAGTGCTGCACCGGCTGGTGGAGGGCGGCAATTCGGTCGTGGTGATCGAGCACAACCTCGACGTGATCAAGACCGCCGACTGGATCATCGACCTCGGCCCCGAGGGCGGGGTGCGCGGCGGGGAGATTGTGGCGGTCGGCACGCCCGAGCAGGTGGTCAAGGAGCCGCGCAGCTTTACGGGGCAGTATCTGGCGCCGCTCCTGACCGGAGCCCCCGCGCAGGCGGCGGCCTCCGGCACCCGGCGTGAGGCTCGCAAAGCGGCGGAGTAGGCCCGCGCCGCCCTTTTTGCGCCGCTCGCCCCCCTGTGGTATGTCCTGCGGCAGGGTTGGGGAGATATGTCATGAACAGCAGAACCGCACTTGCCGGCCTGTGCCTTGCCGCATTCGGCGCCGGCGCAGCCCAGGCCGCCGCCTATATCAAGTTTGACGGGGTGGACGGCGAATCCAAGGTCACCGTCCAGTGGAAGGTCGAGGGACCCGACAGGGTCACCTCCGGTGCGGGCGCGCCCGCCCCGCGCCCTGCCGCAACCGACCTCGCCGCGCCGTCGGGCGAGCCGCAGGCCATCGGGCTGCTGCTGCCTGCGGTGCAGAAGGTGCGCTCAGCCGCCGCCGCCCGCCCGCGCGGCATGGCCTGCACCCCCGGCGCGACCTTGCGCAACCTCACCATCCGCGACGAGCAGACCGCGCAGATCGTGCGCGTGCCCGAAGCGACGGTGACCGCCTGCACCGCCGAGGCAATATCGCTCAACTTCGCCAAGGTGGAAGCGCTGGGCCCGATGCCCACCCGCACGCGCTCACGCCCGTAAGAGCCGCGCCCCGGCCGGACCGCGGGCGCATGGCGGCAGGAAAGCCCTCTCCCCTAGCGGGAGAGAGGGTTGGGAGAGGGGGCCAGCCGCAGGCCAGTCACGCGGCGAGGAAACGCGCCCGCCGCGCGGCGGGCCAGAGGCTCAACATCCCAGGCGAGCCGATCACGGGCCTCCCTATCGAGGAAGGGCGCAAGCGCCCCGAAAGTGCTGCACCGGCTGGTGGAGGGCGGCATTTGCGTCGTGGTGATCGAGCGCAAGGGCAGCCTGCGCCGGACCTGATCTGGGGTGATCAAGACCGCCGACTGGATTGTTGATCTGATGCCGCAGCGCGGCGTCCGGGCGGGGACATTGCTGCGGTGGGAATGCCGGACCAGGCCTGTCCCGGCGGAGGCCGGGAAGGTGAAGGAGCCTTGCTCATTTACCGGGCAAATACCTCGCGCCTTTGCGCTCCGGTTCGTCCTGAGCCTGTCGAAGGATGGTGAAAGAGCCGCCGAGCTTTACGGGTCGGTATTCGCAGCCGTTCATAGTGTAGTGAAAGGCTCTTCACCAGAAAATGAAGTCAAGAACAAGCCTATTCGCTCTTGCTCATTCGATAACGCGCTTGCCCATCGTCCCGACGGATTTGATATCCTCGCCGACACCTTCGATTGTATTACATGCTGCAGTGCCAAGAAGGAGCAGCGTAAGGCTCGCTGTAGTCAAGACATCGCGGAACATTTCGCTTCTCCAAAATTTTGTGAGATGAGGTCTGAGGATGGCAGGGTGGGCGGCTCCCACGGGTCGCATTCTGGGAGCCGCCCATAAGACGGCAGCTACGGGCAGCCCGATGACGCGGACCAACCGACGCTGCCTGATCATCAATCTACCACCTACTGATATAATAGTGACGAAGAAATACCCACTTCCCGGTGCTCAGGCGCGTCGGTAAGAAGGCAAATTTCCTATCATGCACCGTTGTATGTGCTGACCTGCGACTGCGGCGACTGGGTTTCGCGGAATTCAACATGATTCGGCGGACCCTCGACTGAGTGGTGATATAAGGGTCAAGATTCGGATCGTAGGGTGTAAGATCTTTCATCTTATCGTCCATCATGTAAGCCTCTCAAGACGGTAACCCTCACCGCGCACACTCTTTAAAGCGTAGTCTTTCGAAATCTTTTTTCGGAGACTGTAGACTATGACCCTCAGGTGAATCGAAGTTATGCTGTCATGGTACTTTGATGCGACCTGACAAAGCTTCAACAATGAGCAGAATTTTCGCGGAGCGTGATTCAGCGCCGACAGGATCGCGCTCTCTGCGGGCGTGAGATTTTTGTTGTCGCACAAAGCGTCGAGCGCGTTCTTTTCGTTGGTACGGTTCGCGATGACTTTCCGCTTGATTTCATACCGGCTCATGATTGCCGATACGCGCGCCCTTACTTCGCCAACTACGGCAGTCTTCAAATTTAGAACATCATCATAACCATGACGGAGAAGCTCCGCGCGACTCTTCGGGTTCAAATTGAACCCGACAGCGATCTTGGGAATACCATTGAGAAGCAGAATATTTGCTTTGATGAAGGCAGCTAGACGTATCACATCGTTACCTCCGATTATTGCAATATCTGTATGCTGAAAGGTGCAAGGGTAGATATCATAAAGTATCCGGAACTTATCGATGTGAGATTTCTCGAATACTTGATTGATAAATGATTCCCGGTGTTTGGCAAAGGGATCATTCATATACATGAACCTCACCGAGGTCGATTCGAAAGGGTCTGCAGGTGGGTTTGGGTCGGTCTCGATCAGTCGCAGAGCGGGTGGATGTAAGTGGTCACGGCTCGCGCCATCAGGCAAATTGCCATGTAATCTACTTACAACGTTACTTGATCTCTGGTTTGCCATATTTACGGACTCACATTTTCAACAATTATAGCTGGGTGAGCGCCAAACGAAATATGCTGAGCTTATTAACGGTAATTTTAATGTTATGTGAGGAAAATATAGGAAGATTCAGTATCATGAACATCTTGTATGTGTAATCGTGATTCAAACATCAAAAACACGGTAAAAATCTGTTAATATTGAAATTGTAAATTAAGTTCTTGAGGAGTGCTTAATTAGGGCGCGTTAAAACGCATCCGCAAAAGCGAATGTCAAAGTTATTCGGTTTTTTTGTAGTACCTGCTCTGGAGAAGAGCGGCTGATCAGGTTGTTTGCCTAGGGTTCTACTAGTCAGTCGGAGTCCTCAACTGATTGGCGCTTGCTTCTCCAGGAACGGCCAGTCCTGACCCGCTCTGATACCGCCCACGCACAGCATCAACGCGTGCCTTGGCTTCTGCCAGGAACATTGTTTCGGTGGAGATCAGTTCGTCGTAGCCCGCACGCAAAAGCTTCGCTCGTCGCGTTGAGCTGATGTCTCCCGTGAGGCAGAACCTCGGAATGGTGGGGTGGCTGTTCAGGTAGGCGTTGACCAACGCACACGTTGTTTCAGGATCGTCAGCCCCTACAACCAGGATATCAGCAGCATGGTTGACACCGATTGGGGCATCTTCGCGCACGCGGCTGGGTTCAATATTCGCATCATTGAAGAGCGCGAGGAGGTAGGCCGTTCGGCGCACATTTCCCGCGTCCCGAAGGTAGGCATACGTAATCGATGCAGCACGTGACGTAGCGTTAGGCCGCTTTGGCGGGATTGGCAGGTCTGTACAACGGTCGGCAATCATGTTGGTTGTCATCCGGGGTCACGTTTTGATTAGCGGAAGTTGGGGGGTGTTACACGGCAAAGATGAATAGCCCAACCTCTCCATTAGTATGACCCCTTCGCTGCGACGTAAGAGAAATCTGCAAATAAAACATAGAGATAATGACTAGAGGAGCTGCGAAGCTTCTTTAATGGTTAACGGGGCCCCCAGAATGCTTGCATTCAGGGCGGTGCGCGGCCCCTTTCCTACATCCCCGCACCCCCTATAAGATCCCGCGCAGGCGTCAGCCTTGCGCTTGCTCGCCGCGCCCTTCCGCTTGGCGCGCGCTGCCCTCCGGCACCGCCTCGGGTGAGCCTTGATGGTCGCGGCGGGGGCGCTGGGGCGCGTGACGCTTCCTTTGTCCCTCGGCTGTCCATGGAGTTTCGCGATGTCCCGTCCTCGTCCTTCCGGGTCCGGCAACCGTCCGCGCTCGGAGGCGGGGGCTCCGCGTGACGCGGCCGCTCGGGAGTTCGTCGCGGACTGGCTGGCGCATGTCGCGGCCGGGCGGATCGGGAACAACCCTCCCATGTCCGAAGAGACCCGCGCCGCGATCCTCGCCAATGAGCGGGTGATCCGGGGGGAGACGCCGCGCTCCGATAGCTGAGCGATGGCGCATGCGGCGTTGGCGCGCCGCGCGTATCAGCAAGCAGGCCGGATCTGGGCGGAGGGGCGAAACCGTGCCCGCGCTTGCCCGCGTCCAGACCCCTCCCAGCGCGTGCCAGACCCCCGCTTGACCCCCTCCAGCCCCCCCTTAGACCCCCCTTAGACCCCTGCCAAAACGTGGCTTTGCGCCTCTGCTTGACCGTTCGCAGGCGCCCCGCCATGGCTTTGCGGGTGCAGCGGCGAAGGGGCGTAGAGGCCGGCGTGAAGTTCCATCCCGAAATCGTTCTGGCCGCCGTCGCCCTCGCCACATGGAGCGTGCTGCAGGGCCTCGTGCTGCCCGACGATGTCGGATTGCAGTTCTGGATCGCGCGGCAATTGCTAGGCGGATCAGAGTTTTACACCGAGATTTGGGAGACCAATCCCCCGCTGTGGTTCTGGTCGGGGATGCCGCTGGCATGGCTCGCGACGCGCACCGGGTGGGGCTGGGAGCCGGTGCTGGCAGGCGCGGTGGTACTGCTCGGCGCAGGCGGCGCATGGCTGACCGCGCACCTCCTCGCCCCCCGCACCCCGGCGGGGCGGATGGCGGTGCAATTGTTGGTTTTCGCCATGACGGTAATCCTACCCGCAAGCCTCACCGGCCAGCGCGAACAGCTCGCGCTGATCGTCGGCCTGCCCTATGCGGCGCTGATCGCAAGGCGGCGGGCCGGGGTGGCAACCGCGCCGCTGCTGGCGATGGGCGTGGCAGTGCTGGCGGCGTATGGCTTTGCTTTGAAACATTATTTCGTCAGCGTTCCGGTGCTGCTGGAGGCCTGGCTGATCCTCCACCAGCGCACCCGCTGGCGGCCATGGCGGCCCGAGCTCATCGTGCTGGCGGTCCTGGCATTCGCCTACGCGGCAGCGATCGTGATTGTCGCCCCGGGGTTCTTCACGATCAACCTGCCGATGATCGAAGCCGCCTATTTCGCCTCGAGCGAGAGCCTCTTCTTCGTCCTCGTGAAGCCCTATGTGCTGTTCTGGGCGGTGGCGGGCCTGTTCCTGTGGCTGACCCGCCGCGAGCCCCTGCGCGAGACGTCGCCCGCCGGCGAAATGGCGGTTCCGGCGCTGCTGCTGGCGTGGCTGGGCTTCGCGATCGGCTATGTGCTGCAGAGCCGCGGGTGGAATTATCACAGCGTCGCCGCGACCGGCGCGATCGGCGTGGCGACCGGCCTCAGGGTCCTGCGGCTGCGCGCCAAGCCCGGCGTCGCGCTCGGCGGAGTGTTGCTCGCGGGCCTGCTGGTCCTGATGTACCCCTACCGCCCCGAGCCTGCGCCCGAAGACGCTCTTCTCGACCAAGTCGCGCCCGGGGAGGGGGTGTTCATCGCCGGCTTCGATGCGAGCGCCATGTTCCGGCGGGGACGGGAGGATCTGGTGTGGGTCTCGCGCGATTATTCGCTGTGGATGGTCTACGCGATCGCCAAGGCGGAGGCGGAAGGGGCGGTCGATCCGGCGCTTGCCCGGCTCGCAGCGCAGGTGCTGGCCGCCACGTCCGAGGATATCCGCTGCAACCCGCCGCAGCTGATCCTGATGCGCGCGACGCCGGGCGTGCCGGGCCGCACGGGGGAGTTCAGCTTCGACGAATTCCTGCTGCGCGATGCCGCACTCAGGCGCTTTGTCGCCGAGCATTACGCACCCGCGCGGCGCGAACCGGTCGGCACGGTCTACTGGCGCCGCGGGCCGGTGAGTAGGGTGCCGGGGCTCGCCTGCCGCGAAATCCGCTAGGACGCGGCTGTGCCGGCCGCTTTGGCGGGGCGCGGCCGGTCGAGCCATGCCACCACGGCGAAGGTCGCCGCGCCGCTGGCGATCATCCACAGGAAGGCGCCGGGCAGGCCGAGGCCCCAGTCGAGCACCCCGAGCACGCCCATCTGCACCATGATCGCCGCCAGCGCGGCGCGGCCGGAGCGTGACCAGCCGGTAAGCCCGGCGACGATCGGCACAGCCAGCACTGCGGCAATCGCGCCGGCATCGAGCACGAGATTGCGCAGGCTCTCCCCCTGCATCGCCAGCACGGCCGCCACCGCCGCTGCGCCCACAGTCGCGATCCGCGCGGCGCGCAGCATCGCGAGGGGCGAGGCTTCGGGACGCAGGCGCCGGTAGCCGCTCTCGGTGACCACCGCCGAGACCGCCAGCAATGCGGAGTCGACCGAGGAGAGGATCGCCGAGACCAGCGCCCCGGTGAAGACGATCATCAGCCAATCGGGGAAGAGCGCGGCGGCGAGGCTCGGCAAGTAAGCCTCGTCGGTGCCCAGCGTGACGCCGAGCCGTGCGGCGACCTGCGGGCCAAACAGGCCGAGGCTCACCGGGACGAGCCCGGCGGCGAGGTAGATCGCAGCGCCCCACAAGGCGCCGCGCCGCGCCACTTCGGGCGACCGCGCGGCGAGGGTCCGGGCGAGCGCCTCCTGGCTCACCATCGTTCCGGCAATCGGGATCAGCCACAGCTCGGCGCGCTCGGCCCAGCTCTCGCCGGGGGCGGTGAAGCTCCATACTGTGGACGGGGCGGCGGCCCACATCGCGGTCATGCCGCCCGAGGCTGCGACCATCAACGCGAACAGCACGAGAATGGCCGCGATGATGATCGCACCTTGCACGATGTCGGTCACGACGTCCCCGGCGAGCCCTCCGAACATCGTGTAAGTCATCACCAGCAGTGTGGCGCCCACCAGCGCGGTGGTGAAATCGAGCCCCGCGGCCCCGGCGATGATCGTCCCGAAGGCGAAAAGCTGCGCAGCGGACCAGGTGGTGGCGGAGAGCGCGATCACGCCGGCGGCAATCCGCTCGGTTCCGCCGCCGAAGCGGTCGCGCAGGAAATCGGCGATGGTGATGAAGCCGCCGCTCCTCAGCCGGTGGGCGAAGAACAGCGCGATGGCAAGGATGCCCACGGCATAGGCGAAAGGCTCCGCCCGCGCGCCAGCGAGGCCATCGCGCGCGACCTCGCCCGAGGTGGCGATCAGGCTCTCCGAGGCGAACCATGTGGCGAACAGGCTCATCGCGACCGCGAAGGTGCCGAGCGAGCGGCCCGCGACAAGGTAGTCCGCATCGGACTTGGCACCGCGTCCGGCCCACACCGCCAGCGCGATCTGGGCGGCGACATAGATGAGGATGAGCGCGAGCGTGATGGCGAGGGTCCCCCTGTGCAGATCCGCCGAAAGCCCCCTTGCGGCACGTCTGCGGGCAGGCGTCTAACGGGCCGGGCAGGGGATGTGCAAGGGGGGACAGGAGAGCCCTGCATCCCGCCCCGGCGGGGCCGCGTAGCTCGGAGCGACGGGCCATGTGCCAATGAGCGCCTCACGATGATGTTCACGACCAATGCCGCCCGCCGCTTGCTGGCAGCCAGCCTGTCGCTGGCGGTGCTCGCCATCCCCGCACAGGCGGGCGTGATCAACTCCGGCCTGCAGATCGATCCGGGTCAGACCTTCGAGCTCGGCGGCGGGCAGGAGGGCAGCTTCACCGTCACAGGGCGCAACACCGGGCCGGTCGCGGTGGTGGTGCTCGCGCAGGCACCCGGCGCGCAGCCTGTGGCGCGCGGCACGGTGGGGCCGGGCGGGAATGTGGATGCGACATTCGGGCCAGGCGAGATGGCGCTGCTGCGCAACACATCGGCGAAGGAGACAGCGCGGCTGAAGCTGAAGATTGCGGGAGATACCTCGGCGTTGGTGATGACCTATTCGGCCAACCCCTGAGCGGACGGGATCAGTCGTCGAGGAGAGCGATCTCGACAGTGCCGTGGCCGCGGGCGACCAGACCGAGTTCGCGGGCGGCGGCGCGGCTCACGTCGATCATGCGGCCTGCGCTGAACGGGCCGCGGTCATTGATCCGCACGATCACGCTCTTGCCGGTGGTGACGCAGGTGACGCGCACCCGGCTGCCGAAGGGCAGGGTGCGATGGGCTGCGGTCAGTTCGTCGCTGTCGAAACGCTCGCCGCTGGCGGTGCGGCGGCCGTTGAACTTGGTGGCGTAGAAGGATGCGCTGCCGCGGCCGAGCACGGTAGCCTGCGGGGCAGAGGGTGCCTGTTCGATCTCCGGGGCAGGGGCAGCGGGACTTACGGCGGGCTGGAGCGGGACGATCTCGACCATAGCGGCGCTCCGCTCGAGCGCGGCGGTGGAGGTCGTATCCGATGCCAGCGCGGTCGATGCTGCGATCGGCGCGAGGCCGAAAAGCGCCGCAAGGGTCATGAGCTTGATGCCGCGGGGCGCGAGGCCGGTGGCACCGAGGCCGTGGTTGGGAGTTCCCGTCCGCATGGTGCGGAGCCGATAACCGAGGCTGCTTCAGAAAGGCAAACCAGGTTAGCAACTCATCGTCGCTCACCTTCCGGTCAACAATGAGACGACGCGGAAATGCGACGAACCGTTGGAACGAGACAAGCGTGAAAGCGTGTTGCGGGCGGGAACAGCGCGCCGAATCGCTGGATCGACGCTCCAAAGGCGGGTTGATTGGCTGCGCAAAGCAAATGGGGCCGGCATTGCTGCCGACCCCACTCTCACCGGCGTGTGGACGTGCCGACACAAGCTGGATTTTCCGGCGAACCTTCGATCCATCATCCGTCAGCGCATGCTTTCGCGCCCGATGTCTAGCCTCTCGCTGCCTGCGTCTTGCGACCGGCCTTGCCAGAGATTTGTCACCGGCGCTCGCGCCGGCATCCGGCCTTCGCTTCTGCCGGGAACTGCGTCCACCGCCTTGACCGAAGTCCGCGCATTTTCGCCGCCCTGCACATTCGCTCGTGCCGAGACCGCGTCCCTTTACCGATGCCGATCCGCTGCAGATCATGGCTTTCGCCGTCCCCGCTGCATTTCCGCATGGCCAGGTTCTTGGCCTGTCCGATGCCACCGTCTTGCCGCGCTCCTCTCAGCGAGCCGACTTGCCATTGGCCGAGGCCTCCTGCATGCCGTCTCTCGATGAGCCCGTGACCATGTGTCACCGCCATCCTTGGGATCGAAAGCTCCGGTATTTCAGGGCCTTGCGGCCTTGTCCTTCCGATGCTCCGTGTCCCGAAGACAAGTTGAAGGTGCGCCTGAATCGGCGATCTGACAACATTTCAAACAGTGACTTTTCCACTCATGGGTTTTTACCCTGTGGACACGAGTGGATAACTCAACAGTTCGTCGCGTTCGTGTTTGGCGACACGCAAAAGCGGTCACGAAACCGCCACCCAGCCATCAGGTAAGGGCCCCGAGCCGCAGCGGCCAGCGCCACGACTCGGCTTTTCCTCAGGTCAGGCAGCCTGCTCAGGCGTCGCGGTTGCGGCGGGACAGCAGGCGCAGGCGCAACCCGTTGAGCTTGATGAAGCCCTCGGCGTCCTTCTGGTCATAGGCCCCCGCATCGTCCTCGAAGGTGACATGCGCCTCCGAATAGAGTGAATAGGGCGACTTGCGGCCGACCACGCTCGCCAGACCCTTGTAGAGCTTTAGGCGCACCGTGCCGGTGACCTTGTCCTGGCTGTGATCGATCGCCGCCTGCAGCATCTCGCGTTCGGGCGAGAACCAGAAGCCGTTGTAGATGAGCTCGGCATACTTCGGCATGAGTTCGTCCTTGAGATGCGCCGCGCCGCGATCGAGCGTGATCTGCTCGATCCCGCGATGCGCACGGGCGTAGATCTCGCCGCCCGGCGTCTCGTACATCCCGCGGCTTTTCATCCCCACGAAGCGGTTCTCGACCAAATCGAGACGGCCGATGCCGTGCTTGCGGCCCAGCTCGTTGAGCGCCGCGAGCAGCGTCGCGGGCGACATGGCCTCGCCGTTCAGGGCAACCCCGTCACCGCGCTCGAAATCGACCGTGATGTATTCGGGCGTGTCCGGCGCGTCCTCGGGGTTGACCGTGCGCGAGTAGACGTAGTCCGGGGTCTCCTCCCACGGATCCTCGAGCACCTTGCCCTCGGACGAGGTGTGCAGGAGGTTCGCGTCAGTCGAGAACGGGCTGTCGCCGCGCTTGTCCTTGGGCACCTGGATCTGGTGCTTTTCCGCCCACGCGATCAGCGCGGTGCGGCTGGTCAGGTCCCACTCGCGCCACGGGGCGATGACCTTGATGTCCGGATCGAGCGCATAGGCGCTGAGTTCGAAGCGCACCTGGTCATTGCCCTTGCCGGTGGCGCCATGGGCGATGAAGTCGGCGCCGGTCTCATGGGCGATCTCCACGAGGCGCTTGGAGATCAGCGGCCGCGCGATCGAGGTGCCGAGCAGGTAGTCGCCTTCATAGCGGGCATTGGCGCGCATCATCGGGAAGACGAAATCGCGCACGAACTCCTCGCGCACGTCCTCGATGAAGATGTGCTCGTCCGGGATACCCATCGCCCGCGCCTTGGCGCGCGCCGGCTCGATCTCCTCGCCCTGGCCGAGGTCCGCGGTGAAAGTCACCACCTCGAGGCCCCGCTCCACGCTCAGCCACTTGGCGATGACGCTGGTATCGAGACCGCCCGAATAGGCGAGGACGACTTTCTGGGGCATGGGCGAGGCTTCCTTGGGGCTTTGACTGCGCGGGGGCACCTAACAGCGCGGGGCAGACGGGGCAATCGCGGTTTCGCGGCTGTTGAAGAAGCCCCTCGTGGCAATTCCCCCTTCACGATTTGCCGCTAAATCCCTTGAGCGCGGTGCCAGTTCGCCGCGGGGCAAGGGGTCATCATGCTGACAATGTGGAGCAAGGCGCGCGAGCTGGCGGAGCTTACCCCGCCCGAGCGCAATCGCTGGGTCGATTTCCTGCGCGCGGTCTCGATCATGGCGGTGGTGATCGGTCATTGGCTGATGGCCGGGCTCTATGTCGATGCGGCGGGCGAGCTGCGGCGCGGCGACCTGCTCTCGATCGCGCAGTGGAGCCACTGGCTGACCTGGGGCTTTCAGGTCATGCCGGTGTTCTTCCTTGTCGGCGGCTATGCCAATCAGGTGAGCTGGGAGGCGACCACGCGCAAGGCCGCGCCTGACCAAGCCGGGGTCTACCGCGACTGGCTGGCGAGCCGTGTGCAGCGGCTGATCACCCCGACCTTCCCGGTGCTGCTCGTCTGGGCGGCGCTGGCGGTGGTGATGACGCAGGTCGGCCTGCCGCGCGCGCAGATCCGCATGGCGACCGAGGCGGCGTTGATCCCGGTGTGGTTCCTTGCGGTCTATCTGCTGGTCACCGCCTTCACGCCGATCGCCCAGCGCGCATGGCATCGGCTGGGGTGGGGCAGTTTCGCGATCTTCATCCCGCTTGCCATGCTGACCGACTGGCTGACCTTCACGCACGATGTGCCGTGGGTCAATTTCACCAACTTCCTGTGGGTGTTCCTCGCGCTCCACCAGCTGGGGTTCGCGTGGCGGGCGGGCAAGTTCGCGCGGCCGCTGTTCGCCTGGGGGTGGTTCGCGGTGTCGTTGGCCATCCTCGTCAAGATTACGGTTTACGGCTTCTATCCGGTCTCGATGGTGTCAGCGCCCGGCGGCTTCTCCAACTCGCTCCCGCCGACGCTGGCGCTGTTCGCGCTGGGCGCGATGCAAGTCGGCCTCGTGCTGGCGCTCGAACCTGCGGGACGGCGGCTGCTGGCGAGCACCCGCGTCTGGGCTGCGACCGTGCTGATGAACGGCATGATCATGACCGTCTTCCTGTGGCACCTTACCGCCTTCGTGCTGGTGATGACGGTCGATTACCTGCTGCTCGGCGGCATGGGTCTGGGCCCGGTCCCCGGAACGGGCGAGTGGTGGGCATCGCGGCCGCTGTGGATCGCCATCTATGTCCTCGCGCTGCTGCCGATGATCGCGGTCTTCGCGCGGCACGAGAGGAGCTTCGGCCCGATCCGCGGCGGGCGCACCGTCCCGCGGCTGCGCGCGGTGCTCGGCGTGCTGGCGATCTGCGCCGGGCTTGGGGCCACGGCGGGGCTCACCATTGCGAGCCCCGACTCCGTCTCGGGCATCCGCTGGTGGGTCGTCGCCCTGCCGCTCGTCGGCGCGGCACTGATGGGCTTCGGACCCGTCTACCGCCCGCGAAACCGCCCCGGATCGAGCGGCGAGCCAGCGCTCTAGCTGCCGATCAGATAGTCCCGCGTGATCGGCAGCGCGTGGCGGCTGCGGATGTACTGGATCTGGTAATTGCACATCCCCCCGTTCTCGAAGACCGTCGCCGCGCCTGCGAGGTAGAAGGTCCACATCCGGAAGAAGCTCTCGTCATACATGGCGATGATGGCCTCGCGGTGGGCCATGCAGTTGGCATACCACGCGCGGATCGTCTTGGCGTAGTGGAGCCGCAGCGTCTCGACGTCCGAGGCGATCAGGCGGTACTTCTCGGAGGCCGCCACGGTCTCGGACAGCGCCGGGATGTAGCCGCCGGGGAAGATGTATTTGCGGGTGAAGGCGTCCGTCGTCCCCGGCCCGCCGAAGCGGCCGATGGTGTGGAGCAGCATCACCCCGTCGTCGGCGAGCATCGTGGCGCAAGACCGGAAGAAGGTCTCGAATTGTGCGCGGCCGACGTGCTCGAACATGCCGACCGATACGATCCGGTCGAAGCGGCGGCCCGAGGCAGCGGTGTCGCGGTAATCCTCGAGCAGGATCGTCACCTTGTCCGCCACACCGGCCTCGCGGACCCGCTCGCGGGCGAGTGCGGCCTGCTCTTCCGACAAGGTGATGCCGGTCACGCGCACATCGTGATGCCTGGCGAGGTGGATCGCCATCCCGCCCCAGCCGCAGCCGATGTCGAGCACCTCGCTGCCCGGCTTGAGTGCAAGCTTCGCTGCGATATGCGCGAGCTTCGCCCCCTGGGCCTCGGCGAGCGTGGTGACGCCTTCGCCCCAATAGGCGCAGGAATACTGCCAGTGCTCGGCGTCGAGCATCAGCGCATAGAGATCATTGCCGATGTCGTAGTGGTGCGCGACGTTGTTCTTTGAACCCACGCGGTTGTTGATCTGCTCGGCAGCAAAGCTCGCGCGGTTGATGAGGCGCTTCAGGCGGCTCGGCGGGCCTATGTCGCCGTCCTTGTCCCACGGATTGTTGGCGCGCAGCAGGCTGACGAGGCCCATCACGTCGCCTTCCTCGATCACCAGCCGCCCTTCGATATAGGCCTCCGCCGCACCCAGCCGCGGATCGAGCACGATGTCGCGCGGCACGCGGTCGTCGGTGAAGCGGATCACGATCTCGAGGAAGCCCGAGGTAGGCTGGCCGTAGGTGCGCGCGCTGCCGTCGGCGAAGACCACGCCGAGGCGGCCTTGCTTGACGCCGCGGGTCAGGAAGCGGTCGAGGAGGGGCTTGCTCATGAAATTCCTTTCGTGAGGGGTCATTCAAGATTAATCGTAAACCCCTGCTTTCGCAAAACAGCGACTGCGAGATCAGATCTCTGCAAGGGGAGGGTCAGGTCATGACGGAGGCAAAGACGACGATCACCGGCGCGTCGGTCGAGACATTCCTCGAAGGCGTCGAACCGCCGGCGAGGGCTGAGGAAGCACGGGCGCTGGACGTCCTTTTTCGCAAGATTACGGGCGAAGAACCCAGGATGTGGGGGCCGAGCATCATCGGCTACGGGGAATATTCCACAACCTATGATAGCGGGCGAAAGGTCAACTCGCTGAAGATCGGGTTCAGTCCGCGCAAGGCAAAACACGCGTTGTACCTCTCCTCGGGCTACAGCGATGCGGCCGAGAAAGAGCGGCGCGAGGCGGCGCTGTCGCGGCTTGGCAAGCACGAGACGGGCAAGGGCTGTCTCTACGTGAAGAAGCTCTCCGACGTCGATCTTGCCGTGCTCGAGGAGCTTGTCGCGATCGGCTGGCGCACCATGCAGCGGGTCTTCCCGCGGGGTTAGGTGCGCTCTCCGGTTCAGACCCCGGCGTACCACTGGTAGCCGGCGACATCCTCCCAGAAGCCGCCGCCGCCCTGGCCGATCGCGTCGAAGCTGCTGACCGCCTCGATGGCCTTCACGTATTTCGCCTGCTTGTAACCCAACTGGCGCTCGATCCGCATCCGCAGGGGCGCGCCGTTCTTTTCGGGAAGCGGCTCGCCGTTCAGGCTGTGGGCGATGATCGTCTGGGCATGGTAGGCGTCGACCATGTCGATGCTCTCGTAATAGTCGCGCCCGTAGAGCGTGTCGGCGCAGCGGAAGACGATGAATTTCGCCTCGGGCCTGACCTTGGCTGCGTCGAGCAGGTGGGCGAGCTGCGGCCCGGTCCATTCCCCGATCGCGCTCCAGCCCTCTACGCAGTCGTGGCGGGTGATCTGGGTGCGCTGGGGCAGGGCGCGCACCTCGGCGAGGCTGAGGGCGAGGGGCTTCTCGACCAGCCCCTTCACCTCGAGCTTCCAGTCCGGAAAGCCGCCGGCGAGCTGCTGCTGGTAGAAAGGATCGGCGACCGTCACCGATCCGTTGCCGCGGAAGGTCGGCGAGCGTTCGGCGCGGGTATATTCCTTGGCGAGCCCCTGCTTGCCGGCAAGCGCGCGGTGGACGGCGCGGTGCCCGTCCTCGGCGGCCTTGAACAGGCTTTTGGCGGTGTCGCTGTCGTTGATCTTCGAACAGGCCGATGCGCCCAATGCGGCGATACCGGCGAGCAGCGAACGGCGCGGCAGGTCAACCATGGGCAGGGGCCTCCAGTTCGGCGGGGACGGGTTCGGGTCCGGCAGGCGGGGGCGCTGCTGCTTCGGCGCGGCGGCCGCCGGTGAACATCTCGAGGATCAGCCGCCAGTCGGCGAGCGCCAGCACGATGTGAATGACGAAGAACCCGGCGATTGCGAAAGCGGTGATGAAATGCAGCGATCGCGCGCTCTGGCGCCCGCCGAAGACATCGACGAGCCATGGCGCGACACCGGCAAAGCCCGGACTGATCGCGAGCCCGGTGAACAGCATTAGCGGCAGCAGCACGCCGAAGACCATGCCGTAGAGGATGCGCTGCACCGGATTGTAGCGATGCGCAGCCCCGTCAGCGCCGCCAGAGTGGGCCTTCAGCGAGGCGATCACCGCGCCCGGCGTCCAGTCTCTCGGCGTGGTCGTAAGGTCGCGGCGGAAGTGGCCGTTGAGGAGCATCGCCGCCCAGATGAACAGCACGCCGAGGCCGAAGGGCCATGCGGCCGTGATATGCCAATCCCGCGCGAGGGCGAGGTTGTAATGCCCCGGGATCGTCGACCAGCCGGGGAAGCGGATCACGGCAAGCCACGCGTCCTTGGGGTCGAAGCCATAGTCGCCCCAATAGAGATAACGGTGGGCGTTGGAGATGTTGAGCCCGCTCATGAACAGCACGATGATCGCGACCGCATTCACCCAGTGCCACAACCGGGTCGATAGCGTGTGCTTGGTCATGCTGTTTCCCCCTGAGCCTCTTCCCGAGCGAGCCAGATCACGTCGCGCGGCTGGTCGAGCAGGTGCTGGCCACTGTCGACGAAGATGCTCTGCCCGCTCGCGAGCGCGCCGCTGCTGAGGAACAGGGCCGCATCGGCGATCTCCTCGGCCCCCGTCTTGCGCTGGAGGAGGTTCAGCCGGTGCGAAATCTCGGTCTCTTCCTCGCGCTGGTCGTGGCTCGCCAGCACCGCGCCAGGCGCAAGGCCGTAGACCCTCACAGCCTCGCCGTTGCCCTTGGCCAGCATGCCGATAGTGGCCGCCAGCGCGTGTTTTGACATGGTGTAGCTGAAGAAATCTGGGTTCGTGTTCTCGACCTTCATGTCCGTGACGTTGATCACGGTGCGGATAGCCGGGCGCCCCGCCGTATGGGCGATGAAGGCTTGGGCGAGCCGGGCCGGGGCGAGGGCGTTGATCTGCATTGCCGACCGGTTCGTCGCAGGATCGAGTTTGGTTACACCATCATAATCGAAAACCGAGGCCGAGTTGACGAGGCAGCGCCAGCCCGGAAGCCGCGCCGCCAGCTGCGTGACGGCAGCGACGGCGGCGTCATCGTCGGCAAGGTCGAAGGCGAGCGTCTCGGCAGACGGGAGCTCGGCAGCGAGGGCCTCGGCAGCGTCTGCGGAAGCGCGGTAATGGATCACCACGTGCCAGCCCTCGGCGGCGAAGCGGCGCACGATCGCGGCGCCGATGCGCGTCGCCCCGCCGGTCACGAGAACGGCGGGGCGAGCGGTGATGTCGAGACTGTCGTTAAACGTCATGACAGCGCAGGTATCAGTGCAGGCGGCGCGCTACAATCGGGGAGCGCTGCGCGGCGCGCCCGTCTGTCGTGCGCCTTAGCGGCAGCGCAGGTCCCCGCGGTCGATCTCGCGGCCGATGAGGCCCCCGCCGATCGCCCCGAGCAACGTGCCGACCGTGCGGTCGCCGCGGGTGTCGACGGTGCGGCCGAGGAGCGCGCCCACGCCTGCCCCGATCACGAGACCCGTGGTGCCGTTGTCGCGGCGGCAATAGTAGCGATTGCCATCACGCCACACCCGGTCGCCGCGGTCGAGACGGCGCGGTTCGTAGTAGCGGCCGCGGTCGTCATAGACGCGGTGGTGGTGCTGCTTGGCGCGCTTGCCATAGGCTTTGGCGTGGCGCGGCGGATCGGCCTGGACCGGGGCGGCCATCGGGAGCGTCATGGCTCCGGCGGCGAGAATGAGAGCGAACTTCTTCATGGCAGTTGTCCTTTCGGGTTGGCTGCTTGGACTCTGGTTCTGACTGCACGGGGGCCGACAGAGGGGGAAGGCGGGGAGCGGCGGAGCGAGCCCCGGATAAGCCGGGTGCCCGCCCTTTCACCGCACTCCCCTTAGCGGCAGCGGCTGCCGCCGCGGTCGATCTCGCGGCCAAGAAGGCCGCCGCCGATTGCGCCGAGCAGGGTGCCGACGGTGCGGTCACCGCGGGTGTCGACAGCGCGACCAGCCAGCGCACCACCCACGGCACCAATCACAAGACCGGTGGTTCCGTCGGCACGACGGCACCGCAGGCGGCCGTCATTACCGCGCCAGTAGCTGTCGGCACGGCGGTCGTCATAGCGGCGGTCGTCCCAGCGGCGGTCGTCACGGCGGCCGCGGTCGTCGCGCCAGCGGCGATCGTCGCGGTGGCGGCGATCATCCCAGCGACGGTCGTAGCTGGAGGTGTCGGCGTCGGGCGAAGCGGCGGTGCCATAAGTTGCGACGACCGGAGCCGGGGCCGCGTGAAACTCGACGGCCTGCGCGGGAACGGCGGAAACGGCGACCGTTCCGGCAGCGAGGAGGAGAGCAAAGTTCTTCATGGTCGTTATCCCTGGTGAGGGCTCCCCGATGGAGCACGACCCTTTTCGTTCAGATTGGGAGAACCTAGGCTGAACAACGCTGTCAGGCAGCAGCAGGATTTGTTCAGATTGAGCGGGTTCGGGATGAACCGTTGCTCAGCCGCGTTTGGCTGCCGCCTTGGCGCGAAGATAGGGGCTGAGCGGCGCCAACTCTGCCAGTTCGGCAAGCTCCTCTGGCGTTGCCTTGCCAGCCGTAAGCGCACGGAAGACCCGCGCGACGCTCCATTCGGCGGCGCCAACTGCCACCCGCTCGAGCGAGTCGCCCGCGGCGACCTCGCCGGTCTCGATCACCCGGAAGTACCAGCCGCAACGGCCCGTGCGGATGACGGTGGCGACCATGCCCTTGTGGCCGAAGCGGTGTTCGATCTTCCAGCACGGGCTGCGCGGTCGGCTGACCTCGATCAGCGCGGTTCCGAGGCGGAAGCGGTCGCCGATGTGCACCATGTCTTCGGTGAGGCCGTGGACGGCGAGGTTCGATCCGAACCCGCCGGGCTCGTCCAGCGCCGGGTGGTCGCCGATCTCGCCGCGCCAGAAGGCGTGGTGATCGAGCGGGTAGAGGTGCAGCGCCATCTCCGGCCCGCCATGCACAGAGCGGTCGGCCTGTTCATCCGGGGCAAGGCCTTCCTCGAGAACCTGCACCGCGCCATCGCGCGGGCGCTTGGCGAAGGCGCTCAGCTCCGCGCCGTGAAAGGGGCGGGCGGTGCCGGTGCAGACGGCTTCGATGGTCCAGACGGTCATGGCTTTCTCACAGTGAGGTCGATCCAGTCGCGCTGGGTGCCGTCGCTGGCCTTGCCGGCGTAGGTGTCCTGCGATTCGATGACGAAACCGGCCTCGGCGTAGGCCGCGATCAGCCAGCCGGGCGAGGGGAAGTTGTGGTAGCGGCCCAGCAGGTCGCGGCCTTCTCCCTCGCCGAGCTTGTAGCTCGAAAAGAACCATCCGCCCGGCAGCATCGCGCGGTGAATGCGGGCGAGGACGTCCGCGAGTGCGCCGCGCTGGCAATGGAGCAGGCTCGCATGAGCCCAGACGCCTGCATAGGCGGCTTGCGCCTCGAGTTCGTGAAAGGCCATGACCCGGGCGCCGAGGCCGAAGGCCTGATTGGCGCGCGTGACGAGCGCCGGGACGGCTTCGGTGGCATCGACGACGAAGCCGCGTGCCTTGATCCGCGCCGCGTCGCGCCCGCCGCCGCAGCCGAGTTCGAGCACGGCGGCACCGGGCGGCAAACGGTCGAGAAAGGCATCGAGCTGGTGGCTATGCGCCTCGCCCGAGTGGAACACCCAGTGCGGCGCGCGCGCCTGATAGAAAGCGATGGTGTCCGGATCGGTGTTCAAGCGTCCGCCGCTGCCGCTGCCTCGCGGTCGCGCTGGGCGCGGGACTTTTTCTCGGCCGCGGTCTTCAGCTGGCCGCAAGCGGCATCGATGTCGCGGCCCCGGGGCGTGCGCACGGGCGCGGAAAAGCCGCCCTCGAAGACGATCTCGGAGAAGCGGCGGATGCGCTCGGGCGCCGAGGTGTCGTAGCCGGCGCCGGGCCAGGGGTTGAAGGGGATCAGATTGACCTTGGCCGGCAGGTTGTACTGGCGCAGCAGGCGGACAAGTTCGCGCGCGTCCTCGTCGCTGTCGTTCTTGTCCTTGATCATCACGTATTCGAAGGTGATGCGCCGCGCGTTGCTGGCGCCCGGATAGTCGGCGCAGGCCTGCAGCAGATCCTCGATGCCGTACTTCTTGTTGAGCGGCACCAGCTCGTCACGCACTTCCTTGCGCACGCCGTGCAAGGACACTGCGAGGTTCACCCCGATCTCCTCGCCGCAGCGCTCCATCATCGGAATGACGCCGCTGGTCGAAAGCGTGATCCGGCGCTTCGACAGGGCAAGCCCGTCGCCGTCCATCACCAGCTTCAGCGCATCGCGCACATGGTCGAAATTGTAGAGCGGCTCGCCCATACCCATCATCACGATGTTGGTGAGCAGGCGGCCATCAGCGGTGTAGTGGCCCGCCTCGTCATCCTCGTCGATGATGTCGGCATCGCTGACCATCGAGCCCTTGGGCCATTCGCCCAGCGCATCGCGCGCGAGCATCACCTGCCCGACGATTTCGCCGGGGGTGAGGTTGCGCACCAGCTTCATCGTCCCGGTGTGGCAGAAGGAACAGGTGAGGGTGCAGCCGACCTGAGAAGAGACGCAGAGCGTGCCGCGCGTCTCGTCGGGGATGAACACCATCTCGAAATCATGGCCGTCGGCGGTGCGCAGCAGCCACTTGCGGGTGCCGTCGACCGAGTGCTGCGCTTCGACCACATCGGGGCGGCCGATCACGAAGCGTTCGCTGAGCCACGGGCGCATCGGCTTGGCGATGTCGGTCATCGCCTCGAAGTCGGTGACGCCGCGGTGGTAGAGCCAGTGGAACACCTGCTTGGCGCGCAGCTTGGCCTGCCGATCGTCGAGGCCGGCCTCGGCAAACAGCTCGCGGATGCGCGGGCGGGGCAGGCCGATCAGGTCGACACGGCCATCGGCGCGCGGCGTGATGTCGCGCGAAGCGGGGACCGGGTCGACGAGGCCCGGAATGGTCATGAGTGCGGTATCGGCCATGGGTGGGGCGCATATAGTCGCGCCCGCGCGGTTTGACCAGTCAGCTGCGCTTGGCGCATCCGACGGTCGCTGCGTCCATCGCGGTGGCGACTCCGGCGAGGGTGTAGCGGTCGGTGAAGGTGCCGCCTTTCCCACCCTTGGCCGAGACACTCATGCGCGCTGCGGAACGAAGCGCCGCGACGATGGCGGCATCGCCCTGCGCGTCCCTGGCCCAGGCATTGCGCCCCTTGGCGACGAGCTCGAACCGCTTGTCGCCGACCACAAGGCGCACCGTGCTCTTGTCGGCGACATCGCGGGAGAGCGCGAAATAGACCGCGCCGCGCACCCGGCGTTCGGGCCAGTTGGCAATAGTGGCATAAGCGGACCCCGCGCCTTGCGCCTTGGCGATGGCATAGCAGCGCGCCGGGCTTGCATCCTTGAACGCCGCCCAGCCTTCATAGACGCCGAGGCTCTCGCGCGCTGCAAGCGGCGTCGCGGCAAGCAGGAGCACGGCGAGTGGGAGCAGCCTAGTCATAGGCGATTTCCAGCACTTCCCATTCTCTGGTGCCCGAGGGAAGGGTGACGACGCGCAAATCGCCGACGCCCGCGCCCCGCAAGGCGCGCGCCAGCGGGGAGTTCCAGCCGATCCGGCCGGCGCCCGCATCCTGTTCGTCGTCGCCCACAAGAGTGACGGTCTGCTGGTTGTCGTCCTCGTCCGCGATGGTGACCCGTGCGCCGAAGAACACGCGGCTGCGATCCACCTGCGCCGCCGGATCGACCACACGCAGCGCCTTCATCCGCTTGATGAGATGCGTCAGCTCGCGGTCGATCTCGCGCATCTTCTTGCGGCCGTAGAGATAGTCGCCGTTCTCCGAGCGGTCGCCATTGCCCGCCGCCCAGCTGACGATCTCGACGATCGCCGGCCGCTCGGTGCCGAGCAGGTGATCGTAACGCGCCTTCAGCGCCGCCATCCCCTGCGGCGTGATCGGTGGCCCCTGCGGTTTCATGCGATGCGACTTAGCGCAGCCCCGTCAGCGAAGGAAGCTGTCGACGGGGCGCGGCATGCCGGCGAGCTCGGGATACATGTGCGAATAGGTCACCGCGTTGCCGATCACGCGCATGATGTAATAGCGTGTCTCGAAGTTCGCGGGGATCTTCTCGACCCAGGTCACCCAGTCGATCTCGCCGCGGCGCGGGTCGCCGTTGAGGCGCAGCCACTGGTTCACGCGCCCCGGCCCGGCATTGTAGGCGCCCACCGCGAGCGGGTAGGAGCCGCCGTAATAGCTCATCATCCGCGCGAAGTAGCCGTCGCCCAGCTGGATGTTGTACTGCGGCGAATTGGTGAGATCGGCGGAGAGATATTGCACGCCGAGCTTGCCCGCCTGCTCGCGCGCGGTGCCGGGCATGAGCTGCATGATGCCGCGCGCCCCGGCATGGCTCTCCCGCGTGCGGTCGAACTCGCTTTCCTGCCGGGCAATGGCGTGGACCATCACCCAATCGTTGACCACCGGCGGCGTGGGGACGGTCGGGAAGCCGATCCGCTCGAGGCCCGAAAGCCCGTTCTCCCCCGCCTTCATGCCGAGCACCACCGCCATCTCGTCGAGCCCGACCTCGCGGGCGAGCATCGCGGCCATGAGCATCTCGGTCGGCGTGTCGCACTCGTCGCCGAGCGCCTCGAAGAAGCGGCGCTCGGTGCGCCAGTCGCGGCGGCTGCGGGCGAGGGTGCGGATCGCCTTGACCAGCGGGCGCGCCTCGAACTCGGCGCGGACGCTCGCGTCCATCGCCGGCTGGGGGAGGCCCGCAAAGCCCGGCATCGGCCGCCCGAGCGCGGACAGGGCGAGCTGGCCGTAATAGTAATCGGGCCAGCGCGCGGCCATTTCGAAGTAGCGTTGCGCGCCTGTCTGATCGCCCGCCTGCCGCGCTGCGCGGCCCGCCCAGAAATAACCCTTGGCCTTGGTCAGCGGGGTCTTGGCGGCATCGCCATAACGCTGGAACAGCGGCGCAGCGAGGCGCCCGTCACCGAGCTCCCACAGCGCCCTGGTGCCGCCCAGCCACATCAGATCGGTGTAGCGGTCCCGCAGGGTGAAGCTGGTGAGCGACACATCGGTGCCCGGCGCGAAAAGATCGTCGGTGCGGCTGGCAATCCGCGCCGCATCGCCCGCGCCGCTCGATTTGGCGAGGCTGAGAAGCTCGCCGACGAAGGCCTCGGGATCGTTGGCCGGGCGGATGAAGGCCGGGCGGTTGCCGAACACCCGCGCCGCCTCGCCCGTCTGCCCGCTGCCGCGCAGGAACTTCACGAGGTTGAAGACATAGCCCGGATCGGCATCGGCTCCGGCGGGCACCATCATCCCCGACATCTCCGGCCGCGCGCCGCGCAGCAGCGACAGGCGGGCGAGAGCGAGCGTGCGCTGGCTGTCGGGCAGATACATCACCTGGCGTGCGGCAGCATCGGCCTTGCCCTGCCACAGCAGCGCATCGACCCGCACCGCGTGATCCTCGGGCGTGAACTGCGATGCATAAAGCCCGGCAAGGGCGATCTCGACCGCGTCGGCCATCGTCCCGCCGCGCCATGCCCGGCGGGCCTCGGTCAGCGCCTCGGGCCGCTGCGCACCGGCAAGCGCCAGCGCATAGCGCGCCCGGCCTGGATTGGTGAGCGGGGGGTTGGCGGCGAAATAGCGCAGCACGTCGGATTGAGCCGGTGCCTCGGCCTCGAGTGCCGCCTCGGCCCGTGCACGCAGTATGTCGGCCCGCGGGAAGCTCGGGTAGGCGAGCACGAATCCGGCGTAGTCGGCAAAGGAATTGGTGCGGCTCGCCTGAAGGTTCTCCCAGCGCGCGATCGCCGCGTCCACGCCCGCAGGCTGGCGCGCGACAAGGTCGCTGCCGCCATAGGCCTGCGCGCTCAGGGGTGCAGCTGCCGCCAGACCCATTCCGAGTCCCAAAGTCGCAACATATATCCGACGTGAATTCAGTATCTTACGGACCATGCTGGACATAGTGCCAATCGGCTCCTTATCAGGCGCTTAACGGTGGAAGGGAGGCGGGCGGATGCCCCTTGCCCTTCTTCGATAACTAGCGATGAAGGCAGGACAAAGGCAATGTTCAGCGGTTCGATACCCGCTCTGGTGACTCCTTTTCGAGGCGGAGCGTTCGACGAGCTTGCGTTCCGGCGGCTGGTCGACTGGCAGATCGAGAACGGCAGCGCCGCGCTGGTCCCCTGCGGCACGACCGGCGAGGCCTCGACCCTCTCCAACGCCGAGCATCACCGCGTCATCGAGGTGTGCATCGAGCAGGCGGCCGGGCGCGTGCCGGTGATCGCCGGTTGCGGGTCGAACGACACGCGCAACGCCCAGCTCCATATGAACTTCGCCAAGAAGGCAGGCGCGGCGGCGGGGCTGTGCGTGGCCCCCTATTACAACCGCCCGAGCCAGCGCGGGCTGGTCGCGCATTTCAGCTATTTGGCGGAAAACTGCGACCTGCCGATCGTGCTCTACAACGTGCCCGCGCGCACGGTGACGGATCTGCTCGACGAGACCGTGGTGGAGCTGGTGCGCAAGTATCCCGACCGGATCATCGCCATCAAGGACGCGAGCGGCGACCTCAGCCGCGTCGCCGACCACCGCATGGGCATCGGCCGCGAGTTCTGTCAGCTTTCGGGCAATGACGAGCTGTGGCTGCCCCACGCGGCCGCTGGCGGGCGCGGGTGCATCTCGGTGACGGCCAATGTCGCACCCAAGCTGTGCGCCGAGTTCCACGCGGCGATTGCGGCGAACGAGCTGAAGCTGGCGCGGCAGCTCAACGACCGCCTCTTCCCGCTGCACTACGCGATGTTCTCCGACGCCTCGCCTGCACCTGTGAAATATGCGCTGAGCCGGGTGCACGAGTGGATCGAGCCCGAAGTTCGCCTGCCGCTGGTCGAGTGTTCGGATGAAGCGAAGCGCGCGGTGGATGAGGCGCTGGTTTCGGCAGGGGTGCTTGAGGGGTAACCTTAACTTCCGTTCGCCCTGAGCTTGTCGAAGGGCTGCACTTTCTTCAGTGGATGCCCGCGAGCCGCAAGTGAAGGACAGTCCTTCGACAAGCTCAGGACGAGCGGTTCTATGGCTTAAACCACCTCGTCCTCGTCGAGCATCCCCTGCGCGGAGCCTTGCGGTTCGCTCGCCAGAATCGCCTCGGTGATCGAATCGATCTGCGCGCCGACCCGCTCGGGGTGGTCGATCGCGGCGATGTGGAACAAGGCGTCGCCCTGATGGACGACCGGAAGCGTGGCGTGGCCGATGATGATCCCGTCGAGCGGGCTGACCAGTTCCTCCGCGTCCTCTCCGAACAGGCCTGCGACGCAGGCGAGGGTGTCGCCCTTGCGCACCGGATCGCCGCTTTCGCGCACCATTTGTGCGACCCCGCCGCGCGGGGCTCTGACCCACACGGAGCGATTGGCGCGGGCCGGAATGCCGACGGCGCTGAGTCCGTCGTCCGCCTCGATTATGCCGAGATGCGCAAGCACCCGCGTCACGCCCTCCACGCCCGTCTCGATCGAAAGCCGGTCGAAGCGCAGCGCCTCGCCCGCCTCCATCAGCAGCATATCGACGCCGTGCTTCTGCGCCAGATCGCGCAAGCTGCCGTCGCGCAAGGGACTCTCGATGATGACCGGCGCGCCGAAGGCCATGGCCAGCTCCACCAGCTTGCGGTTACCGGCGGCGATGCGGATCTGGGGGAGGTTGTAGCGGTTGATTGCCGCGGAGTGGATGTCGATGCCGAGCGAACAGCGGCGCACGACCTCGCAGGTGAAGATGTGCGCGAGCTGTCCGGCGAGCGAGCCACCCGCGCTGCCGGGGAAGGAGCGGTTGAGGTCACGCCGGTCGGGCAGGTAGCGCGAATGGGTGATGAAGCCGAAGATGTTGGCGACCGGCACCAGCAGCACCGTGCCGGCGAGCGCCTCCGGGCGCAGCTGCTGGGCGAGGCGCTGGATGACCGCCGTGCCGATGATCTCGTCACCGTGGATTGCGGCGCTGACGAACACCGCAGGGCCGGGCCTGGCGCCGTGCAGCACGCGTACCGCCAGCGAGGAGGATGTGCCGGTGGCCATGGTGGTGATCGGGAAGGCGACATCGGCCTGGCTGCCGGGCGGAACCGTCTGTCCAGCGATGCAGAACGGTTCGGCCATGTCCATGTCGCGCGCTCCCGTGCTGCCCTTGCCCCACGGTAGCCACAACACGCCAAAGCGCAAAGACGCCGCCTGTTTTCTCCCCTCGCTTTTTAGCGCCCGCGCCCCTACATCGCGCGTCCCATGGCCCGTCCCAAACCCGTCACCTTTGACAAGCTCAAGATCGTCGCCGAGAACCGCCGCGCGCGGTTCGACTACTTCATCGAGGACACCTTCGAGGCCGGGCTCGCCTTGCAGGGCACCGAGGTGAAGGCATTGCGGGCGGGCGAGGCCAGCATCGCGGAGAGCTATGCCGAGGTGAAGGACGGGCAGGTCTGGCTGATCAACGCCAACATCCCCGAATACAGCCACGGCAACCGCCTCAACCACGAACCGCGCAGGCCGCGCAAGCTGCTGCTCCACGAACGCGAGATCGAGAAGTTCGTCGGTGCGGTGGAGCGCAAGGGCATGACGCTGGTGCCGCTATCGGTGTACTTCAACCGCACCGGGCGCGCCAAGGTCGAGCTCGCGCTCGCCAAGGGCAAGCAGACGCACGACAAGCGGGCTACCATCAAGGACCGCGACTGGAAGCGCGACAAGGCCAGGATTCTCAGGGACAGATCCTGATGCCGGTCTGCCGGGCGAGGGGGAATGTCCTTGCGCCCATGACGTCCGTCGAAAAATCGCCGGGGGCGCGATTCACCACCTAGTCAGTCTTGCCGTGCTACCCATATGGGCATCAACCATGTTCACCCCGTCCGCCTCCCGAGCGTTCGTCGCCGCTTTGCGCCCCTCCGAGGCGCGTGCATGAGCGTGCCGACACCCCGGATGAGCCTGACCGCACGCTCCAAGCTCTGGGCGCAGGGCGTGATTCGCAAGAACACGCCGACGCGCGAGGGGATGGCGGAAAACAAGTATCTCGCCCCGATCGCGCACCGCTTCCTTTCGCCCGAGCTGTGGCGCTTCACCCGCCGTTCGGTGCCGCGCGGGGTGGCTCTGGGGCTGTTCGCGGCCTTCATTATCCCGATCGGGCAGATCTTCCTCGCCGCCTTCCTCGCGCTCCCCTCGCGGGCCAACGTGCCGCTCGCGGCGCTGGTGACCTTCGTCACCAACCCCTTCACGCTGCCCTTCTGGCTGGTGGTGGCGAACAAGGTCGGCAACTTCACGCTCAGGCTCGATGCCGCAGGGCCGGCGCTCGCGCATGGCAAGGTCCAGTCGGGCGCCTGGGCGATGGTCGTCGACCTTTTCCAGATGGCGGGAGCGACGGCCTTCGGCTTCATCGTGCTCGCGGTGGTGACGCCCGCTGTCGGATATGTGGTGTCCGGCTGGGTGTGGCGGGCCGTGGTGTCCCGTAAGCGCGCCAGACGGTTGAAGGCGATGGAAGCGCGGCTCGACCAGCGGCTCGCAAGCCAGTAGGAAGCGCTTCTTCCTTCCGCCCGCGTCGCCGATGCGCGCGGGCGCCCGCTTGCCACAGGAGCCTTGCCGCTTGTCCCGCCGTTCCGGCCCCCGATCCGATCCGCCTGTCATCGCTGCTGTCGATACGCCCGCTCACGAGGCGCCGCCCGCGCGCCTGCTTGCCGGGCTCGGCGGGGCGCTGGTGGCGAGCGCAGGCATTCTCTATTTCGCGACCGGCAGCGGCCTTGTGGCGCTCGCCTTCGCGCTTGCCTCCGCGGTGCTGCTCGGCGGGGTGGTGCTGCTCGACCGGATCCGCGTGAGCCCCGCGAGCGAGGGACCGGCAGCCACCGACTGGAGCGTCACGGTCGCCGCCATCGAACGGGCGGGCGAGGCGATCGCGATCACCGACCGGGCCAACCGCATGGTCTGCGCCAATCACTTCTTCCTCGACAGCTTCGGGCCGGGTGCGGCCCCCCCGTCGCTCCCGCTCGGACGCGAGGCTCTGGAGGCGGTGACGCTGCTGGCGCGCACCGCGTGGCGCGACGGGACGGCCGCGCTCGAGGATATCGAGACCATCGACGAGACCCACTGGCAGATCGCCGCGACCCGCGCCGGGCGGGGCGAGGACCACCTGATCTGGCGCCTGCGCCCCCATGCGCGCGAGGCGGCGACCAGCCTCCACGCGCTCGACCTTGCCGGGCCCTTCGGCAAGATGCTGAGCCGGGCCGGGATCGAAACCGCGATCACCACCGCCGACGGCGTGATCCGCGCCGTCAGCGCAGGCTTCGCCGAGCGTGCTGCGGGGGACGAGCGGGCGAGCCTGATGGGGCAGGATTTCGTCAGCTTCCTGCGCTCGGACGAGCGTGATCGCATCTTTTTCGCGCGCGAAGGCCGAGGCGGGACGCCGCAGACGCTGGTCGACGTGCCGCTGGTCGATCCGGCCGAGCGCGCCACTCCGGCCGGGCCCGACGAGGCCACCTCGCTGATGCTGCTGATTGACAGCGGGGTCGGCATCGGCGGCGGCTTCGAGGGGGCGGGGCAGGCCGGCGTCGCGCAATTGGACGCGCTGCTCGCGCAGCTGCCGCTGGGCCTTGCCATGACCGACCGCGACGGGCGCTTCCTGTTCGGCAATGACGCCTTCCTGCGCTCTGTGGGCCGCGAGGGGCGCGGGCTGCCCGCCTTCCCGACCGATCTCGTCACCCGCGAGGACAAGGCCGCGCTGTCGGACGCGGTGCGTCGCCACGGGCGCGGGCCTTCGACCAGCGGCGATGTCGCGGTGCGGCTCACCAACAGCCCGGAAGAACCGGTCAGCCTCGGCCTTGCCGGCGTGCGCGGCCTCGGCGAGGCAGCGGTGCTGCTCAGCCTTGCCGACACCAGCCAGGAAAACCAGCTGCGCCGTCAGGTTGCGCAGGCGACCAAGATGCAGGCGGTCGGCCAGCTTGCCGGCGGCGTCGCGCACGATTTTAACAACGTGCTGACCGCGATCATCGGCACCTGCGATCTCATGCTGCTGCGCCACATTCCCGGCGACAGCGACTATGACGACATTCAGCAGATCCGCGCCAATTCCAACCGCGCCGCTTCGCTGACCCGCCAGCTGCTCGCCTTCTCGCGCCAGCAGACCCTGCGGCCCGAGATCATCCAGCTGCCCGACGTGGTCAGCGAGGTGAGCCCGCTCATCAAACGGCTGCTCGGCGAGAAGATCACCTATTACGTCCAGCATGATCGCAATCTCGGCCCCGTCAGGGCCGATCCGCAGCAGCTCGAGCAGGTGATCATGAACCTTGCCGTGAATGCCCGCGACGCGATCCAGTCGCGCGGGAACGGGCAGGGGCGGATCTCGCTGTTCACGCGCAGCTTGCAGGCCAAGCAGGTCATCCAGCTCGGCTCCGAGGTGCTGCCGGCTGCGGACTACACCGTGCTGATCGTGCAGGACACCGGCGGCGGCATCCCGCCCCACGTGCTGCCCAAGCTGTTCGAGCCGTTCTTCACCACCAAGGAGCAGGGCAAGGGCACCGGCCTCGGCCTCTCGACCGCCTACGGGATCGTCAAGCAATCGGGCGGGTTCATCTTCGCCGACAACATCAACGACAAGTCCGGCCACCCGATGGGCGCGCGCTTCACGGTCTATTTCCCCGTGCACCGCGGCGAGATGCCCAAGAAGCGCGAGGCGCCGACGCTGGTGTCGTCGGACTGGTCGGCGGGGGGCAAGGTGCTGCTGGTCGAGGACGAGGACATGGTCCGCGCCGTCGCCGAACGCGCGCTCACCCGCGCAGGCTACGAGATCACCGCCTGCGCCAACGGCGAGGAAGGCCTCGCCGCGATCGAGGAGGGCGGGGAGTTCGATATCGTCGTCAGCGACGTGGTGATGCCGGGCATGGACGGCCCGGCGATGGTCCGCGCGATCCGCGCGCGCCTGCCGGGGATGCCGGTCTTGTTCATGTCTGGCTATGCCGAGGAACAGCTGCGCCGCGACATCGACATCGCCGACATGCACTTCATCGCCAAGCCCTTCAGCGTCGCCGCGATCGGCGACAAGGTCGGCGCGGTGCTGAGCCAGGCGCGGGCGGCGGCAGGGGCCGGGGCAGGGGCGTGAGGCCCCTCCCAAGCGGGGATTTCCGGCAGCGGCCCGCTCCGTTCACCTTGGAGTAAGCGCAAGAATCGTTCATCCTCTTCCAACAAGAAGCAGGAGGGGACGACCATGATCCATCGCGCATTTGCAGGCCTGGGGGCCGCTTTCGGCGGAGTCTCGCTGGCGGCGCTGCTGGCGAGCGGAGCCGCCGCGCAAGGCCAGCCGGCGCAAGGCGTGCCCGATCCCGACGCCTCCGCTCAGGGCGACGTCGCCCTCACCATCTACAACAATGATCTCGCGCTGGTGCAGGACGTGCGCCGCATCGACATCGCCACTGGCAGGAGCCGTGTCGAGTTCCCCGATGTCTCCGCCGCCATCCGGCCCGAGACGCTGAGCTTCGCGGCCGAGGGCACCACGATCATCGAGCAGAATTTCGATTACGACCTGCTCACCCCCTCCAAGCTCATGGAGAAGGCCGTCGGCCAGGCCGTGACCCTGCTGCGCACCAACATCGCGACCGGCGCCGAGACGCGCGAGCGGGCCAAGGTGCTGTCCGTCGCAGGCGGCGTGGTGATCCAGATCGGCGACCGGATCGAGGTGCTGCGCGACGATGGCCTGCCGGTGCGCGTGATCTTCGACCGCGTGCCCCCCGGACTGCGCGCGCGGCCGACGCTGTCGGTCAACCTCGATTCCACCCGCGGCGGCGCACGGCCTGTCAGTCTGCGCTATCTGAGCAGCGGGCTGGGGTGGAGCGCGGACTATGTCGCGCTCTACAACGAGGCCGCCGGCACCATCGACATGCAGGGCTGGGTGACGCTCACCAACAACACCGGCACCACTTTCCGCAATGCCGACACCGTGCTGGTCGCGGGCAATCCCAATGATGGCAATCGCGGCAGCGGCTACCGCGAGCGTGGCATGACCCGCGCCGGCACCGAAGCTGCGGACCGCGAGCGGCTGGGCGACTTCTACCTCTATCCCATTGCGGGGCGCACCACGGTCGCCAATGCCCAGACCAAGCAGGTCAGCTTCCTCGATGTGCAGGCTGTGCCAGCGCGCAAGATCTACGCGATCACCGTCGGCTGGCAGCAGAACGATGCCGAGCCCCGCAACGTCGAAAGCCGCATCGCCTTCTCGACCTCGCGGGACCAGGGCCTCGGCGACGCGCTCCCGGCGGGCACGGTGCGCTTCTACCAGCGCGACCGCGAGGGCACGCCGCAGTTCATCGGCGAGAAGGGCATCGGCCACACCCCGATGGGCAGCGAGCTTTCGCTCGCCACCGGCGACGCCTTCGACATCACGGTCAAGGCCGAGATCGAGAAGCGCGAGACGATCACCTCGGAAGAGTGGGAGAGATCCGCCCGTTATCGCATCACCGAAAACGGCAAGACCACGACCACCGTCGAAGTCGAGCGGCCCAAGACCTTCTACCGCACCACCATGCGCTACACCCTCACCAACGCGCGCACCGCGCCCAGCGAGGTCGAGCTCACCCAGACGGGCCTGACCGCCGGCTGGTGGGGCGACGACACCCGCATCACCGCCGAAGACGTGAAGGGCGAACAGCTCAATGCCGACCGGCGCAAGTACCGCATCACCGTCCCCGCGACGGGTGAGCGGGTGATCCGCGTCACCTACGAAACGCGTTATTGAGGCGCGGGCCATGCGCCTCTCCGCATACGGGATGCTCGGCGCGGCGGTGATCGCCGCACCGCTCGCCGCCCAGACCCTCGGGCAAACGGGCGGGCAGACGCGCGCGCGCGCGGTGGTCGACGCCGCGCCGCCTTCCGACCTGTCGGTCACGATCTACCGCGACCCTGACCGCGCGGTCGACGAGCCGCTCGAAGCGGACTACCCACGCGGCCTCGCGATGATCAGCGAGACCCGCCGCGTCACCCTCCCCAAAGGCGAATCCACGATCCGCTTCGAAGGCGTCGCCGAAGGCATGATCGGGGTCTCCGCGATCGTCACGGGCCTGCCCGGCGGCACCATCGAGAAGAACCGCAACGCCCAGCTCCTCTCGCCCGCCGCGCTGGTCGACGGCACGCTCGGCAACCGCGTCACCGTCACCCGCACCAACCCCGCGACCGGCGAGGCCAGGGCCGAGCAGGCCATCGTGCGCACCCGCGCCGACGGCGGGCTGGTTCTCGAGACCAGCCAGGGCTTCGAGGCGGTGCGCTGTTCGGGCCTCCCCGAAAAGCTCACCTTCGCGCGTGTTCCGCCCGGCCTTTCGGCCAGCCCGGTGTTCTCGATCGACACGCTGTCCCCGGAAGGCGGCACCTATGACGTGACGCTCACCTACCTCGCGTGGGGCTTCGACTGGCAGGCGAACTATGTCGGCACGCTGCTGGCGAAGCCGGCGGGCAAGGCGGCGGGAGAGGAGTTCCCGCTCCACCTGCTGAGCTGGCTGACCCTCGTCAACGACAACGGGCAGAGCTTCGACAAGGCGAAGCTCCAGATCGTCGCGGGCAAGCTGAACGTCGAGAGCGATTACCAGAGCCTCGCCGATCCGCCGACCGCCGCGCCGCTGCAACTGACCTGCTATCCGCTCGGCAGCACCTCGGTGGGCAGCTATCCCGAACCGGTCCCGCCGCCGCCGCCGATGGCTCCGGAACCGGTGATGTTGAGCGTGCCGATGCCGGCGGCGGTGATGGATGAGGCGCTGATTTCCGTCACCGGTTCGCGCATGAAATCGGCGGTGATGACGGCGGTCGAGGAAAACCTCGGCGACCTCAAGCTGTTCCGCGTGCCGGAACGGGTCGACGTTTCGGCCAAGGGGATGAAGCAGGTCGCCTTCCTGAACAAGGACGCGGTCAAGGCGCGCTATCTCTATGAAGCCGCGTGCGATCCCTATGACTGGATCGGACAGGACGGCGAGGTTGGCGACGAGGACTTCGAGCCCGAGCCTGCAAGCCTGTTGCTGGTGACGAAGAACGAGACGGCGAAGGGCCTCGGCGTGGCGCTGCCGCAGGGGGGAATGACGCTCTACGAGCCGACCGCAAGCGGCGATCAGCTCGCCGGCACGACGAGTCTGCGCGATTACGCCAGCGGGCAGGACATGGAACTGGCGCTGGGCGCCAGCCGTCAGGTCTTCGCGCGCTGCGCCGCGGTGAGCGAGGGCGGCATTGGCGAAGGCCGCAAGTGGAACGCGATGCGCGCGATCCTTACCAATGCCAACCCGCACGCCGTGACGGTGCGCCTGCAACTCGCCGGGCCGGGCACGGCGGTGCGCTTCCCGGGGCGCAAGGTGGTGGTCAAGAACGGCAACCAGACGGTCGAGGTCACCGTGCCCGCGAACGCCAAGCGCAGCTTCGATTGGCAGCTTCGCGAGGATGACAGCGAGTAGGGGAGCATCCGGGGTTGCGCCCGGAAAATAATTCACGTTCCCTACTTGTTCCATGAGAACAAATGACGTACATAGCTCCTACAGGGTCGCGGAAAACTGATTTCGGGCCCTAGGCAATCGAAGGAGCGCGTGCGATGGCTACCCAATTGAAATTGGTGGAAGAGGACAAGAAGGCCGTGGACCGTCAGAAGGCTCTGGAAGCCGCGCTCGCGCAGATCGATCGTGC
>JAIYAM010000045.1 GCA_027489065.1 Erythrobacteraceae bacterium | reverse complement strand
TGGCCTGCTCCGCTACGCCCTACGGGCTCCGCTACGCAGCCCATTGCTTCAACCGCGCTGATGCGCAAAACAACCGCTCGGCTCTAATCCCAGCTGGGGGAAAGTTGGGGGTCACGTCAGATAGGCTCGATCATCAGTTTCTGCGGGAGGTTTCTCGATATCTGAACGACCTCAGGCTCATACAAAACATCTTCAATGAATATGCCATCTACGTCGCCAACCTCGAAACCGAGAATGAAAACAATCTAGATGTGAACAAGCTGTTGGCGGTCTTGATCTACAAGAACGTTTTCCCAAGCGATTTCGAGAGCCTCCACCGCGGAAAAGGAAATCTCGCACAAGTCCTTCGCAGTCACGATCAAAACATAGCGGCGAACGAATCCCGATGCATGCATGAGATCTCGCGTCTCGAGAAGCTCATCGAAGATGGGGAAAGACAACTGCCGAACAACCTGACCGAATTACGCCGGATCTATGCGATGGCCATCGTGGAATTGATACCGGAAGGCGGGGCGCGCGTCGGCAGTGACCGCAACACAATGATCCCACTGAACAACCTAGCAAGCAATGAGCGGTTCGACATACTTGTCGAATCTGCCCAAGTGCAAGTCCAGACAAATCAAGGATATTTCCAGCAAATTCAACTTGCCGGCCTGCAGGCCAAAATCGACCCTCATAGGACGTTCCAGCAGCGCAAGGAGGATATCGAGAAGAAGTCCGGTGCGTTTAGAGAGTCGTCACTCAAGCAAATTCGCGAACTACGGGCCAAATTGAGCACATTGCGGATGGCCAAGTTCAACGAGGTCCTCCGGGACAATGCGGACGAAACGGACCCCCTGTTCGATAAATTCGGGGAGGGTGCCGATCTGGCGCGATTCCTCGTGCTGGAGGGGCATCTCGACGATACCTACTACCAGTATACGTCGCTTTTCCATTCAGGACGCCTCTCCCCCAGCGATAATAAGTTTCTGATTCAAATACGCGGCTTCAGGACTCCGGATCCCGATTTTCAGATCGACAATCCGAAGGAGGTCATCGCCGCGATGCGCGCCGAGGATTTCAGCCGAGACTACGTTCTCAACGTGTCGATCGTCGACTGCCTGCTTGCCGATCCCTCGGTGTATGAAACGCAGACGCGACGTCTGTTGGACTTCATCGCGTCCGATTTCGACGCCTGCGAGAAGTTCTTGTCGAGCTACTATGCCCGAGGAACAGCCGTTACAGCGCTGATCTCCATGTTGGCCACGACATGGCCTGGGTTCGCCGCAGCGGCGGTGACCAGCGCCGGTAGTCTTATGCATGTGGCACGCATCATTAGCCACCTCTCGGACGCGCGCCTGAAGGACTTCGCCTCCCGGCGCCCTGCCCTGACCGACTTCATCTCGAACAGGTTGGCTGACATTCTGACACAAGGGGTCGATTTTCCGGCGGAACGTCTGCGATTACTCGATGTGGAAGCGACCGATCTGGCCGCTGTAGCCGCTCACCCTGCGGTTATGCGGGTCTTGTTCGACGAAGGTCTTTATCAACTTTCCATCGACAATCTGGAATTCATCCTGCGGGCCGTTCTCGGCATCGACGATTACGATCGGGCGCGCGAACAAAATTACACGGTGGCGCTTGAATCCGGGAGTGAACCGCTTCTGTCGAAGATCGATGTTTGTTTCGACGAGTATCTGCGCAACGTCCTGCTTCGTTTGCCTGACAATCGCAAAGAGAGCGTTTCGACCATCCAACGAGTTATTGGGCGGAGCGACGTGGAACTCGAATTGATGGTGGAGTTTCTTGAGAAGCAGGCCGCTGCGCTCCCAACCTTGGACCAAGTTCCGGGCACGCTTCACGCCACGCTGTTTCAAATCCACAAGATCGAGGCGACTTGGGAGAACTGCCTAAATTTTCTTGGCGGCGAAAATTACGATGCGGAGACGCTTGTACAGTTTTTGAACAGCGCCGAAGCCTTGCGTGCGCTCGCCGGCCAAAAGGTTTCGGGCGGCGACCAGGCGGCACCTTTGCGCAAGTTCATTATCGAGAACGACGCGTTGAGCGATGAAGCATATGCTGCCTATGTTGGAGCGCTTCCGAGAAGGTTCACGGCTTTCCCGCAGAACCTCGGCGCAGAGAAGACCAAGATACTGGTGGACCTCAACGCGATCCATTTCTCCGTCAGCAACCTGGCGCATCTCAGCGAAAATCCCCCGTTAGGCGTCGCCTTTGTTGAGAAGAACATTGCGGAATTCTTCGAAGCTGAGGAACTGTGCAACGTGGATGACGATTTCCGGCAAAAGCTGCTGGAGGCAAACATCAGCGATGAAAATCGGCTGAGGATCATACGCACGATGGACCTGAACCTGCTGGCCGAATTGCCAGCGCGCGCGGCCACCGTCGGCAGGATACTCGCTCGAACCGGCATCAAGATGGAAGAGATAAGGGGTCTGAGTAGCAACGGAACAGAAAACCTACATAAGCAATCCTGTCACTGCTGATACGCTTACCGTTGCTGGTCTGATGAGCGCGCCTGGAGCATTTCGCGACGCAGGATGGCGTTCATGCGGGTTTGATATCCACGTCCGTCGGCCTTCAGCCAAGCGAGCACATCCTTGTCGAGATGCGCGGTGATTTGCGTTTTTACGGGGCGATAGTGCTTGCCGCGGACCGCAGTTTTCCAGTCCTCTGCCGTCAACTCCGGCATGTCAATGAGATCGATCGCGCTATCGGGCCGCGCTACAAGCGTAGCAAGCCGCTCACGATCGGCCTCGGTGAGCGGGGGCAAGTCCTTCAACTTCTTGCTAACTATTTTCTCGTTCATATGCCTGCCTTTCATGCCGGGTTGCCATTCGGGCCGAAATGATGCGGATTTTCTCGTGGTCGTCATGATCGCGATATGTGTGCGCCACCATGATGACCGCGAGGCCGCCAACTTGACCGAAGGCCCGCCATCGTTCCTCGCCGTCTATCTCCCCGTCAGGGAACAACACCATGAGCGGGTCGCCAAACACTCTGGCTGCGTCTTCAAAGCTGATGCCGTGCTTCTTCTGATTCGAGAGGTTCTTGGCCTCGTCCCATTCAAACTCTGCATCATCCATGACTCGATATAATTATGAAACAATAATTATACAAGTGCTGATATAGCCGTCCAACAAACCCCGGTTTGATGTGAGATGCCACGACACTCGTGGATTGATCGCTGGACTCGCTCCAATCTCACATCAAGCCGTCCAAAAACCTATAGCCGTCAAACCCTGGTCTGGGTAGATTGATGCAACAAGGGGAAGCATCGATGCTGATCGGATACATGCGCGTGTCGACCGGCGAACAAAGTCTCGACCTGCAACGCGACGCGCTCGATCGCGCTGGGTGCGAGCGGGTCTTCGACGATGTGTGCTCGGGACGCGCGACCGAGCGCCCAGGTCTCGGCAATGCGCTGGACATCGCCCGCGACGGCGACACGCTGGTTGTGTGGAAGCTCGACCGGATCGGGCGCTCGTTGCCGCATGTCGTCGGGCTTGTCGGCGACCTCCAGAAGCGCGGGGTCGGGCTGAAAGTGCTGACCGGCGATATCGACACCACGACCGCAACGGGGCGACTGGTCTTCGGGATCTTCGCCACGCTCGCAGAATTCGAGCGCGACCTGATCTATGAGCGAACGATGGCGGGGCTGGCAGCGGCGCGCGCGCGAGGTCGCGCTGGGGGTCGGCCCCGCGTCATGACAAAGCAGAAGCTGAAAGCGGCGATGGCGTTGATGGCGGACCGCGATAATGCTGCGCGCGACGTCGCCGCGCAGCTCGGCATCTCGGTGTCCACGCTCTATGCCTATGTCGATGCAAAGGGACAGCCGCGCGAGCGCGCGAGCGAGTTGCTCGGCAAGCGTGCCGCCAAATCTGTGGCAGCGGCATAGGCCGAAGCGGTGCCGGTCAGCTTCCTCTCGGATGATCAGGCACAGCGCTATGGCCGCTTCGTTGGTGATCCCACATCCGAGCAATTGACCCGTCATTTCCACCTTGATGACGCCGATCGCGCATTCATCGGCAGACATCGCGGCGACCACAACCGCCTCGGCGTTGCGGTCCAACTCGGGTCACTTCGGTTGCTCGGCACCCTCCTCGAAGACCCTTCGCACATTCCGGCATCGGTCGCGCGCTTCGCCGGCGAGCAACTGGCGATCGCGGACACGACTGGATCGATGGCGCGATATTGCGCCAGCGAGGGGCGCTGGCGGCATGGCCCGCGCATTCGCGATCACTATGGCTATCGGCTCTTCTCCGATGCCGGAGTTACGTTCCGTTTGCATCGCTTCATCTATGCGCTGTGCTGGACGGGCACCGACCGGCCATCGGCATTGTTCGATGCAGCCGCGACGTGGCTGCTCGAAGCCAAGGTGCTGCTGCCGGGTTTATCGGTGCTCGAGCGCGACGTGGCGCGGGTGCGCGCGCGGGTCCATGCTCATGTGCATCGTCGTCTGGTCGACAGGCTGACGCCCGAGCAACGGAGGCGTCTCGATACGCTTGTCGCCGTCCCTGAAGACGGACGCCAGAGCCCGCTCGATCGGCTTCGCGACGGACCCTATCTGCAAAGCGGCCCCGAGATCAGCCGTGCGGTTGCACGCCTCGAAGAGATCCGCACCTTCGCGGTCGGGCTACCCGAACTTGATCGTGTGCCGCCCGGCAGGGCGGCCGCGCTGGCGCGCTTTGCCGGCGCCGCGAAAGCGCAGGCCGTGGCGCGGCTTCCCGATGACCGGCGCGCGGCCACGCTGGTCGCCTATATACGCATGCTCGAAGCCTCGGCCGGTGACGACATCATCGACCTGTTCGATGTCGTGTCGACCAGAATGTTCACGAACGCTCGGATCAACGCCAAGGAAGCACGAATGCGCTCGCTGCGCGATCTCGACGTGGCATCACTCCGCCTTCGCGATGCCGGCGCCGTGCTGCTCGATGAAAGTATCAGCGATGCCGAGGTGCGGGCCGCGGTGTTCGCGATCGTCGACCGGACGGCGCTTTCGAATGCGGTCGACCAAGTCAATCTGCTCGCTCGGCCGAGCGACGACAGCTATTTCGCCGAACTTCGCCAACAGACCGGTGCGATAAAGTATCTGCCGAAAATGCTTGCAGGGCTGGAGTTAGACGCTGCGTCCGCCGGGCAGTCGCTGCTTGATGCGGTCGAACATCTGCGCCGGGTCCATAAAGGCGAGAAGCGGCCCGGACCGGTGCCCACGGCGTTCGTGCCAAAGGCCTGGGCCGGTCAGCTCAGGACGGATGACGGCGCGTTCGACCTGATCGGCTACCGGTTTTGCGCGCTGGACCGCTTGCGCCGGGCAATCCGACGCCGCGATGTCTTTCCGGTCCGCTCACTTCGCTATGCCGATCCGCGTAAGGGGCTGCTGACAGGTGCCGCCTGGGAGGCGGCAAGGCCGACGGTGTGTCGCACCGTAGGCGTGGCGGTTTCAGCCGAAGAGGAAATCGCCAAGCTGTCCGGGCGGCTCGACCTAGCCTACAGGGAGACGGCCGAGCGGGTGTCCGAGAACGAAGCCGTGGCGATCACGAAGACGGCCAGCGGTCCCGATCTGTCGATCGGGCCGCTCAATAGGATCGACGATCCGCTCAGTCTCATCAACTTACGCGCCGCAGTCGATGCGCGACTGCCGCGGCTCGACCTACCCGAGCTGATCCTGGAGATGCACGCCCGTACCGGCTTTGCCTCCGCCTTCACGCACGCGAGTGAGGGTAATGCGCGCGCTGAAGATATTGCGACCACCATCTGCGGGGTGCTGGTCGCAGAGGCGACCAACACTGGATTCGAGCCGCTTGTTCGACCGGAGATCCCGGCGCTGCGTCGATCGCGGCTGAGCTGGGTGAAGCAGAACTTCTTGCGCGCCGAGACGTTGACCACAGCCAACGCGCTGCTCGTCGCCGCGCACAATAAGGTACCTCTCACGCAAGCCTGGGGTGGTGGCGAGGTCGCGTCCGCTGACGGGCTTCGATTTACCGTACCGGTGCGGACGATCCACGCCGGGCCCAACCCGCAGTATTTTGGCCGTAAGCGCGGGGTCACCTGGTACAATCTCCTGTCCGAGCGATACACCGGGCTGAACAGCGTGACAGTGCCGGGCACGCTGCGCGACAGCCTCTATCTGCTGGCAGTGGTGCTGGAGCAGGAAACCGAGCTTCAGCCGGTCGAGATCATGACCGACACCGCCGGCTACACCGACACCATCTTCGGCGTCTTCCATCTACTTGGGCTGCAGTTCTCCCCGCGCATTGCCGATATTGGCGGCGCGCGATTCTGGCGCGTCGATGGGAAGGCCGATTACGGCGTGCTCAACGACTTGGCGTCCAACAAGATCAATACGAAGCTGATCGCTGAGCATTGGGACGACCTGCTGCGGCTCGCCGGCTCGCTCAAACTCGGCGTTGTCCGTGCGGCGGGTCTCACCCGCGTGCTTCAGACCAATGATCGCCCGTCCAGGCTTGCTCGCGCTCTCCAGGAACTAGGACGGCTCATCAAGTCGCTGTATCTGCTGCGATTCATTGATGATGAGAGTTACCGTCGCCGTATCCTGATCCAGCTCAACCGAGGCGAAGGCCGCCACCAACTCGCCCGTACCATCTTCCATGGCAAGCGTGGCGAACTGCGTCAGCGCTACCGTGAAGGACAAGAGGATCAGCTTGGCGCACTCGGGCTCGTCGTCAATCTCGTCGTGCTTTGGAACACGATCTATACCGATGCAGCGCTGGGTCAGCTTCGCGCCGAAGGCTATGATGTCCGCGACGAAGATGTCGCCCGTCTGTCGCCGCTAGCATGCCGGCACATCAACATGCTCGGGCGATACGCCTTCACCATTCCCGAAATGGTCGCGCGGGGGGAACTACGCCCGTTGCGCGATCCCAGCGCCGTCGGCATCGACGATGCATGACAATGGCCCTTATGTAGGTTTTCTGTTCCGTTGCTACTCAAACCCCTGTTCGAGAACCATGCGGGTGAGAGATTTCTGTAGTGCGTGTTTTTGAGCACGCTGCATGGTCCAATTGACCCGGTCTGGGACTTAGCCGCCATTCCCAATCGACAATTGGCTGACCGGTTTTGCCAGAAGACGACACTACCCTGGGCGTCACCCAGTTGGCGGCGCCCCTTCGTGGTCATCCGAATTGCGACCGCTCGTCATAAATTATCGCAGCGCGTTAGGGCGATAGGCTCAGATGAATTGGCCGCCGCGGCTGCAATCAGTGTCTCTGGAGGCTGCGTGCACTTGGCGATGCGCCGCGGTCAAATCTGCTCAGTCGCCGGTGCGAGAGGTAGGACGACATCCGTTACAATTCAGGAATCGTGATCGAAAAGCTTGCTGCCGGCGTCCTCGCCGTCAATGCAGGCCTTGATGCCGATCGGGCGAAGCGCGATGCGCGTGCGCCATGGCGTATTCTGTATCTAAGTCCCCTTATCAGGGCGCCTCGGGTGCAGCTGCGCAGTGCTGATTGGCGGGAGCGCAGTAATCTTGGCGCCGCTGATCGGATCACGACGCGGCGATGTTCCGCTCGGTTTTACCATGGGTGAAGGAGCGTCGACGCAATACGCCCCCCCCCAACATTGATGCATTGATCAGGCGCAGCGCGGCGGTCATCGTCCGCATGAGGTCGTCGACTTGTTCTTCATCCGTCACGGCGCAGACTGCCTTGCGTATCTGTCGAAGACCTCGGCTCCTTGCAGCGCGTTCATCGTGCAGGTCATGGTCGCGGGATACATCCCGTATGCCCGTCATGCGCTCCGCTCAGCTTCAATTGATGTTCAAGCTCCTGGACGACTGATCGGCCGTCCGAGGGTTTCGTTAGGAACGGGCGAGAGGACAGATCCTCCGGCAGAACGCTCCGCGAATAGCCGGTGAGGAACACAAACGGAACATTTGCCTGATCGAGATCGCGAGCCACCGGAACCGATGTCTCGCCGGCAAGGTCAAGGTCGAGGAGCGCGATATCATAATGTCTGCTACTAACGAGCTGTAGTGCCGACGGCACGTTGCCGCATAGGAATACTTCCGCGCCTGCCTCGACAAGGGTCGCCTTCGTATCTGCCGCCAGATAGTAGTCGTCTTCCAAATAGAATATCTGGCAACTCTGCAGTGGCTTGGTGCTCATGACCATCGCTCCCAAATGTTGCGGCCAGGCTCATTCATTCCGGCTGATAATTCAAACAAGTGCGTTAGCGATGTAGGAGGCGCCGGCAGATGGGCTAATTGGATCGCACATCCGGGTAAGCTGGTCGTAACCGAAATCTCTATCTGTCGAGTGCCATCATTTCCTGTCAGCAGGTTACCTCCCATAAAAGCTGATCTAGATTAGATTTTGCAATGTTGAACTATGTTCAACATCCTGCCTTCCATGACCTAGCTGAAGGGGTGCTGTTCCATGCGTTCAATAGCTATGTCTTCAGGCGAGATCGAGCTTGAACACCTTTATGCCACTGCACCGATCGGGCTGTGCCTCTTGGATCCTGACCTGAGGTTCGTCCGCATCAACGAGCGGCTCGCAGAGATAAATGGCATGCCGGTGGCCAGCCACATCGGACGAACTGTCGAGGAGATCGTTCCGGATCTGGCATCGCAGGTTCGCGAGGTGCGCGCTCACTTCCAACATGGCGGCGGTCATATCTCCAAGCTGTTCAGCGGCACGACGCCAGCCCAGCCGTCCGTCCTGCGACACTGGATCGAGCATTGGACACCTATTCGCACCGCGAGAGGGGAGCTGACGGGCCTCAGTGTCGCGGTTGAAGAGGTCACCGAACGAATACGGCAGGAAGAGAAGAACCAGCTGCTGTTGAAGGAATTGCAGCACCGGCTACAGAACAACCTTGCGGTTGTGGGCGCGATCGCCCGAGCTACGTTGTCCAGGGTCGACGGCGCCGCGCCATTGCTGGTCGACTTCCAAAGCCGCATCAACGCACTCGCCGCAGCGCATAGGCTCCTGCAGTCATCTGACTGGGAGCGCTCGGACGTGAGCGAACTCGTGGAAGCCACGACGGCAACAGCAGGGCGAGCAAGGTTCGACGTCGAGGGGCCGAGTGTCCACCTGACGTCCGATGAGACGATGGCGCTCGTCATGGTGCTTCATGAGCTTGCAACGAACGCGGCCAAGTATGGCAGTCTTTCGAAGCACGGTGGAAAGGTGGAAATCTCCTGGAAAGCGCGAGATGATGCCCTTCATTTGTCATGGAGAGAGAGAGGCGGTCCCCCAGTTGTTCCGCCTATGAAGCGCGGCTTCGGGTCGAAGCTGATCGAAGACCTTGTCGGCGCAAGCGGGGTCTGCGACTTGCACTTCCTGCCTGAGGGGGTCCATTGCGTGCTTCGCCTGGACTTGGATAAACAAGCACTGCCAGGTCGACGCGCCTCGTAGCTTCGTCATGCGAAGGTCTCCTGTCCCCGAAGCAATGCGCCACGCTAGCTTCGCGCCCCAGGATGACGTTTCCAGAGGCGAGGCAGCCCACTCCGCGTCCTTCCTCAGTGCAGGTGACGGCTACTTTCCCGCTTGACGCCCCACGTCTGGAAGTTGATGCTTCCCTGGTCAGCGGATGGGGATCGTCTGCCGGACTGCTCGGCGCAGCGATGCTCTGCCTTGATTGCCGCTTGTCCTCCGTCCGCAAGGGGAGAGGACTATGCTGGCTTCCGGGATGCAAGAGCTTCGGCGAGACCCCGAGTGGCTTGCCTGCCTTACCTACAAGAGCGTGGCGACCGCTTCCCCCCGGCCTGGCGACATTGACCTGCTGGTCGACAGGGCCAGAGCACGCAACCGCAGCCTCGATGTTACCGGGATGCTCCTGTTCGAGGATGGGTGCTTCTTCCAAACGCTTGAAGGCCCGCCCGACGCTCTGACCACGCTCTGGTCCTCGATCCAGCGCGACGACCGTCACGAGCGGATCGAGGTGCTAAGCGAGCACATGACCGCAGCCCGGCTGTTTTCGGACTGGAACCTGCTCCTTGGCGGTCGTCGCGACAGCATTGCGCAGGAAGCTCCGGCGCTGCCTCCTGCAGTCGCGGACCATGTCGCCCGGCTGGTGGAGCTGGCGCTCAATGCGGACGACGAGGCGCTCAATGCGCAGATTGCCTCCTTCGCCGATCAGGGCTGGACAGGCGATGCGATCCTCACCGTCCTGATTGAACCGGCGGCCCGCGCGCTGGGTGATGCATGGTTGGACGACCGATGCAGCGAACTCGACCTCACCATTGGCATAAGCATGCTGCAGCTCGCCGGGCACGCTGTCCGCTACAGTCCTTCGCCCCGGAGCATTCGCGACAGCCGCTACCGGATCCTGCTCGCCACTGCCCCGGGCGAGCAACACATGCTCGGCACGACCCTGCTGGCGGACCAGTTTCTCGCCGCAGGTTGGCAGGTCGATCTCGCCTTCCCCGAAAGCGACGAGGCGCTCACCAATCAAATGACGGCGCAGCACCCGGACGCCATCGACATCGGCCTTTCAGAGGCGATGCCACGCCACCATGCGCTCGCCCGGCTACGCGGGACGGTCGAGCACAGCCGCCTGATTGAATCGGGCCATCCGACGGTTGTGTCGGTCGGAGGACGGCTGTTTGCCGAAGCCGCCGCGACCGCCCTGTCGGTCGGGGCGGATCATGCGCGCAAGGGCCTCGCCGGGACGAGCGTGAGGCTCGCTGAACTGGTCCGACAGAGCCGCAAGAGACCAAGAGGCAGCAAGAAATAACTTGCAATTTCTGCAATAGCCTTTAAATACACATTGCTTCACGCCGTTTCGGCGGAATTTGATTGGCGCAGTAAGCGTCTCCTGTTTTGATGCTTTAGCTCGAGACAAGGATAACCGCCGAGAGCGGTTACATGTTCGTTAGCCTGCATATTGATACAGCGATGAGGTTGCCCCTTGAGCGGTCTAAAGACGCAGACGATATTACATGTATAGCATCACTCACGCCGCGTAATCAGCTCACATCTTTTGGCCGCGCCGTCATTCCCGATGCAGAGCGTCCGAAATGCGCCTGCGATCTGGGTGGGTTGTTCGCAGCACTGGTGGACTGGCAATTGCACACGACATGCGCGGGGCATCCTCCCTGCCGAGGAGGTCCACGATGAACATCAACGAAGAGTATGCCGCTCACCAGACGGCCCTGATGCGCGGCGAAGCTTCATCGTGCCCGAAGGCCCGCAGCCTCGAGTTCGGCACGGCAGCACTCATTGCGGGACGGATCAGCGCCTTTCAGGCGGGCCTTGGAGCAGCTGCCGCCTGTGCATGGAGCGTCGCCCAGTTCTCGGCGGCCGAACGGAGCTGAAGTGGACGCCACCAGCGGAAAGATCGAAACACCTCCCAGAGGGAAAGCCAAAAGCTTCGATGAGCTACTGCACGTCAAGGCCGACGTGCTGCTGGACGGGTTGATGCAATTCGTCCCCATTGGATTGTCGATCGCGCGTGGTCCCGAGGTCGCGATCGTCCGGGTAAGCGATGCCGGCGCCCGACTTCTCAGCCGCCGCCCTGGCAATGGGCGCAAGGACATCAGCGCCATGCGCCATGAGGATGCCTACCGGCTCTCGGATCCGGACACCGGGGACTTCGTCGACCCCGCGCGCCTTCCTTTGACCCGGGCCACGCTGCACGGGGAGGTTGTGCAGGGCGAGACCTGGCTGATCACTGCAGAAGACGGGCGGAAGATCCCGATCCTTTGCGATGCCGGGCCTCTAAAGGATGAGAGCGGCAGGATCGTTGCGGGCGTAATGGCCTGGACCGATCTGACCAGGCGCAGACAGCTCGAGGCCGATCTGGTCTCTGCTCAAGCCGTCCATGATACCTTGATGCGCGAACTGCATCATCGCGTCCGCAACCACCTCCACATCGTCGCATCGATCATCCGCAACGAAAGTCGCGGATGCAGTGGTGACGCTCAAGCCTTGGTGGCGCGCCTTTCGCAACGGCTGGATGCGTTGAGCGACAGCTATGGCGCCCTTGAGGCTAAGAAAGTGGGCGGGGTGGCGGCAGCCCGGCTCTTGCATCAGGTTTGCCTGCCCCTGAATACGGACAGGATCGCCATCGCCATCGCGATCGAGGCGGATGATGACATCGAGGTCTCCCCCGCAGGCGTTCCCATTCTTGGCATCATCGTCAATGAGGCGGTCTGCAACGCCATCAAGCATGCCTTCCCTGGGGATCGCTCCGGCTCGGTTACGGTCTCCTTGAAGCGTCGGCACGAGGGCTTCCGCCTTGAGGTGAGCGATGACGGGCAAGGACTAAGCGGCAAGCGCGCGCGCGCTGGTGGGACGGCCTTGATCGAACATCTGGCGCAGGTGCTTGGGGGATCAGTCGAGTTGCGCAACAACGAAGCACAGGGCTTGATGTTCTCTGTCGATCTTGCGCGATTGTAGCTCAAGGTCGAGGAAAGGGCTTAGCGCCTTCGCTAGGTGAGACCGGCAGTGGTGTGCTCACCCAGTTTGGGTGGCGAGCGGAAAGCGCGAAATCACGGGCTTTCCACCGGGTCAGGTCTTGGGAGCAGAAAGGCAGCTTCCGGCGAAACCAGACGTTCAATTCGGCTATCATGAGCGACCGCCGTTGGGTCGGCAGCCGACACTCAGCGCGATGTTCATTTAACTGATCTGGCTTTGAACCTGCGCCCAGTCGTGGAAACGCCTTGGCGGTGGATCACGAATGATCTGCCTTTCTGGTATGTTGTGTGATCCAACTGCCGCCATTGCAGCGCATCGGCCTGGATCATCGTTGTCCGAGGCTATGTAAAGGGTGCCAACATGGTCTGGAACGTTGATTAGCGCGAGACGCTCATTCCCGAGTGCTGCCCAGCACGGGACCCCTTTGATCTGAGCATAGCTTGCCGCATCCTCCATGCCCTCAGCAATGGCGAGCACGTTGCCTTCGAACTGTGGAGCCCAAGCGCCCTGTCCGGGTTTGCCGAGCATGAACTTGCCATCATGCCATGTTCCGTCGTCCGTCAGCCTGATCCGCTGGAGAGCCGTCAATTTGTGCCCAGTTCGGACAGCGACCAGCAACGCGGGCCGGAAGGTGGTTTCGGGCTTGCGGCCGAACGGGCACCTTGGATGAAAGCGTAAGTCGGGGAGATCGACTGACAGTCGCCTCGATCGAAGGTAGACTTCGCCGAGCGTTCCCCGGATTTCTATGCCCTGATCCCAGATCCTTCTGACATTGGGCGCAGTTCCTTCTGGACTGTAAGTCGGGGGAGGGGAGTGCAGGATCGGTTTGGTCCGACCGATTTCGCGCAGGACATCCTCGCTGCGGCAGCCCGCGAAACAATGAACCAGAATACCCCGCTCGCCCTGCCGGACAGAAAGGGAAGGGGTTCTGTCTGCGTGCGCGGGGCAGACGCACATCGCGCAGGAACCGTGCCAACGGCCCTTCAGTGCAGCAACGATGTCGATGGTCTCCTGGGTGGGTTTGAGCGCAATCAACATAAACCCGCTCCTCTCAGCTAAGCCTCACCATCTTTCCCCTTTGGATCGACCCGACCTTCTCCTGCACGGCTCGCGATGGCCAACGCCCCTTTCGTCTGTGCGATGCCAGATTGTACGCGATTGCCATGCGGCGCGTGTTCATTTAGAAAAGTAGGGCGATATCCGAACCACGCCGAAAGGTGTGGTCATGAAAAATCTTCTATTTTTCCTGGTTGCTTTGACGCCGACGCCATCGTCGGCGCGCGAAGCCATTCTCGACGTGTTTTCGCCAGAGGCAAAACCGGACTTCGCTGTGCTCGCCCCACAGTTGCGCGGGACGGTCGATCTCGAGCAATCAGTGGAACCGCCTCCGGCTCTAGTGGATGCGTTTTCACCAGAGTTGAACGGCGACTTTGAGTTGATCCCGCACAGCTTCACGATCAATCCCTATTCCGCGCGTCCCGCTGTTCCTTCGTGGATGCGGGCAGGTGCATCATTCATGGGCCCTGCTTCTTCACCTTCCCGCCCTGTGCAGGATGACCCACTCTGCCAGTCCCGCAGCTTCTTCCCGCGATATGGTATCAGCAGGGATGCCCAGGCTCGCCGGACAGCCTATTTCAACCTGATCGTCGACGTCGCTTGCGATGCCGGCGTGCCCGTTGTTCTGTTTGACGCCTTGCTGGCGCAGGAAAGCAGATATCGTCCCTTCGCCCGAAGCAGCGCCGGTGCGATGGGCATGGCGCAGCTGATGCCCGGTACGGCTCAGTATCTGCGTGTCAGCGATCCTTGGGATGTTCGGCAAAACCTTGTCGGCGGTGCGCGGTATCTGCGCGAGCAGCTGGATCGCTTCGGGACATGGGAGCTTGCACTGGCTGCTTACAATGCAGGCCCGGGACGTGTGGACCAGTTTGGCGGCATCCCGCCGTTTCGTGA
>JAIYAM010000055.1 GCA_027489065.1 Erythrobacteraceae bacterium | reverse complement strand
GAGTTTAGTATCATGGACGCTACTGCTGCAGCTCTTCTCGGTGCCGGTCTCGCGGCGATCGGCGCTGGCCTCGCCGCGCTCGGCGTGGGCAACGTCTTCGCCTCGTTCCTCGAAGGCGCTCTTCGCAACCCGGGTGCCGCCGACGGCCAGCAGGGGCGCCTGTTCATCGGCTTCGCGGCTGCCGAACTTCTCGGCCTGCTCGCCTTCGTCATCGCCGTTCTGCTGATCTTCCGCTAAGATCGACGCTCGGACCGCCGGGTTTGCGCGGGGAATTCCCTCGCGTCCGGCGGTCCGACAATCCGGCGTTCCGGCTAAAGGTCCAACATGCCTCAGATCGAACAAATCTCGGAAACACTGACAAGCCAGGTCTTCTGGCTGCTGCTGTTCTTCGGCCTCACCTTCGTCGTCGTCGGCCTGGGAATGGTGCCCAAGATCCTCGGCACGGTCGAGATGCGTGACAATCAGATCGCCGGTGACCTCGCCGCGGCTCAGGCCGCGCGCGATGCCGCCAACGGCGAGGAAGAGGCCTGGCGGGCCCGCGAGAACGCCAACCGCGCCGCGGCGCAGGCGGTGATCGGTGAGGCCAAGGCGAAGGCCGCTGCGGCCAACGCCGCCAAACTCGCCGAGGCGCAGGTGCGGCTCGACGGCAAGCTTGCCGAGGCGGAAACCGCGATCGACGCCGCGCGCAACAGCGCCATGGCCGAGATCGAAAGCGTCGCCGCCGAGGCCGCGCGCGACATCGTCGCCCGCGTCGCTGGCCTCGCAGTCGAACCCGCCGCCGCCGAGGCTGCGGTCAAGGAGGTGATGGCGCATGGCTGATATCCTGACGTTGCTCGCCGCCGGCGCCGAAGCCGCGCACCACGCCGAACCGAGCGTGCTTGGCGTGGATTCCTACCAGTGGGTCGCGCTCGCCATGACCGTGCTGCTTGGGGTCTTCGTGTGGAAGAAGGTTCCGGGCGTCCTCACGGGCGGGCTCGATGCGAAGATCGCCGCGATCCGCGCCGCTCTCGACGAGGCCAAGACCCTGCGCGCCGAAGCCGAGGCCCTGCGCGCCGAATATGCCGCGAAGATCGCCAGCGCCGAAAAGGATGCCGAAGCGATGCTCGCGGGTGCACGGGAGGAAGCGGATGCGATCCGTGCCCGTGCGGAAACCGACAGCGAGGTCATGATCGCCCGCCGCCAGCGCATGGCGGAGGACAAGATCGCGGCCGCCGAACGTGCTGCAGTCGCCGAGGTCAAGGCCAAGGCCGTGAGCGCCGCCGCAGCGGCCTCGAAACTGCTGATCGTCCAGGCGCACAGCGGCGACGCCGACAAGAAGCTCGCCGACGAGGTCATCGCTTCGCTCTGAGCGTCGCAACAGAAGCAACGAAGAGGGCGGTCCATCGAGGCCGCCCTTTTTCGTCAGGGCTCGGCCTGCCGTGCTCCTCGGGCGGGCAAGCCGCCGCGGTGAAACAAAGGTGCTTCTGATCAGCTTCTTCTTCCTTTCGCGAAGGAGACTGCCGCATGACCCTCACCGCCTGCGCCATCAACTGTTCGCTCGCCCCCTCGGGCAAGCGCGAAAGCTCGACCGACGCCATGATTGGCGTCCTGCGCGACGCCTTCGCCATGCATGACGTGATCGTCGGCGAGCCGATCCGCATCGCCGATCACGACGTGAAGCCGGGCGTCACGTCGGACGAGGGCGACGGCGATGCCTGGCCTCAGATCCGTGAACAAATTCTCGCCGCGGACATCCTCGTTTTCGGCACGCCCATCTGGATGGGTCAGGCCTCCTCGATCGCCAAGCGCATTCTCGAGCGGATGGACGCCTTCCTCTCGGAGACCGATGAGCAGGGCCGCATGCCAAGCTACGGCAAGGTCGCAGTGGCAGCCATCGTCGGCAACGAGGACGGCGCGCATTGGGCAACGTCGCAGCTCTTCCAGTCGCTGAACGACACGGGCTGGACCATCCCGGCGGTTGCGGCATGCTACTGGGTCGGAGAGGCGATGCAGAGCACCGACTTCAAGGATCTCGAGAAACGGCCGGAGAAGGTCGCGAAGACTGCCAAGATGGTGGCGAGCAATGCCGCACACCTCGCCAAGCTGCTCAAGGATGCGCCTTATCCCGGCTGAAAGACGACTTTCCCCACCAGATCGCGCCGCGCCATGGCCTCAAATCCCTCACGCCACTGCGTCAGAGGGAGCAAGCGGTCGATCGCGGGGGTGATCGCGCCGGCTTCGGCCAGCCGGCGGATCGCCTGATTGATCGCCGCGCCACGTTCGGGGAAGCGGCGCGCATATTCTCCAGCGCGCAGGCCGACGATGCTGAAGCCCTTGATCAACGGAATGTTGGTCGAGATGTCGGCGATGCGGCCCGAGGTGAAGCCAACCACCATCAGCTTGCCTCCGAACGCGACGCAGCGGGTGGATTCGTCGAACACATCGCCACCGACGGGGTCGAAGACGATGTCCGCAAGGCGGCCGCCAGTGAGGTCGGCAACGGCCTCGCGGAACCGTCCCTCGGACAGGATCACGGCTTCTGGCCGGGCGAGGGCGGCGATGCGCTCCCGCTTTTCGGGAGAGCCGGTTGTGGCGATGACCCGTGCGCCCAGCGCCCGGGCGAGATCACATGCGGCAAGCCCGACACCGCCGCTCGCGCCGTGGACCAGCACCCAGTCGCCTTCCTGCATTCGCCCGAGCTCTACCAGGCCGGTGAAAGCAGTCGAATAGGCAGCACCCATCGCTGCGGCGGCGGGAAAGTCCATCCCGTGGGGCACTGGGGAGAGCTTATCGGCAGGCACGCTGGCGAGTTCGGCAAACGCGCCTGTCTTGTTGCCGCCCATGACCCTGTCGCCCGGGGCGAAGCCGCTTTCATGGTCGGCCTCAAGCACTTCGCCCGCGAATTCGAGCCCGCTGGTGAAGGGCGCTTCGGGTTTGAACTGGTACTCCCCGCGGGTCATCAACAGGTCGGGGAAGTTGAGCGAGGCCGCGCGCACCTTGACCAGAACCTCGCCGGATGCGCGGACGGGCGCGGTCACGTCAGCGAGCGTCACGCCGGACAGGTCGTCCGACAGGCGTTCGACCCTGAGGGCCTGCATGATTCTAGAAGTTGTCCTTGGCGGTTCTGAGCGCCGCGAATGTTTCGTGCGGGACGCTGCCGCCCCAGCGGGCCATCATCGCGGGATCGTCGGCGCGCAGGAACGGATTGGTGGCGAGTTCCCGGCGCAGGGTGGTCGGGACCGTCGGCTCGTTCCTGGCGCGCTTGCTGGCGATCTCGGCTGCGTAGTCCTGCAAGGTGGCGTTCTCGGGATCGGCGTGGAGCGCGAACTTCGCATTCGAAGCGGTGTATTCGTGCGCGCAGTAGAGCACAGTCTCGGGGGGAAGCGCCTTGATGCGCGACAGGCTCGCCCAGAACTGCTTCGGCTCGCCTTCGAACATTCGCCCGCAGCCAAGCGCGAACACCGCATCTCCGACGAAGGCGATGCCGGCATCCGCGAAGTAATAGGCGATGTGGCCGTTTGTGTGGCCCGAAACGTCGATCACCGTGGCACGCACGTCGCCGATCGCGGCGACGTCGCCGTGGGCGACGGTGCGATCCAGCGGAAACTTGCCTTCGATCTCGGCAGGGCCAATGATTGCGCAGCCCGTCTCTTCCTGGATCAGCGCGTTGCCACCGGCGTGATCGGGGTGCCAATGCGTGTTCCAGATCTGCGTGATCCGCCAGCCCTTCATGTCCGCCTCGAGCAGGTACTGCTTGGCGTCGGGCGTATCGATGGCGATCGTCTCGTGGCTCTCGGTATCGTGAACGAGGAAACCGTAATTGTCGCTGAGACAGGGGAACTGGTGAACATGGATCATGCAGGGCTGCTTACGCGCCTAAGCCGGATGTGAAAAGGCCCGCCTGCTCGGGTGAGCAGGCGGGCCCTTCAAGTTGCCGGGAAAGCTTGCCCGCAAGGGGCAAGCACCCCGAGGTCAGGATCAGTCGCTGCCCTTCTTGAGCGCGGCGCCGAGGATGTCGCCGAGCGAGGCGCCCGAATCCGACGAACCGAACTGTGCCACGGCTTCCTTTTCTTCGGCGATCTGACGCGCCTTGATCGAGAAGTTGGGCTTCTTCGAACGGTCGAAGCCGATCACCATCGCGTCGATCTTGCTGCCGACCTGGAAGCGGTCAGGACGCTGCTCGTCGCGGTCGCGGCCGAGGTCCGAACGCTTGATGAAGCCGGTCGCGCCGTCTTCGCCGACCTGAACCTCGAGGCCGCCGTCACGCACTTCGAGCACGGTGACGGTAACGGTCTGGTTCTTGCGGAGCGAACCGCCGCTGGTGGCACCTTCAGCCGAAGGCGCGCCCTTTTCGAGCTGCTTCATGCCGAGGCTGATGCGCTCCTTGTCGACGTCGACATCGAGCACGACCGCGCTGACCATCTCGCCCTTGCGGTGGAGCGCCAGCGCGTCCTCGCCCGAGATGCCCCAGGCGATGTCCGACATGTGCACCATGCCGTCCACGTCGCCGTCGAGGCCCACGAACAGGCCGAATTCGGTCGCGTTCTTGACTTCGCCTTCGACGACCGAGCCGACCGGGTGCTTCTCGGCGAACTCGTCCCACGGATTGCGCTGGGCCTGCTTGAGACCGAGGCTGATGCGGCGCTTGTCGCTGTCGACCTCGAGCACCATCACTTCGACTTCCTGCGAGGTCGAGACGATCTTGCCGGGGTGGACGTTCTTCTTGGTCCAGCTCATTTCCGAGACGTGGACAAGGCCTTCGATGCCCGCTTCGAGCTCGACGAAGGCGCCGTATTCGGTGATGTTGGTGACCTGGCCGTTGAGCTTCATGCCGACCGGGTACTTGGCGGCAACGCCATCCCACGGATCGCTCTCCAGCTGCTTCATGCCGAGGCTGATGCGCTGGGTTTCGGCGTTGATGCGCACGATCTGCACCGTCACGGTGTCACCGATATTGATGACTTCGCTCGGGTGGTTGACGCGCTTGTAGCTCATGTCGGTGACATGCAGCAGGCCGTCGATCCCGCCGAGATCGACGAACGCACCGTAATCGGTGATGTTCTTGACCACGCCGTCGATGATCTGGCCTTCGACCAGGTCGTTGATGAGTTCGCTGCGCTGTTCGGCGCGGGTTTCTTCGAGGACCGCACGGCGCGAGACGACGATGTTGCCGCGGCGACGGTCCATCTTGAGGATCTGGAAGGGCTGCGGCACATCCATGAGCGGGGTGACGTCGCGCACCGGGCGGATGTCGACCTGCGAGCCGGGGAGGAAGGCCACGGCGCCGTCCAGGTCGACGGTGAAGCCGCCCTTGACGCGGCCGAAGATGCGGCCTTCGACGCGCTTGCCTTCGCCGAATTCGTTTTCGAGCTTGTCCCAGGCGGCTTCGCGGCGGGCGCGGTCGCGAGAGAGCATGGCTTCGCCATCGGCGTTCTCGACGCGGTCGACGAAGACTTCGACTTCGCCGCCGACGGTCAGGCCGTGGTCGTCCTCGCCGCGCGAGAATTCCTTGAGGGAGATGCGGCCTTCGCTCTTGAGGCCGACGTCGATGACGGCAAAGCCGTTCTCGATCGCGGTGACGGTGCCCTTGACGACGCGGCCTTCGAAGCCTTCGTCGCCGGCGCCGCCGAGCTGTTCATTGAGAAGCGCTTCAAAATCAGCGCGGGTGGGCATTTGCGTTGCCATATTCAGGGTTAGTCCTGTGTTCGTTGTGCTACCGGCCACCGGTTTTTCCGGGGTCTTTCTCCGCGTCCCGTGCACCATTGCGCGGGCTGGCGGGGCAAGAGGCCGCTTTCTCCGCGCGGCCCCATGCCGATCGCGAAGGTTCCTTCAACCGATAAAGATTGCCAGAACGGCCGCGCGCCTAGGCGAAGACGCGTCGCAAAGCAAGGAAAACCGCCCCCTTAGCGACGCTGTGCGTCGAGCTGGCGGTTGTGCAGGCCCGATAGCGTCGCCAGCGCCGTCGCCGCGCCGATCAGGCACATCAGCATGTCCCACTGCGTATCCCACGGATCACCCTGGGTGCCCAGAAACTCGTCGGCACCTTGGCCGAGTGCCATCGCTGCGCCGAACTCGATCAGCTCGTAAGATGCGCTGACCGCGAGGCAGCAGGCGAGTACGAGGACCGGCAGGAGCCACCCCCGGCGCAGGCCGCCCAGCCTGATCAGCAGTTCGCGCAGCACGATCGCGGGCACAAAGCCCTGCATCAGGTGGCCGAAGCGGTCATAGGGATTGCGTGCAAGGTCAAGCCACTCCTGCATGGCGAAACCGACCGGCACGCGGGCATAGGTGTAAGCCCCGCCGAGCATAAGAACTATGCCATGAAGGGTGATCAGTGTGAGCGCGAGATCTGTCAGCGGGAAACGCCGCGCCGATGCCCACAGGATCGGCAGCGCGACAAGCGCGGGGGCAACCTCCATCCACCAGGTCGCGCGGTCGTAAGGTTGCCAGCCCGACAGGACGAGAGCCGCCACCCACACCAGCGTGAGCGCGACGATCCCCCGCCTGTTGCTCATGGGCGATCCAATGTGCGGTGCACGATCTCGATCGCAGCAGCGATCGCCTCGTTGCGCCCGAGCGTCGTGGTGTCGAACAGCAGCGCACCGTTGGCGGCGATCAGCGGGGCGTCGACGCGGTTCATGTCGCGCTCGTCACGGGCGGCGATATCCTGCTCGATTGCCGCGAGCGCTGTGTCGAGCCCGCGCCCCTTCATCTCGAGCCAGCGGCGCCGGGCGCGCTCGGCGGTGCTGGCTGTGACGAACAGCTTCACCTGCGCCTCGGGCGCGATCACCGTACCGATGTCGCGACCGTCGAGCACCGCGCCGCCGGGCTGGAGCGCGAAGGCGCGTTGGCGGTCGAAAAGCGCGCGGCGCACCGCCGGGTGGACCGACACGCGGCTCGCAAAGCCGCCGACCGCCTCGGAGCGCAGGGTCTCATCGTCGAGCAGGGCATCTGCGAAGTCGCAGGCGGCGAGCGCGTCCTCGGCCTTGTCGGGGTCGCCCCCGTTCAACTCCACCTGCCGTCCGACCGCGCGGTAAAGCAGACCCGTATCAAGATGCGGCAAGCCGAAATGCGCTGCGAGCGCCTTGGCAATGGTACCTTTGCCCGAAGCGGTGGGGCCATCGACGGCGATGATCATCCCGCCCGTTCCTTTGCGGCCCCCCGGCCGCGCCATGCACGCACCAGTCCAAAGATCGCGATCGCTGCCCAGAAGCCCTCGAGGATCAGGCTCGCCCAGTTGGTGTGGACGAGCAGGGAGACCGTCAGCAGGGCAGCGCCTGCGAGGTTCGTGCCGTGAAGCAGGAAGGGGTTCGTGGTCTTCGCGAGGGTCAGATAGGCATAGGCGCCGATGATGCAGGCCGTTCCGCAGAGGCCGACGGCGCTTGCCCAGTCGAACGGGGTGTTCATGCCGCCGCCTCGTCCAGCAGGCTCATGAAGGTCGGAAAGCTCGTGTTGATCGGGCTGATGTCGTCGACCTCGACGCCGCCGGCGCTCACGAGACCGGCCACCGCCATGCTCATGGCGATGCGGTGATCGAGCAGTGATTGGACACGCCCGTTTGCGGTGCCCCTGAGCGGCTCGCCGCCCGTGCCGTGGATCGTGAGGCCGTCCTCGTGCTCGTCCACCCGCGCGCCCGCAGCCGTCAGCGCCGCAGCCATCGCGGCGAGGCGATCGCTCTCCTTGACGCGCAGCTCCTCGAGGCCGGTGGTGCGGGTCGTTCCATGGGCGAGAGCCGCCGCGACGAACAGCACCGGAAACTCGTCGATCATCGCCGGAGCGATGGCCGGGTCGACGTCAACGCCGGTCAGGGCTGCATGGCGCACGCGCAGATCAGCGACGGGTTCGCCGCCGACTTCGCGAGGCGCAATCTCCTCGATGTTCGCACCCATCTGGCGCAGCACCTTGAGCAGCCCGGCGCGGGTCGGGTTGAGGCCGACGTTGAGGATCGTAAGGTCGCTACCGGGCACGATGGATGCGGCGACCATGAAGAAGGCGGCCGAGGAAGGATCGCCCGGCACGATCACGTCCATAGGATTGAGTTCCGCCTCGCCGTGGATGGCGATCACGGTCTCGCCGTTCTCCTCTCCCACCTCGAGCTTTGCGCCGAAGCCGGTCAGCATCCGCTCGGTATGGTCCCGGGTCGGGACCGGTTCAATCACGCGGGTGCTGCCCGGGGTATTGAGCCCGGCGAGCAGGACCGCGCTCTTGACCTGCGCGCTCGCCACGGGGAGGCGATAGGTGATCGGCACGGCGGGCGAAGCACCGCGCAGCATGAGGGGAAGGGTGCCCCCAGCGGACGCCTCGAAGGTGGCACCCATCTGCGAGAGCGGGTCGATGACGCGCTTCATGGGGCGGCCCGAAAGGCTCGCGTCCCCGGTGAACGTGGCGGTGATCGCATGGCTCGCGACAAGGCCCATGAGAAGGCGTGTCGAGGTTCCGGAGTTGCCCATCTCGAGCGCCTGTTTCGGCTCGAGCAGGCTGCCCACTCCCACACCCTCGACCGTCCAGGTGCCGTCGCCCTCGCGCAAGATATGCGCGCCGAACTGGCGCATCGCCGCTGCCGTCGCCAGCACGTCCTCGCCTTCCAGCAGCCCCGTGATCCGGCTGCGCCCGACTGCAAGACCGGCGAACATGAGCGCGCGGTGGCTGATCGACTTGTCGCCCGGCACGCGGATCGCGCCCTTGAGCGGGCCGAGAGGCGAAAAACGGTGGCTGGTCATATGGCGGCGGTCTTTGACAGCGCCCCGCGCTTCTGGCAAGGCGCGCCGCGCTCGCTGGCTCGGCTCTTGATAAAGAGCTTGCCGCAACCCACTTTTTGCGATCAATCCGCCACGATTTTTTGCGACGTTCCGCCTGCCCTTGGCAAAGGGTCGGCCCGATTTGAGGAATATACATGGCCAAGCCCGAATGGGGTACCAAGCGCACCTGCCCCAAGTGCGCAGAGCGTTTCTACGATCTCGGCAAGGACGATCCGGTCACCTGCATCGAATGCGGCGAGACCTGGACGCCCGAGCCTGTGCTCAAGTCCAAGCAGCCGATTCCCTTTGAGGAAGTGGCCAAGAAGGTCGATGTCGATGCCGACGCCGATCTGGGCGGCGACGATGATCTGGGCGACCTGGAGGACATCGAAGACATCGACGAGGACGGCGATTCGCCCGATAACGACGTCGATCTCGGCGGGGACGACGATCTCGGCGTCTCGACTGGCACCGGAGACGATGACGGCGACGAGAACTGATTTTTCGCTTGCAAGGGGGAGGCGGCCCCACTAATGGCCGCCTCCCGCGAACAGGGCGCAACGCTTTGTTCGCATGATGACTGGCTCGGGGCCTTAGCTCAGCTGGGAGAGCGCAACACTGGCAGTGTTGAGGTCAGCGGTTCGATCCCGCTAGGCTCCACCAGTCATCCTGATCAAAGTCGGATTTGGCAGTCTCCATGAGAGACGCATTTTCGCAACGCTGGCCGACGAGGTTTCGTCCGCCGGCGTTTTTCGCATGATGCGAATGCTGCGGCACTCGCGAGGAGAAGTTGGCGATGTTCGACACGCTGTCAGATCGGCTCGGCGGGGTCTTCGACAAGCTCAAGGGCCGCGGTGCGCTGCGCGAGCAGGACGTGCGCGACGCCATGCGCGAGGTGCGCATCGCTCTTCTCGAGGCAGACGTCGCGCTGCCAGTCGCCCGCCGTTTCATCGACGCCGTCACCGAAAAGGCCGTGGGTCAGGACGTGCTGCGCTCGGTCACGCCGGGCCAGATGGTCATCAAGATCGTCCATGACGAGCTGGTCGAGACGCTCGGCGGGATGGAGGTCGAAGGGCTGAAGCTCGACGCCAAGCCGCCGGTCGTGATCATGATGGTCGGCCTGCAGGGTTCGGGCAAGACCACCACCACCGCCAAGCTCGCCAAGCTGATCCGCGAGCGCCATGGCAAGAAGGCCCTGATGGCCTCGCTCGACGTCAATCGTCCGGCGGCGCAGGAGCAGTTGGCGGTTCTCGGCACTCAGGTCGATGTGGCGACGCTGCCGATCGTGGCGGGCCAGCGGCCGGTCGACATTGCGCGGCGCGCGATGGAATCGGCGCGGCTCCAGAATTTCGACGTCCTGCTGCTCGACACCGCCGGGCGCCTGCATGTCGATGACGCGCTGATGGCCGAGATGAAGGCCGTCGCCAGCGTTTCTGCACCCAACGAAGTGCTGCTGGTGGTCGATTCGCTGACCGGTCAGGACGCGGTCAACGTCGCCCAGAGCTTCACCAATGAAGTGCCGCTCACCGGCGTGGTGCTGACCCGCATGGATGGCGATGCGCGCGGCGGCGCGGCGCTGTCGATGCGCGCGGTCACCGGCAAGCCGATCAAATTCGCGGGCACCGGCGAAAAGCTCGACGCGATCGAGCCGTTCCGTCCCGGCTCCGTCGCCGATCGGATCCTCGGCATGGGCGATGTCGTCAGCCTGGTCGAACGCGCCGCAGCGACGATCAAGGAAGAGGACGCCGAAAAGCTCGCGCGCAACCTCGAGAAGGGCAAGTTCGATCTCAATGATCTTGCCATGCAGCTGCGCCAGATGCGCGCCATGGGCGGGCTTGGGATGCTGGCGGGCATGATGCCGGGCATGAAGAAGGCCAAGGCCGCGATGGCCAACTCGGGCATGGACGACAAGGTACTGGTTCACCTCGAGGCGGTGATCTCCTCGATGACCGAGAAGGAACGCGCCAATCCCGACCTGATGAACGCCAAGCGCAAGAAGCGTGTCGCGGCGGGCAGCGGGACGGATGTGCAGACCGTCAACAAGCTCCTGAAGATGCATCAGGAAATGGCCCGTGCGATGAAGCAGATCAAGAAGATGGGCGGCCTGAAGGGCCTTGCCGCGATGTTCGGCGGCGGTGGCGGCATGGGCGGTCCCGCTGGCCCCATGGGTGGCATGGGTGGAATGGGCGGCGGCGCAGGCGGGCTGCCCGGTCTCGGCGGCGGCGGCATGGGTGGCCTGCCCGGTCTCGGCGGACCTCCCCGCATCAAGAAATAGTTCAGGTTCAGAAGTTTCGTTTCAGCAATTCAGTCCAATTCCAGTCGAAAGGTAAGATCAAATGTCCATTTCCATCCGGCTCTCGCGCGGCGGTGCCAAGAAGCGCCCCTACTACCGCATCGTTGTCGCTAACAGCCGTAGCCCGCGTGACGGCAAGTATCTCGAGCAGATCGGGACCTACAATCCGCTGCTCGCCAAGAATTCGCCCGAGCGCGTGAAGCTCAATGACGAGCGCGCCCGCTACTGGCTCGGCGTCGGCGCCCAGCCGACCGACCGTGTCGCCCGTTTCCTCGATGCCGCCGGCGTCAAGGAGCGTGCGGCCCGCGTGAACCCGAAGAAGGGCGAGCCGGGCGAGAAGGCCAAGGAGCGCGCCGAAGAGCGTGCCGCCAAGATCGCCGAGGCTGAAGAAGCCGCGCGCGCTGCCGAGGAAGAGGCCAAGGCCGCTGCCGCCGCTCCTGCGGTGGAAGAAGCGCCCGCTGCTGAAGACGCGCCTGCCGAGGATGCCGCTGCCGAGGAAGCGCCCGCCGCTGACGAAGCCGCTGCCGAGCAGGCCGAAGGCTAAGCTGCTATGACCAAGCCCGTCACCCTAGCCGCCATCGTCGGCGCGCACGGGGTGGCGGGCGAGGTGCGCCTCAAGCTGTTCGGTGACGGCGTGCCTGCGCTTGCTCGCCACAAGAGCTTCAACGACGGCGCTCTGACGCTCGTCAAGGTGCGTGATGACGGGAAGGGCGGGGCGATCGCCCGCCTTGCCGAATACGCCTCGCGCGGCGATGCCGAAAAACTGCGCGGCACCGCGCTGACAGTGCCCCGCGATGCCCTGCCGCCGCTGGCCGAGGGCGAATTCTATCACGCCGACCTGCTCGGGCTCCCGGTGGTCACCGACGCGGGCGAGCCAGTCGGCACCGTCCTTGCCATCGAGAACTTCGGTGCAACCGACATCATCGAGATCACCCGCCAGCCGGCGCCGGAGAAGGGACCCAAGACCTTCATGGTGCCGATGATCCCGACTGCCGTGCTGGGTTGGGATGAACACCGGCTTGTGATCGGAGCCGCTTTCGCCGAAGACTAGGGCCGTGAGCCCGCCCCGCGACGATCTCTGGCAGCGCATCGCCGCGCACCATATCGGTCCGGCGGACGCATCGCTCACTTTCGCGGGGCGCCTCGCCCGCGAGAACCGCTGGACCCTTGCCGAAGCCGAGCGGGTGATCCGGGAGTACCGGCGGTTCTGCTATCTCGCCGTCACAGCCGGACACGAGGTGACGCCCTCGGATGCGGTCGATCAGGCTTGGCATCTGCATCTCACCTACAGCCGCGACTATTGGGAGGTGTTCTGCCCGATGGTCCTGAAGACGGACCTACACCATGGCCCGACCAGCGGCGGACCTGTCGAGGCTGGGCGCTACTACAACCAGTATGCCGCGACGCTTGCGGCCTACGAGGCCACCTTCGGACAGCCCCCTCCGGCGGCGATCTGGCCGGCTGCCAGCAAGCGCTTCAAAGTAGATCCTCGTGGAGTTCGCGTTAACCTCTCAGGCGCTATTGTCCTGTCTCGCCGGGTCGCGCTGGCGTTGGGCCTGCTCGCTGCAATGGCGGGCTGGCTCGCGGGAAGGATGATGTGATGCAGCTGTTCTCGTCCTGGACGGGCAGCGACTTCCTGATTTTCTACAGCGGCTTGCTGGTCGCAGGCTGCTTTGCTGCATGGTGGATACCGTCCCAACTGCGCGACTCGGGTCGACGCGGCGCATCGCTTGACGCGGAGAGCGTCGCCTTGCTTGCCGGAGGGCGCGACCGGTTTGCCGATGCGGTGCTGGCCGATCTTTTCGTGCGCGGCGCGCTCGCGCCTTGGGGCAAGGATCGTCTTGCCGTGATGCGGCGGGACATCGCTTGCGGCACGGCGGGCAAGGCACTTCTCGCGGCACAAGGGCCTGTCACCCGCGGCGAAGCGCGGCGCATCATCGATTTTCATGCCGAACGCATCGCAGCGCGGCTGCGGCGCGGCGGCATGCTGATGTGGCCCGAACAACACATGCGCCTGCGCTGGCTCTCGATTACGCCCTTTGCAGCGCTGTTCGTTCTCGGGCTTTATCGCCAACGGGCCGGAAGCACGCTGGGTGAGCCGACCGGCTTCCTTGTCATCCTGCTGGCACTGACGGCTGTCCTTGCGGTGTTCCGCTTCGTGCGGAGTGACCCGCGCACGGCGGCAGGTATCGCTTCGGTCATCGACCTGCGCACGCAGAGCAGCCGGATTGCCCGCGCGCCCCGTCCCGAGGAAGCGCCGCTCGCGGTCGCGCTGTTCGGCACCGGCGTGCTGGTCGGCACCCCCTGGGAACCGGTCCATGCGCTTCGCCAGAGGTCAGGCGATAGCGGCGACGGCGGAAGCGGCAGCAGCGATGGCGGAAGCGACGGCGGCTGCGGTGGCGGTGGCTGCGGCGGTTGCGGAGGCTGAAGTCCCGGCCTAAGCGGCCGCAATGACCTTCGCCGCCACCATCCTTACCCTCTATCCGGAGATGTTCCCTGGGCCGCTTGGCGTCTCGCTCGCAGGCCGCGCTCTCGCCGAGGGCAAGTGGTCGTGCGAGCCGGTGCAGATCCGCGATTTTGCCGAGGACAAGCACCGCACCGTCGACGACACGCCTGCAGGCGGCGGGGCTGGGATGGTGCTGAAGTGCGATGTGCTGGCGCGGGCGCTGGATAGCGCACCTGCCGCCGGGCGCCCCATCCTCGCCATGACCCCGCGCGGCCGTCCAATCTCCCAGGAGCGCATCCGTGAGATCGCAAGCGGCCCCGGCGTGATCATCCTATGCGGGCGGTTCGAGGGCTTCGATGAACGCCTGTTCGAGGCGCGGCCTGAGATCGAGCAGGTCAGTCTCGCCGACATCGTGCTCAGCGGCGGCGAGATGGCCGCGCTCACCGTGCTTGACGCTTGCATTCGGCTGCTTCCCGGCGTAATGGGCGCGGCCTCTAGCGGGACCGAGGAAAGCTTCGAGACGGGGCTCCTCGAATATCCGCACTATACCCGACCTCAGGAATGGGAAGGGCGCACGATCCCCGAAGTGCTGCGATCGGGGGATCATGCGAAGATCGCGGCGTGGCGCAAGCTGCGTAGCGAGCAAGACACACGGTCACGCAGGCCGGACTTGTGGGAGCGCTATGAGGGCGCTCGGGTCCAACCTGCCTCTGGCGCGCAGCGCAAAACGAAGGAACCGGACCAGTGAACCTGATCCAGCAGATCGAAGCCGAAGAAATCGCCAAGTCCGGCAAGGACATCCCCGAATTTCGCGCAGGCGACACCGTCCGCGTCGGCGTGAAGGTGAAGGAAGGCAACCGCGAGCGTGTTCAGAACTATGAGGG
>JAIYAM010000010.1 GCA_027489065.1 Erythrobacteraceae bacterium | reverse complement strand
TGCTGCTGGCAACGCAGGTCGGCTCTTTCTACGATGACCTGCGCGATCCCGCCTGCGTGTCGGCGCTCGGCCTCGTCCACCAGCGGTTCAGCACCAACACCTTCCCCAGCTGGCGGCTCGCGCACCCGTTCCGCTTCATCGCCCACAATGGCGAGATCAACACGGTGCGCGGCAACGTCAACTGGATGAACGCCCGCCGCCGCACCATGGAAAGCGAGCTGCTCGGGCCGGACCTCGACAAGATGTGGCCGATCATCCCGCACGGGCAATCGGACACGGCTTGCCTCGACAACGCCTTGGAATTGCTGATCGCGGGCGGATATTCCCTCGCCCACGCGATGATGATCCTCATCCCGGAAGCCTGGGCCGGCAATGCGCTGATGAGCCCTGAACGGCGCGCCTTCTACGAATATCACGCCGCGCTGATGGAGCCGTGGGACGGCCCGGCTTCGGTGTGCTTCACCGATGGCCGCCAGATCGGCGCGACGCTTGACCGCAACGGCCTGCGGCCTGCGCGCTTCTGCGTGACCAAGGACGATATCGTCTGCCTCGCTTCGGAAAGCGGCGTGCTGCCGTTCCGCGAGGACGATATCGTTAGAAAGTGGCGCTTGCAGCCCGGCAAGATGCTGCTGATCGACCTCGAACAGGGCCGCATCATCGAGGATGACGAGCTCAAGGCCGACCTCGCCGAGGCCGAGCCCTATGCCGAGTGGCTGCACCAGGCGCAGTACAAGCTCGAAGACATCACCGACGTGGTGCCAGAACTCGCCGCGATCCCGGCCGAAGAGGGCACGCTGCTTACCCGTCAACAGGCTTTCGGATACACGCAGGAAGACGTAACCCGCTTCCTCGAACCGATGGCGGTGGATGCCGACGATCCGATCGGATCAATGGGCACCGACACGCCGATTGCGGTGCTGTCTGACCGTGCGCGGCTGCTCTACGACTATTTCAAGCAGAACTTCGCGCAGGTCACCAATCCGCCGATCGATCCGATCCGCGAGGAACTGGTTATGAGCCTAACCTCCATGATCGGCCCGCGCCCGAACCTGCTGGGCCGCGATGCGGGGACGCACAAGCGGCTTGAGGTCGACCAGCCGATCCTCACCAACGAGGATCTCGCCAAGATCCGCTCGGTGGAAGAAGCGCTCGACGGCGCGTTCCGCTGCGCCACGATTGACATGACGTGGGATGCCAAGAGCGGGGCTGAAGGCCTTGAAATGGCGCTGAAGGAAATGTGCTGGGCGGCGACCGAGGCGGTGCTGCAGGACCACAACATTCTGGTGCTCAGCGACCGCGGCCAGTCCGAGACCCGCGTGCCGATGCCCGCGCTGCTGGCGATCGCGGCGGTGCATCACCACCTCGTCCGGCAGGGCCTGCGGATGAACACTGGCCTCGTGGTCGAAACCGGCGAAGCACGCGAGGTGCACCACTTCTGCGTGCTCGCAGGCTACGGCGCGGAGGCGATCAACCCCTATCTCGCCTTCGAGACGCTGGAGGCCCTGCGCGCCAAGCGGCACCCGGACCTGCCCGCCACCAAGGTGCAGCAGAATTTCATCAAGGCGATCGGCAAGGGCATCCGCAAGGTCATGTCCAAGATGGGCATCTCGACCTATCAGTCCTATTGCGGCGCGCAGATTTTCGACGCGGTGGGGCTCTCCAGCGCCTTCGTCGAGAAGTACTTCACCGGCACCGCCACCACCATCGAGGGCATCGGCCTTGCCGAAGTCGCCGAGGAGGCGCTGCGCCGCCACGGGCAGGCTTACGGCGACAACCCGCTCTATGACGGGATGCTCGATGTCGGCGGCATCTACCAGTACCGCCTGCGCGGCGAGGAGCACGCCTGGACCCCGCAGAACGTCGCGGCGCTCCAGCACGCGGTGCGCGGCAATGATCCGAAGAATTACGAGGAGTTCGCCAAGTCGATCAACGAGCAGTCCGAACGGCTGCTGACGATCCGCGGGCTGCTCGAGTTCAAGAAGGCCGCCCAGCCGATCCCGCTCGACGAGGTGGAACCCGCCGCCGAGATCGTGAAGCGCTTCTCGACCGGCGCGATGAGCCTCGGCTCGATCAGCCACGAGGCGCACTCGACCATGGCGATCGCGATGAACCGCATCGGCGGCCGCTCGAACACGGGCGAGGGCGGGGAGGAGCCGTTCCGCTTCAAGCCGCTTGCCAACGGGGACTCGATGCGCAGCCGCATCAAGCAGGTCGCCTCGGGCCGCTTCGGGGTGACCACCGAATACCTCGTCAATTCGGACGACATCCAGATCAAGATGGCGCAGGGCGCAAAGCCCGGCGAGGGCGGTCAGCTGCCCGGGCACAAGGTCGACAAGCGCATCGGCGCTGTGCGGCACTCGACCCCGGGCGTGGGACTCATTTCCCCGCCGCCGCACCACGACATCTATTCGATCGAAGACCTCGCCCAGCTCATTCACGATCTCAAGAACGTGAACCCGTTCGCGCGGATTTCGGTAAAGCTGGTGTCCGAAGTGGGCGTCGGAACGGTCGCGGCGGGCGTTTCCAAGGCGCGCGCGGACCATGTGACGATCGCGGGCTATGACGGCGGGACGGGCGCTTCGCCGCTGACCTCGCTGACCCACGCGGGCAGCCCGTGGGAAATCGGCCTGGCCGAGACGCAGCAGACGCTGCTGCTCAACGACCTGCGCAGCCGCATCGCGGTGCAGGTCGACGGCGGCCTTCGCACCGGCCGCGACGTCGCCATCGGCGCGCTGCTCGGCGCAGACGAGTTCGGCTTTGCCACCGCGCCGCTGATCGCCGCAGGCTGCATCATGATGCGCAAGTGCCACCTCAACACCTGCCCCGTCGGCGTCGCCACGCAGGACCCGGTGCTGCGCGCGCGCTTCACCGGTCAGCCCGAGCACGTGGTCAACTACATGTTCTTCGTCGCCGAGGAACTGCGCACGATCATGGCAGAGATGGGCATCCGCACGGTCGCCGAGATGGTCGGCCGGGTCGACCTGCTCGACACGCGCCGGATGGAGCGCCACTGGAAGGCGCGCGGGATCGACCTCGGGCGCATCCTGCATCAGGTGCCGCTCAAGGACGGGGCCTCGCTGCGTCAGGTGGGCGTGCAGGACCACGGGCTCGAAGGCGCGCTCGACAATCGCCTGATCGCCGATTGCCGCGCGGCGATCGACGGCAAGCAGCCGGTGCAGCTCGAATACGAGGTGCGCAACGTCAACCGCACGGTCGGCGCGATGCTCTCGGGCGAGATCGCCAAGGCGCACGGGCACGAGGGCCTGCCGACCGACACGATCCGCATCAATCTGACCGGGGTGGCCGGGCAGAGCTTCGGCGCGTGGCTCGCCCACGGGGTGACACTCGATCTGGTCGGCGATGCCAACGACTATGTCGGCAAGGGGCTTTCCGGCGGCCGCATCATCGTGCGCCAGCCTCCGCAAGCCCCGCGCGCGTCGCAGGACAACATCATTGTCGGCAACACCGTGCTTTACGGCGCAATCGCGGGCGAGGCTTACTTCAACGGCGTCGCGGGCGAGCGTTTCGCGGTCAGGAACTCGGGCGCCATCGCGGTGGTCGAAGGCACCGGCGACCATGGCTGCGAATACATGACCGGCGGCGTGGTGGTGGTTCTCGGCAAGACCGGGCGCAACTTCGCGGCGGGCATGAGCGGCGGGATCGCCTATGTCTATGACCCCGACGGCGCGTTCAAGGACCTGGTGAACCCGGCACAAGTCGATCTCCTGCCGGTCTCCGGCGAAGCGGATGCCGAAGAGGGCACGGGCCGTCCGGCCCAGCGTCCGCGCTCGGTCAATGACTTCGGCATGGGCGACATGCTGCGCCACGATGCCGAGCGGCTGCGCATCCTCGTCGAGCGGCACCAGCTTCACACCGGCAGCAAGCTCGCTGGCGAGCTGCTGGCCGATTGGGACGCTTCGCTGACCCGCTTCGTCAAGGTTATGCCGCGCGATTATGCCGCTGCGCTCAAACGGCTCGAGGCCGAGCGCCACGAAGCCGCCAGCGTCGCTGCCGAATAAGATTTCAGGAACGAGACCAAGACATGGGCAAGGAAACCGGATTTCTCGAGCTGGACCGCCGCGAGCGGGACTATCTCGATCCCAAGGAACGGCTGAAGAACTACCGCGAGTTCGTTGTCCAGCCGGACGATGCGACGCTGACGGGGCAGGCCTCGCGCTGCATGAATTGCGGCATTCCCTACTGCCACAACGGCTGTCCGGTGAACAACATGATCCCGGACTGGAACCACCTCGTCTACGAGGCGGACTGGAAGCGGGCGCTCGCCAACTTGCACTCGACCAACAATTTCCCCGAGTTCACGGGGCGCATCTGCCCTGCGCCCTGCGAGGCGGCCTGCACCCTCAACATCGTCGACCAGCCGGTGACCATTAAGTCGATCGAATGCGCGATCGTCGACCGTGGGTGGAAGGAAGGCTGGATCAACCCGCAGGTGCCCGAGCGCAAGACCGGCAAGTCGGTGGCGATCGTCGGATCCGGACCCGCCGGCCTCGCCTGCGCGCAGCAGCTGGCGCGCGCCGGGCATTCGGTGACGGTGTTCGAGAAGTCGGACCGCGTCGGCGGCCTGCTTCGCTACGGCATTCCCGACTTCAAGATGGAAAAGCACCTTATCAATCGCCGCGCCCAGCAGATGGAAGCGGAAGGGGTGACGTTCAAGACCTCCAAGGAAGTCGGCGTCGACGTTTCGTTCAAGTCGTTGCAGGAGAATTTCGACGCGGTGGTGCTGGCGGGCGGCGCGGAAGATGCGCGGGCCCTGTCGATTCCCGGAGCGGAAATGCCTGGCGTGCGGCTGGCGATGGAGTTCCTCACCCAGCAGAACAAGCGCGTCGCGGGCGACGATGAACTGCGCGCCGCGCCGCGCGGCAGCCTTACCGCCACCGGCAAGCATGTCGTCGTGCTCGGCGGCGGGGACACCGGTAGCGACTGCGTGGGCACCTCGAACCGGCAGGGCGCGCTCAGCGTCACCCAGCTCGAGATCATGCCCAAGCCGCCGGAAAAGGAAGACAAGGCGCTGACCTGGCCCGATTGGCCGATGAAGCTGCGCACCTCCTCGAGCCATCAGGAAGGCGTCGAACGCGATTGGGCGGTGCTTGCCAAGCGCGTGATCGGCGACGGCGAGAAGGTCACCGGGCTCGAATGCGTGCGGGTCGAGTGGATGGACCGCCAGATGCGCGAGATCGCGGGCAGCGAGTTCGTCATCCAGGCCGATCTGATCCTGCTCGCCATGGGATTCGTTGGACCGAAGAAGGCGGGACTGCTCGAACAGGCGGGCGTGACGCTTGATGCGCGCGGCAATGTCGCGGCCGACACGCACAGCTATGCGACCAGCGAGCCCAATGTCTTCGCCTGCGGCGACATGCGGCGCGGGCAGAGCCTTGTCGTCTGGGCGATCCGCGAGGGCCGACAGGCGGCGCGGGCGGTGGACGAGGCGCTGATGGGGGTCTCCGAACTCCCGCGCTGAGAACGGGAAAGGCAGGGCGATGGCAGAAGGCGGCTTCTCGCGCCGCGGCCTGATGAGGGGTGTTGCCGCGGGGGGCGTCTCGCTCGCCGCCGGCGTCCCCTTACCCCTCGCCGGCGAGCCCGCTTTCGACTTCCGTTTCACCGATTTCACCAGCTGGCAGGCGCGCGCGCCCGCACTCGGGATTGCGTCTTACCAGCTGACCTTCGTCACCGCCCGGGTCTGCTCGCACCAGGTCGTCAGTCTTGCGGGCGTCGGGGAAGAGATCATGCGCGCCGTCACGCAAGAGGCCTACGCCGATTGCATGCTGCGCCTCGGCGCCGAGGGATTTGCGCCGCTGCCGCCGGCCACCCTGCAACTGGCGATGCTGTCAGGCGGCACCTGCGCCGTGCCCGGCAACCGCGAGGAGCGGTACATCGAAGCACGAGGTTCGGCGCGCTTCGGCACGCTGGCGTTCGGCGCGGCGGAAGCGCCGCTGCTCGCCGGCCTCAACACGCCCCTGCCGCGCGGCGACGGCCAGTTCGCGCAGATCATCGCTGCGGCGCAGGCGCTCGACGCGCTGTTGATCGCGCCCTCGCTGGTGATCGACTTCGACGCGGAGCCCGCCTTCGCTGTCTCCCAAGCCTCGCGGGTGATCCTGATGACGCCTTTCGACGGCGGCCGCTCCGCCACGACCGGCGGCATGTGGCTCGACCGCGAGCACCGGATCGCAGCCCCCTTTGCGCGCCTATCGGATGGCGGCGGCGGGGGAGCACGCGAGAGCCAGTCCCTCACTGTCGATCCGGCCGCGTGGCAGGCCGTCGTGCGCACCGCCTGCGAAGCCTTCAACACGGCGTTGGTGCGCGAGCTGGTGACAGCCCGCGCTGCCTTCGCCTAGTCCGCAAATCCCACGAAGCGCGCTGCCTCGTCGACGCTGCGGCGCAGGGAAACGACCGCGTTCGCGGGGAAATCGGGGTCGGGCCAGCCCATCGCGACCGCTTTCATGATCACCTGATCGTCAGGGATGCCCGCATGCTCGCGCACCACCGGCGATTGCATGATGCCTTGCGAGTTGATCACGCAGCCCAGCCCCCGCGACCATGCCGCGTTGACCAGCGCCGTCGTCACCGCGCCGCAATCGAAGGCGGTGTCGTCCGAGCCGGAAAGCTCGCGGTCGTAGGTGACGATCACGCAGACCGGCGCATCGAACTGGCGAAAGCCGCGCAGCACCCAGTCCTGCCTTGCGTCCTTGTCGTCACGCTCGATGCCCATCGCGCCGAACAATTGCTTGGCGACTTCGACCTGACGATCCCGGTGCACGCCTGCGAAAGCCTCGCCGCGACGGAACTCGCGGCTGTCGGGCTCGCCTGCGAGGATACGCTCGGTGTTGCCGCGCCGGATGCGATCGAGTGGCTCGCCGGTGATGACGTGGAAATGCCAGGGCTGGGTGTTCATCGAGGTCGGCGAGCGCATCGCCATACCGATCACCTCGGCGACCAGCGCACGCGGCACAGGCTTGTCGAGATAGCCGCGAATAGAACGCCGCCCGAGGACCACCTCGGCGTAAGTCTGGTCAGGCGTGCCGCCCATTGCTCTCTCCCGATTCTGTTTGCGGGGAGGTGCTAGCGGAGCCGTGCGTGCACACAAGCCGCGAAAGCATGAGGGCTTCAGGCCGCTTCGGCGAGCGCGATCTCCAGCCGGTCCCAGATCTCGACCAGTGCGCTCGTCAGCTCGTCCATCATCTCGTCGGTGTGGTGCGGGCCGGGGGTGAAGCGCAGCCGCTCGGTGCCGCGCGGCACGGTGGGGAAGTTGATCGGCTGCACATAGACGCCGTATTCGGCGAGCAGGATGTCACTGATCTTCTTGGCGCGGATCGGATCGCCGACCATCAGCGGGACGATGTGGGTGACCGAATCCATCACCGGCAGGCCCGCTTCTGCAAACTTCAGCTTGAGCATCGCGGCGGCGCGCTGCTGGGCGTTGCGCTCGACGCTGCTCTCCTTGAGGTGCCGCACCGAAGCGAGCACGCCCGCGACCAGCACCGGCGAGAGCGAGGTCGTGAAGATGAAGCCCGGCGCATAGCTGCGGATGCAGTCGACGACCTTGGTCGAAGCCGCGATATAGCCGCCCATGACCCCGAAGGCCTTGCCGAGCGTGCCTTCGATGATGTCGATGCGGTGTGCTGCGCCGTCGCGCTCGGAGATGCCGCCGCCGCGCGCGCCGTACATGCCGACTGCGTGGACTTCGTCGATATAGGTGAGCGCGTTGTACTTTTCGGCAAGGTCGCAGATCGCGTGGATCGGGGCGACGTCGCCGTCCATCGAGTAGACGCTCTCGAAGGCGATCAGCTTGGGCGTGTCGATGTCGACGGAGCGCAGCAGTTCCTCGAGGTGCGCCACGTCATTGTGGCGGAACACCTTCTTCTCGCAGCCCGAGTTGCGGATGCCGGCAATCATGCTGGCGTGGTTCAATTCGTCCGAGAAGATCACGCAGCCCGGCAGCAGCTTGGCGAGCGTCGAGAGCGTGGCATCGTTCGAGACATAGCCCGAGGTGAACAGCAGGGCTGCGTCCTTGCCGTGGAGGTCGGCGAGTTCGTTTTCGAGCTGGACGTGGAGATGCGTGTTGCCGCCGATATTGCGGGTGCCGCCGGAGCCTGCGCCGACATCGTGCAGCGCGGCTTCCATCGCGCCGATCACCTTGTCGTGCTGGCCCATGCACAGGTAGTCGTTGGAACACCACACCGTGATCGGCTTGGGGCCGTTGTGGCCGTGGAAGCAGCGCGCATTGGGATAGGCGCCCTTGTTCCTCAGGATGTCGATGAAGACGCGGTAGCGGCCCTCTTCATGCAGCCGGTCGATCGCGGAATCGAAAATCTGGTCGTAGTTCACTCGCGTCTCGCTGCTCTCGCGGCCGCCTTGGCTTGGCGGGCCCGGTTCCTGCCTATGCTCTCTTATGCCGCCTCAACGTGCGAGAAGGCGGTTGGTTTCGCCGCTATTTAAGGGCGCACGGGCGCTTTTGCCACCGCGATCTTTGCGAGTGTTTCGCAAGCGGTCATGCGGAAATCAGAACGCCTCGGCGTCTCCGAAGCCGCGCGACCGGAGCGCGGCCTCGAGGCCCTTGGCCCCCGCGATCGGCCCGGTGACGACAAAGCGGTTGGGGGCACCGCCTGTCGCAAAGCTCTGTCCCTCAAGCAGGTGGGCGATGCGCCGGGCGATACCCTGCGCGCCGTCGACCTGCGCCACATCGGGACCGAAGGCGGCGGCGAGCTCATCGGCCAGCAGCGGGAAGTGCGTGCAGGCGAGCACCAACGTATCGATCCGCGCGCCCTCGGCAAGGCTGGCGAGGCGGTCGCGGACGTCGGCGATCAAGGCCGGGTCGACCGGCTCGCCCCGCAGCTTGGCCTCCGCCGCCTGCACGAGGCCCGGCGCGGCGACGCGCAGCAGGCGCTTGCCGCCTGCGAACTTCGCTTCGAGGTCGTCCACGTAAGCCTGACGGATCGTCGCATCAGTGCCGACGAGGCCGATCGTGCCGGTCCGCGTCAACGCCGCCGCCGGTTTGATCGCCGGGACCGTGCCGACCACCGGAATCTCAAGCACATCGCGCACCATGCCCAAGGCGATGGTCGAGGCGGTGTTGCAGGCGATGCAGACGAGGCGCGGACGAAAGCGCTCCGCCATGCGCCCGAGCAGGCCGGAGACCCGCGCCGCGATCTGCGCCTCGGTCTTGGTGCCGTAGGGGAGGCCGGCAAGGTCGGCAGCGTAGATGACCGGGGCTTGCGGCAGCACCTCGCGCAGGGCGTCATAGACGGTGAGGCCCCCGACGCCGGAGTCGAACAGCAGGACGGGGGAGGCGGGATCGGCCATCGTGACGCGGCGATGGCCGAGCCGCTGCCCGAGGTCAACTCTCCGGCGCGGGGAGCACCTTCATGATCATCTTGACCTCGATGCCCATCTCCGCCCAGCGCGCCTTGCTCCAGACGGTGTATTCGGCCAGCGAGATCCGGCGATCCCTGTCCGTGTCGGCTCTGGCGTAGAATTGGGCGATCTGTGCAGGATCGGTGTCGTCGCCGATATTGGCAACGCCTTCCACCTTCTCAGTCCCTTCGCCCTCGGCGAATTCGACGGTCACAAACGGCGATTCCGGGCGTTCGAGAAACCCGCTGTCGTTCTTGTCGAGATGCGCGAACAGCTTGCCGAGATCGCCGTCGATTGCGATCTCGGCCGGCTCGGCGGAAGGGGTGGGGGCGGCAAGGGCAAGGCTCAGAACGGCAAGGGTCAACATGGCAATTCCTCCAACAAGGGCTCGGAAGTGCCATGATGGGCGGGTTACGGCGGCGGGCTGAAGGTCCGGCGGACCGGCTACGGCTGGGCCGTACCCTTCCGCCGAGCGCTCCGCCTCAGCCAGCATCCGCGCCGCTTCCAGCGACGAGCCGGCGTCGAGCTTGGTGCGCGCCATCTTGAGGCGCTTCTCAACGGCATGATGCGTGATGCCGAGATCGATCGCGATTTCCTTGGCCGTCTTGTGACCCAGCCATGCGCGCAGCACCGCCTTTTCCCGCTCGGTGAGCCGCGTGATCGGATCGTGTGCCGCCATGCCGGGGAGCCTAACCGCTTGCCGGGGAGCGCGAAAGTATGGTCGAACCGTAAGGCCGCCGGTTCCCGCCACCCTGTGACATTGGCTTACACGAATCGCGAGACGCGGCTATCACGCACCCCATGGAACCGCTTCTCGCCGCCCTATTCGGCTTTCTTCTCGGCTCGATCCCCTTCGGCCTGATCCTCACCCGCGCGGCGGGGCTCGGCGACGTGCGCCAGATCGGCAGCGGCTCGATCGGGGCGACCAATGTGCTGCGCACCGGCAACAAGGGGCTGGCGGCCGCGACCGTGCTGCTCGATGCGGCGAAGGCGGTGATCCCGGTGCTGGTCGCCAGGGCTTTCTGGCCCGGCTCAGAGGGCATCGCCGGGGTTGCCGCCGTCGCGGGGCACTGCTTCACGCCGTGGCTCAGGTTCAAGGGCGGCAAGGGCTTCGCAAGCGCCGCCGGCGCGCTGGCCGCGCTCGCCTGGCCGGCGATGCTCGCCTGCGCCGCGATCTGGGGGATGACGCTGTTCCTCAGCCGGATTTCGTCGGTGTCGTCGCTGGTCGCGGTGATCGCCGCGCCGGTCGTCGTGTGGGCGATGGGCTTTCCGCAGGTCATCCCCCCGCTGATCGCCATCGCCGCGATCGTCGTGGTCCAGCACCGCGCCAATATCGGCCGGCTGATGCGCGGGGAGGAGCCGCGGGTCGGCTCCTCGGGCAAGCCGTAATGCGGGGCCGCGTCTGATGGAGCACGCCTAGATGGAGCACGGGGGGTCGCAGCCGGTGCTCACACAGCAAGAAGCCTTCGCGCGCATCCGTCTGCTGCGCTCGCCGAACATCGGACCCGTGAGCTACCGCCAGCTCATTGCCCGCTTCGGCAGCGCAGGCGCTGCGCTGGACGCACTGCCCGATCTCGCCAGCCGGGGGAGGGGGCTCTACCGCCCCGCCAAGGCGGAAAGCATCGAGCACGAGATCACCGCGGTGCGCAAGGCCGGCGCGCGCTACCTGTTCCACGACCAGCCCGATTACCCTGCGCTGCTGGCGGAACTCGACAGCGCCCCGCCGATCCTCACCTGCCGCGGGCGGCTGGCGCTGGCTTCGGAGCCCTGCGTCGCTCTCGTCGGTGCGCGCAACGCGAGCGCCGCCGCGGTCAAGCTGGCGCGCGACTTTGCCGCAGGGCTCGCCGAGGCTGGCTTCACCGTCGTCTCGGGGCTGGCGAGGGGCATCGACGGTGCGGCGCACGAGGGCGCCCTGAGCCTTGGCTCCAGAGCCACCATCGGGGTGATCGCCAGCGGCATCGACATCGCCTACCCGCCGCAGCACGCTAGCCTTCAGGAGCGCATCGCCAGCGAGGCCCTGCTGATCGCCGAACAGCCCCCCGGCACCGAGCCGCGCGGGCGCCATTTCCCCTCGCGCAACCGCATCATCGCGGGTCTCGCCTTGGGCACACTGGTGGTCGAGGCCGCGCCGCAATCGGGATCGCTGATCACCGCGCGGCTGGCGGGCGAGGCGGGGCGCGAGGTGATGGCGATCCCCGGCTCCCCGCTCGATGCGCGGGCGCTGGGGTGCAATCAGCTGATCCGCGAAGGCGCGGTGCTGGTGCAGACGCCCGAGGAGGTGGTCGAGCTGCTGCAAAGCTTCACCGGCGCGCCGCGCTCGCGCTTCCGGGTGTCGGACGGGGCGGAAGCCTTCGACTATGCCGAACTCGCCGAAGCCGAGTGGAACCCCGACAGCACCGAGGCCGTCGCCGCCTTGCTTTCCAACGGCCCGGTGGAGGTCGACGAGCTGATCCGCCAGTCCGCCGCCAGCGCGGCCGAGGTGCACATGGCGCTGCTCGAGCTCGAACTGGCGGGCGAGTTGGTGCGGGAAGCCGACGGGACGGTCAGGCGCGCCTGACGACTTACTTCTTGGCGACGATCACCCCGCAGGCGAGCCGTCCGCCGCTCGAGGCCATGGTCTTGTAATCGTCGGTCGCGGCGTGGATCATCATCGCCGATCCATCCGCATCGCTGAGCGTGTGGGGGAGCATCTCGGTGACCGGTCCGGCAATCGTCACGTCCGGCACGAAGAACTCGGCCTCGGCGCTGCCGTCTGCCGCGACATCGAGGTTGGGGAGGTCGCCGACGTGATAGCCGCCCGGGGCGTGGAAGCCGTGCTCGGCATTGTCAGGGTTGAAGTGGCCCCCGGCGGCCATGAAATCCGGCGTGCAGGCGCCGGTCTGGTGGATGTGGAGGCCATGCTTGCCGGCGGGCACATCATGAACCTTCACCGCCACCACCACCCCGTGCTCGGTCTGGGTGAAGGTCACGCTGCCCACGTCCTTGCCATCGGCGGTGCGCATCGCGGCGACGGTAGGGGCCGAAGCGGGCGCGGCATCCTCGGCAACCGAGGGCGGGGCGAGCGCGATGCCTGCGAAGGCGGCGAGGGTAGGCGCGAAGGAACGGGTAAGGCGGGTCATGTCTGGGTCTCCTTGAAAACATCACATACTGGCGAGCCCGGGCGGGTCCGCTTGAAGAAGCATCGCTGCGACACCATCAGACCCGCGAGGGCCGCGCACTTGCTTCGATCAGTGTTCTGCGCCACCGCTGCCCGCGATGCAATCGGCTTGACGTTACCCTCGGGGCCGCTCCACCCTCGCGCGTACGTACACGTAAGGACACCTCACCCCGCTTATGCAGCTTGTCATCGTCGAATCCCCCGCCAAAGCCAAAACCATCGAGAAGTATCTTGGGGCCGACTTCAAGGTTCTGGCCTCCTACGGCCATGTCCGCGATCTGCCGCCCAAGGATGGCAGCGTGAAGCCGGAGGACGACTTCGCGATGGAGTGGGAACTCTACCGCGACAAGCAGAGCCGCTTCAAGGAAATCGCCGACGCGGCCAAGGGCGCGAGCCGCCTCGTGCTCGCCACCGACCCTGACCGCGAGGGCGAGGCGATCAGCTGGCACGTTCAGGAGCTTCTGAAGAAGCGCAAGAGCCTGCCCGCCAAGGTCGACCGCGTCACCTTCAACGCGATCACCAAGACCGCCGTGCTCGACGCGATGGCCAAGCCCCGCGAGCTCGATCAGCCGCTGATCGACGCCTATCTGGCGCGCCGGGCGCTGGATTACCTGTTCGGCTTCACCCTCTCGCCGGTGCTGTGGAGGAAGCTCCCCGGAGCCAAGAGCGCGGGCCGCGTGCAGTCCGTGGCGCTGCGCCTGATCGTCGAGCGCGAGCGCGAGATCGAGGCCTTCCGCGCGGAGGAATATTGGAGCGTCGTTGCGCGGATGCAGCATGACGGCACCGAATTCGATGCGCGGCTGGTGCGGTTCCGGGGCGAGAAGCTGGAACGCCTCAGCCTCGGCGCTGAAGGCATCGCCATGGAGGCCAAGGCCGCTGTCGAAGCCGGGCGCTTCACGGTCGAAGGCGTCGAGACCAAGCCGCTGAAGCGCAACCCCGCGCCGCCGTTCACCACCTCGACGCTCCAGCAGGAGGCGGCCCGCAAGCTCGGCTTCTCGGCGCAGCACACCATGCGCCTCGCGCAGAGCCTCTACGAGGCGGGCGCGATCACCTATATGCGGACCGACGGCGTGCAGATGGACCCGGGCGCGATCATGGCTCTGCGGGATGCCATTGCAGTGCGCTATGACGCCGCCTACCTGCCGGAAAAGCCGCGCTTCTACAGCACCAAGGCGAAGAACGCGCAGGAAGCGCACGAGGCGATCCGTCCCACCGATTTCACCAAGGAACGCTCAGGCGCGGGCGATGAAGGCCGGCTCTACGACCTCATCTTCAAGCGCGCGATGGCGAGCCAGATGGCGACCGCGCAGCTGGAACGCACAACCGTCACCCTGCGCGATCCCACCGGCCAGCACGAATTGCGCGCCACCGGGCAGGTGATCCGCTTCCCCGGCTTCCTTGCGGTCTATCAGGAAGGGCTCGACGACAGCGAGGACGAGGATGGCGGCTTGCTCCCGGTGATGAAGGCAGGCGATTGTCCGGCCAAGCGCGCGGTCGATGCCACCCAGCACTTCACCCAGCCGCCGCCGCGCTTCTCGGAAGCGTCGCTGGTCAAGCGGCTGGAGGAGCTCGGCATCGGGCGGCCTTCGACCTATGCCTCGACCATCCAGACGTTGCGGGACAGAAGTTACGTGCGGATGGAGAAGAACCGCTTCTTCGCGGAAGAAAGCGGCCGCCTGCTGACCGCCTTCCTCGAACGCTTCTTCCCCACCTACGTCGCCTATGACTTCACCGCCGGAATGGAGGACGAGCTCGACGTCGTTTCCGACGGGCGCGAGGAGTACAAGCGGCTGCTCGAGCGGTTCTGGAAGGACTTCAAGCCCAAGGCCGACGAGGTCATGGAGAAGCTCCCCTCGGAAGTGACCGAGGCGCTCGACGAATATCTCTCGGACTTCCTCTTCCCGCCCAAGGAAGACGGCAGCGACCCGCGTGATTGCCCGCTGTGCGCCGCCGAAGGCCGCGCCAACGGGCGGCTATCCCTGCGCGGCGGCCGCTTCGGGGCCTTTGTGGCCTGCGCCAACTATCCCGAATGCAAATACACCCGCCGCTTCGCCCAGCCGGGCGGGGAAGGCGAGGGCGGGGCCGAGGATGGTGTCATGGGCCAGCACCCCGAAACGGGCGAAGACATCCACCGCAAGACCGGGCGTTTCGGCCCCTATGTGCAGATGGGCGACGGCAAGGAAGCCAAGCGCGCGAGCATCCCCAAGGACCTCGACGATTTCGACCTCGACTGGGCGGTCAAACTGCTCGACCTCCCGCGGATCATCGGCGCGCACCCGGATACGGGGATGGAGATCGAAGCGAATATCGGGCGTTACGGGCCTTACCTGCGGCATGACGGCAAGTACGGCAAGCTGTCGAACACCCGCGAGGTGTTCGAGGTCGGCATGAACCGCGCGGTCGATATCCTTGCCCAGGCCGCAACCCGCGGCGGGGCTGCGCGCGGCAAGGCGGAGCCGATCGCGACGCTGGGCACGCACCCGGTGAGCGGCGGCGAGATCAAGGTCATGCCGGGGCGCTACGGCCCCTACATCACCGACGGCACCACCAACGCCAACGTCCCGCGCGATGCCAAGCCCGAAGAGGTGACGCTCGAGACCGCGATCGCGCTGATCGACGCGCGTGCGGCCAAGGGCCCGGCGAAGGGCAAGGCGAAGAAGAAGGCTGCCCCCAAGAAGGCTGCCGCGAAGAAAGCGCCTGCGAAGAAAGCGCCTGCGAAGAAAGCGCCTGCGAAGACTGCCGCAAAGAAAGCGCCCGCCAAGAAGAAGGCTCCAGCCAAGAAGGCCGCTTCTGCGACGAACTGAGGTGCGGAGCGGCGCAAAACGCCGCTCCCGCCGCTGCGGCGTTGATAAAACATAAAGCATTTGGTCCCTATCACCGGCTCCGGAAAAAGGGCTTGCCGTCGTGATAGAAATCGAAGTCCAGAACGAGACTCACCAGACCCAGTCGCGGATCCGCTTCGCCGCGGTTCCGCGCATCGGCGAAGGCATCCGCCTGCGCGAACCGGACGGGATGTGGGCGAGCTATGATGTGCTCGACGTGTGGTACCAGAAGGCCGAATTTGGCGATGTCTGGATGCCCTACCTCCACATCCGCATGACGCCGGGCGAGGGCACGGGCGCGATCGAGGCCGATCCGTTCTCCGACGATTATGCGGCGGCCGCTTACGACGCGGGCTTCGCGAGCCTTCGGGGGGAGCAGCAGCCGTGCAGAATCTGATCAAGCGCCACACCGGCCCCAACCGCCACGCACCGCGTGACGGCAAGACCCTGGCGGAAAAGCTCGCCGAGAACGAAGCGATGCTTGCTGCCCGCGCCGAAAGCGATGCCGAACGCGTCGCCGAGGCCGCAGCGCCTGCCGCCGGCGCAGGCGCGCCGCCGCAGCCTGCCGCGTCCGTAGAGCCTGACGACACCGCCGCCATCGTCGCCGCCGCCAAGGCGATGCGCGATCGCTATGCCGGCCAGCCGGCGCCCGCCGCGGCCGCCAAGACCTGCCTGATCGTCGACGACAGCCGGGTGATCCGCAAGGTCGCCGCCAAGATCGCCACCAGCCTCGGCTATGTGCCGATCGAAGCGCAGGACGGCCACGAGGCGCTCGCCCGCTGCAAGCAGGCCATGCCCGATCTGGTCCTGACCGACTGGAATATGCCCGAGATGGACGGCATCGAATTCGTCGCCAAGCTGCGCGCCATCCCCACGCCCAAGGAACCGGTGGTGGTGTTCTGCACCTCGAACGGCGAGGCCAAGGACATACACGACGGCATCGCCGCAGGGGCCGACGACTACATCGTCAAGCCCTTCGACGAGGCCGCGCTGAAGGCGAAGCTGGAGAAGCTGGGGCGGGGCTAAGCCTCCGGCCCCGCGCCAGCCTCCGCCTTACATCGCGTGGTGCCGCGCGATCGTCGCTTCGTCGAGCTTCAGGAAGCGCGCTGCATTGTTGTAGAGGATGTCGCGCTTCTGTTCTTCGCTGAGGAATGGCGCTTCCTTGATCACCGCGATGCCGCGTTCCATCGTCTCGGGCCACACCATCTGGTCCGACCCGAACATAATGCGCTTGCCGAAGCCAGCATCGACCAGAGCGCCCAGATAGCGATAGAACGCCGGGCGCGGCTGCGTGTAGACGATCACACCTGTGTCCAGATAGACCTGCGGATGCGCGTAGAGCAGCGCCAGCGTGTCATCCAGCATGGGGAAGCCTGCGTGCATCACGTTCACCCGCAGCTTGGGATGGCGCACCAGCACGTCCTCCAGCAGCAGCGGGCTTGAGAACTTCGCGCGGTAACCCATGCCCGGCATGTATGCGATGCCCGGAGGCCCCGGCCCCATGTGCAACGCGACCGGAATGTCATTCGCCTCGGCGGCGGCCCATAGCGGTTCGAGTCGCGGATCGTCGGGTGCAATGCCCTCGTACTGGAAGCCCAGCTCGCCCAGCACCGCGATCCGACCGTCCTTCTTGAGCTGCGCGAGGCTGCCTGCGAAATCGGCTGGTATCGGCAGATCGGGCGTCAGGCTCGGCATCACGCGGTCAGGCGCTGCGGCCGCCCATGCCGTGAGGATCTTCATGCGCCCGCTCACCACCCCGATGACATTGTTGCGCTCCATCACCGCAAGCGACCGGCGCATCACCTCCTCGGTGGTTTCGGGCGACCAGATGGGGTCCTTGCAGGGCGGCGCCTTGAAGGGCGTGATGAAGTTCTGGATCGTCGGCAGGCCGGTGTCCCAAGTCGGCATGGGGTTGATCGGAACGCACATCGCCAGCGGCGGTGGTCCCTGATCGTCGGCCGCCAGTGCGTGAACGTGCATGTCGATGATTGGCTCGCGCGCCGTGGCCGCGGCGGCCGCCGCGAAGGCCAGCGGGAGCGCCAGAAAAGCGGCCAAACCGCGCCCGAGAATCCTGCTTCCAGTCACACCTTCCCCCTGATTCGTATTCCTGAATTGCAAATCTGACGATCGCTGGCGCTACTTGGCGGCGGCCTCCGCGGCCCGTGCCTCGAGGTACTGCTTGGTGCGCGCAGCGGCGCCGATGTAGCCCGGGTCGTAGGTGCCGAGGGCGACATAATGCCCGTCCTCCTGCCGCTCGAGCACGGCGAACTCGCCCTCGCTCAGGGTCAGGCCCGTGGCGAAATAGATGTTGCCGATGTGGCTGACCATCACGGTGTTGTCCTTGGCGCCCGCCGGCATGTCCGCGAGCAGGGCGTTCAGCTCCTTGCCCGCCACCGTCACGGTGCGCTCCGCGGTATTGTCATGGTGCATCAGGCGCGGTTCGATCTCGTAGCGGCCGAACATGAAGCGCGCGGTCTCGGTCGCACGGCACATCTCGCTCGAGAGCACGCGGCCGATCGGCCAGCCGAGCACGCGAATGGCCGCGCCCGTCTCCGCCGCACCCGTGACGCCTGCGGGTGAGAGATTGCGCTGCGCGTTGCAGTCATTGGCCGGACGCGCGTAATCGTCCCCGCGCGAGGGCACATTGGTCCGCTCATGCCGCATCAGGATGACGAGACCCCCGGCACTGAGCTTGTCGCCCAGATCCTTGGTGGACAATTTGCGGTTCTCGAAGGTCGCGACCGGCTTGGGGCCTTCCTCCGCCGCCGGAGCGGGGCTCGCGGAGGGGCTGGGCGCCGTCTGGGCCAGCAACGGAGTCGTGAACGCGAGAGCGAGGCCCGCGAAGGCAAGTGCGATGCGCATGAATGAAGTCCCCCCTGAACAGTTCTGCCGATGTGCCGTGGATCGGGGGCGCTTGCAAGGGAGGGTAGCCTGAAGGCGGGAGCCAGCCCTCATGGCCACAAGAATATTCGTCGGTCGCGGGCGGAATGATCGGACACCGAACCGCTGCGAAATGAAGGCTGACGAAGCGCCTACTTCGCAGGTTCGAACCAGACGCGCTGACCGGGGAAGTCCACGACCATCCGCGTGTCCATCAGCCAGTCCAGGCCCAGGATCAGGGCGGGCCGATCAGCCACGCCGAAAACCTCGAAAACAGGAAGATCGGCTACCAGAACAGGCGCATCGACAAGGCTTCGAGTGCCCAAGGAAGCCTCTCGCAGTCGCGTGGCCCCTGTCTCCAATGCAGTGTTGGTGGCTCCGTGGATGGTCTCACCTTCCGCGAGGTCCGCAGGATCGATCTTGAGCAATCGGGCCAGATTCCAGTTGATCCGTGTCTTGCGGGCTCCCGTGTCGATCACCGCGGTCGCAGTCACCGATCCGATTTTCACGGGCACTGTCAGGAGCTGCCCAACTGTGGGGGTAGCGATAACGGGTTTGGTCGTGAGATCAGCGGGCAGTTGCCCCGGCGCGAGCAGCGAAGCGCGTCGGCGCGGCAAATCGAAGTCCAGCGTCCGGTCGCCGAACACATCCAGTCCGACGATCCCGGCCAGCGGGACCTTGTCAGCGCGCGCAGGCAGCTTGGCGGCCATGATCGGGGCAGTACCGACGCCGTCCAATGTCACCGATCCGATATTGGCCAGTGCTATGTCCGAGGCCCCGGTCTGTCCTTGAAGCTCGGTTTTTCCTGCATCGGGGAAGGCGAAGGCATTCGCGAAATCCTCGTAGATCGCGCTGCCTTCCGCTCCCGTGTCCAGAACGAACTGCTTCTCGCCGAACTGGCCTTGGACCGGCACGGTCACGTGGCCCGTGTCCGCAATTTCAAGGGGCACTTCGGCGATTGCGGGAATACCCATCAGGATCAGCGCGAGGGGGGCGGTCCTGAAAATCTGCTTCATATCTGCCTCTCAGCAATGCACGTGTGCCTACCGAACCCAGTCGAGCCCGATCTCTTCGAAGATCTCTTTGTCCTCGGCCCAGTTCTCCAGCTGCTTGACGTGGAGATAGAGGTGCACCGGCACGCCCAGCACCTCTGACAATTCCTTCCTCGCCGCAGCGCCGATCGCCTTGATCCGCGCGCCGCCCTTTCCGAGCACGATCGCGCGCTGGGTTTCGCGCGCGACCACGATCTGCTGGTGAATCTCGATGCTGCCATCCTTGCGGACCTCGTATTTTTCGGGGCGCACCGCGCTGTCGTAGGGCAGTTCCTCGTGGAGCTGCTGGTAGAGCTGTTCGCGGGTGATCTCGGCGGCGAGCAGGCGTTCCGACGCGTCGGAGACCTGATCCTCGGGGTACATCCATTCGCCTTCGGGCATCATCCCGGCGAGCGCGTCCTTGAGTTCGGGCACCCCGTCACCGGTCAGCGCGGAGACGAAGTAGATTTCGGCAAAATCGACCTTGCCGGCGAGGTCCTGTGCCAGCGCCAGCATGGGCTCCTTCTTGGCGCGGTCGACCTTGTTGATGACGAGGATCTTGCGCTCGTGGCGGGTCGCGAGGGCTTCGAGCAGGGGTTCTAGTTCGTGGCGGCGCTGCTTGATCGGATCGACCAGCAGCAGCACGGCGTCGGCGCTTTCCGCACCCTCCCACGCGGCGCTGACCATCGCGCGGTCGAGGCGGCGGCGGGGCGCGAAGATGCCGGGCGTGTCGACGAGAATCATCTGCGTGGGCGTGCCGTCCAGTTCGTGCAGCGCGATGCCGAGCATCCGGGCGCGGGTGGTCTGGGCCTTGGCGCTGGTGATCGCGACCTTCTGGCCGACGAGCTGGTTGACGAGGGTGGACTTGCCGGCATTGGGCGCGCCGATCACGGCGATCATGCCGCAGCGGGTGGGGCGGGACGAGGCTTCGGGGGTATCGGTCATGGCCCGCCCCATAACCTTTCGCGGGTCGCTTGTCGAAGGCTGGGTGGCGCAGGGTGCGGCTCCCGCGGCGGAAGTGGGCGCCGGACCCCTGCTAACCTACGCTAGACCTACGCTAGACCTACGCTAGACCCCTGCTAGACCCCCTTTAGACCTCCGCTAGACCCCCGCCACCGCCGCTGTTTCACGTGAAACAGTCGATCATCCGAACTCTTCGAGGAAGGCCTTGGCGGCAAGCCTTTCGGCCTCGCCCTTGCTGGTCGCGGTCGCCTCGGCGCTGCCGACGTTGCGGACCGTGACCCGGACGGTGAAGCGCGCCGCGTGGTCGGGTCCGGAGCGGTCGATCACCTCGTAGAGCGGGGTCATCCGGCGGTTGCCCGCAGCCCATTCCTGAAGCGCGCTCTTGGGGTGTTTGGATTTGCCCTCGTCGCCTTCCAACTCGCTCGCCCAGAGGCGGTAGATCAGGGTCTGCGCGGCGTCGAAACCGTGCTCGATGAAGCAGGCGCCGATCAGCGCCTCCATCACATCGCCGAGGATCTTGTCGCTGTCCGCGCCGCCATCGTCGCGCGCCTGCTTGCCGAGGCGGATGTGCACCGGAAGCCCGATCTTGCGGGCGATCCGGGCGCAGGTCGCGCCGCTGACGAGGGCGTTAAGCCTCTGGGAAAGCTTGCCTTCCGGCGCGTCGCCGGCGCGGAACAGCCAGGCCGCGACCGACAGGCCGAGCACCCGGTCGCCGAGGAATTCGAGCCGCTGGTAATCCGCGACTTCCGCTCCCGAGCCGTTGAAGCTGCCGTGGGTCAGCGCCTCGAGCCACGGCGCCTCGCGCTCCGGCGCGAAGCCCTGCGCCTCAAGCCACTCGCGCGCGGCAGGGCCGAGTCCGGCGCTCACAGCATGTCCCCGATCCGCTCCCAGCGCGCGGCGGTGAACCACGTCAGGGGATTGAGCCACTCGGCGCTCCCGTCGGTCGACCAGACGATCAGGGCAGCGCGGCCGACCAGCAGGTCCTCGGAAATCATCCCCACGCCTTCACCCGCCTCCGCCGGAAAGCGGCTGTCGAGCGAGCTGTCGCGGTTGTCGCCCATCACGAACAGGCGCCCGGCGGGGACCACTCTTTCCGCGAAGCTATCCGCCGGGGAGGGGCCAAAATCGAGCACATCGTAGGATCTGCCCTCCGGCAGGGTCTCGCGGTAGCGCGGATAGGAGCACGCCTCGCCATCGTCGCCGGTCTGCACGACGGTGCCGCCCCATGCGCAGCCGGTGTTGGGCGACAGCGGGACCAGCGCGTCGCCGATCCGCTCACGCGGCACCCGCGCGCCGTTCAGCACGACTTCGCCGCCGATCACCGCCACGCGGTCGCCCGGAAGGCCGATCACCCGCTTGATGTAATCGCGCCCATCGACCGGGTGCTTGAAGATCACCACGTCGCCGCGGCGCGGGCTGGCGGCCAGCAGGCGACCCTGCGGCAGCGGCAGATCGAAGGGCAGCGAATGGCGCGAGATGCCGTAGGGCCATTTGGCGGCGAGCAGGTAGTCGCCGTTCATCAGGCGCGGCAGCATGGACTCAGACGGGATGGAGAAAGGCGCGAAGACCAAGGTGCGAAACGCCAGCACCACAACGAGCAGCTTGACGAGGAACCACGCGAAGCCCCCCCAGGAATCGCCCGACCTATCGCCCGACCTGTCGGCCGGCACGTCGCCCGTGCGAGCGCCAGCTGCGGCAGGCGGTGCGCCGGCAAGCGATTGGGTCTTAACATCCATCCTGTCTGCCCTTACTCGCAGCCGCACACTTGCGCAAAGGGGAAGGGCATGAGCGACAGCGGCACTATCGGCGGGAGCGAGGCAGTCGCGGCGGCGTGGGCGGCTTTGCGCGCCTTGCCGCAGCCGACGCTCAAGGCGCTCTTCGCCGCCGATCCCGAGCGGGTCGCGGCAATGACCCGGCGCATTGACTGGCCGGTGGAGCCGGGCAGCGATGCCGAGACCGGCATGCTGATCGACTTTTCCAAGACCCACTTGTCGGATGATGCCCTGACCGCCTTCGAGGCGCTGGCCGAGGCAGCGGGCTTCCAGGCGGCGCGCTCGGCGCTGTTCAGCGGCGGGATCGTCAACCCCACCGAGGGGCGCGCGGCCACCCACGGCGCGCTGCGCGGCAGCGGCACGCCCGCACAGGTCGAGGAGACCGAGGCGCTGCTCGCGCGCATGGGCATGCTGGTCGAGGCGATCCACCAGGGCGCGCTCGGCGAGATCAAGCACTGCATCGCGATCGGCATCGGCGGCTCGGCGCTGGGCCCTGCGCTCGCCATCGACGCGCTGACCCGCGATCTTGCGCTGGTCGATGTGCACGTGGTCTCGAACATCGATGGCCTTGCGCTGGAGCAGGCCTTTGCGGCCTGCGATCCGGCGACCACGCTGATCGCGCTCGCGTCGAAGACCTTCACCACCACCGAAACCATGACCAACGCCGCGAGCGCGCTGAAGTGGCTAGCCGAGAACGGCGTCGAGGACCCGGACGGGCGCGTGGTGGCGCTCACTGCCGCACCCGAGAAGGCGGTCGAATGGGGCGTCGACGAAACCCGCATCCTGCCCTTTGTCGAGAGCGTAGGCGGGCGATACTCGCTGTTCTCGTCGATCGGCTTTCCGGTCGCGCTGGCGATCGGCATGGACGAGTTCCGGGCGATGCTGGCCGGCGCGAAGGCGGTCGACGACCATTTCGGTGCGCAGGAAGGCCGCGCCAATGCCCCGCTGCTCGCCGCCTTTGCGGACCTCTATTACACGCGGCTTCGCGGCTGCCAGACCCGCGCGGTCTTCGCCTATGACGAGCGGTTGAAGCTGCTTCCCGACTATCTCCAGCAGCTCGAGATGGAATCGAACGGAAAGAGCGTCACAGTCGAGGGTCATCCGGTCGACGGCCCGACGGCGCCGATCACCTGGGGCGGGGTGGGCACCGATGCTCAGCACGCGGTGTTCCAGTTGCTCCATCAGGGCACGCACCTCGTCCCGGTCGATTTCATCGCCAGCATCGCGCCGGGCGACCAGCTCGACCCTGCGCATCACCGCATCTTGCTGATGAACTGCCTTGCCCAAGGCGCCGCGCTGATGGCGGGCAAGGCCTCGGACGATCCGGCGCGCGCTTATCCGGGCGACCGGCCATCCACCACCTTCCTCGTCGAGGACTGCGACGCGGCGGCCTTCGGCGCGCTGATCGCCTTCCACGAACACCGCACTTTCGCCAATGCCGTCTTGATGGGGATCAACCCCTTCGACCAGTTCGGTGTCGAGCTCGGCAAGGCGATCGCCAAGCAGATCGAGAGCGGGGAGGGGGCATTCGACGCCTCGACAAGCGCACTGATGGCGGCGGCGGGGCTCGCCTGAGGGACAGCCCTCAGACAATATCCTTTGACATTTGCGAACTTAGCCCCCATCTGCGCCCCATCGAAGCGCGCTAGCCATGCGTGAAGCGGCGGAAAACTAAAAGCATCCGCCCCGGCCGCGCCTCGGTTCTACCCAAGACTTCCCTTTTCACGCGGGCGGTTTCAACCCCCGCGCCGCGCGTGGCGTGCCTGTGAACGTTTGGCGTTCGGGCAGGCCAGCGCGCGTCGCAGCATATTTGCGAGTTTCAAAAACATGACCACTTTCGCTGACCTCGGGCTGTCGCAGCCCGTGCTCCAAGCCCTCGACATGAAGGGCTACACCATCCCCACCCCGATCCAGGCGCAGGCGATCCCCGCCGTGCTCAAGGGCCGCGACCTGCTCGGCATCGCGCAGACCGGCACCGGCAAGACGGCCGCCTTCATGCTCCCCAGCATCGACCGACTGCGTGAGGCCGACAAGCCGATCCCGTTCAAGAGCTGCCGCATGCTGGTGCTTGCCCCGACCCGCGAGCTTGCCGTGCAGATCGCCGACAGCGCCAAGGATTACGGCGCGCTCGCCGGCCTCAAGGTGCAGTGCATCGTCGGCGGCACGTCGGTGGGCAAGGATCGCAACAAGCTCCACCGCGGCACCGACATCCTCGTTGCGACCCCGGGCCGCCTGCTCGACCTGATCGACCAGAAGGCGCTGAACCTTGCCGGTATCGAGGTGCTGGTGCTCGACGAGGCGGACCAGATGCTCGACCTCGGCTTCATCCATGCGCTGCGCAAGATCCGCGAACTGGCTCCGAAGGACCGCCAGACGCTGTTCTTCAGCGCCACCATGCCCAAGGCGATCAAGGAACTGGTGAGCGGGTTCTGCAACAACCCGGTGCAGGTGTCGGTCACCCCCGAGAGCACCACCGCCGAGCGCATCGACCAGTACCTCTTCATGGTCCAGCAGGACGAGAAGCTGAGCCTGCTCGAGATGATCCTCAAGGGCCGTCACACCGTTCCCGGTGCGATCGAACGCGTGCTGATTTTCACCCGCACCAAGCATGGCGCGGACCGGGTGGTGAAGAAGCTCGAACAGGCTGGCATCCCGGCCAATGCGATCCACGGCAACAAGTCGCAGCCCCAGCGCCAGCGCGCGCTCGAGGATTTCCGCAAGGCCCGCGTTCCGGTGCTGATCGCGACCGATGTGGCCGCGCGCGGGATCGACATTCCGGGTGTCAGCCACGTCATCAACTACGAACTGCCCAATGTGCCGGAGCAATATGTCCACCGCATCGGCCGCACCGCGCGTGCGGGCAAGAGCGGGATCGCGATTGCCTTCTGCGCCGAGGACGAACGCGCCTACCTCAAGGATATCCGCAAGGTGACGGGCGCCGAGCTCGAGCGTCTGCCGCTGCCGGACAACTTCCGCGCCGTGGTGGAAGGCGAAGGCCCGACCAAGCCGGCCGCCCGCACGCCGATGAAGCGCGTCAATCCGCGTCCGCTCGGCCAGCGTCCGCAGGGTGATCGCAAGCCGCAGGGTGAAAACCGCGGCGAACGTCGCCCGCAGCAGGGCGAACAGCGCCGTGCGGAAGGTGATCGCAAGCCGCAGGGCGAGCGCCGCCCAGAGGGTGATCGCCGCGCCTTTGGTGGCGGCAAGCCCGGCGGGAATGGCGGCGGCCAGCGTCACCCGGGCGGTGGCGGGCGCCCGGCTGGCAACGGCGGCGGTAATCGCGGTCGCGGCCGTCCCGGCGGCGGCGGCGGTGGTGGGGGTCGCCCCCGCGCTGCCAGCGTCTGACAGCTGAACAACAAGGAAAGGGCGGGAGCGGCAAACTCCCGCCCTTTTCCGTGTCCGAATTCCGGCATTTCACCCGCACAAGGTTGCCGCTCCGGCCGCTGGGGGCCATATGCGTGCGCCTGACGACGGGAGCAGCATGATGGCCGACGCATACGACTTCGATCTCTTCACCATCGGCGCAGGCTCGGGCGGGGTGCGCGCCAGCCGCGTCGCCGCTGCCCACGGCGCGCGCGTGGCCGTGGCCGAGGAGTACCGCGTCGGCGGCACCTGCGTGATCCGCGGCTGCGTGCCCAAGAAGATGCTCGTCTATGGCGCGCACTTCGCCGAGGACCTCGAGGACGCCAAGGCGTTCGGCTGGACCATCGAGGGCAAGCGCTTTGACTGGGCGTCCTTGCGCGATGCCGTGCAGACCGACGTGACGCGGCTCGAAGGGCTCTACAGCCAGACCCTCGGCAATCACGAGGTCACGATCTTCTCCGAGCGCGCGACGATCACCGGCGATCACCAGATCACGCTGGCGAGCGGCAGACAGGTTACCGCAAAACACATCCTCATCGCCACCGGCGCGCGCCCGCACGTGCCCGAGTTCCCCGGAAACGAGCACGTCATCACCTCGAACGAGGCCTTCCACCTCGAGACCTTGCCCCGCCGCATCCTGATCGCCGGGGGCGGCTACATCGCCAACGAGTTCGCCGGCATCTTCAACGAATTCGGCTGCAAGGTGACGATCGCCAACCGTTCGGACACGATCCTGCGCGGCTATGACGCGAGCGTGCGTGACCGGCTCCTCCAGATCTCGATGGTGAAGGGCATCTCCTTCCTGTTCCACGCCGAGTTCGAGAGTGTCGAGAAGCAGGCGGACGGCACTCTCCGGGTCAAGCTCACCGGGCAGGAGCTTTGCGAGTACGACGTGGTGATGGTCGCCACCGGCCGCGTTCCGAACACCGAGGGGCTGGGGCTGGAAACCGTCGGCATCCAGCTCGGCAAGCGCGGCGAGATCGTCGTTGATGCCTTCAGCCGGACGAACGTCGATTATATCTACGCCGTGGGCGACGTGACCGACCGGGTGCAGCTCACGCCGGTGGCGATCCGCGAAGGTCAGGCCTTTGCCGACTCCGTCTTCGGGGGCGTCGAGCCTTATGCCGTCGACCATGCTTGCGTGCCGAGTGCGGTCTTCAGCCACCCGCCCATCGCGGCGGTCGGCATGACCGAGGGCGAAGCCAAGAACAAGCTCGGCAACGTCAAGGTCTTCCAGTCCGACTTCCGCCCGATGAAGAACGTGGTTGCCGGCCGGAACGAGCGCAGCCTCTACAAGATGATCGTCGATGCGGCGAACGACCGGATCGTCGGCATCCACATGATCGGCCCCGATGCGCCCGAGATCATGCAGGCCGCCGCGATCGCGGTGAAGGCAGGGCTGACCAAGGCGGATTTCGACGCGACCGTGGCGATCCACCCGACCATGGCCGAGGAGCTGGTGCTCTTCAAATAAGGTGCTTGTCGAAACCTATCTGCTAGGTTGCCCTGATCACTAAGGGGAGGGGTTCGCATGGCAGGTACGGTTCTGGTCACCGGGGCAACCGGCTACATCGCCGGAGAGCTGATCCGGCAATTGCTGGGCAAGGGCTGGACGGTGCATGGCACGGTCCGCAATGTCGCCAAGAGCGAGCCCGGTTTGCGCGACCGGCTCGGCGATCCTTCGGCGCAGGAATTCCGCTTGTTCGAAGCGGAACTCATGTCCGACAAGGGCTGGGCCGAGGCCGTCGCCGGCTGCACCCATGTCGCGCATGTCGCCTCGCCGATCCCCGCACAGGCCCCCAGGCACGAGGACGACCTCATCGTCCCCGCGCGGGAGGGCACCCTGCGCGCACTGCGGTTCGCTCGGGATGCGGGCGTCACCCGATTTGTTCAGACCTCCTCGACCGCCGCGGTGGTCTACGGCGTCGACCGCGGCACCTACACCTTCGACGAGAGCCGCTGGACCGACATCGACCACCCCAACGCCTACCCTTACGTCAAGTCCAAGACGATCGCCGAACGCGCCGCGCGCGATTGGGTGGCGGCGGAGGGCGGCGGGCTCGAGTTCGTCTCGGTCAACCCCGGCATGGTGCTGGGGCCAGTCGATAGCGGCGACTTTTCCGCCTCTGTCGACCTGGTCTCGCAATTGCTGAGCGGCGCGATGCCGATGGCGCCGAACCTCGGCTTCCCCATTGTAGACGTGCGCGATATCGCCGCGCTCCACGTGCTGGCGCTCGAGACGCCGGGGCTGGCGGGCGAGCGGTTCCTCGGCGCGGGCAAGTTCCTTACCGCGCTCGAAATCGCGGGCGTGCTGCGCGCGCGGCTTGGCGCGAGGGCGCGCAAGGCCCCGACCCGGCCCATGCCCGACTGGGTGGTGAACCTCCTCGCGCTGTTCAACGCCGAGGTGCGCGGCGTGAAGACCGAGATCGGCAAGGTGCGCAACGTCGATGCGAGCCACGCGAAAGAGCGGCTCGGCTGGACGATGCGGCCCGTCGAGGACACGATAGCCGATTGCGGCGAGAGCTTGATTGCACACGGGGTGGTGAAAGCGTGATGGATGTGAACGGCAAAACGGTGCTGCTGACCGGCGGCAGCGCAGGGATCGGCCGCGAAATCGCGCGGCAACTCAAGTCAAAGGGCGCAGCCGTGGTCCTGACGGGACGGGACCCGGCGCGGCTTGCGGCGATGGAGGCCGAGGGCTTCGAGGTGATCGCCGCCGACCTGTCGAATGCCGCGGGCGTCGATGCCTTGGTGGCAGCGCTCGGCGAACGGGCGATCGACGTGCTTATCAACAATGCGGGGCTCGGCGTGCCGCACGACGTGAGGAACGGCGCGCCCGATCCGGATGCGGCGGACGGCTGCCTCTATGCCAATCTCTCCGCGCCGATCCGGCTGATCACGGCGCTGCTCCCAAGGCTGCGCACGCGCCCGCAGGCGGCGATCATCAACGTCACCAGCGGCCTCGCGATCGCGCCCAACACCGCAAGTTCCGTCTATTGCGCCAGCAAGGCGGGCTTGCGCAGCTACACCATGGCCTTGCGCGCGCAGCTCAAGGGCGAGCCGATCCAGGTGATCGAGGCGCTTCCGCCGGTGGTCGACACGCAGATGACCGCGGACCGCAAGACGAAGAAGCTATCGCCGCAGGAGTGCGCCCGCCAGATCATCGCCGCGCTGGAGAATGGCGACGACGAGGCGAATGTCGGCATGGTGAAGGTGCTGCGCGCGGTCTATTCCGTGTCGCCCGCCTTGGCCCGGAACATCATGCGCCGCTTCTAGGCATTCCTTCGTCATTGCGAGGAGCCGCAGGCGACGAAGCAATCCATCGCCCGAACTTGCCGCAAGCGGATGGTCCTTGGATTGCCGCGGCCTTCGGCCTCGCAATGACGAGGTGAGGAGATTATGCGCCTAGCCGCGCCGGAGCGAAGGTCCCGAAGTCCAAACCCGCCGCCGCCGCGTCTGCGGGGAAGGGCAGGCCGAGTGCCGCCGCCGCTGCGATCCGCGAGAGGGCGGGCGAGGTCTGGAAGCCTGCTCCGCCTTGCCCGGCACACCACACGAAACCGGGCGCGCCTGTCGCGGAGCCGATTACGGGCAGCTCGTCGGAGACGAAGCTCCTCAGCCCCGCCCAGCTATGCGTAATCCGCCGGATGGCGAGGCTTGTCGCTCGCTCCACGCGGTCCGCTGCGATCGCCTTGTCGAGCTCCTCGGCGGCGGCATCGCAGGGGTCTGACGGGGTCTGGTCCATCGAAGAGGCGAGCAATTGCCCGCGTCCTTCGGGCAGCAGGTAGAAGCCCTCGCCGACGGTCTTGGTGAAGGGCCAGCGGTGCACGTCCGTTCCTTCGGGCGCGGCGAAGCTGATGACGGTGCGGCGGCGCGGCTCGAGGCCGACCGGTGCCACGCCGGCCATTCGCGCGACCGCGTCCGCCCATGCGCCAGCGGCATTCACGAGGATCGGGGCGGCGTAGGTTTCCCCGCTCGCCTCGATCCGCCAGCCGTCTCCCGCCCGGGCAATCGCGTGAACCTGAGCGCCCGTGACCAGCATCCCGCCTGCGCCCCTGAGGCTCGCCGCGTGGGCGTGCAACATCGCGTTGGTGTCCAGCTTCAGCGAACCGTGATCGACCAATGCCGCGTGGCACGCCTCGGACTTCAGCACCGGGACAAGCGCCCGCGCCTCGTCCGGCCCGATGCGGGTGTAGTCGCAGCCGAACTGGCGGTGGACATCCTCCAGCGCATCGAGCGCCGCGATCTCGCCAGCCGAGGCGATATGCAGCGCCGGGTGCAGGCTGCCATGCTCCGACAGCTCCGCCATGCTCAGCGCCGTCAGCGTCCGCACCACTTTCTCGCCGAGCCCGTAATGCGCGAAGGCCACCGAACGGCCGGAGGCGTGGTAGCCGGGCGCGCTCTCGCCCTCGAGCACGATCACCCGCGCGTGGGGTGCCATGCCCGCGGCGACCGAGAGCCCCGCGATCCCGCCGCCGATCACCACCACGTCCGCCGTCTGCATTTGCAACCTCGCACCGACCGCCATTTTTGCCACGTTGACGCTTGGCGATGCCTAAGGCAACGCGTTGCGCAAAGTCACCACGAGAGGAAGTCCATTGTCCGCCAACATCGCCGAAATGGAACGCCGCCGCGAAGCTGCCCGCATGGGAGGCGGCCAGAAGCGCATCGACGCCCAGCACGCCAAGGGCAAGCTCACCGCGCGCGAACGCCTCGACGTGCTGCTCGACGAGGGCAGCTTCGAAGAGGTCGATGCCTATGTCGAACATGACTGCGTCGATTTCGGGATGGAGACGCAGAAGATCCCCGGCGACGGGGTGGTGACCGGCAGCGGCACGATCAACGGCCGTCTGGTGTTCGTCTTCAGCCAGGACTTCACGGTCTTCGGCGGCTCGCTCTCCAAGCGCCATGCCGAGAAGATCTGCAAGATCATGGACATGGCGATGAAGGTCGGCGCACCGGTGATCGGCCTCAACGATTCGGGCGGCGCACGCATCCAGGAGGGCGTCGCGAGCCTCGGCGGCTATGCCGAGGTGTTCCAGAGGAATGTGCTGGCGAGCGGCGTGGTGCCGCAGATCAGCCTCATCATGGGGCCCTGCGCGGGCGGGGCGGTGTACTCGCCGGCGATGACCGACTTCATCTTCATGGTGAAGGATTCCAGCTACATGTTCGTCACCGGCCCCGAAGTGGTGAAGACCGTCACCAACGAGGTCGTGACGCAGGAGGAGTTGGGCGGGGCGATCACCCACACCACCAAGACCAGCGTTGCGGACTTGGCCTACGAGAACGACATCGAGGCGCTGCTGGCGACCCGCCGGTTCTTCGATTTCCTCCCGCTGTCGAACCGCGACGAGGCCCCGATCCTCCCCACCGGCGACGCATGGGACCGGCTGGAGATGAGCCTCGACACGCTGATCCCCGATAACGCCAACCAGCCCTATGACATGCACGAAGTCATCGCCAAGGTGCTGGACGAGGGCGATTTCTTCGAGATCCAGCCGATGCACGCAGGCAACATCCTGTGCGGTTTCGGCCGCGTGGAAGGCCGCACCGTGGGCGTGGTGGCGAACCAGCCGATGGTGCTCGCCGGCGTGCTCGACATCAATTCCTCGAAGAAGGCCGCGCGCTTCGTGCGCTTCTGCGATGCCTTCGAAATCCCGATCATCACCTTCGTCGACGTCCCCGGCTTCCTCCCCGGTACCGCGCAGGAACTGGGCGGGATCATCAAGCACGGCGCGAAGCTGCTCTTCGCCTATGCCGAGGCAACCGTGCCCAAGATCACCGTCATTACCCGCAAGGCTTACGGCGGGGCCTATGATGTGATGGCGAGCAAGCACCTGCGCGGCGATTTGAACTACGCCTGGCCCACCGCGGAAATCGCGGTGATGGGCGCCAAGGGCGCGGTGGAGATCATCTTCCGGCAGGACCGCAGGGACGCGGAAAAGATCGCCGAGAAGACCAAGGAATACGAAGACCGCTTCGCCAACCCCTTCGTGGCGGCTTCGCGCGGCTATATCGACGAGGTGATCCACCCCCACTCGACCCGGCGGCGGATCGCGCTGGGGCTAAGGAAGCTGCGGACGAAGCAGCTGGAGAACCCGTGGAAGAAGCATGACAATATTCCGCTGTGAGTAAGCGCAGCATCTTGATTGTGCTGCTTCTTACGGCGGCGATTTTTGCGCTGATGCTCTACAGCGGAATGTTCATGCACGGAGATCCCATCCAATGAAACTCGGCCGTCTCAACCACATCGGGGTCGCCACGCCCTCCATCGCGGACTCGATCGCGTTCTACCGCGACGTCATGGGCGCGACCAAGATCCACACGCCGTTCGATCTTGAGGAGCAGGGCGTGAAGGTCTGCTTCGTCGACACGCCCGGCGCGGACGGGGCGATGAACGGCACGCAGATCGAGCTGATCGAGCCGCTGGGCGAGAATTCCACGCTTGCGGGCTTCCTCGCCAAGAACCCGCTCGGCGGGCAGCATCATCTGTGCTTCGAAGTGCCCGACATCGCCGAGGCCCGCTCCGAGTTCGAGGCGCTCGGCAAGCGCATCCTCGGCCCCACGCGCATCGGGGCGCACGGCACCCCTATCTTTTTCGTCCATCCCAAGGACATGGGCGGCATGCTTACCGAGATCATGGAGACCCCGCGCGAGGATGCGCACTGGTCGAACTAATTCACGTCACCCCGGCCTGCGCCGGGATGACGATAGGGAGAAAAACGAATGTCCTACGAAACCATCCGCGTCGACCGTGACGGCCCGCTGCTGACGATCACCCTCAACCGCCCCGAGCGGCTCAACGCCATGCCCCCGCAGATGGCGGACGAGATCGGGATGGCGTTCTACGACCTCGGCGATGCGCGTGCAGTGCTGATCACGGGTGAGGGCAAGGGCTTCTGCTCTGGCGCGGACCTTTCGGCGCGGGGCGAGACCTCGGCGGTGACGGGCAAGGGTGGAAGCCACAAGGCGCTGAACAATCATTACAACCCGGCCGTCAGCCACCTGATCCGTGCGCAGGTGCCGGTAATCTGCGCGGTCAACGGCCCGGCGGCGGGTGTTGGTTGCAGCCTCGCGCTGGCGGCGGACTTCACCATCGCCGCCAAGAGCGCCTATTTCCTTCAGGCCTTCGTCAACATCGGCCTCGTGCCCGACGGCGGCTCGACCTGGCTGCTCGCCCGCGCCATCGGCCGTGCGCGCGCGACGCGGATGATGATGCTCGGCGAGAAGATTTCGGGCGAACAGGCCGAGGAATGGGGCCTCATCTACAAGTGCGTCGATGATGCCGAATTGATGACCGAGGCGCGTGCGCTGGCGACGAAGCTGGCGAACGGGCCGACGGTCGCCTACGCCCAGATGAAGCGCAACCTTGCGACCGCGCTCGACACCAACCTCCAGATGGTGCTGCTCGCCGAGGCCGAAGCGCAGGCGATTGCGGGCCGCACCAAGGACGCGATGGAGGGCGGTATGGCCTTCCTCCAGAAGCGCATGGCCGAGTTCAAGGGGGAATAGTCCGCAAGGACTTTTGACCCGTAGCCCCCGCGAAGGCGGGGGCCCATCCGTGCTCTCGGGCGTTTGCGAAGACAGATGGACCCCCGCCTTCGCGGGGGTGACGGACAATGTATAGAGAAGAACATGACCGACAAACCGACCCTCTCCGACTGGAACGCCCTCGCCGCCAAGGAGGTGAAGGGCCGAAACCTGACCTGGCAGACGCCGGAAGGTTTCGGAATCAAGCCTCTGTATACCGAGGAAGATCATGCGGGCTTCGACCCCGGCCTTCCCGGTTTCGCTCCCTTCACCCGAGGGGTAAAGGCGAGCATGTACGCAGGCCGCCCGTGGACCATCCGGCAGTACGCTGGCTTCTCGACCGCCGAGGAATCGAACGCCTTCTACCGCCGCAACCTCGCGATGGGGCAAAAAGGCCTGTCGGTCGCCTTCGACCTTGCCACGCACAGGGGCTATGACAGCGATCACCCGCGCGTCGTCGGCGATGTCGGCAAGGCCGGGGTGGCGATCGATACCGTCGCGGACATGCAGATCCTGTTCGACCAGATTCCGCTCGATTCCATGTCCGTCTCGATGACGATGAACGGCGCGGTGATCCCGGTGCTGGCCTTCTTCATCGTCGCCGCCGAACGTCAGGGCGTGTCGCAGGACAAGCTGGAAGGTACCATCCAGAACGACATCCTCAAGGAGTTCATGGTCCGCAACACCTACATCTATCCGCCTGAGCCTTCGATGCGGATCATCTCCGACATCATCGCATATACCTCGGCCAACATGCCGAAATTCAATTCGATCTCGATCAGCGGCTACCACATGCACGAGGCCGGGGCGACGGCGGTGCAGGAGCTCGCCTTCACCATCGCCGACGGCAAGGAATATGCGAGCCGCGCGATGGCGGCGGGGCTGGATATCGACGCCTTCGCCGGCCGCCTCAGCTTCTTCTTCGGCATCGGCATGAACTTCTTCATGGAGATCGCCAAACTGCGCGCCGCGCGCACGCTGTGGTACAAGGTGATGAACGATCTGGGGGCGAAGGACGAGCGCTCCAAGATGCTGCGCACCCACTGCCAGACCAGCGGCGTCAGCCTGCAGGAGCAGGACCCCTACAACAACGTCATCCGCACCACGGTCGAGGCGATGGCCGCCGTGCTGGGCGGCACGCAATCGCTCCACACCAACGCGCTGGATGAAGCCATCGCGCTCCCGACCGATTTCTCCGCTCGCATCGCGCGCAACACCCAGCTGGTGCTGCAGGAGGAAAGCGGGATCACCGCCGTCGTCGATCCGCTCGGCGGCTCCCACTATATCGAGGCATTGACGGCCACCTTGGTGGCCGAGGCCGAAAAGATGATGGCCGAGGTCGATGCCGCAGGCGGCATGACCGCCTATGTCGCGACCGGCGCGCCCAAGGCCGCGATCGAGCGTGCGGCTGCCGAGAAGCAGACCAAGGTCGACAAGGGCGAGACGGTGATCGTCGGCGTCAACAAGTACCGCAAGGAAAGCGAGGACGCGCTGGAGACCCTCGAGGTCGACAACCAGATGGTCCGCACCGGCCAGATCGCCCGCCTCGCCAAGGTGCGCGAAGGGCGCGACGAGGCGGCTTGCCGCGCCGCGCTGGCGGCGCTCACCGCAGGCTGCGCTGCGGGCGAGAACGTGCTGGCGCTGGCCGTCGCCGCCGCGCGCCACGACGCGACTCTCGGCGAGATTTCCTCGGCGATGGAGGAAGTCTTCGGCCGCCACGATGCGACCCCCGCACCGGTCTCGGGCGTCTACAAGAGCGCCTATGAATTCGACCGCCGCTGGGCGCAGGTCACTGATGGCGTCGAAGCCGTGGGCCGCCGCCTGGGCCGCGCGCCCCGCATCATGATCGCCAAGATGGGTCAGGACGGCCATGATCGCGGCGCCAACGTGATCGCATCCGCCTTCGCCGACATGGGCTTCGACGTGGTCAGCGGCCCGCTGTTCCAGACGCCCGAGGAATCCGCCGCGATGGCGCTGGCAAAGGACGTCGACGTGGTCGGCGCGTCCAGCCTTGCGGCGGGCCACAAGACGTTGATCCCCGAGCTGATCCGGCTTTTGCGCGAAGCCGGGCGTGGCGATATCAAGGTCACCGCCGGCGGCGTGATCCCTCCGCAGGATTACGACTATCTGCGCGAAGCCGGGGTGCAGGGCATCTACGGCCCCGGCTCCAACGTGGTGGAATGCGCGGCGGATATTCTCGTGCTGCTCGGCCACAACATGCCGCCCTTGGGCGAAGGGCTGGACGAGGCAGCGGAGTAGCGGCTTGGGCTTCACGCTGGAGCGGGACCCGGAGGGCGGCCACCGCGCCGAGGTGGTCGACCGCGACGCGGGCGATCGGCTCGTCTGGCCGAGCCACCTCAACCACTGGCACATGAACCCGTGGCGCATCGGCACGGTCGAGGACCTTGCGGGGCGCAACAACTTCGCTTTCGTGTGCAAGGCGGTCCATACGCCGACCGACAATCCCGAGATCGTCGATTGCGAGACGGTGATCGTTCAGTGGCGCCACGACAGCCGCGCGCCGCGGCCACAGGAGGATTACCTCGCGCGGGTCGGCACCTACCTTGCGACCCGGTATGTCGGCGCGAGCTGGGTGCGCCGCTCGACATGGCGGTGCGCGCCCGAGCTCGAGGCGGAGTACCTCGCGCACAACCCCGGCTGATCCCGGGCTGGAGGCACGCGTGACACCGCGGCTAATCTTTCCCTGTCGGACGATGGGGGAGGGCTGCTGAGCGGGCCGATGCGGGTAGTCTTCGTCTATCACACGATGCTGAGTGGAGACTTCGTATGGGGCGCTCTCAGCGGCGGCATTCCACGCCGCACTGCTTTGGCACCACTGGCACGCCCTCGCACCCTTGTGGCAGGCGGGCGAAGGGCATAGGTCCGGGTAATGCCCCTCAGCCTCCTTGCCGCCGCGCTTCTCGCCGCCTCCTCCCCCGCGCCACTTCCCGAACCACAGCCGCTCGTCATCGGTGAGACCGTGACGCTGTCGGTGCTGGGGGCCGAGCGGCAGGTCAGCATCGTGCTGCCGCCCGATTACGGCAAGGAGCCGGACAAGCGCTGGCCGGTGATCTACCAGCTCGACGGGGCGATCCGGCAGGACCTGATGATGGGCACCGGCATGCTGCGCTGGAACGCGCTGTGGGGCCGCAGCCAGGACGCGATCCTCGTCGGCATCGCAACGCAGGACCGCCAGCGCGAATTGCTCCCCGCCACCCGCGACCCCGCCGAGGCCAAGCGCTATCCCACTGCGGGCGATAGCGCGGCGTTCCGCAAGTGGATCGCCGAAGTCGTCAAGCCGCTGGTCGAGGGGCGCTACCGCACCGATGGCACCGCCTTCCTGATCGGCGAAAGCGCGGCAGGGCATTTCGTGGTCGAAACCTGGGAGCAGGCCCCCGCGCTGTTCACCGGCTACGCCGCGATCTCGCCCAGTCTGCAATGGGACCTTGAGGCGCTGAGCCGCCGCCCGCTCGGCACGACCACCCGCCCCCCGCTTTACATCAGCCTCGCCGACGAAGGCGGGTCGACCGAGACGGGAATGATGCGGTTCCTCGACGCCCTGCCGCCCACGCAGCCTTTTTGCTATTCCGATCGCCGCAAGGAGCTGCATCACGCGACCACGCTCCACGGGTTGTTCCCCGAGGCGCTCCAATATCTGCTGCCGACCAAGGCCGATTGGCTGGAGGAGTATGGCATGGTGCTGCGGTGCGAAAGGCGGGGCGGGTAACCGAAATCCGTTCGTGCTGAGCTTGTCGAAGCACTGTCTTTCCTCGAGGCGAGAACCGCACCAAAAGAACAAGGGCAGCCCTTCGACACGCTCAGGGCAAACGGAGTCTTTCACGCATGACCCTCGGCTTCTCCGTTGACAGCCTGCTTCCCAAAGCGCGCGGGGGCGGGCAGCTGCGCATGGGGCTGGTCAAACTGGAAGAGCGCGAGTGGCGCGACCCGATGCCTGATTGGGAGGCGCGGACGGCGTCTTTCGCAGCGTGGCCCGAAGCTGTGCAGCTCACCCCCGAGGTGGACGCACCGGGGCGGGAACTCGCCGCGATGCTGGGCGTGGAAGGTGCGCTGCCGGAAGCAGCGCTCGCTACTCATGAAGACCTGTGTCTGCTCACCAAACAGCCGGACGGGGAGGTCTACCGCCTCATCGGAGCGGCGGTCGCATGGCCTTCCGACTGGCACCCTTCGAAGAAAATCGGCCTCCCGCTGAGGGCGCTCCATGCGCCCATCGCAGGCTATGAGGAGCAACTCGCCACCGGGGTCGACCGCTTCATGGAAACCCTGCGCCCCGGCCCGATCTACGGCCGCTGCAACTGGTTCATCGCCGCGACGGGGGAACGCCGCTGGCTCCCTGACAAGCCGCCGCAACAGGCCTTCGCCCACGTCACCCCGGAGAACGCCGACGAGACCCTGTTCGTCCGCTCCGAACGCCAGACGCTGCGGCGGCTGCCCGAGACGGGCGCGATCCTGTTCACCATCGGCATCTATGTCGAGCCGCTCGGCAAGCTCTCCCCCGCCAATATCGCCATGCTGGGCAGGGCCGTGCAGAGCCTCGTCAGCGGCGAGGGAGACCGCCGCGGCGCGCCCGCCTATGCTGCGAGCCTGATCGCCTTTGCTGAAAGGACCGCCGTATGATCGCCTCGCTGATCCTCCCGCTGCTTCTGCAATCAGCGGAGCCTCTGCCGGAATGCAATCAGGCGGAAGCTGACAGGGGCATCCAGCCGGAAATGAACCAGTGCGCATGGCGCGAATTCCGGATCGCCGATGCCGAACTCAACACGCAATGGAAGATCACCGTCGCCGCGATGAAGGAGCGCGATGCCGACTGGGCGCCCTATAGGGACGCAAACGACACCCGCCTCGGCTGGTTCGACAGCCTGCTCGAGGCGCAGCGGGCATGGCTGCGTTACCGCGACGCGCATTGCGGGATGGATCGCTACGCTCCGATCAGCGGGGGCAGCATGGAACCGATGCTGGCGGCATTCTGCATGAGGGAACTCACGCAGGAACGCACAGAGCAACTCAGGCACTTGGCCGATCCCGAGCTTTGACGCCACAAATCCGCTAGCTTGCAGCTTCGCCAATCCCTCGGCATAGCCTCCGCACACGAATGACGCCCCCTGGAGAGAGGTCTCACCCTTGTTCTCGAAAATCCTGATTGCCAACCGCGGCGAGATCGCCTGCCGGGTCATCACCACTGCCCGCAAGATGGGGATCAAGACCGTCGCGGTCTATTCCGATGCTGACGCGCGCGCGCCCTTCGTCGCCATGGCAGATGAGGCGGTGCATATCGGGCCGTCGCCAGCGGCGGAATCCTACCTGATCGCCGACAAGATCATCGCCGCCTGCAAGCAGACCGGGGCCGAGGCCGTCCATCCGGGCTACGGCTTCCTCTCCGAGCGCACCTCCTTCGCCGAGGCGCTGGCGAAGGAGAACATCGCCTTCATCGGCCCGCCGGTGAACGCGATCGCGGCGATGGGCGACAAGATCGAGTCCAAGAAGCTGGCGAAAGAGGCGGGCGTCAATGTCGTCCCCGGCTTCGTCGGCGAGATCGAGGATACCGAGCACGCGGTGCGCATCTCGAACGAGATCGGCTATCCGGTGATGATGAAGGCGTCGGCCGGCGGCGGGGGCAAGGGTATGCGCCTTGCCTACAACGAGGCCGACGTGCGTGAGGGCTTCGAGAGCGTGAAGCGCGAAGGCCTCAACTCCTTCGGCGACGACCGCGTCTTCATCGAGAAGTTCATCCTCAATCCGCGCCACATCGAGATCCAGATCCTCGGCGATAAGCACGGCAACATCCTCTATTTGAACGAGCGCGAATGCTCGATCCAGCGCCGCCACCAGAAGGTGGTCGAGGAAGCGCCGTCACCCTTCGTGACGCCCAAGATGCGCAAGGCCATGGGCGAGCAATGCGTCGCCCTGTCGCGCGCTGTCGGGTATTACAGCGCGGGCACGGTCGAGCTGATCGTCAGTGGCGCGGACCCGACGGGGGAGAGCTTCTACTTCCTCGAAATGAACACCCGGCTTCAGGTCGAACACCCCGTCACCGAAGCGATCACCGGCATCGATCTCGTCGAGCAGATGATCCGCGTGGCGGCGGGCGAAAAGCTGGCCTTCACGCAGGACGACATCGGGATCGACGGCTGGGCGATCGAGAACCGCGTCTATGCCGAAGACCCCTATCGCGGCTTCCTGCCCTCAACCGGACGGCTGGTGCATTACTCCCCGCCGGTCGCAGGGTGGCACGAGGACGAGACTGTCGCCGGCAAGACGCGGCGCGGGGTCGCCCATGGGGCAGGCTCGGTGCGAGTCGATGATGGTGTGTATGAAGGCGGCGAGGTTTCGCGCTTCTACGATCCGATGATCGCCAAGCTGATCACCTGGGCACCGACCCGCGACGAAGCGGCCGATCTGCAGATCGAGGCGCTCGACAAGTTCCGGATCAAGGGCCTCGGCCACAATGTCGATTTCCTCTCGGCGATCATGCAGCATCCGCGCTTCCGCTCGGGCGAGCTGACCACGGGCTTCATCGCCGAGGAATATCCCGAAGGCTTCCACGGCGCGGCGACGGGCGAGGACGTCAAGCGGCTCCTCGCGGCAGTCTGCGCGGGCAACGAATTCACGTGGGCCAGCCGCGCGCGGCGCATCTCGGGCCAGCTCGATGGTGACGATGGCCGGTCCGGTGTCCAGCGGGTGACGACCGAATGGCTGGTCAAGCTCGGCGACGAGCGTTTCGAGGTGGTGCTGGGCGATGGCCACGCGGTGGTTGACGGCGTGCGGGTCGAAGGCACCTGCAACTGGCTCCCTGGCATGGTGCAGGCAGAGGCGACAGACGGAACGGGCCTGCGGCTCGGCCTGATCGTTGAGCGCATCGGCAACCAGTGGAAGGTTACCACCCGCGGCGCCGCCCACACCGCGCTGGTGCTCCCGCTGCGCCTCGCACGGCACGAATCGCTGATGCTCGAGAAGATCCCGCCCGATCTGTCGCGCCTGTTGATTTGCCCGATGCCGGGGATGCTGGTGAAGCTCCACGTTGCCGAAGGCGAGACCGTGCAGCCGGGTCAGCCGCTCGCCACGGTGGAGGCGATGAAGATGGAGAACATCCTGCGCGCCGAGAAGGAGGGCGTGATTGCGAAGATCAACGCTGCCGAAGGCGAGAGCCTTGCGGTGGATGCGGTGATCCTCGAGCTGGAGTAGCGGCGCGGCGCGATGGCCGGGCGGCTTTGGCATGGCGGGCGGCGGAACTCGCTGGCCGTCAGGCTTCGCCAGACCCGGTCCAGAGCCCTGCCAGACCCCGCCTAGACCCCTCCTCGACCCCGACAAATCGGGTCCAAGCAGGCACTTGAGCCGTGCTCCGCGGATGACAGCCCGATTCGGCTCTCGACGCGTTTTTACGCCGATTCGCAACTTTGCTACGTTACAGGGTAATCATCTTGCCTCAATCCTTGTAGTACTACGCCAGATTAGTGATATCCGACACAAAATGTCGCGCCGTTCTGTCCTACAATTCGTCTTGTGAGACACTCACCCTGCCGAGTCGCGGAATAACCCGCGCGAGGGATTGAATCTCAGTGGGAGGATTTGATCATGGCACATACAGGGACCGGCTTTTTCGATCGAAAGGGCAACTTTTTCAAAACTGCGCGCGAGGCGACGGCGAGCGACCTTGCGGCGCTGCTCGGCAAGATCGGCGATGGGGAAAGCCTTGCGCCGGGCATTGCCAACATGCTGCTCGAACGCCGCGCGGAGATCGAGCAGCTCTTCGCCGATCATGACCAGATGGTCGAGGAAGAAGAAGCGATTAAGGCCACGCGCATCGCCGACGCCGGAAACGTCGCGCACCTGCAGACCCGCCCGGCGCGGTGACAGCCTCAGGGCCGCGCCTCGCCGAGCGGCAGGTGCAGGCACTGGTTGAAGTCGGTGAGCGTATAGTCGCCGAAGGCCGCGCCATTGGTGAAACCCCGCTGGCGATAGAGCGCGAGGGCCGGCTCGAAGGACGGGCCGGTACCGGTCTCCAGACTGAGCACTTCCAGACCCACAGCGCGGGCGTGGGCGATGATCGTCTCGAGCAGAGCCGCGGCGATTCCCTGCCTCAGGAATTCGGGATGGGTGCGCATCGACTTCACCTCGCCGCGCGACGCATCGAGCCGCTTCAAGGCTCCTATGCCCGCAACCCGATCCTCGACATGGGCGGCCCACACGCTCACGTCGGGGTCTTGCAGTCCGGAAAGGTCGAGAGCGAAGCTGAAGCCGGGCGGAGAGCCTTCGATCATGGCGCGCTGGTGCAAGGCGATGAGGCCCTGCACGCCGGCGTCGCCAAGGTCGGCTGGGGCGATCCGCGGGGTCATTCGGCGATGATCGCCACTGCCCGGATCCAGCCCGCACTGGCGCGCTCGATCTTGACCGGGAAGCAGCTCACCATGAAGCCGTGGGTTGGAAGCGCGGCGAGATTCGCAAGCTTTTCAATCTGGTAATAGGGCCGGATGCGCCCGGCCTTGTGCCCCTCCCAGATGATCGCAGGGTCGCGCGTCTCTGCCCACCGCTTTGCTGTGTGACTGAAGGGCGCGTCCCAGCTCCAGGCATCGGTCCCGACCACCTCGACGCCTCTTTCGGTCAGCCACAAGGTCGCCTCTGCGCCGAGTCCGACCCCCTGATCGGTGAAATTGACTGTGCCGTAGACCGCGCCGGACTGGACCAGCACGATGTCGAGGGGCTCAAGCTCGTAGCCGATCCGCGCCAGCTCCGCCTCGACCTCGGCGGCGCTGACCACGTGGCCGTGGGGCAGATGCGAGAAATCGAGCTTCACCCCGGGCCGGAAGAAGCGATCGAGCGGGGCCTCGTCGATGCTCGGCGCGGGGTGCGCTCCGCTGTCGGTGGTCGAATGGAAATGCCACGGCGCGTCCATATGCGTGCCGTTGTGGGTGGACAGTTCGACGAACTCGACCGCCCAGCCTTCGCCATCCGGCAGGTCCTCCCGCGTGAGGCCGGGGAAGAACATCGCGATCTGCTCCCACGTGCTCTCGTGGGTCATGTAGGTGACCTTGGGGCGCATCACTTCGGGATCGGAGATGACCGCGTTGGTGATCGGGATCGAGAGATCGACAAAGCGTGTCATCGGGAGAGCTCCCCATCCAGAAAGGCCGCGATGTCGGCCAGATCGACATCACGCGCCACGTAAGCCTCGCCGAGCGAGCGGAGCAGCAGGAAGGGCAGGGTGGTGCCTTCGGCCTTCTTGTCGTGGCGCATATGCTGAACGAGCGCCGCCCCGTCGCAGGCAAGTCCGAGCCCGGAGAGATCCGCAGGCAGGCCCGCAGCGGCGATGGCACGTGCGGCCCGCTCGGCATCCTCGGCGGAAATCTCCCCGCGCCGCGCCGAATAGCGCGCCGCCAGGACCATCCCGAGCGCGACCGCCTCGCCGTGCAGGAGGCGGTCGGAAAAGCCCGTTTCGGCCTCCAGAGCATGGCCGAAAGTGTGGCCCAGATTGAGCAGCGCGCGTTTGTCGAGAGTCTCGCGTTCGTCGGCGGCTACGATCCGCGCCTTCATGGCGATGCTGGTCGCGATGGCGTGTTCGAGCGCATGGGATTCGCGCGCCAAGACCTTGCTTCCGTGAGCTTCAAGCCATGCGAAGAAGGCCGCATCGCCGAGAAGACCGTATTTCAGCACCTCGGCATAGCCGGCCCGCATTTCGCGGTCGGGCAGGGTGGCCAGCACCAGCGGGTCGATCAGCACGAGGGCTGGCTGGTGGAAGGCACCGATCAGGTTCTTGCCCGCTCGCGTGTTGATCGCGGTCTTGCCGCCCACGGAGGAATCCACCTGTGCAAGCAGGGTCGTGGGCAGTTGCACGAAGCCCACCCCGCGCTTGGCGATTGCGCAGGCGAAGCCGACCAGGTCGCCGACCACGCCGCCGCCAAGAGCGAAGACATGGTCCGACCTCGTAACGCCGAGCGCCAGCAGCCAGTCGCACAGGCGCTCCAGCACGCCCCAGGTCTTGGCGTCTTCGCCTGGCTCGACCACGAACCAGTCGGCAGCAAGGCCCGCTTCGGCGAGCGCGGCATCGACACGGCCTGCGAAAATCCGGTGGGTGTTCGCATCGGCGACGAACGGCACGGCGCGCCCGCCCGCGTAGCCCTTGAGGAACGGCGCGGCGGCTTGGGCGAGCCGGCCGAGCACGCCTTCTTCGATCACCACACAGTAGGGGCGCCCGGCGAGCGCCACGTCGATCACAGCCATTCGTCTATCGCCTCGATAATCGCGCGGGCGGTTTCGGCATGGGGGCTGTTCTCGCTGACGACGCGGATGGGAGCCTCGGCATAGAAGGGCCGGCGTTCAGCGGCGAGGCGCGTCAGAATTTCTCTGGGGTCGCCGTTCTTGAGCAGCGGGCGGTTCGATCGGCGCGCGGTGCGTTCCACCAGCGTATCGATATCGCAGTCGATCCACACCGCGATGGCTTTCTCGAGCACCAGTGCGCGGGTTGCGGGGTCGACAAAGGCGCCGCCGCCGGTCGCGATGACTCCGTGGCGCTCTTCGATCAGCCGGGCGATCACACGCCGCTCGCCGTCGCGGAAATGGGCTTCGCCGAAGGTTTCGAAGATCTCGGGGATCGAGCGCCGGGCTGCCGCGACGATCGCCTCGTCGGCGTCGACGAAATCGCGGTTGAGGAGCGCGGCGAGCTTGCGCCCGACGGTCGACTTGCCGACCCCCATCAGCCCGACCAGCACCACGGGCCGGTCGATCCGGGCTGCGATGGCGGCAAGCTCGCTTGCGGGAGGGAAGAAGGGCGCGGCGGACATTGCCGCAAGGCCTATAGATGGGCTAGGGCACGCGCAATATGCGAACCCCACGCCCCTCGCGTCTCTCCCCGACCGGTCTTTCCGATGGCCCCGCACCCGCTGTGCCGCCGGCGCGGCGCAAGCTGACGATCGGCCTTGCCGTTCTGGCGGTGGTGGTGCTCCTGATGCTTGCGTGGTTCGATGGCGGCGAGGAGGCGATCCACCCGATCGCCGAGCCGGTCGCGCTGCCGGAGCAGGCGCAATGAGCGCGCGGCGGTTCGGCCTGACTGCGAGCATGGCCGCAATCGGCCTCGTGGGTGCACTCGGCGGCGCGGGGCTGGCGAGCTTTGCGGGGGCACAGAGCAAGCCCGAATCGCTGCTGCCCCCCGGCTTCGATGATCCCGTCCCGACGCAGCGGCCCACGCCAGCGCCTTCGCAGGCCCCCGGCGCCGTCGCGCCTCCGGCCGCCGGAGCGCCCGGAGCCCTGCCGCAGCCCGGTATGCCGGTCGATCCTTCCACCCTCCCGCCGCTGCCGAGCATCAGCCGCGAGGACCTTGCGCGCCTGCCGAGCCTCGAGCAGCTCGAGAACATGTCGACCGACGAGCTCGACCAGCTGCTGGGCCTGAAGCCCAAGAACGACATTCCTCCGGGCGCACAGCGTGCTCTGACGCGTGTCGGGGTGCTGGCAGTGGACGAGGGCGGGCTGCCGCCGGTCGCGCTCGCCAACCAGTCGGACAAGCTGGTGCGCGCGGTGCTGAACGGCACACAAGGCCCGATTGTGTCGCGCTGGGGCCACATCCTCCTGCGCCGCGCCTTGGCGAGCCGGCTTGCCGCGCCGCTGGGCATGGACCCGATCGAGTTCGCCGCACTGCGTGTCGGCGTGCTCAACCGGATCGGCGAATATGCGACCGCCCGCGCCGTGGTGCAGGATGTCGACACCGCCAACTGGTCGCCCGCGCTCACGCAGGAGGCGCTTACCGCCTATCTCGCGAGTGGGGACATCACCGGGGCGTGCCCGGCGGTACGGCTGCAAGGCTCGCAGCGCACCGATGGCGAATGGCAGATGTGGCAGGCGATCTGCAATGCCTATGCGGGCGAGGCTGCGCTGGCGGCGACGCAGCTCGACCGTGCGCTGTTCCGCGGTGCGGCGCCGCGTGTCGATGTGCTGCTGGCGCGGCGCTTTGCGGGCGCGGCAGGCCGGGGCCAGCGCGGCGTCCAGATTGAATGGAACGGGGTGGACGATCTCAACCCCTGGCGCTTTGGCCTCGCCAATGCAGTCGGCGAGCCGCTTCCCGACGGATTGCTCGATGCAGCGCTGAAGGACCGCGGCGGGGCTTATTATGCCCGTGCCGGGGCTTTGATGCCGATGGTCCCCGTCGTTCAGCGCGCTGCGCTCGCCGGGCGTGCCGCGCGCGAGGGCATCCTGTCGGCAGATGCGATCGTCGATCTCTATTCCGAGGTCTACAATGATCCGGCCGCGACCGGCGACGCCGAGACCAATGCCGCCACCTTGCGCGAAGCCTATCTCGCCACCGATCCCGCCGCGCGCATCGCCGCGATGGAGCGCCTGTGGGCTGCAGGCGCGCAACTCGGCGGCGGAGACGGCTACGGCGCGAGGGTGCTGACCGCCTATGCAGCGGCGCGCATTCCCGTGAACGCGAGCCATGCTGGCGCAGCCGGCGATCTGATCGGAGCGATGCTCGCCGCCGGGCTCGACCGGAACGCGGCGCGTTGGGGCAACATTGTCGAAGAAGGCTCGCTGGGCTGGGCGCTGATCGCCATCGCCAATCCGCGTGGGGGCGAGGTCGGACAGGGCGCGGTCGAAAGCTTCGTCGAGAGCGACAACAGCGAGGCGCAGCGCAAGTCCGCCTTCCTCGTTGCGGGGCTCGCCGGCCTTGGACGCCTGAGCGAGAGCGACGCCGCTTCGCTGGGCGGCGACCTCAATGTCGATTTCGCGCGCCAGACCCGCTGGACCCGCGCCATCGCGGATGCCGCGAACGTCGGCAATCCGGGGCTGGTGGTGCTGCTCGCCGGGCTGGGAATGCAGGGGACGAGCTGGAAGCAGATGACCCCGCTGCACCTCTATCACATCACCGCCGCGCTGACCCGCGTTGGGTTGGAGGCCGAGGCCCGCATGATCGCCGCCGAGGCGGTGGCGCGCGGGTAATGTCGGCGGCGACCGAGGCGTTTCTCGCCATGCTGGCCGCCGAACGCGGGGCGGCCGCCAACACGCTCGCCGCCTACCGCCGCGATCTCCAAGGCGCTGAAGACGCGATCGGTGAACTTGCCGTAGCCGACCGCGACGCGGTTGCGAGCCTCGGCGGCGAATGGGCGAGCCTTGCGCCGGCGAGCGTCGCGCGCAAGGCTTCGGCACTGCGGCAGTTCTTCGGCTTCGCCCTCGACGAAGGCTGGCGGCAGGACGACCCCTCGGGCGCCCTGCCACGCCCGCGCATTCGCCGCCCGCTGCCCCGGGTGATGGGCCACGTCCAGATCGCCGCGCTGTTCGCCTGTGCGGAAGCCGAGGCGGCGGGGGACGATCCCGCAGCAGTGCGGCTGCTGGCGCTGATCGAGCTGCTCTACGGCTCGGGCCTGCGCGCGAGCGAACTCGTCAGCTTGCCACTCCACGCCGTGCCGCGCGATGCGCCCTTCCTGACCGTGACGGGCAAGGGGGGCGTCTCCCGGCTCGTTCCCGTCGGCGGGCGCGCGCTCGAGGCGGTGGGGCGATGGCTTGCGCTGCGCCCGCAGGTGCCCGCCTCACGCTATCTGTTCCCGTCAGGCGCCAAGGGCCAGCATCTCACCCGCGTGCGGTTGTTCCAGCTCCTCAAGGGTCTGGCCGGCCGCGCGGGGCTCGATCCTGCGGCGATCAGCCCTCACGTCCTTCGCCATGCCTTCGCGACCCACCTGCTCGAAGGCGGGGCGGACCTGCGTATCCTCCAGACCCTGCTCGGCCATGCCGACATCGCCACCACCGAGATCTACACCCATGTCGAGCCGACGCGGCTTGTGGCGCTGGTCAATTCCCGTCATCCGCTTGCCCAGCCTCCACTTGCCACGCGGGCAACATCGGACTAGCGCCTCGCCATGATTTCCTACCTCGATTTCGAGAAGCCTGTCGCCGCGCTCGAAGAGCGCATCACCCAGTTGCGTAGCGTCAACGCGCTGCACGATGTCGATGTGGCGAGCGAGATCGGCCGGCTCGAGGCCAAGAGCACCGAACTGCTCGCCAGCACCTATGCCTCGCTGACCCCGTGGCAGAAGACGCAGGTTGCCCGCCATCCGCAGCGCCCGCACTTCCGCGACTATGTCGCCCACGCTTTCAGCGATTTCGTGCCCCTGGGCGGCGACCGCCTGTATGGCGACGATCTGGCGATCATGGGCGGCTTTGCGCGGCTCGGCGGACGGCGGGTGATGCTGCTCGGCCACGAGAAGGGCAACGACACGCAGAGCCGCATCCGCCACAATTTCGGCATGGGCAAGCCCGAAGGCTACCGCAAGGCGATCCGCCTGATGGAGATGGCGAGCCGATTCGGTCTGCCGGTGGTGACTCTGGTCGACACATCGGGGGCCTTTCCGGGGATCGAGGCCGAGGAGCGCGGTCAGGCCGAAGCTATCGCCCGTGCGACCGAGGCCTGCCTCGCGCTCGAAGTGCCGATGGTCGCCGCGATCGTCGGCGAAGGCGGATCGGGCGGTGCCGTGGCGCTCGCCAGCGCCAACCGAGTGCTGATGATGGAGCATGCGGTCTATTCGGTGATCTCGCCGGAGGGCTGCGCCTCGATCCTGTGGCGGACTTCGGAAAAGGCGGCCGACGCCGCGCAGGCGATGAAAGTCACTGCGCAGGATCTGAAGCGCATCAACGTCATCGACCGGATCGTCAAGGAACCGGTTGGCGGCGCGCACCGCGATTCCGTGGCAGCCGCACGGATGCTCGGCACGGCGCTCTCCGAAGAGCTCGACGCGCTCGCGGGCAAGAGCGGCGGGCAGCTGATCGCCGCGCGGGAGCAACGTTTCCTTGCGATCGGAGGCTGACGGGCCATCGCAAGTTAATGTTCCGTTTGCCAATGCATTGTCGCACAAGGCTTTGCCGATGATCTGCCGCAGGCAGCGACGGGAAAGCGGAAAGGGACTGATGATGGCACGGATTTCACGCGGCGTTCTGGCGTTTGGCACGGCAACGATTGCGCTCGCGGGGTGCATGACGGCGGACGCCAAGGCGCCCGCGACCGCGACAGCGATCACTCCGAAGGAAGCCCAGATGGGCGCCGAGTATCACCCGCAATTCCTCGCCGAGTTCGGCGGGGCGATGTCCGGACCGCAGGCGAGCTATGTCGAGCAGGTCGGCAAGAACATCGCGGTCCAATCTGGCCTCGGCAATGCGCGCGAAGCCTTCACGGTCACGCTCCTGAATTCGCCGGTGAACAATGCCTTTGCGGTGCCCGGCGGCTACATTTACAGCACCCGGCAGCTGGTCACGCTGATGAACAGCGAGGCGGAGCTTGCCGCCGTTCTCGGACACGAGGTCGGCCATGTCGCGGCGCGCCATTCGCAGCGCCGCCAGCAGGCTGCGACAAAGAATTCGCTGCTCGGCATCCTCGGCGCGATCGGCTCCTCGTTGCTGCTGGGCGATTCGCAGATCGGGCAGACGCTGTCGCGGGGCTTTCTTCAGGGATCGCAGCTGCTCACCCTCAAGTTCTCGCGCAAGCAGGAGCTTCAGGCCGATGATCTCGGCATCCAGTATCTCGGCAAGGCGGGCTACGATCGGCGGGCGATGGGCACGGTGCTGGCGAGCCTCGCCGCGCAAACCTCGCTCGACGCGCGGCTTCAGGGCCGCAACGCGAGCGTGCCGGCTTGGGCATCGACCCACCCCGATCCGGCGAGCCGCGTGCAGAGCGCGCTCGCCAAGGCCGGCACGACGAGCACCGGGGTGACCAATCGCGACACGTTCCTGACCCGCATCGACGGGCTGCTCTATGGCGATGACCCGCAGCAGGGGGTGATCGAGGGCAGCACCTTCATCCATCCCGAGCTGCGCCTCGCCTTCACCGCGCCGCAGGGCTATTACATGGTCAACGGCACGCGCGCGGTCAGCATCCAGGGGCAGGGCGGTGGGCAGGCGCAGATGTCGACAGCCACCTATAACGGCGATCTGGAAAGCTATGTGCGTCAGCAGTTTACTGCGCTCGGCGGGCAAAACAGCACGCTCGCGCCCAGCGAGATCCAGCGTACCACGGTGAACGGCCTGTCGGCCGTTGTCGGCACGGCGCGGGTGAACAACGGCAATTCGCAGGTCGACGTGGTGGTGTTCGCCTATGAATTCGCCCGTGACCGGGCGTACCACTTCGCGACAATCGCCCCGGCCGGCAGCGCAGGGACCTTCAACAGCATGTTCCAGTCGATGCGGCGAATCACTCAGGCGGAGGCGGGCGCTGTGGTCCCGCGCAAGCTTCAGGTGGTTACGGTGGGCCGAAACGACACCGTGGCGAGCCTGGCGAGGCGGATGGCCTATGACAGCGCGCAGGAGGATCGCTTCCGCGTGCTCAACGCGCTGGGGAGCGGCGATACCGTGACCCCGGGCCAGAAGGTCAAGCTGGTGGTGCGTGCGCGCTAATACGTAGGTTGCGGTTTCCGCCCCGGAAACCCGGCGGCTCATATAAAGACGGCGGGGATTGCTCCCCGCCGTAATTTCTTGTTCGAATGTCAGTAGAGATTAGGCGCCAGTCGTACCGGGCTGCATCTTGCTGCGGACGTTGTTGAACGTACCGTTCAGGGTGCTGCCAAGGTTGGTCATGGCTGTGATCGCGGCGACAGCGATGAGAGCGGCAATGAGGCCATATTCGATGGCGGTCGCCCCCTGCTCGTCGCGGACGAGCGTCTTGATCAATGTCATGTCTGGTCTCCGGCTGGTAGTGTCAGTCCTATCTGCCTCCCACAGGCGCGGCTTGCGTTTGGTCCCAAGCCGCAAAGGTGTGATCCGATCCGCCGAACGACATCGACGCTGGCGTCGATTGCTCGTGTCTTTTCGTAACTGGAAATAGGCGACCCAATAGGGAAGATAGTCTGGAAAGAAAAACGGCGGGAATCTCTTCCCGCCGCTGTTCTTTAGCAAAGCAGCGAGAATTACGCGCCGGTAACGCCCGGAGCCATCTTGCTGTTCACGTTGCTGAAGGTGCCCGAGAGGGTCGAACCCAGAGCAGTCATGGCGGTGATGGCAGCGACGGCGATGAGAGCGGCGATCAGGCCGTATTCGATGGCGGTGGCGCCCTGTTCGTCACGGACGAGGTTCTTGAAGAAAGTCATGTCTGGTCTCCTGTTTGGTCTTCGATACCCGAGGCCCCCCTGTGTCACGGTGGGCTGTTGTCTTCCTAAGTCAGCACCTATTGAGAAATTCCTAATGCGAAGCGGAAGTTTTCAATAATTGTTCATGGCACTGACGCTTCTGCTTCTGACCATGTTCCACATCGAGACCGTTGTATCGGCCAGGCTTTGCAGCGTGACGATCATGGCAATCGCGATAAGAGCAAGGATCAGGCCGTATTCGATAGCGGTGGCGCCAGAGGTGTCGTCGACGAGATCTTTCGTGATATTCGACAACATCGGGTTGGCCCCTGCTTTCTTCGTCCTGATGAAACAAGAATCGGCTGGGCGGGTTAAAAAGAAGTTACCGGGGGCTACGCAGGTGGAAAGAAAACCGACATGATCGAAGGCTGGATCGCGGTCGTGGCCGGGGCGCTGCAGCGGGCGGATGGGTGCTGGCTCATGCACCGCCGCCCTGAAGGCAAGCACCATGCGGGACTTTGGGAGTTTCCCGGCGGCAAGGTGGAAGCATCTGAAATTCCTGTGGAATCGCTTGTGCGTGAGCTCGCCGAGGAGCTCGGCATATCGTGCCGGGCCGAGGACTGTCGTCCCGCCGGCTTTGCCGAAAGCCCCCAAGGGGAGGGCGGGCGGCGGCTTGTCTTGTTGCTTTACACGATCGACGCCTGGGAGGGCGAGCCACGCGCGCTCGAGGGCGGGGCGATCGGGTGGTTCTCCCCCGCCGAGGCGCTGGCCCTGCCCAAGCCGCCGCTCGACATCCAGCTTGCCGCGCGACTGTTCCAAAATCTCTGAGACGCCGCAAAAGACCCTTGCCAAGCCGGGACGACCCCCCTATTCGGCCCCCCTCAGCGCGCACCCGTAGCTCAGCTGGATAGAGCACCAGACTACGAATCTGGGGGTCGGACGTTCGAATCGTTCCGGGTGCGCCAAAACAGCCCGCTCCTTGAAAAAGGGGCGGGCTGTTTCGGTTCTGCAGCCCTTCAGTCTCTCACCGAATCTTCGAGCGCGTGCATGTCGTCGTCCGACAGGCCGAAGTGGTGTCCGGCCTCGTGGATAACCACGTGGCGCACCAGTTCGGCAAAGCCGACGCCGGTTTCCTCCATCTCGGCGAGCAGCGGCTGGCGGAACAGGGTGATGACCGGCGGCAGGCCGTCGCTGTCCCACTGCGACCGCTCCGTGAGCGCCACGCCCTCGTAAAGCCCGGTCAGATCCCACGGGTCATCGATGCCGAGCGCATCCAGCTGCTCGTCGCTGGCAAACTCCTCGACACGCAGCACCACGCCGGCAAGTTCGCGGCGGAAGACCTCGGGCAGGCGTGCCAACACACTGTGCGCGGCGGCTTCGAATTCGGCAGTGCTCGGTTCGTGCACGATACCCTCGTTTTCCTTGAACGCGCGCGGGGGGATGAATTGATCGCGCGCGCTATTACATTTGCATAGAATGGGGAGAGCATCCTTCCGGCGCAATCCGCGTATCTGTATGGAACGCGAGCAGGGCCGGATGGTTGACGTCACTTACGCTCCGAAGGCGAGGGGGCCACGCACGCGCCGATGAGGGAAGAAAGACAAGACATCATGAATTACGTTTCCGCCCACGATCACGACGAATTCGATCCCGAGAACCCGCTGGGCAAGCCCGAAGTGCCCGACGAGGTCCAGGACGCGATTCGCACGCTGCTTCGCTGGGCCGGTGACGATCCCTCGCGCGAAGGGCTGCTTGACACGCCCAAGCGCGTCGGGCGCGCGTGGCTCGAGTATTGCGCGGGCTACAAGGAAGACCCGGCGATCCACCTCACCCGCCAGTTCACCGAAGTTGGCGGCTACGACGAGATCGTGCTGCTCAAGAACATTCCCTTCCAGTCGCATTGCGAACACCACATGGCGCCGATCACCGGCAAGGCGGCGATCGCCTACCTGCCGCGCAACAAGGTGGTGGGCATCTCCAAGCTCGCCCGCGTGCTGCACGGCTATGCCAACCGCCTCCAGATCCAGGAGCGCCTGACCGCCGAGGTCGCGCAGTGCATCTGGGATCATCTCGATCCGCATGGCGTGGCCGTGGTGATCGAGGCCGAGCACGGCTGCATGACCGGCCGCGGCGTCAAGACCCACGGGGTGGGCATGATCACGAGCCGCATCCTTGGCTGTTTCCTCGAGAACGACAGCAGCCGCAAGGAAGTGATGAGCCTGATGGGCTATTGACCTGCAAGCCTGCGAGAACCGGCACATTGATGCCGCTCATAGGGCTTTGCGGAAAATGCAATCTCAGGTTGTTGGCCGCTCTCGGAACCGATGATATGATGCATCATCGACGGCCAAAAGGCCGCGTGAAGCAGGAGAGTAACCATCATGATCAAACGTGCCCTATGCAGTGCGGCACTGGCGGCGTGTCTCGCATCGCCCGCGCTCGCGCTCGAACATGAAGTGGTGATCGATCACACAGCCGGCCCCATCGCGGCGGATTATCGCGGTTCGATCAGGATCGAAACGAAGCAGATCGGCACCGCCGGCGTGGCTGGTCGGCCGAGCACGTTGCAGTGCAAGTGGACCGCATCGCTCGATGTCGAGCGGGTGGCGAAGCTTGGCGCAGCGCTGCAGTCGCGCCGCACGCTGACGAGCGACGATGTCGCCGGCGGTTCGCGTCCGGGCTGGTGCCCCACCAACGCACAAGGCCTCGACAAACTCGTCGACGCCCGTGGGCAGAACGTCCGCGCCGCGCTGCTGGCGCTGGTCGAACGGGACAGAGCCACGCTCGTGGCCGAAGCGGACACCGCCACCACCCGCGGCTGAACCGCCGCGCTCTATGGCAAGACCGTGATTACAAGACAGGGGGTGCCTCGCAAGGGGCGCCCCCTTTCGCTTCCGACGGGTGATCGCAAGTCCGCCGCGCATGGTGCGAAGTTTCGCGGCCGGACGCCAAATCCTCATCCAGGTTGCTCCCGTTCTGTCACGGAACCGTAACAAAGGGGCATGGCAACCCTTCATGCATCCCGATCGGCACGCGGTGCCTCTCCCCGTGCCGAGCAAAGGGAGCTTGCTCTTGCCCATCCAATCCGGCCCCTGCTCGTCGCGTGGGCCTTCCTGCTGGCACTGAGCTCGGGGCAGGATATCGCCGCCGCCCTTGGCCTTGTGGGGGACAGGGTGTGGATGCTGGACGTGGAGGTCGAGAGCAGTTTCTACACCTGGTTTTCGGTGCTGTTGTTGGCGGCAGCGGCACTTCTGACCGGGCTTGTCGCCTTGGAACGCAAGGCGGCGGGCGATCCCTTGCGCATCCATTGGATGTTGCTGGCCGCGGTGTTCCTGCTGCTGTCCGCGGATGAGGCTTGTTCGGTGCACGAGGCGCTGTCGGGACGCCTGACCAGCGGGCTCGGGACCAGCGGTGCCTTCCATTTCGCTTGGATCATTCCGGCCGGCATCCTCTCGGGCCTGGGTCTGCTTGCGTTCATTCCGTTCATCCGCGCATTCCCGCCAGGCCTGCGTGCGTTACTGTTGCTGTCGGCGGCGCTGTTCCTGTCCGGTGCGATCGGCATGGAGATGCTGGCCGGCGCGATCGGTGCAGCCTCGGACGAGGTCCTGCACAGCGGTCGTTACCGCGTGCTCGCGACGCTCGAGGAAGCGCTCGAGGGCGGGGCGGTGATCCTGTATCTTGCTGTCGTGTTCGAGATGCGCCGGCGCGAATCGCCCGCGATCACCTTGCGTCTGGGTTGAGGCCGTCAAAGGAAAGGGGCCCGTTCCGCGTGGAACGAGCCCCCTTCGACGTCACGTGCAGATAATGCTTCAGAGCTGACCGAGCAGGTGATCCGCGCTCGAAACCCGGAAGTCGCCCGGCTCTTCGACGTTGATCTGTTCGACCACGCCGTCATTGATGACCATCGAGAAGCGCTGGCCGCGGGTGCCCATGCCGAAGCCCGAGCCGTCCATGGTGAGGCCGATCGCCTTGACGAAATCGGCGTTGCCGTCAGCCAGCATGGTGATGTCGTCCGATCCCTGCGCCTTGTTCCAGGCGCCCATCACGAAGGCGTCATTCACTGCGGTGCCGACGATCTCGTCGATGCCCTTGGCCTTGAGATCCTCGGCCTTCTCGACGAAGCCCGGCAAGTGCTTGGCCGAGCAGGTCGGGGTGAAGGCGCCGGGAACGGAGAACAGTGCAACCTTCTTGCCGGCGAAATACTCGGAAGACTTGATCGCCTGCGGGCCTTCCGGCGTCGCCTTGACGAGAGTGACTTCGGGAATTGTGTCGCCAACGGAGATGGTCATGTGTCGTGCATCCTTGTGGGTGGAAGTGTCCGGAGGCTTCTATAACGGGTCATCTCAGAGGGGCAACAAATAGACATATAAAGATACGTTTATATTTGCCTCGCGGCCCGACTGAGGCTAGGGGCAGGCGCTTAAGCAGACCCGCCCTTGCGGGTGCGTATCTGCGCATAGGAGACAAGACCATGGCCACCCTCGCCCCCCAACAAGCCGGCACCCCGACCCAAGAATACGTCATCAAGGACATCGCGCTGGCCCCCTTCGGCCGTGACGAGATCATGATCGCCGAGACCGAGATGCCCGGCCTGATGGCGCTGCGCGAAGAGTATGGCGCGGCCCAGCCGCTCAAGGGCGCGCGCATCACCGGCTCGCTGCACATGACCATCCAGACCGCGGTGCTGATCGAGACCCTCGTGGCGCTCGGCGCCGAAGTGCGCTGGGCGACCTGCAACATCTTCTCGACCCAGGACCACGCCGCCGCCGCGATCGCCGCGAGCGGCATTCCGGTGTTCGCCATCAAGGGCGAGACGCTGGCAGAGTATTGGGACTACGTGGGTCGCATCTTCGATTGGGCTTCGGAAGCCGATCCCGACCTCACCTGCAACATGATCCTCGACGATGGCGGCGATGCCACCATGTTCGCTCTGTGGGGCGCACGCCTCGAAGCGGGTGAAGAAATGGGCAAGCCGACGAACGACGAGGAAGTCGAATTCCAGCGCGCCCTCAAGGCCTTCGTCGCTGCCAAGCCCGGCTACCTCACCAAGACGGTGAAGGCCATCAAGGGCGTCTCGGAAGAGACCACCACGGGCGTGATGCGCCTTTACCAGATCGCCAAGCAGGGCAAGCTTCCCTTCCCGGCGATCAATGTGAACGATTCGGTGACCAAGTCGAAATTCGACAACCTCTACGGTTGCAAGGAATCGCTGGTCGACGCGATCCGTCGCGCCACTGACGTGATGCTCGCCGGCAAGGTCGCCTGCGTTGCCGGTTACGGCGATGTCGGCAAGGGCTCGGCCGCTTCGCTGCGTGACGGCGGCGCCCGCGTCATGGTCACCGAGATCGATCCGATCTGCGCCCTGCAGGCCGCGATGGACGGCTTCGAGGTCGTCACCATGGAAGACGCCGTGCAGCGCGCCGACATCTTCGTCACCGCCACGGGCAACGAGGACGTGATCACCGCCGATCACATGATGAACATGAAGCCGATGGCGATCGTCTGCAACATCGGCCACTTCGACAGCGAGATCCAGATTGCCGCGCTTTCCAACTACAACTGGAAGGAAATCAAGGAAGGCACCGATCTCGTCACCTTCCCGGACGGCAAGTCGATCATCATCCTCGCCAAGGGGCGCCTCGTGAATCTCGGCTGTGCCACCGGCCACCCGAGCTTCGTGATGAGCGCGAGCTTCACCAACCAGACCCTCGCGCAGATCGAGCTCTTCACCAAGGCGGAAGAGTACCAGAACGACGTCTACGTTCTCCCCAAGCACCTCGACGAGAAGGTCGCCGCGCTGCACCTCGAAAAGCTCGGCGTGAAGCTGACCCAGCTCAGCAACAAGCAGGCAAGCTACATCGGCGTGCCGCAGGCGGGCCCGTTCAAGCCCGACCATTACCGCTACTGATTAGCGCATCTGATCGTGCAAAACCGCCCGCTCCACCCCGCATCAACACGGGGCTGGGGGCGGGCGGATCGATCACCGTTGCGCTTGCGCGCTGCCGCGCATAGCGGTTAGCCAATGGACGTGACGCCTCTCTCGCTGGTGCTGATCGCGCTCGTCCTCGCCGCTTGGGCGGTGGGGGCGGCGATCGTCGTCCTGCGCGCGAACCAGAGCGTGAAGCGCGCCAAGGCGATGCGTACCAGCCTGAAGCGCATGCAGACCTTGCTCGACGTTGCTCCGGCGCTGCCGCTGCTGGTGCGGGTCGATGGGCGGATCGAGGCATCGGACAAGCTTGCCCGGATGCTCGGGCTCGGGGCCATGCCCAAGTACCTCTCCGAACTCGCCGCCACGCCGGGTCAGCCCAAGGCGGGCGGGCTTGCGCAGGGCCAGCTTGACCAGCTTTGGACGAGAATCCAGACCACCCAGAAATCTGCCGCACCGTTCCGCATGGCGATCAACCTGCCCGGCTCGCAGCGCAGCCTCGCGCTTTACGGGACGCTCGCAGATCCGCAGGTCTCGCCGGGCGGGGCGGCACTGGTGTGGATCTTCGACTTCACCGAGAGCCATGCCGAAATGGCCCGGCTTCGGGCAGCCGCCTCGCGCGCCACAGGGGATTTTGCCGCGCTCGTGGGCCTGATCGAAGCCGCACCGATGCCGATGTGGTTCCGCGATGATGAGCTCAAGCTCCAGCTCGTCAACCAGGCCTATGTCGATGCCGTGGGCGCGACCAGCGCCGCCGAGGTGGTGCAGGGCCAGATCGAGCTGCTCGAGACCGAAGAGGGCCGCTCCCCTGGCGACATCGCGCGGGCCAGCCTCGAAAGCCAGAACGCCTCGGAACGGATCGTCGCCTCCACTATCCACGGCGCGCGGCGCACGCTGCGGGTCAGCGATCTCCCGCTCGGGCACGAGGGCGTCGCAGGCTACGCCATCGACATCGAGGAGCAGCAGCAGGTCGAGCGCGAGTTCCGGGCCTTCCGCGACGCCCAGCGCGCTCTGCTCGACCAGCTCTCGGTCGGCGTCGCGCTGTTCGACGACGAGGAGCGCCTGACCTTCGCCAACCGGCCCTTTCGGCGGCTGTTCTCGCTCACCGACGACGCGATCGAGGCGCACACGCCCTTTGAGCGATTCCTCGCCGAAGCGCGCGAACGCGGGCGCACGCCGGAGGTGCGCGACTTCCCGGAATGGCGGCGCGAGCGCACTGCGTGGTTCGGGATGCGCGAATCGCTCGAGGAAGCCTGGCCGCTGCCCGGCGGGACGCACCTGCGGGTCGTGGCCCAGCCGATGCCCGACGGCGGCCTTGTCCTCATCACCGAGGACCGCACCGAAAGCCTCGCGCTCTCCGCTGTGCGCGACACCCTGCTGCGCACCCGCACCGCCACGCTCGACAGCCTCTTTGAGGCGCTGGCGATCTTCGCGCCCGATGGATCGGTGCAGCTCTGGAACCGCAGTTTCGCGGGCACCTGGGGGCTCAGCACCGATATCCTTGACCGTCACCCCAGCGCCGACGAGCTGCTCAGCGCGATCGGGCGCAACCTCGTCGATCCCGAGGAAGCGAGCCTGATTGGCGCGGCGGTGCGCGCGGCGACGCTCGACCGACGCGAGAAGGGCGGGCAGGTCGAGCTTGCCGACGGGCGCACCTTGCGCTTTGCCGGCATACCGCTGCCCGATGGCAATGGCCTCCTCACCGTGCTCGACATTACGGCCTCGCAAAAGGCCGAACAGGCCCTGCGCGAACGGGCAGAGGCACTGGAGGAGGCGGACGCCGTCAAGGCGCGCTTCCTCGCCAACATGTCCTACGAATTCCGCACCCCGCTCACCACGATCGGCGGATATGCTGAGTTGCTGAAGAGCGGCGCTGCGAGCGATCCGGCAGCGGCAGCCGAATATGTCGATGCGATCCTCGCCGCGGTCGAGCGTCTGACCGAGCAGGTCGAGAACGTCCTCGACCTCTCGCAGAGCGAGGCGGGGCTGCTGCCGATCCGCAAGGAGCGCCTCGATGTGCTCGATTTCCTCACCACGCTGGTGCGCGAGCGCGAGGGAGCGATCATCGAGGCCGGCCTGAGCCTCGACCTCAAGGGGCGCAGGGGCCGGGTGATCGAGGCGGACCCGCGCCAGATGAGCCGGGCGCTGGGCAACCTTATCGACAATGCCGTCACCCACACGCAGGAGGGAGGACGGATCGTCATCGAGATCAAGCGCGCACCCGAAGGGGCCGATTGGGGCACCGAAATCCGGATTGCCGACAATGGTCGAGGCATGAGCTCGCAGGAACTCGCGCGGGCCCAAGGCGGGTTGAAGCCGGGCGGCGCAGGTGCACCCGAACGACGCACCGGTCTCGGCATTCCGCTCGCCCGCCAGCTGATCGCCGCGCATGACGGGACGCTGGAGATCGACAGCCGCAAGGGCGCGGGCACCACCGCGACGATTCGCCTGCCGTGAACGAGACGCGCGAGGCCCTGCCCGATCTTGCCGCAATGGCGAGCTACGGCGCGCGCATCGCCGAGCGGCTGGAAGCAGGCGACGTCGTTGCGCTCACCGGAGGGCTCGGAGCGGGCAAGACAACGCTTGCCCGCGCGATCCTCGCCAGCCTCGGTCACGCCGGCGAAGTTCCGTCACCGACCTTCACGATCATCGAGACCTACGATTCGCCGCCGCTCCGGCTGCCGGCGGTCCACGCCGATTTCTACCGGCTTGCCGACCCGTCCGAACTCGCCGAAATCGGTTTGGACGATTACCGCGACGGCGCGGTGCTGCTCGCGGAATGGCCCGATCACGCCGGTGGCTTCGACCATGAGCCGGGCTGCCTCTCCATCGCTATCGAGCCCGTGGGAGAAAGCGGGGAAGGCGGGCGGATTGCGATTGCCCGGGGCGGGGCGGATTGGGTAGGGCGCATGCCATGAGCCAGCTGCCTCAAGGTCTTGCCAAATTTGTGTCCCGCGCCGGATGGTCAGACGCCGCGGTCGATCCGCTGCCGGGTGACGCCTCCTTCCGCCGCTATTTCCGCCTTGCGCGGGCAAGCGGCGAAACCGCGATGCTGATGCACGCCCCTCCGCCGCACGAAGACCCCGCGCCGTTCCTCCATGTCGCGCGCTGGCTGAACGATCATGACATGCGCGGTCCGGCAATACTCGCCGAGGATGCCGCCGAGGGCTGGGTGCTGACCGAGGATTTCGGCGACGACCGGATGCGCGACTGGCTCGACCTTCATCCGGGTGACGAGCGCGCCGCCTACGAGGCGGCCGTCGAGGCGCTTGCGGCGCTCCACCGCCTGCCGCCGGGACCTTTCGCGCCCTATGACATGGCGGTCTACCAGCGCGAGGCCGCTTTGCTCACCGAATGGTGGTGCCCGGCGCAAGGGCTGGAGGTGGACGCCGAAGGCTATGCTGCGGCTTGGGGCCAGGTGCTCGCCCCGGTGCTCGCGCGGCAGAACCCCGGCGTGACCGTGCTGCGCGACTATCATGCCGAGAACATCATGCTGCTTGGCGGCAAGGCCAGCGCGCCTCAGGGTCTGATCGACTTCCAGGACGCTCTCGCGGGGCACCCGGCTTACGACCTGGTCTCGCTTCTCCAGGACGCACGGCGCGATGTGGCGGTCGATCTGGAGACCGCGATGCTGGTCCACTACGCCTACCATGCCGGCATCGACGACGATGACTTCATCGCCGACTACGCGACCTTGGGCGCGCAGCGGAACGCCAAGATCGTCGGCATCTTCACACGGCTTGACCGGCGCGACGGCAAGCCGCGCTATCTCGCGATGATCCCGCGCGTCTGGGCCGCTCTCGAACGTGATCTGGCGCATCCGGCGCTGGAGCCGGTGGCGCGCTGGTTCGACGCCAACATTCCCGACGAGCTGCGTGCCACGAACGGCGCGTTCGCCGCATGAGCACCCCCCCGCTCGCCTCCGACACCGCGATGATCCTCGCCGCGGGGCTCGGCAAGCGCATGCGGCCCCTCACCGCCAGCCAACCCAAGCCGCTGGTGCGCGTGGCGGGCAAGGCGCTGATCGACCACGCGCTCGACCGGCTTGCCGAGGCGGGGATCGCCAAGGCGGTGGTCAATGTCCACTACCTCGCCGACGCGCTCGAAGCCCATGTGCTCGCCCGCAAGTTGCCGCAGGTCACGGTTTCGGACGAGCGCGCGCTGCTGCTCGAGACGGGCGGGGGGATGATCAAGGCGCAGGCGCATCTGCCCGACCCGTTCTTCGCGCTCAACGCCGACAATATCTGGCTCGACGGCCCCAAAAGCGCCTTCCACGATCTCTCTCGCCGCTGGAACCCGGAGACGATGGACGCGCTGCTGCTGGTGGTGCCCCATGCCCGTGCCGAGAATTTCCGCGGGCCGGGCGATTTCCACATGGACCCGCTGGGCCGCCTCTCGCGCCGCCGCGACGGGCGGATTGCGCCCTTCATCTACACCGGCATCCAGCTCGTCAGCCACCGCCTGCTGCGTGACGCCCCCGAGGGTGCCTTCTCGACCAACATCCTCTGGAACCGGGCGATGGCCGAAGGGCGGCTCTACGGCCTCAGCTTCACCGGCCGATGGTTCGAAGTTGGCACGCCGCAAGCGATCCGCCCCACCGAGGAGGCGCTGACGGGTGGCTGAACCGCGCAAGCCCGGCCCGCTCGTCTATTCGATCGCCGCGCATCGCGGTTTCGCCGATGCGCTGGTGGCGGGGCTGGTGCCGCGCTACCGTGAGGAGGGCTTCGGCCTCGCGCGCCTGACCCTGCTGGTCCCCTCGAGCCGCGCCGCGCGGACCCTGTCGGAAGCCTTCATCCGCCATGCCGGAGCAACGGGCGAGGGCGGTCTGCTGATGCCGCGGATGATCGCGGTGGGCGACCTAGACTTAGACGAGAAGCTGGGCGCGGCACTCGACCCTCTGGGTGCGAGCGACATACCGCCGGCCTGCGATCCGGTGCGCCGTTGGCTGACGCTCGACCGCCTTGTCGCCGAAGAGCCTGCGGAAGAAGGCATGGATGCGCTCCCCGGCCGCGCGCGCCTCAACCTTGCGCGCGAGATGGCGCGGACCATCGACCGGCTGCTGGTCGAGGAGAAGGAGGTCGCCGATCTGCTGGGTGAGGCGGTGCTCGATTCTGTGGCGGGGCTCGCCGAGCACTGGAAGCGCTCGATCCGGCTCTTTGCCCGCGTCAATCTCCGCTGGCAGGCAGAACTCGCGGAGATGGGTCAGGTCGACGCGGCGACCCGGCGCAACCTGCTGTTCGCGCGCGCCGCACGGCGCTGGAAGGAAGCGCCGCCGCCCAATCCGATTGTCGCGGTGGGCGTCACCAGCGCCTCGCCCGCGCTGGCGCGGCTGCTGCGCGTGATCGCCGAATTGCCCCAGGGTGCGGTGGTGCTCCCCGATCTCGACCTCGCCATGGACGATGAGGCGTGGGAGGAACTGGGCCTCGCGGGCGCTTCGGCCGAGCCGGGCGGACCGGTATTCGCGCCCGGCGACGCGCTGACCCATCCGCAGTACCACCTCAAGCTCCTGCTCAATCGCATGGGCGTGAACCGCGCGGAGGTGCAGCAATGGCACCGCCGCGGGATCGCCGCCGCCGATCCGGCTCGCGCGCGCGCGATCTCCTCGCTGTTCCTCCCCCCGCAGGCGAGCCGGGCGTGGGAGGCGCTCGAAGCGAACCGGCGCCGGCTCGACGGGGTGCGCCTGATGGCGAGCGCCACGATCGAGGAGGAGGCGCAGGGTATCGCTCTGCTGGTGCGCCAGGCCTTGGAGCAGCCCGAAAAGCGCGTCGCGGTGGTGACCGCCGACCGTGGCCTTGCGCGGCGGGTGGTGCAGCATCTCGAGCGCTGGAACATTGCCGCCGACGATTCCGCCGGTCGTCCGCTGGCGCTGACCCCGGCTGGCCGGCTGTTCGGGCTGATCGCCGAAATCGCCGCGAACGGCCCCGAGCCTGCGCGCCTCGTCGCCGCCTTCGGTCATCCGCTGCTGCGCGGGTGGGATGAGGCGGCGCGGCGCGATTGGCTCAAGGGCCTGCGCGCCTTCGACCGGAGCTTGCGCGGCCCCGCGCTCGCTCCCGGCATGGAGCCGCTGCGCAAGGCCGCCGCCAAGGCCAAGGTTACCGCGTGGTGGGAGGATGCCGAGGCACTCGTCGCGCTGCTCGCCGATTGGCCGAAAGAGATCGCTCTCGCCGAGGCTTTGGCCAAGCTCTCTGCCGCCGCCGAAGCCTTTGCCCACGGTGCGGTTTGGGAGCGCGAGGACGGGCGCGCGCTCGGCCAGATGGTCGAGGAACTGCGAGGAACGGCCGAAGCGCTCGGCACACGGATCGAGACCGCCGACCTTGGCGGTGTGCTGCGCGATGCGATGGAGGCTGTCGCGGTGCGGCCCGGCTATGGCGGTCACCCGCGCGTCGCCATCTATGGCCTGCTCGAGGCGCGCATGGCCCGCGCCGACCTCGTGATCTGCGGGGGCCTCAACGAAGGCAGCTGGCCGCAGCCCCCCGGCGCCGACGCGCTGCTCGCGCCTGCGATCCTGCGCGCGCTGGGCATTCCGGGCGCCGAATTCCGCATCGGCCTTGCCGCGCATGACCTTGCCGGAGCGATGGGCGCGCCGCAGGTGATGCTGAGCCGCTCCCTGCGCGATGCCGAGGGGCCTACGCTGCCTTCGCGGTTCCTGCTGCGCGTCGAGGCGCTGCTTGGCGACGATCTCGACAAGGAGCACCGCGAGCGCGCGATCCCGCACCTGCTCCCGCATCTCGACCGGCTGCGTCCACCTGCGCCCGATTATCCGCGCCCCGCGCCCGATCCCGGGCCGTCCTTGCGCGATGTGCCCATCAAGGTCACCGCGCTCGACCGGCTGCTGGGCGATCCCTACCAGTTCTACGCGCAGGCGATCCTTGGCCTTCGCAGGCTCGATCCGCTTGCGAACGATCCGTTCAGTGATCCGGCCCTGCGCGGCACGCTGGTACACGACCTTCTCGACAAGTGGCACCGGGCCAAGCGTGACGAGCCCGGCCTGGCGCTCGCGCCCTTTGCTGCCGCGCATTTCAAGGCGGAGCGCGTCCACCCGCTGTTCCGGGCGCTGTGGCAGCCGCGGCTGATCGCGGGGCTTGAACGCTTCGAGCAGTGGATCGCCGATGACGTTGCAGAAGGCCGCACAGTGCTCGCGACGGAGATCGACGGAGCGATGACCTTCGAGGGCGTCAAGGTCCAGGGCCGCGCGGACCGCATCGACCGCCTCGCCGACGGGAGCCTCGCCATCGTCGACTACAAGACCGGCCGCGTGCCGACCAAGGAGGAGGTCGAGGCCGGATATGCGCTGCAGCTGGGCCTCCTTGGCCTGATCGCGGAACGGGGGACCTTCACCGATCGAAAGACGAGCGAGGTGGTGCAGGGCCACGCCACGAAATTCGAATACTGGTCATTCAAGAAGGACGAGGGCTTCGGCAAGCGCGAGAGCCCAATGAAGCTTTCCTCGCGAGAGAAGGGTCTGCTCCCCGACGCCTTCCTCCCCCATCACATCGCCAAGCTCGAAGAGGCGATCCGCCGCTTCATCAAGGGCAGCGACCCTTTCACCGCACGTGCGAACCCCGACTACAAGGGTTACACCGATTACGATCAGCTGATGCGGCTCGACGAGTGGCTGGTGCGCATGACCGGGCCGGAGAGCAAGGACAGCGCCCCATGAGCGGTCTCGTCCATCCGCTCGCCGGCAACCAGCGCCTGGCGGCCGATCCCGAGCACAATGTCTGGCTCTCCGCCTCGGCGGGCACGGGCAAGACCCAGGTGCTCTCCGCGCGCGTGCTCCGGCTGCTGCTGCGCGAGGATGTAGCGCCCTCGCAAATCCTTTGCCTGACCTTCACCAAGGCAGGCGCTGCGGAGATGGCGAACCGCATCAACGCGGTGCTCGCGCGCTGGGTGCGCCTTCCCTCGACCAGCCTCGCAAAGGAGCTCGGATACCTCGGCGCCGATATCGACCCCGCCACGCAGAGCCGCGCGCGCAGCCTCTTTGCCAGCGTGCTCGATTGCCCCGGCGGCGGGCTCAGGATCGACACGATCCACGCCTTTGCGCAGTTCCTGATCGGCAACTTTCCCGAGGAAGCGGGCCTCGCCCCCGGAGCGCGGGTCATGGATGATCGCAGCCGCGAGCTCCTCGCCCGCGAGGTGCTGACCGAGCTGTTCGAGGAGGCCGAGCGCACCCATGACGTGCGGGTGCTGGACGGCATCCAGCAATTCACCACCCGCAAGGACCCGTCGGCCCTGCATGGCTGGCTGATGCGCGCCGCCGACGCGCACGAGCTGTGGGAAGGGCCGGCCAGCTGGCGATCGCCGATGGGCGCGCGGGTGCGGCAGACGCTGGGGATGCCTGCCGATGCGGGGGAGGACTGGGTGAGCCAGCCGCTTGATCCCGAACTCTTCCCCGACGGCGCGCTGGTGACGATCCGCGATGCCTTGCGGGCCTGGGGCAAGCCATCCGGCGAGGGCGCGATCGCGGGGATCGAGCGGTGGCTGCGGCTCGACACCGCGGCGCGCTTTGGTGCGACAGATTGCCTGATCGGCACCGTCGTCAACGCCAAGCTCCTGCCCAACGGCAACCTGCGCCATGCCACCGCGCACGAGCCGCGCTTTGTCGACTGCCAAGACAATGTCGCCGAGGCGCTGCGCGAATGCGACGACCGCCGCTCGCTCCTCGCCTGCGCCGAGATCGTCACATCCGCGCTCGAGATTGGCCGCGCCTTCGCGCTCAAGTGGGAGGCACGCAAGGCCCGCGAAGGTCTGCTCGATTTCGGCGATCTGATCCGCAAGGCCGCGAGCCTGCTCGCCAATTCCGAGGCCGCCGACTGGATCCGCTACAAGCTCGACCGCCACTTCGACCACATCCTCATCGACGAGGCGCAGGACACCAACCAGAGCCAGTGGGACATCGTCGAGGCCCTGATCGACGACTTCTTTGCAGGTGAGGGTGCCCGCGGCGACAAGCTGCGCACCATCTTCACCGTGGGCGATTACAAGCAGGCGATCTTCGGTTTCCAGGGAACGAGCCCCGAGAACTTCGCCGCCGCCAAGGCCCGGGTCCATGCGCGCATCACCGCCGCGCAGGAGGGCATCCGCCAGAGCCGCATCAACCGCCGCGAGCCGGGCTGGCACGATCTCGATCTCGGCCAGTCATTCCGCACGGCGCGGGTGGTGCTCGACTTCGTCAACCGCATGATCGGGATGCTGGGGTTTGCCGAATTCGGGCTCGACCGTGAGCCTGCGCCGCATGAGGGTGCCGAGCGTCCGGGCCTCGTCACCCTGTGGCCGCCGGTGGTGCCGGACAAGGCCGACAGCGAGAGCGAGGAAGACGAGAGCGAAGACGCCGAACAGGGCTGGCTCGCGCGTCACGACACGATGCTCGCCGAGCACATTGCGCAGCAGGTGCAGCGCTGGGTGAACGGCACGGAGCCTTTCGTGCTCGCCAAGGGCACGCATCGTCACGCCGGGCCGGGCGACATCATGGTGCTGGTGCGCCAGAGGAAGGAGCTGGCAACGCAGATCGTCGCCAAGCTCTACGCGCGCGGCGTGCCGGTGGCGGGGGTGGACCGTCTGCGGCTGGGGGCGCCGCTGGCGGTGAAGGACGTCATGGCCGCGCTGAGGTTCGCCGCGCAGCCGCAGGACGATCTCAGCCTCGCCAATCTGCTCGCCTCGCCGCTGATCGGGTGGACGCAGGACGATCTCCTCGCCTACGTGCCGCGCGACAGGGATTTGCGGCTGTGGGAGCACCTGCGCCGCACGGATGCGCCTGCCTTTGTCGCCGAGACGGCCGAGCGCCTCCGCGATCTCCTCCGCCGCGCCGATTACCAGACCCCGCAGGCGCTGATTGCGTGGGTGCTCACCGGGCCATGGCAGGGCAGGGCGAAGCTGGTCGCGCGGTTGGGGGCAGAGGCCAACGATCCGCTCGACGAACTGCTTAACGCCGCCTTCGCTTACGAGGCGGAGCACTGGCCCAGCCTTGCCGGGTTCATCGCGTGGTTCGATGCCGGGACGGGGGACCTGAAGCGCGATTCCGATTCCGCAAGCGGGCAGGTGCGGGTGATGACGGTGCACGGCTCGAAGGGCTTGCAGGCGCCGATCGTGATCCTCGCCGATGCCACGGGCGCGCCGGGTGATCCGGGGGACCTTGCCCTCGAGGACAATCCCCTTGGCGAGGTGCTGGCGCGCAAGCGGATGGTGCCGCTTCCGCCGCTCGGCAAGGACGAGAAGAAGGGCCGCATCGCCGAGGCTGCCGAGGCGAAGAAGCGCGCCGCGCTGCAGGAACACTGGCGGCTGCTCTACGTCGCCCTGACCCGCGCGGAGGAGGCGCTGTTCATCGGCGGCTCGCTGAACAAGAACGAGGCGAAGAAGGGCGTGCCGCATGAGGACAGCTGGTACGCGCGCCTCGCCCCGCTGTTCGAGGGTGAGGAGATCACCGACCCTGTCTGGGTGTGGCGCAAGGAATGGGGCGAACGGGCCGAGCCGCTGGTACCCGAGGACAGCGCCGCAGCCGCGCAGGAGCCATTCGTTCTGCCGCCCTGGGCGATCACCCCGATCGGACCCGAACCGCGCCCCCCGCGCCCGCTCGCGCCGTCCTCTGCGGGTGAGGACAAGGGAAGCGAACCGCCGCTCCCGCCCGAAGCCGCACGCCACGCGGCGCGGCGGGGTGTGATGATCCACGCCCTGCTCGAGCGCCTGCCCGACGTGCCCCCAGCCGAGCGCGAGGAGGCGGCGCGGCGCTGGCTCGCGCGGCAGGCGGGCGATCTGGGCGAGGACCTGCGCGAGGAAATGCTCGCTGCGGCGCTGGCCGTGATCGATCACCCGGATTTCGCCGCGATCTTCTCCCCCGATGCGCTCGCCGAAGTGCCGCTCGCCGCGACGGTCGATGGCGTGGTGGTGGCGGGGACGGCGGACCGCTTGCTGATCGAGGAAGGCCGGATCACGATCATCGACTTCAAGACGACGCGCCGACCGCCTGCCAGCGCGGCCGACATTCCGCTTGCCACCATGCGCCAGATGGCCGCCTACGTGGCTGCGCTCGAGGCGATCTATCCGGGCCGTCAGGTACGCGCAGGGGTGCTTTACACCCATGCTCCGGTGCTGTTCGACCTCCCCAGGGTGGCTCTAGACCCCCACAAGATCGCGTTGCAGGCCCCGCAGCAATCCTTGTCACTCCCCCGTATTGAGTGAAAAGCCGCGCGCACTAGATTGCATTGGCATGACCGGCACCCCTATGGTCGCCGGCAAAGGAGATAGAGATGGCGACCGTCAACGTGACCGATGCGAGCTTCCAGGGCGACGTTCTGGACAGCGACACCCCCGTGCTGGTGGACTTCTGGGCCGACTGGTGCGGGCCGTGCAAGATGATCGCGCCCGCGCTTGAAGAGATCAGCGACGAACTCGCCGGCCAGGTCAAGATCGCGAAGATCGACATCATGGAAAACACGGATATTGCTGCACAAATGGGCGTGCAGTCGATCCCGCTGATGCTGCTCTTCAAGAACGGCGAAGTGGTGGCGAGGAAGCTCGGTGCGGCGCCCAAGAGCCAGCTCAAGGCCTGGCTCGAAAGCGAGCTGTAAGCCTCAGGCCAGGACCCGCGCGACGAATTCGTCCCAGATCGCAGGGCTTGAGGCCCCGACCAGGCCGGGCGCGTCGTGCTGGTCCACCCGGTAGGCGGTGCCGTCGAGCCGCGCCGCCTTGCCGCCCGCCTCGTTCAGCCACAACACGCCCGCGGCATGATCCCAGACGAGGGTGCGCTTGAAGCTCGAGATGTCGTTCTTGCCCAGCGCGAGGCGCGGGTATTGCTCGGCGGCGCAGCGCGGGATGTCGACCAGCGTGTAGTGATCTGCGAGCTTCGCATCGACCATCGCCGACTGCTCGGGGGTCAGGAAGATGCGGCTCACCGCCGTCACGGGCGGCTGCTGGCCGGTGGTGCGCGCCGCGATCCGCTCGCCATTCACGAAGGCGCCTTCGCCGCGGCGGGCGTGGCAGAAGCGGTCCTTGTTCGGATCGTAGATCCACCCCGCGACCGCCTCGCCTGCGTCGGCAAGCGCAATGATGATCCCGAAGGGCTCCTTGCCTTCCGCAAAGTTGGCCGTGCCGTCGAGCGGATCGATGATCCAGCATTGGCCCGAGAGGTGATCGAGCACTGCCTTGTCGGCATGGACCGCCTCCTCGCCGACCACGGCAACGCCGGGCGCGAGCCTGGTCAGCGCCTCGGTGAGGAAGGCTTCGATCTCGCGGTCGACGATGGTGACCGGATCGTCGGCGCCCTTCATCTCCACCTCGCCGGCGGCGAGGTTGCGGAAGCGCGGCAGCATCGATTTCTGCGCGGCAAAGCGCATGAGGTCGCGGATTTCGGCGTCGAGTGCGGACAGGCTCACGAGCGGTAATCCGCGTTGATCGCGATGTAGCCGTGGGTCAGATCGCAGGTCCACACGGTGGCGCGACCCTCTGCAAGGCCGAGGTCGACCGCGATGTCGACCTCGTCACCCCTGAGATGGGCTGCGACGGGAGCCTCGTCATAGTCGTCCACCGGAACGCCCTCGCGGGCGGTCCAGATGCCGCCGAAGGCGATCGAGAGCTTGTCACGGTCCGCTGGCTCGCCAGCCTTGCCGACCGCCATGACGACGCGGCCCCAGTTTGCGTCCTCGCCGGCGATGGCGGTCTTGACCAAGGGCGAGTTGGCGATGGCGAGGCCTATGCGGCGGGCGCTGTCGTCGCTTGCCGCACCGCTCACACGGATCGTGACGAACTTGCGCGCGCCTTCCCCGTCGCGCACCACCAGTTGCGCAAGCTCGCGGCACACATCGGCAAGGGCGGCAGCGAAGGCGTCCGCGCCCGGGCTGTCCCAGCTTGCGATCCGGTCATTGCCCGCCTTGCCTGTGGCGAAGACCAGCACCGTGTCGCTGGTCGAGGTGTCGCCGTCCACCGTGATGCACGAGAAGGTCGCGGCGTTGGCGCGCTCCAGCGCCTCCTGGAGGAAGGCAGGGGCAACGTCGGCGTCGGTGAAGATGTAGCCGAGCATCGTCGCCATGTCCGGGGCAATCATGCCGGAGCCCTTGATGATCCCGGCAAGCTCCACGCGTGTGCTTGCGATCATTGCCGAAGCGCCTGCGCCCTTGGCAAAGGTGTCGGTGGTGCCGATTGCGTTCGTGGCCTCCTCCCAGCCACAGGGCGCGGCCACCAGTGCGGCCTCGATCCCGGCACGAGCCTTGTCGACCGGGAGCGGCACGCCGATCACGCCGGTGGAGGACACGAATACCTCGTCGGGCCCGCAAGACAGCGCCTCGGAAACCTGCGCGCGGATCGCCTCCACCGCGGCGCGGCCGCGCCATCCGGTGAAGGCGTTGGAGTTGCCCGCATTGACGATTAGCGCCCGCGCGCGGCCATGCCGCACCGCCTCGCGCCCGAGTTCCACCTCGGAAGAGGCGCAGGCGCTCTTGGTGAAGACGCCCGCCACACTGGTGCCTTCCGCAAGCTCGGCAAAGGTCAGGTCGCAGCGGTCCCACGTCTTGTAACGCGCCCGTGCGACGCGCAGCGTGACGCCCGCGATCGGCGGCATGGCGGGGAAGGGGCGGGCGAGGGGCGAGGGGTCGATCTGCATGGCTCAAGGCCCGTAATGGCCAAATCAATGGCCTGCAATCGCGCGCTTTGGCGCTTTGCTGGTGCAGCCCTCAAGTCCGACGATTAAGCTCTCGCACAGCTATTCGCACTATGCTTGTGGACGAATTGACGCAGAATCTCTATCTGGACGTGTGATGACCCGGCGTTTCCTTGCCCTTCTGGCCCTGCTTACCGGCCTTGTCGCTCTGGGCGGCACGGCGCAGGCGTCATTGGCCGAGGCACTGGCTTGCTCCTCCAGCATCGCTGCGGCGAGCGGGGACGAGGCGCACAAGAGCGAAAGCGTCGCCATCCAGCCCGCACCCTCCACGATCAGCGCCACCCGCGCGGCCGAGACGCCGTGCCCGCCGCCTGCCGCCCCGCGCGTGCTGCGACTGCCGGTGCTGATGGGAATCGAACGCGCCTACGAATAGGCGCCTTTCGACATTTCCGATCGTGTTCTTGCGCGCGCCGGCCTGAGTGCCGCGCGTGCCATTCCCATAAGCTGTTCGCTGGCCCCTTGACGGGCCGCTGCCCCATCCAAGGTTGCCCTTTCCATGCTCAACACCATCGTCAAGTCCGTCTTCGGCTCCGCCAATGACCGTTACATCAAGGCCGCGCGCAAGGTCGTCGCGCAGATCAATGCGCTCGAACCGCAGATCCAGGCGCTCTCTGATGAGGAACTGCAGGGCCAGACCGCCAAGCTGCGCGGGCTGATCGATGCCGGTTCGAGCCTCGACGACATTCTCCCCGAAGCCTTCGCCACGGTGCGCGAGGCTTCCGTCCGCGTGTTCGGGATGCGCCACTTCGATGTCCAGCTGATCGGCGGCCTTGTGCTCCACCGCGGCGAGATCGCGGAAATGCGCACCGGCGAGGGCAAGACCCTGATGGCGACGCTCGCGGTCTATCTCAACGCGCTCGAGGGCAAGGGCGTCCACGTCGTGACCGTCAACGATTACCTTGCGCGGCGCGATGCTGCGGAGATGGGGCGGCTGTACAACTGGCTCGGGCTGAGTGTGGGCGTGATCGTTCCCAACATGCCCGAGGAGTACAAGCGCGACGCCTACAACGCCGACATCACCTACGGCACCAATAACGAATTCGGCTTCGATTACCTGCGCGACAACATGAAGCACGAACGCAGTGCCATGGCGCAGCGGCCGTTCAACTTCGCGATCGTCGACGAGGTGGATTCGATCCTGATCGACGAGGCGCGCACCCCGCTGATCATCTCCGGGCCGACCGAGGACAAGTCCGACCTCTACGTCGCGCTCGATCTCGTGGCGCGCGAGATCCCGGTCGAATGGCTCGACATCGACGAGAAGGTGAAGCGCGTGCAGCTCACCGAGGAGGGCCTCGAGGGCGTCGAACAGCTGTTGCTCGAAAAGGGCCTGCTCGCCACCACCAACCTTTACGACGTCGAGAACACGCAGGTCGTCCACCACCTCGATCAGGCGCTGGTCGCGAATTTCGGCCGCAAGCGCGACACCGACTACATCGTCAAGGACGACAAGATCATCATCATCGACGAGTTCACCGGCCGCATGATGGACGGGCGGCGCTGGTCGAACGGATTGCACCAGGCGGTCGAGGCCAAGGAGGGCGTCAAGATCGAGCCCGAGAACCAGACGCTCGCCTCGATCACCTTCCAGAACTACTTCCGTATGTATCCCAAGCTGTCCGGCATGACCGGCACTGCCGCGACCGAAGCGGCCGAGTTCTGGGACATCTACAAGGTCGGCGTGGTCGAAATTCCGACCAACCTTCCAGTCGCGCGCATCGACAATGACGACGAGTTCTACAAGAACACCGCCGACAAGTTCCAGGCCATCGCCAAGGCGATCAAGGAGAAGCAGGAGATCGGCCAGCCGGTGCTGGTCGGCACAGTGTCGATTGAGAAGTCGGAACTGCTCAGCGAATATCTCGACAAGGAAGGCGTCAAGCACGCCGTCCTCAACGCCCGCTTCCACGAACAGGAAGCCCATATCGTTGCCCAGGCGGGCCGTTATGGCGCAGTGACGATTGCCACCAACATGGCCGGGCGCGGCACCGACATCCAGCTCGGCGGCAATGTCGACTTCCGCATCAACGACGAGCTCGCCGACATGCCCGAAGGTCCCGAGCGCGATGCGGCAATCGCCCGCATCAAGGCCGAGGTCGCCGAAGAAAAGGACCGCGTGCGCGCTGCTGGCGGCTTGTTCGTGCTCGGCACCGAACGTCACGAATCCCGCCGGATCGACAACCAGCTGCGCGGCCGTTCGGGCCGTCAGGGCGACCCCGGCCTGTCGCGCTTCTACCTGTGTCTCGAGGATGACCTGCTGCGCATCTTCGGGCCCGACACGCTGTTCTCGAAGATGATGAACTCCAACCTCGCTGACGGCGAGGCGATCGGTTCGAAGTGGCTGTCGAAGGCCATCGAGACTGCGCAGAAGAAGGTCGAGGCGCGCAACTACGACATGCGCAAGCAGGTCGTGCAGTACGACGACGTGATGAACGACCAGCGCAAGGTGGTCTACGAACAGCGCGCCGAGATCATGGACAGCGAGGCGGTCGATGACGTCGTTCTCGACATGCGCCACGACACGATCAACGCCATGGTCGGCGCCGCGTGCCCCCCGGGCTCCTATCCCGAGCAGTGGGACATCGCCGGTCTTAAGGCCCGCACCGAGGAGATCTTCGGCATCGAGCCGCCCTTCGATGCATGGCTCGCCGAAGACGAGGTCGAGCCCGAAATCCTCGAGGAGAAGCTGCGCGCGCTGACCGACGGCATGATGGAGGAAAAGATCACCGCTTCGGACCCGGCGATCTGGCGGATCGTCGAAAAGGACGTGCTGCTGCGCCAGCTCGACCATCACTGGAAGGAGCACCTTTCGACCCTCGATGCTCTGCGCCAGGTGATCTGGATGCGCGGCATGGCGCAGAAGCAGCCGATCAACGAGTACAAGCAGGAAGCCTTCGCCTTGTTCGAGTCCATGCTCGATGCGCTGCGCGAAGAGGTCACCAAGATCCTGTTCCGCGCCGAGTTGCGCATCGAGCCGCCGCAGATGGACAGCCTGCCTGAGCTCCCCGACTTCCTGACGGGACATATTGATCCGCTCACCGGCATGGACGATTCGGCGGACGGTGACGGTTCGGCATTGCGCCCCGAACTGTTCGGCTCGCTGGCGGGCTCGCCGATGGCTGAGGTCGGCCCCGGCGCGGCCGAGGCGGGAAGCGATCCTTACGCCAATCTCGGCCTGAGCCGTAACGCTGTTTGCCCCTGCGGCAGCGGCAACAAGTACAAGCATTGCCACGGCGCCCTCAGCCCGCGCACGATCGCCTGATCGCTTCCACGGGGGGTTGAGCGATGATGATCGGGGCGGTTCCGGCAGTGCTGGCGGTCGCCTTTCTCGTCACCGCGCTGCTCTATGCCAGCGTCGGTTTCGGGGGAGGGTCGACCTATTCCGCGCTGCTGGCGCTTTCGGGGCTCGATTATCGCCTGCTGCCGCTGGTTAGCCTCGCCTGCAACATCGTGGTGGTGACCGGGTCGAGCATCCGCTTCGCCCGCGCTGGAATCACCCCTTGGAAGAAGGCGCTGGTGATCGTCGCACTGGGCGCGCCTGCGAGCTTCCTTGGCGGGCTGACCCCGATTAAGGAGGCGACCTTCCTCACCCTGCTGGGGGCGAGCCTCGTGCTGACCGCGCTTACCATGCTGATCCCGGTGCGCGAGAAAGGTGCCGAAGGTAGCGGGGACGAACCCACGCGGTTCGCCCGGTTCATGCCGCTCACCGCCGCCCCGCTCGGCTATTTCGCGGGGCTGGTGGGAATCGGCGGGGGCATCTTCCTCGCGCCGCTCCTCCACCTCGTGCGCTGGCAGGCCCCGCGCGGAATAGCCGCAACTGCGAGCCTGTTCATCCTCGTGAATTCGCTGTTCGGCCTTGCCGGGCAGATGCTCAAGAACGGACCCGGGCTTCTCGGGCAGGCGCTGGGCGCGGCCTTGCCCTTGCTGGTTGCCGTGGTGATCGGTGGCCAGATCGGCAGCTTGCTCGCGGCGCGCCTGCTTCCGCCCAAGTACATCCGTTGGATGACCGCGCTGCTGGTGGCGGTTGTCGGCGTGCGACTGCTCACCGGCATCTAGGCGTCGGCGAACCTACAGCCGCAAAAACCTATCCTGTTTAAGCGACCTGCGATGGCAAATCCGACAATTTGTCCGCCTGAGCACCAGCAGGGGGCATATGGAAATCGACGCAGACCGCAGAAAATCGGATCGCCGCAAGGCGCAGCTTCCGTTTGACGGCGAGGACCGCAGGCGCGGGGAAAGGCGATCGGGCAATGACCGCCGCTCGCAGGTGCGTAAACCGACCGAGCCCGACGCATAGCCCCATGAGCGCGAACGATAACGAGATGGAGAAGGACAGAAGATGGTCCTTCCGGCGCGGGGTCGAACTCGATGCCGACCTCACGGACTCGGCCGGCCAGTCATATGTGGCCAAGATCACCAACATCTCGGAAGAGGGATGCATGGTCCGGATCCTGTCCGGCGAGGATCTGGTGCTGGAACGAATGCACGGCATCAAGATTACCGGTCTCGAAATGCTCAGCGCCTATGTGATCTGGGCGTCGGACGGCAAAGCCGGGTTGTGCTTCGCCACGCCGCTGCAGTCGGCGACTGTCCAGTCCCTGGTGACGAAATCGCTCTACGCCCGGCTCAGCCGGAATGCGGCACGCCCGCCGGTATCGGAGGAAGACCTCGGTCCCCGTGAGCCGTTCCCGTTCGAGGACTAGCGACGCAGGCGCAAGGTGACGGAGCCTTGAAGCAGAGGCACTTCGGGGCGATCGAACCACGCCTGTCTTTCGTGGGTGATGCTATGCTAACTGCATCGGCGTAAGCCCGAAATTGGAAATGCTCATGAACCGGATGATCGCTTGGGCTTGCTCGGCCATGCTCGCCAGCCTGCCAACCTTCGGCGTGGCGGCCGGTGCGCAGGAAGCCGCCGCAACTGCTAAAGCCGATCCCCAACCTGCCGCAGCTCCGTCCAGAAGGGTCGAGCCCACCAATCAGGCGAAGTGGGCTCGCAAGATCCTGCACGTCATGTCGGCCGCGGCATCGGGTGACGCTTTGGAAGGCACGGTCGCTTTGAGAGTGACGGTGACGGCTGAGGGGCGGGCGGCGGACTGCGTCGTGACCGGTTCAAGCGGCCATGCCGTTCTAGACAATGCTGCGTGCAGCGGCTTGATCGCGCATGCCCGCTTTACTCCTGCCCTCGATCAAAACGGCGAGGCTGTGCCGGCGCCTTGGAGCACCAGGATCACCTATTCACGGCAATGAACTGGAATTAATGGCTCCCCGAGTAGGATTCGAACCTACGGCCAAGTGATTAACAGTCACCTACTCTACCGCTGAGCTATCGGGGAGCAACTCTTCCAAGCGGTCTAAGGAAGAGCGGAAGCGCGCCTA
>JAIYAM010000057.1 GCA_027489065.1 Erythrobacteraceae bacterium | reverse complement strand
CGGGCTGAGTAACCCGCATAAGGCTCAAAAACCATAAGTGCCAACGATAACGAAGCACTCGCAATCGCTGCGTAATTGATGGGCTAACGCCCTTCTTTTACTAGGCTAAAAAGCGCGGTCGGACCGAACCGGGCAACAGAATCGGATACCGGGCGTCCGGGGGTACGTAGCAACAGAAACCCCCACCTTTCAGCAGGTTAATCAGCGCAGACCCGCGCGCGCAGCTCTGTCACTTCCTGCTCGAGCTTCAGGCAATCGAGGATCTTGGCGCCGGCGAGGAACACAGCGCCCGTGGTCGCGAGGAACAGCAGCTTGCCGCCGAAGCCGGGATAGTCGTGAAGATACACGATCCCCCGCATCGTCGACCCGAGCGCCAGGGCATAGATGATCATGAACGCCTCGATGCGCGTCTTGATCACGAACAGCCTTCCGAGCTTGCGCAGCATGGCTTCCCCGAACTTATCACGACCCGGTGGCTGAGTCGCTTTAACATTGGAGTAACCTTACGCCCGCCGGGGGCGAGTTGCCAAACGCGTTAACCAAGCTGTTCCAGATCGAGCGCTTCGAGCAAGGCGCGGCGCGCGGCGATAACGCTCGCCGCCAGATTTTCCGATGCAAGATCAACCGGATCGATCTGTTCGGGCCAGTGTGCCGCGATGACACGCGCGATTTGGTCGGCTTTCGCCTCCTCGAGAAGGAAGCGCGGATCGACCGTGGCAGGGTCGCACACCACGCGCAGGCGCAGGCAGGCCGGGCCGCCCCCATTGGCCATCGACTGGCGCACATCGACGGGAATAACCTGCCGGATCGGGCCGTTTGTGGCGAGCATCGCCTCGACCCAACCCCACACCGCAGGGCTCTCGCGACATTCCTCCGGCACGATCAGCGCCATGCTGCCATCGGGCAGGGTGAGCAGCTGCGCATTGAACAGGTAGGTGCGGATCGCCTCCTGCAAGGTGACGGCAGACGAGGGCACTTCGACGACCTCGAGCGCGGGGAAAGCCTTGCGGATCCTCTCATAGGCGCCCTGCTGATCGGCGAAGGCCATGTCGTGGGTGAACAGCACCCGGCCGTTCGCCACCGCCACCACGTCATTGTGGAAGGCGCCCGCCGCGATCGCCTCGGGGTTCTGCTCGATGAACAGGGTCCGCTCAGGCGAGAGCCCGTGACGGCGGGCGACGATACGGCTCGCCTGCTCATGCTGGCGCGCGGGGAAGCGGCCACCGGGCCTCCCGTAGACGAACGCCTCGACGCCAGGGGCATCGTGGCTCTCGCACAGCCGCATGTGATTGGCCGCGCCCTCATCACCAAATGTCGGGGGCACGGCGTCATGCACCGCGAAGTGGCGGGTGTCGGCGAACGCGATCTGAAGCTGGCGTTTCGTGTCGGGCCATTCCTGCGCGCGGTGGAGCATGGTGACGAGGTTAGCCGCAGTCAGATGGCAGCGCCCGTCGGCTGTGTCGGGGGCGGGCGATACGGTCGCCGCATTGGCGGTCCACATCGAAGAGGCCGACCACGCCGCTGCGCGCAATTGCGGCGGCTCGGTTCCGTCCAAGGCCAACGCATCGCGCAAGGCAAGATTGGGGCGGGGCAGCGGCAGGAGGAAGCCCTGCACGCCCAATCGGGCGAGGTTGCCGCGCATCTTCTCCACCCCCTGCAGCGCCGCCGCACGCGGGTAGGAGGGATCGCCCGCGTGACTCGCGCTGGCGATGTTGCCGAGGCTGAGGCCGGCGTAATTGTGCGAGGGGCCGACGATCCCGTCGAAGTTGATTTCGGTCAGGCTCATCGCGCCACGCTCCACACCATGTCGTCCTCGCACACGTCGAGCAGGTCCGCGCTCGCGGAATCGATCGCGATGCCACCCTCGCCGTCGAGCACCCGCGCGCCGAAGCAGGCGCGGAACGTGCCGAGCCGCCCGGTGGCGAGGATCGCGCGCTCGCCCTCGCTGACATCGAGCCCCGTGACCCGCGCTTCGCAGGCATTCCTGACGGTGGCGACATTGTCCGTGCGGGCAATCATCGTCGGGCCGCCGTCGAAGATGTCGACATAGCCTTCGTAGCGGAAGCCCTCGTCCTCGAGCATCCGCATGGCGGCGCGGCCCGTGGGATGGGGCACGCCGATCACCGAGCGCGCGTCCTCGCTGAGCATGGCGACATAGACCGGGTGCTTGGGCATGAGGTCGGCGATGAACTGGTTGCCGTTGATCGCATTGAAATAGTCCGCGTCCTGGAAGCTCATCCCGAAGAAGCGCCCCGCGACGCCCTCCCAGAAGGGCGAGCCGCCGCGCTCATCGATGATACCGCGCAGCTCTGCAAGGATGCGCTCGGCGAAGCGTTTGCGGTGCATCGCCACGAACAGGTAGCGCGAGCGGGCGAGCAGCAGGCCGAGGCCGCCGGCTCGTTCATTGGGGTGGAGGAAGAGCCCGCCGACCTCGCTCGATCCTTCGAGATCGGTGACGAGGCTGAGCAGCTCGGCCCGCACGGTGCGGTCGAGTTCCTGCGAATACTGCGTGAGCGTGTTGAGGCGATAGGAGTAGAAGGGCCAGCGCTGGCCCACCTGGCTCATCAGCTGGCAGGTGCCGCGGACCGCGCCGGTGCGGGCGTCTTCGAGCACCAGCACGAACAATTCGTCCGCGACGTTGTCTGCATCGCGCGCGAAGGCGGTCTCGGCGCGTTCGAGCTTGGTGCCCAGCGCCGCGCGGTCAGGCGGCAGGTTGGTGAAGCCGCCCCCGGTGAGCTTTGCCATCTCGTACAGCGCCTCGAGATCGGCGGGCCGGGCAGCGCGCAGGCGGAACGTCATGCTGGATTTCCTTCGTTGAGCGCACCTAGTGCAAGCCGCTCGATCACTCGGGCGGAAAGCGCCGCCCGCTCCGCGAGGCTGGGGACGATCAGGTATTCGTCCGGGCTGTGGATCGCCCCGCCGCGCACCCCCATGGTGTCGACCACCGGCACGCCGCAGGCTGCGATGTTGTTGCCGTCGCACACTCCACCGGATCGCTGCCAGCGGATGTCCTGCCCGAGCTCTGCCCCGCAGGCGCGCACGAGGTCGAACAGCTTCTGCGCTTTCGCGTCCACCGGCTTGGGCGGGCGGGTGACGCCGCCGTGACGGTGAGTGGCGACTTCGTGCTCGGCTTCTATGGTCGCGAGTAGGCGGGCAAGGGCCTGTTCGAAAGCGGCGCCCGCCTCGATGGTCTTGGGCCGGATGTTGAAGCGCAGCACCGCGTGATCGGGCACGACATTGTTGGCCGCGCCGCCTTCGAGCTTGGCGGGGTTGATCGTGATGTCCTCGCTCTCGAGCGCCTTCAGCCGCAGGATCAGGTCTGCCGCCGCAACGATGGCGTTGCGCCCCTCGTGCGGATTTCGCCCGGCATGGGCGGACTTCCCGGTGAGGGTGATCGAGTAGTTCCCCGTGCCCCCCCGCTCGTGCGCCAGAGTGCCGTCGGGGAGGGCGGCCGGCTCGTAGGTCAAGGCGGCGAGCTTGCCCGCGGCGAGATCGGCAATGAGCGCGGCGCTGGCGAGCGAGCCGGTCTCCTCGTCCGAATTGATCAGCACGTCATAGCCGAGGCCGCTGGCACTGGCGCTCGCCTCGAAGGCGATCAGCGCATGGAGCATCACCGCGATGCCGCCCTTCATGTCGGCCACGCCCGGCCCGTTCAGGGTCTCCGCGTCGAGCCACCGCAGCCGCTGGAAGGCATGATCGGCGGGGAAGACGGTGTCCATGTGCCCGGTCAGCAGGATCCGGCGATTGGCCTCGGGTCGCACGCGCACCACGAGATGCCTGCCATGCGGTTTCTCGACAGCCGATCCGTCGGCAGAGATCGCGGTCACCGGAGCCGGATCAACGAGTTCGACGCTCCCGGGGAGCACGGCAAAGGCCTCGGAAAGCAGAGCGGCCTGCGTCGCCAATCCGGCGAGATTCGCGGTACCGGTGTTGATTGTGCTCCATGCCTCGACCTGCGCCAGCATTGCGCCTGCGTCGATTGCGCCCAAGTGCCCCTCATACGTCATCAGACCCCCTCTAGCCGCCCATTCGCGCCAGTCCAAGCCGTTGCAATCGGGCGTCCCCTGCGCCATAGCGCCACGCGTCCTCTCCTCCCCAGGCCCAGCCCCAAGAGGACCTCGCATGACTGACATGACCACCCGCGCCGGCCTCGCCGTCGATTCCCGTCTGGCGACCTTTCTCGAGAGCGAGGTGTTGGCGCCCTTGGGGCGCGATCGTGACGCCTTCTGGGACGGCTTCGCCGCTTTGCTGGCAGAGTTCGCCCCGAGGAACCGTGCCCTGCTGGCCAAGCGCGAAAGCCTTCAGGCGCAGATTGACGCATGGCATATCGAGCGCGCCGGAAAGCCGCACGATGTGGAAGGCTACAAGGCGTTCCTCTCCGACATCGGCTACCTCGTCCCTGAGCCGGCTGACTTCCAGATCGGCACGCAGAACGTCGATCCGGAGATCGCGACGATGGCCGGCCCGCAGCTGGTGGTGCCGATCCTCAACGCCCGCTTCCTTCTCAACGCGGCGAATGCGCGCTGGGGTAGCCTGTATGACGCCTTCTACGGCACCGATGCGCTCGATGCGCCCGCGGCGCGGCCGGGCGGGTATGACGAGGCGCGCGGGGCGGCGGTGATTGCGCGCGGGCGGCAGTTCCTTGATGCGACCTTCCCCTTGACGAACGGCAGTTGGGCCGATCTTGCGGGGCGTGATGCTATTGCTCTGGCCGATCCGGCGCAGCAAATCGGCACCACCGACAAGGGCCTGCTGCTGAAGGATAACGGCCTTCACGTCGAAATCGTCTTCGACGCCAGCACTCCCGTCGGCGCGACCGACAAGGCGGGCATCGCCGACATCATCGTCGAAGCTGCATTGACCACGATTGCAGATTGCGAGGATTCGGTCGCGGCTGTCGATGCCGAGGACAAGCTGCTCGCCTACACCAACTGGCTCGGCATCATCCGCGGCGACCTGTCGGAGAGCTTCGAGAAAGGCGGGCGCACGCTGACCCGCACCCTCGCGGGCGACAAGACCTACACTGCGGACGACGGCACCACGCACACGCTGCAGGGCCGCAGCCTGATGTTCGTCCGCAACGTCGGCCACCTGATGACGAACCCGGCGATCCGCCTGCAAGATGGCAGCGAGATCCCCGAAGGTATAATGGACGCGGTGTTCACCAGCGCGATCAGCACGCTCGATGTCGAGGGCCACAGTTCGCGCGGCAACTCGCGCACAGGCTCGATCTACATCGTGAAGCCCAAGATGCACGGGCCCGAGGAATGCGCTTTCACGAATGACCTGTTCGATGCAGTGGAGGACCTGCTCGGCCTGCCGCGCCACACCATCAAGGTCGGCGTAATGGACGAGGAGCGCCGCACCTCGGCCAACCTTGCCGCCTGCATCCATGCGGTGAAGGACCGGATCGTGTTCATCAACACCGGCTTCCTCGACCGTACCGGCGATGAAATCCACACCTCGATGCGGGCGGGTCCGATGCTGCGGAAGGGCGCGATGAAGGGCTCGGATTGGCTCAAGGCCTATGAGGCGAGGAATGTCGCCATCGGGCTGAAGCACGGCCTCTCGGGCAAGGCGCAGATCGGCAAGGGCATGTGGGCCGCGCCCGATCTGATGGGGCAGATGATGGTGGAGAAGGTCGGCCATCTGAAGGCGGGCGCCAACACCGCCTGGGTGCCGTCGCCGACTGCCGCAACGCTCCACGCGCTACATTACCACCAGATGGACGTGTTCGATGTGCAGAAGCATCTGCCCGAACCCGCAGGCCTGAATGCACTGCTCGCGATCCCGCTGGCCGAGGGCGCGAACTGGTCTGAGGACGAGATCCGCGAGGAACTCGACAACAATTGTCAGGGTCTGCTCGGCTATGTGGTGCGCTGGATCGATCAGGGGGTGGGCTGCTCGAAGGTGCCCGACATCAACGACGTCGGCCTGATGGAGGACCGCGCGACGCTGCGCATCTCCTCGCAGCACATCGCCAACTGGCTGCTGCACGGAGTGATAAACGAGACGCAGGTGATGGAAAGCCTCACCCGCATGGCTGCCAAGGTCGACGCGCAGAACGCCGGCGATCCGCTGTACGTGCCGCTCATCGGCAATGAGAGCGGCCCCGCCTTCAGTGCGGCTAAGGAGCTGATCTTCAAGGGGGTGGAACAGCCCAGCGGCTACACCGAGCCCTTGCTCCACATGTGGCGGCTTCGCAAGAAGGTCGGCTAACCCATTGCTTTCGCAATCGCCACGAACTCCGCAACGCTGATCGTTTCGGCGCGGCGGGTCTCGTCAATGCCGAGGCCGGCCAGCGCCTCTAGCGCGCCCGGCACGCCCTTGAGGCTCTGGCGCAGCATCTTGCGGCGCTGGCCGAAGGCAGCTTCGGTCAGGCGCTCGAGCATGCGGGCAGAAACGCCCTCAGGCATGGCGGTGGGGGTTACGTGGACGATTGCGCTCATCACCTTGGGCGGCGGCGTGAAAGCGCTGCGGTGGACCTTCATCGCGAGGCGAGCTTCGCTGCGCCACTGAGCGAGCACCGCAAGGCGGCCATAGGCGTCGTCTCCGGCAGAAGCGACAATCCTTTCAGCCACTTCGCGCTGGAACATGAGAGTGAGCGACTTCCATAGCGGTGGCCACGCTTCGCCGCTCAACCAACGCACGAACAGCGCCGTTCCGACGTTGTATGGCAGGTTCGAGAGTACGTGGAACGGCGCGCCGCCCATCAGCGCGGCGTGATCGATCTTCAGGGCGTCGCCTTCGATAACAGTGAGTTGTCCGGGAAAGCTCTCTCCGAGTTCAGCCAATGCCGGCAAGCAGCGGCGGTCCATCTCGATCGCGGTAACTCTCGCCCCGGACCGCAGCAGCGCCCGCGTCAGGCCGCCTGGACCGGGGCCGACTTCGAGCACCTGCTCTCCGGCAAGCGAACCCGGCAGCGCCGCGATACGGTCAAGCAGTTGTTCGTCCAGCAGAAAGTTCTGGCCCAGCGCCTTGGACGCGGCCAGGCAGTGGCGCTGGATCACCTCGCGGATCGGGGGAAGGGCGGTCATGCGGCCGCCCGCGCCATTGCCATCTCGGCCGCCATGCGGATCGCCGCGGCCATCGCTCCGGGATCGGCGAGACCCTTCCCTGCGATGTCGAAGGCAGTGCCGTGATCGGGCGATGTGCGGATGATCGGCAGGCCTAGGGTGACGTTGACGCCATCATCGAATTCCAAGGCTTTCAAAGGTATTAAGGCCTGATCATGATACATGCACAGAGCTGCGTCGTATGTCTGGCGCGCGCGCGGGGTGAACAGTGCGTCGCCGGGGACGGGACCGAAGGCGTCGATCCCTTCGGCCTGAAGCGCCGCGATGGCAGGGGCGATGATGCGGGTTTCCTCGTCACCGAACTTGCCGCCTTCGCCCGCGTGCGGGTTCAGAGAAGCGATCGCAAGTCTCGGTTTCAGGATGTTGAAATCGCGGGTCAAACCTGCAGAGACGATCCGCGCCTTGTGGACGATCAGCTCGTCCGAAAGCAGCCCCGGCACCTCGGCCAACGCGACGTGGACGGTCAGCGGCACGGTCCGCAGGGAAGGCCCCGCGAGCATCATCACCGCGTCGCGATAGGGTCTGCCGCACGCGTCGGCGAGGAACTCGGTCTGGCCGGGGTAGTCCCAGCCGATCGCCGCCAGCTCACCCTTCGATATCGGTGCAGTCACAAGCCCAACAGCCACCTCGGAAAGAGCGAATCTGACCGCCCACTTCAGCGAGGCTAAGGCGAGGCTAGCGCCCTCTGGAGAGGGTCTGGAGGGGGTCAAGGGGCCGTCAAGCCCGGCCATGACGGGCAATCCTACAGCAGAAGCGAACATCGCCTCGGCCGGATCGGCGATCGGCACGATCGGACAGTCGATCCCCAGCCGTTCGGCACAGGCCCTGAGCAGCTGCGGACCGCCGACCACGAAGGCGGGCGGCGCGCGCCCTTCGGCCCGCAGCCTTGCCCACGCTCCGAGGATGACTTCCGGGCCGATCCCGGCCGGATCCCCGAGCGTGATCGCAAGGGGAGCGGCCAGGCTTTGGCGCGCCCCGCTCAATTGTACTCGATGTAGGCGTCGTTGCGCAGGTCGCGCAGCAGGCGCTGGGCGCGCTTGTTGACTCGCTCCTGCTCGATCTGGTCCATCACCGCCGCGAAGGTCGGCGCGCCCGAATCCTTGGGATCGTCGCGGCCGCAAAGCATCAGCACGCGCACGCCTTCCTGGATGCCGCCGAAGGGCGGGGTGGCCTGGCCGATCTGCAACCCGAGCAGGATCGCGCGCAGCTGTTCCGGCAGGTTCGCGGCCTTGATCCCGTCATTCGAGATCACTTCCGCCCCGATCTTTGCAGCGCCGGCATCGGCATCGCCGCAGCCCTTGAGCTCAGTGACGAACTTGCCGAACTGCTCGACCTTCGCTTCGGCCTCTGCCTGGGTGATGGTCGGCGGGAAGGCGATCGAGATCTGCTTGAGGCTGAGCAGCGCCTCGTTGGGGTCCGCCATCAGCACCTGGCGCTTGTTGATCATGTAGAGGATCGAAAAGCCGCCGGGAATCTCGATCGGGCCCTGCAATTGCCCCGCCTGCATCACGCGCGCCGCCGCTGCGAGCTGCGGCGGGAGCTGGCCTGCACGCACCCAGCCGAGGTCACCGCCGACCACTGCCGTGCTCGCTTCGGAATACTGGCGCGCATAGGCGACGAAGCTGCCGCCCTGTTGCAGCTGTTCCATGATCTTCTGCGCATTGGCAAAGACCGTCGCACGGTTCTCGGTGGTGGCCGAGAGGAAGATCTCGCCGAGCCGGTATTCGTCGGTGCCCTTGGCCTCGTTCATGCGCTTGAGCACGTCGTTGACCTCTTCGGCCGAGACGTTGACGAAGGGGGTGATGTTGCGGCGCAGGATGTTCTCCCACGCCATTTCGCCTTCGATCTGGCGCTTCAGCGAGGCGGCCGAGGAGCCGACCGAGGTGAGATAGGTGTCCATCTTCTTGGGATCGCCGCCGAAGTTCTGCGCGGCGAGCTGCTGGTAGGTCTGTTCGACCTCCTCGCGCTTCACCTCGAGCTTGTCGGCCTCGGCCTTCTGGATCTTGAGCGTCTCGTCGATCAGGTTGCGCAGCACCTGCACGCGCAGGCGCAGGACTTCGTCTTCCGAGAGCTTCTGTTCCGAGGCCGCGGTAACGAGCGCGACACGCTGGTCGATATCGGTGCCGGTGATCACGAAGCCGTTGACGATCGCGGTCGCGGTGCGCTTGTCGGGATCGGCCTTGGCGAAGAGGTTGATGTCATCGGGCAGGCCGAAGGGGTTCTCGGCGGTCGGCACGGCGACGGTCTGGGCTTGCGCGGCCACCGGGGCGAGCACGAGGCCGACGGTGCCGGCCGCGGCCAGCACGGACCCGGTTCTGGCAAACAGCGCCTTGGTAAACAGCTTCACACTCACTCGTTATGTCCCGTCTCTTGACCTGATCATCGGCGCTGGTCCCAGCGCCGGTCGTCTCGCCGATGGCGATCCCCTGCTGAATGGAAGCTGAGTCCCCTCGATCCCCCATGGGGCCTTTCGCTTCCCGAGCGCAGGCCTTTAACGCCATTTGCGCGCCCTGCCAATCGAAGGGCGCAATTGCACGCGGGATTAGCGGAACCCGAGGTTCCGCAAAGCGAAGAACACCTGAAACGCGTTGCCGCGCCGCGCGTCGCCTGCGTCGATGAAGTCGCGCCGCCAGGTCGCGCCGAACTCGATGCAGTCGTCGGCATAGGCGACGCCGAAGCGCGTGCGGATCGGCTGGAAGCCGTCGGACTGGAAGACCGGATCTTCCTCGGCGTCGGTGAGGTTGAACACCCCTGATCCGAACACCGACCAGCGCCGTCCGATCGCCACGCGCGCGGCGGCCCGCACTTCCTCGCGGTCGCGCAGATCCTCGACCGTGGCGATGTCGCGGTTCAGCCGCAGGTAGCCCAGTTCCAGATAGGTCTGGCGCGTCCCGATGGTCGCGTCGATCTCGTTGCGGCGCACCGCGAGGCTGTCCTTGTCGAGCCGGAAGCGGTGGGTGAAGCTGACAAGGTTGCGGAAGCGCACTTCCGTGCGGCCGACGAAATCGGTGACCTTGTCGGTGAGCCCGGTGCCTTCGGGGAAAATGCCGGGGCGGGGGCGTTCGAGCCGGAAGGACTGGCCGACCGTCGTCTTGATCCGCCAGCCGGGGCGCTGGAGTTGCCAGTCGACGCCCCATGTCAGGCGGCTGCCGTCCTCGACCCGGTCATAGCCGGGGAAGCGGTTGAGGGCGAAGAGGTTCGAATCCTCAAGGTCGATCGCGCGCGCGTCCTCATTGGGCACATCGAGGTTGCGCACCCGCGGGCTGGCGACGAATTGCAGGCGCGGCTTGAACACCTGCGTGCCGCCGAAGGCCTGGCCGACGAAGGGCCACTCGATGTCGAGCGCCGCGGTGGCGATGCCGCGCGCGGTCCACCCCTCGGTGCCGCGATAGGTGGGGGTGGCGGTGGCGAGGATGTTGTCGGTGTTGTAGACGTCGCCCCGCACGAGGCCGGTGAGCGTCACGACCTGGCCCATGCCGGTCAGGCGCTTGAGATCCCACTGCGCGCCGGCGAAGGCGCGGCGGGTGTCCTGCCCGTCGTTGCGCAGCAGCGCGAGGCTGTTCGCCTGCACCATCAGATCGCCGCCGAGGATCTTGTCACCGATCTTCTGGCGATAGTCGATGGCCGGCAGCGCCAGCGGCACCTGGCCCTGGTCGGCATTGAGGCGGAGCGTCTGCGTCGCCCAGCCGGCGATCGAGAGGTAGGACCGCTCGGTGATGCGTTCGAGATTGATCGTCGAGCGCAGTCGGTCGTCGCGGCTGATGTCGTAGCGGCGCAGGAAGGTGCGGTCGCTGGCGAGGCGGACCGAGCCGGTGAGGCTCCAGTCGGGCGAGAACTGGAAGCGGCCATTGGCATCGAAATAGCCGCGCGGGTCGCTCCGCAGGGTCTGGCCGCCGGTGAAGTCGGTGGCGCGGTCGGAGAAGGTGACGTAGCCGCCGACCTGATAGGCGCCCTTTTCGGTGAGGTGGCGCCACTTGGCGCTCGCCATCGGGGCGGCGTTGGAGAAGACGAAGGCGCCGAGCGTCAGGTCGGCATTCTCCGCGACGCGCCAGAAATATTCGCCCGCAATCTCGAGCCCGTTGACCTGCGTGACCCGCACGTCGGGGACGAGGAAGCCGCTCTCGGCCCCGCCGTCGGTGCGGATCGAGAGGCCGGGGAGCGGCAGGATGCGCGCGCCGAACAGCTCGAGCATTGCGCCCTCGAAGCGCACCTGGCTCTCTTTCTGGTCGTAGATCACGCGCCGCGCGGTGACGCGCCAGCTCGGCTCGCGCGGGCAGCCCTTGCTGTCCACCACGGGGCAGGCCGAGTAGGCGGCATCGGTGAGCACCGCATTACCATCCGCGCTGCGCATCGCCGAGCGTGCCGCGAGGCGCCCGCCGGCGCGCAGGGCGATCAGCAGTTCGGACATGGCCCCGGTGTCGAACTCCTCGGTGAGCTCGACCCGGTCGGTGAACAGCTGGTTGCCTGCCTCATCGACCAGGCGGATGTTGCCGGTCGCGATGATGGTGCCGGTCTTGCGATCCCAGGTGACGGCATCGGCGCGCACCGAGCGGTCTTCGGAGCGCAGGATGACATTGCCGCTCGCGGTGACGGTGTCGTCCTCGTCGTTGTAGCTGAGCTGGCTTGCCTCGAAGTCGATTTTGCGCGGCGCAGGGGAGGCGACCGCGTTCTCGGGGGCGGTGGCCGGTGTGGTGATGGCGACCGGCGGGCGGTCCTGTGCGGCGAGCGGCGCGGCGGCGGCCAGCAGGGCCATCGCCAGAGCGACACGCGACGCGGCCCCCGGCGCGGAAGGGCGCAAGGCAAGGTCCGCGGCGTTGCGCGTGTCCACTGGCGAGCCTCCCGACATGGCCTTGCCTATTGCACCGCTCGCGCCTAATCGCAATCGCCATTGCGCCCCCGGCGCGTGCGGCCTGTCGCAGGTGCATGGCGCCCTGCCAGCGGTGCGCCGAAGGGGTGACCTCACGCCCTGTTCCCCCGGAGTTCCCCCCCATGCAGATCCACTTCGCCGCCGCCGCTCCTTCAGATGTCCGCCTCCACGCGAGGGCAGTGAACCAGGGTCAGGCGCTGGCCGGGCTCGATGCGGCGCTGGTCGAAGGCGCGGCTGCCTCGAAGTTCGCCGGCCGCACCGCGCAGCTGTTCGAAGGCTTCGCGAGCGTTGACGGCTCCGTGAAGCGCATCGCTCTGGCAGGTCTCGGTGAAGCCGATGCCGCCGATCGCCGCGCCGCTTGCGAGCGTGCAGGCGCGGCGCTGACCGCCAAGTACCTCGTCTCGGGCGAGACCGCGATGGTGCTCGACCTTGCCCACGCCGCGCTGTCGGCGGACGAGGCCGCCGCGGTGCTGCTCGGCCTGCGCCTGCGCGGCTGGCGGCACGACAAGTATCGCACCAAGCTTGCCGCCGACAAGCGCCCCTCGCTGACCACCGTCCACGTCACGGGCGCGCCCGAAGGCACCGAGGCGGCATGGGCGCGCGAGGCAGCCATCGCCAAGGGCGTCGAATTCACCCGCGGTCTCGTGACCGAGCCTGCCAACCTCCTCTACCCCGCGACTTTCGTGACTGCCTGCGAGGATGCCTTCGCGGGCACCGGCGTGGAAATCACCGTGCTGGGCGAAGCCGAGATGGAGGCGCTCGGGATGGGCGCGCTCGTCGGCGTCGGACAGGGCTCGGAGCGCGAATCGAAGCTCCTCGCGATCCGCTGGAACGGCGGGGCGGCGGGCGAGAAGCCGACCGTGTTCGTCGGCAAGGGCGTCACCTTCGACACCGGCGGCATCTCCCTGAAGCCGGGGCCCGGCATGGAGGACATGAAGTGGGACATGGGCGGCGCGGGCGCGGTTGCTGGCGCGATGCTGGCGCTTGCCACGCGCAAGGCCAAGGCCAACGTGATCGGGGTCATGGGCCTCGTCGAGAACATGCCCGACGGCAAGGCGATGCGCCCGGGTGACGTGATCACCACCATGAGCGGCCAGACCGTCGAGGTGCTCAACACCGACGCTGAAGGCCGGCTGGTGCTGTGCGACGCGATTTACTGGGCGCAGGAACAATACGCCCCGGCGCGGATCGTCGACCTCGCCACCCTGACCGGCGCGATGATCATTTCGCTGGGCAGCGAACACGGCGGCATGTTCGCCAATGACGATACCCTCGCCGAGCAGCTCGCGGCGGCGGGCAAGGCCAGCGGCGACAAGCTGTGGCGCATGCCGCTCGGCCCGGAATACGACAAGCTGATCGATTCGCCGGTCGCCGACATGAAGAACATCGGCCCGCGCGAGGGCGGCTCGATCACCGCGGCGCAGTTCATCCAGCGCTTCGTCAAGGACGGCACCCCCTGGGCGCACCTCGACATCGCCGGGATGGTCTGGTCGAACAAGCCGGGCGCTACCTGGGAAAAGGGCGCGACCGGCTACGGCGTGCGCCTGATCGACCGGTTCGTGCGGGACGTGCTCGAAGGATAAGCGCGTGCATTTCGGGCCTCAAGTAGCGCAGTGGTAGGCCGAGAGGCCGGCCTCAAGTAGCGGAGCGGTAGGCCGACAAGAATGCCGAAAATGCGCAAGAAGTCCGACCTGCCGAGCAAGACCTGCCTCGCCTGCGGCCTGCCGTTCACATGGCGCAAGAAGTGGGAGCGGGACTGGGACAATGTGAAGTATTGTTCCGACCGCTGCCGCAGGGGGAAGCTCGCCCTCAAGTAGCGCAGCGGTAGGGCTAGAAGGGGTACCCTCGTGAAGCTCGATTTCTGGCAAGTCACCGACGATCCGGTCGAGAAGGTCGTGACTCTGATCGCGAAGCGCGCGCTGGGCAGTGGCGAGCGGGTGCTGGTCGTGGCTGCCGACGCCGAACAGCGCGCAGCCATCGCGCGCGCCTTGTGGGAGGGTGGCCCTGAGAGCTTCCTCGCCAATGGTGAGGCCGACGCGCCGGGGGCCGAGCGCCAGCCGATACTGCTCGCCGCCGAGCCGGTCGCCGCCAATGGTGCAAGCCACCTGATCATCGCCGACGGCACCTGGCGCGAGGCGACCGGCTTTGCGCGGGTGTTCCTGCTCTTTCCCCCCGAAGGCGCTCCCGATGCGCGAATAGCATGGCGTGCACAGGATGGCCGCGCCGAGGTCGAGCGGTCCTACTATGCGCAGGAAGACGGCCGCTGGGTGAAGAAGGGCTGACGGCTTGCGACGCGTCCCATGATCGGTGATGATGCGGTGAGCGTCACACCGGGGGCAAGGGTCGCATGCGTTGGGTCATTGCCGGAATAGCGGGGCTGATGCTGAGCGGCTGCGACGCGCCCGATCATCTGGACAAGTCCGGCGCGGGCGAGCGGGAGGCAGAGCACACCATCGACCCTGAAACCGGCGAGGTCCGCATGATCATTCCGCACAAGGACGGCACCGCCACCTTGCGCTCGGGACCGAACGTTCCGGTCACCCTGCCGCGCGGCATCAGCATGGTGCCCGGTGCCCGTGTGCTCGCCCACTCGCAGTTCGCGATGGGGGACGGGCAGGGGAGCCTCGTCACCTTCGAGGCCGATGTCGAGGCCCCGGCAGTGATCGCGCACTTTCGCGATCAGGCGCGGGCGGCGGGCTTTGCCGTCACGCTCGAAAACGATGCTGCGGGAACCCTCATGATCGTCGGCGAACGAAAGCGCGACGGCGCGCGGCTGGCGGTCACCGCCACCGCGGGCGAGCCGACCACCGGCCAGATCGTCGTCTCCACCATCCCGACCGGCTGACTGGGCACGATGCCCGCGCGTCAGCCTTCGAGAAGCACGATGTCCCAGCGATACTTGTCCGCCTCGGCCTGCCTGGCCATCGCCGTCACCGCGTCTTCGCCAAGCTCGTTGTAGAGCGCATCCTTGCTGTTGGTGGCGTAGTCCTCGGTGAAGTACATCTGGGTGATGAGCCGCGCGGCGCGGCCCTTGATGTCGAAGTGGATGTGCGGGGTGCGCCAGCCGATCGGGCTGTCATAGCCCGATGGCTTGATGGTCCTGATCCGCCACTCGCCGGTCGGCCCCGTGACGAGCTTCGCGAAGCCCTGGAAATTCGGATCGAGCGGCGCCGTGGCGACGTCGCCCGGATGGGCATAGCGCCCGGCGGCATTGCACTGCCACAATTCGAGCGCCGCGCCGCGCACCGGGTTGCCCTTGGCATCGAGCACGCGCCCCGTGACCTCGATCACCCGGCCGAGCGCGCGTCCCTTGCTGCCCTTGATCATGGTCATGTCGAAATCGTCGTCGCGCGGGCGCTGGATTGGATAGAACGGGCCGAGCGGGCCGCCGGCTGTGAGCGCGGGCGCGGCCGCGCGGGCGATGCCGCCCCCGGCGACGAGTGCGCCCGCGGTCAGCGCGGCTCCCGCGAAATGGCGCCGTGAAAGCTTGTGATTCTGGTTCATGGTGTCACCCCTGTGTGCTCCCCGCAGGCTGCATATCATGCTACCGGTCGATTAGAAACCGCTCCGGATCGGATGGCGTGGGTGCTCGCGCTTGCCATTTTGCAGCGCAGCATCTATCGCGCGCGGCCAACAACCCCCTCCCATAAAAAGACGTTCACAGGAGCATTGTCATGGCGGTCACCCGCACCTTCTCGATCATCAAGCCCGACGCCACCCGCCGCAACCTGACCGGTGCGGTCACCAAGATGCTGGAAGAAGCCGGCCTGCGCGTCGTCGCTTCCAAGCGCATCCACATGACCCGCGAGCAGGCCGAAGGCTTCTACGCGGTCCACAAGGAGCGTCCCTTCTTCGGCGAGCTCGTCGAGTTCATGATGAGCGAGCCGGTGGTGGTGCAGGTGCTGGAAGGCGAAGACGCCGTGGTTCGCAACCGCGACATCATGGGCGCGACCAACCCCGCAGACGCCGCCCCGGGCACGATCCGCAAGGAACTGGCCCTGTCGATCGGCGAGAACACCGTCCACGGTTCGGACAGCGAAGAGAACGCCGCGATCGAGATCGCCTACTTCTTCAAGCCGGAAGAACTCGTCGGCTGAATTCCGTTCGGCTGAAGCAATGCAAAGGGCTGTCCCGAAAGGGGCGGCCCTTTTGCTTTGTGTCGCTAGCCGGAGGGTTCAAACCGCGCGAGCTGCTCCGCGTGCGCATGGTGGTGCCCGCTTTCGCTTGCGGCCATCGTCCGGCGCATCGCGGCGAGCGCTGCGGGTGTGAGGGTGAGCCCGAGATCGGCATAGACCTGCGCGATGGCGCTCTCCCAGTTGGCGTTGAGTGCGTCGAAACCGGCACGGGCAACAGGGCCCTCCCAGCCCGACAGCACTTCGGCCATCCGCGCCTCGCGCAGGGCGATCTTGTGCCGCCAGCGCGTAGTGATCGCCTCCACGCAGCAGCTGTCGGACTGGATCGCCATCTGGTTTGCCGCGAGGCTGACGGCGCTTTTCAGCACCGCCTCGTGCTCGCGTTCGGCGATCACCAGCCGCGCCTCGGGAAACAGGCCGAGCAGGGTCGCAAGGTCCTCGGCGAAGGCGGGCACCTTGAGGATGCGCGGTTTGGCGGCAATCCCGCGATGCGCGGCGTCGGTCCGGAGGATGCGCCGGAACTCGCGGTAGATCGGCAGGGGATCGCGCGCCTCGCTCCACGCCGAATAGGCAGGGATGTGCCACTGGCTTTCGTAGATCGAATGGTGGAGCGCGGCCGAGATCCACGCCAGCTCCTCCTCGACGCCGTTCGCTGTCATCGGGTGAATCGATTGCATCCACGGGTTGAGCAGGCCGAGCATGGCCAGCTCGATCGCCGACTTCACCCGGTTCATGCCCAGCCGCGCAGGCACCGGGTGGTAGGCATCGCTGTAGCGGGTGTACGCGTGCGCAGGATCGGCGGCGAGCAGCGTGTGAATGCGGGTGGTGCCGGAGCGCATGTGGCCGATAACGATGATCGGAGGCGCAAGCGGCGTCTCCAGCAGCTCGGGCCGGTCGCGCCACAGCTTGCCGAAGGCGAGCCGGTTCTTCACCACGCGCGACAATTGCCCCCAGGCCATCGTCCGGCCCAGCGGATTGAGATCTGCCTCGGCCTCGACCGAAGCGATCATCCGGACGAGCCGCTCGCGGAAATCGGCGACGTCCTCCGCCGAGCGTCCGCCATGCTCTGCCGCCTGCGCCTTCGCACCATAGGGCTTGGCCGCAAGCGCCCACAGCGCGTCCGCGTCGAGATCGGGCGGGGGCAGCCAGCCGCGCTCCCATGCCTTGCCGAGGAAGGCGTTCACCCGCTCGGCGAGCGGCCCGCGCGCCAAGAGGTGATCGCGCACCGGCGGCATCAGAAGGTGTCCGCGATGTCCATCAGGCGAGTGAGCCGCTTCGGCGCCGCGCTGCGCCAGCTGCGCTCGAGCCACTCGGCGACTTCGTCCCAGTCGACGCCGGGGCGGTTGAGGATGATTCCCACCCAGCCGCTCGCTCCGTGATAGGCGGGCTTGAAGTAGATCTCCCGCTGGCTCTCGACGAGATTCATCAGCTCGTCCATCGAGCCGGTTCGGACCAGCAGGGCAATGTGCGGGGTGCCGTGATGCTGGTCGGCGAAATAGGCGAAGAACTTGCCACCCTTTTCGCCGCCGACGCGGAAGCCGGGGCTGCCGTGGCTTTCGCGCTCATCAGTTTCGGGCAGGGCGAGGGCGAGAGTGCGCAGGCGTGCCAACAGCGCGGCCGGATCGCGCCAGCGACCGACATATTCGGCCACGGCACGCGGGTAGAGCTGGTGTTCGGCGAGCTTGACCCGCTCGGCGAGGCTCTCCGGCGTGTCACCCGCGACGATCGGCACGCGGACTTGAGCCAGTACTTCGCCGGCATCGAGCTCGGGCGTCACGAGGTGGACGCTCGTTCCCGCGAAGGCATCCCCGGCGGCCAGCGCGCGGGCGTGGGTGTCGAGCCCCTTGTAAAGCGGCAGCAGCGAGGGGTGGATGTTGAGCATCCGCCCGGCCCAGCGCTCCACGAAACCGTCCGAGAGGATGCGCATGTATCCGGCGAGCACGATGTGGTCGGCCCCCGCCGCGAGCACGGCGGCCTCCATTGCGGCGTCATGCGCCTCGCGGCTCATGCCCTTGTGTGGACACGCGAAGGTCGCGATCCCCTCGGCGGCGGCGAGCGCAAGGCCGGGAGCGGCAGGGTCATTGCTGGCGACCAGCACCACCTCGTAGGGGCACGCCCCGATGCGACTGGCATAAACCAGCGCGGCCATATTGGTGCCTGCGCCGGAAATGAGGACAGCGATGCGGGCCTTTTCAGCCAAGATGCGTCGCGCTCCAGTCGGATTTGGCGGACCATGTCTCGACAGAGCCGCGCACGGTGCAGCCCTTTTCGCCCGCCTCGATCCGGCCGACCGTCACGACGGTTTCGCCCGCGGCTTCGAGGCGCTGGGCGACGTCGGCGACCTTGTCCTCGGCCACCGCCAGCACCATGCCGACCCCGCAGTTGAAGGTGCGCGCCATTTCCTCGGGCTCGATATGCCCCTGCGCCTGAAGGAAGGCCATCAGGCGGGGCTGAGCCCACAGGTCGGCATCGACATGCGCGTGCGCGCCGTCGGGCAGGATGCGCGGGATGTTCTCCAGCAAGCCGCCACCAGTGATGTGGGCCAGCGCGTTGATGTGGCCTTCGCGGATCAGCGGCAGGAGGCTTGCGACATAGATCCGGGTCGGCGCGATCAGGGCGTCGATCAGCAATTGCTCCTGATCGAAGAGTGCGGGGCGGTTCAGCTTCCAGCCCTTGTCCGCCGCCAGCCTGCGCACCAGCGAATAGCCGTTGGAATGCACCCCGCTCGAGGCGAGGCCGAGCAGCACGTCGCCCGGCGCAACCTTGTCGCCGGTCAGCTGCTCGCCGCGCTCGACCGCGCCGACGCAGAAGCCGGCAAGGTCGTAGTCACCGGCCGCATACATCCCCGGCATCTCCGCCGTCTCGCCGCCGATCAGCGCGCATCCGGCCATCTTGCAGCCCTCCGCGATCCCCGCGATGACGCGCTCGGCCACGCCGTTCTCCAGCTTGCCGGTGGCGAAGTAGTCGAGGAAGAACAAAGGCTCGGCCCCCTGCACGATGAGGTCGTTGACGCACATCGCGACCAGATCGATGCCGACGGTATCGTGCCGGTCATGCTCGATGGCGAGCTTGAGCTTGGTGCCCACGCCGTCGTTCGCGGCGACCAGCAACGGGTCAGTGTATCCCGCCGCCTTGGGATCGAAGAACCCGCCGAACCCGCCCAGTTCGCTGGTGGCGCCCGGGCGTGCGGTGGCCTTGGCGAGCGGGGCGATGGCCTTGACCAGCGCGTTGCCCGCAGCGATCGACACGCCCGCGTCGGCATAGGTGTAGGGCGAATTCTTGATGCTCATGGCAATCGCCATAACCATTCGCGCTTGGAATTCCACTCGCCATTGGGCAAAGGACAGGCGATTTTCCCCATGAGCGCACCGCTTTCCCTTCCCGGCCCTGCTGCGGCCCTTTCCTCGCCGCTGCGGCGGTGGCTCGGCAGCGCGGGTCTCGCGCTCGCGCTCATGGGCGGCGGCTATGTCGTGCTCGCGCAGGTCGCGGGCGATCGCGGCATCGCGCCGACCGCCGCGAGCGCGGACATCGAGGTCAAGGGCATCACCGTCGACGTTCAGGGGAAGAGCGCCGAGGACGCGCGGGCCAACGGCTGGCGCGAGGCGCAAAAGCAGGCGTGGGCGAAGCTCGGCGGCCCGCAGCTGTCCGAGGGTCAGCTCGGAGGACTGGTCTCCGCGATCGTCATCCAGCGCGAGCAATTGGGCCCGCGGCGCTACATCGCCACGCTCGGCGTCGTCTTCGACCGCCAGCGTGCGGGCGGCTATCTCGGCGGCAAGCAGCAGGCGAGCCGATCGGCCCCGCTGCTGCTCATCCCGGTGGTCGAAAGCGGCGGCGCCTACATCACGTTCGAGCAGCGCAACCCGTGGCAGCGCGCCTGGGCCGAGTTCAATCCGGGCGGCAGCCGCATCGACTATGTGCGCCTGAACGGCGGCGGGGGCGATTCGCTGCTGGTCAATTTCGGCCAAGCCACGCGCCGCAGCCGCGCCTGGTGGCGCACCGCGCTCGACCAATACGGCGCGACCGACGTGCTGATGGCCTTCGCGCGGCTCGAGCACCAGTTCCCCGGCGGTCCCGTGAGCGGCACTTTCACCGCGCGCTACGGCCCCGACAGCAGCCCGCTGGAGACTTTCACCCTCACCGCCGACAATCCCGATGCGCTGCCGGCGATGCTCGCCCAGGCGGTCGAGCGGTTCGACTCCATCTTCACTGCCGCTCTCAACGCCGGCAAGCTGCGTCCCGACCCGAGCCTGCGGCTGGGCGGCGGCGGGCAGATGGACCCGGCGATCCAGCGATTGATCGAGATCGGCCGCGCCGCGCAGGCTCGCCGCGCCGCCGAAGCTGCGGTGGCGAGCGGCGGGGTGCCGCGGATCGAGGCGCAGCCGGTCACCGGGATTGAGCCGGGCGAGGCACAGGTGCGGCTCATCACCGTGCAGTTCGCAACGCCGGATGCCGGAGCTTTCGATGCCTCGCTCGGCGCGGTGCGGGGCACCGGCGGGGTGCGCGGCGTGGGCGTGACCAGCACCGCGATCGGCGGCACATCGGTGATGGCGGTCAGCTATGCCGGATCGCTCGAGGAGCTTGCTGCGGCGCTCGAGGCGCGGGGGTTCAGCGTGCGGCGAGGGGCGAACGCGCTCGCCATCAGCCGCTAGCGGCGGGGCGCGGAGATGAGCGAGCCCTCCCAGATCGCACTGCCGCTGGCCGCACGGCTACCCGCGGCGGCGCAGCGGATCGTGATCGGCAACGCCAACGCGGAGGTGATCGACGCGCTTCAGCACCCCGAAAGCTGGCCCTACCATGTCGCCGTGCTGACCGGACCGCCGCGTTCGGGCAAGTCGCTGCTCGGGCAATGGGCGCGCGGCCGCTTAGAGGGGCTCGAGGTGATCGACAATGCCGAGACGCTCGACGAGACGGCGCTGTTTCATCGCTGGAACGCTGTGCAGCAGGGGGGCTTGCAGGAAGGCGCCACGCTGCTCCTCATCGCCAATGCCGATCCGGACAGCGGTGGCTGGCGCATTGCTCTGCCCGACCTTGCATCGCGCATCGGCGGTTCGCTGCATCTGGAGATCGGCGCGCCTGACGATGCCATGGCGGGCGAGCTGATCCTCGCTCATGGCGAGCAGCGCGGGCTCTCGCTGCCCGAAGGCGCGGCCGAGTATCTCGTCCCCCGCACCACGCGCAGCTTCGCCGCGATCGAGGCGCTTGTCGCCACCATCGATCGCATATCCCTTGAACGGCAGACGCCTGCCACCATGTCTGTATGGCGCGCCGCGCTCGAGGCCCTCCACGGGCCGGAGCAGCAGCGCCTGCTGTAGCGGCGCGATTGCAAAGGTCGCGCTTTGGTGGGATGTTGAGGGGCCATGCTCGAACAACTTGTCAGCTATCTGGATTCCGTCCGTGCCCGTGACCCGGCGCCGCGCTCGCGCTGGGAGATCCTGCTTTACCCCGGCGTCTGGGCTCTGGGCTTCCACCGTGCCGCGCACTGGCTGTTCGAGGCGCAGCTGTACTTCCTCGCCCGCGCGGTCAATCACATCGGACGGCTGCTGACCGCGATCGACATCCACCCCGGTGCCACAATCGGGAAGAACTTCTTCATCGACCACGGCTTCGTGGTGATCGGCGAGACGGCCGAGATCGGTGACAATGTCACGATCTACCAATGCGTGACGCTGGGCGGCACCAATCCTGCTAACGGCAAGGGCGGCAAGCGCCATCCGACGCTTCGGGACAATGTCATCATCGGCTCTGGCGCGCAGATCATCGGGCCGATCGTGGTCGGCGAGCGTGCCCGGGTCGGTGCGAATGCTGTCGTGACCGAGGATGTGCCCGCGGGCGCGACGATGGTCGGGATCAAGGCCCGTTCTACCCTCGTGCCGGCCGAGGCCTGGATGCGCGAGTTCGTGCCCTATGGCACCCCCTGCGACGATCCGCCCTGCGACGATCAAGGCCGCCCGCGCCGCGACTGCATCGAGAAGCTCGAGAGCGAAATCGCCGCGATGCGCGAGGAGATGGCGGCAATGAAGGCGCTGCTCGGCCCGAGCGAAGCGCCTGCGCCCGATCCTGCGCAGCCGCTCGGCCCTCAGGTCGAGCCGGCGGTACGCCTGCGCAAGCGCGCGGCGAAGGATTAGGGGGCAAGGCATGGCCGCTGCGCCAACCCCGGGCGTGCCGGGACAGGTGGTTCCCTTCCCCGGCAAAGGTGCAGATCAGGTCGGTTTCGAGCGTGCCGAGCTGATGCGCATCCTCGACCTTTACGGCCGCATGGTGGCGGCGGGCGAGTGGCGCGATTATGCGATGGACTTTACCCGTCAGGCCGCCAGTTTCGCGGCCTTCCGCCGCACCGCGGAGCGCCCTCAGGCCCGCGTCGAGAAGCGCCCGGCACTGCGCGGCAAGCAGGGCATGTGGACCCTGTTCGGCGAGCACGGTCAGGTGCTCAAACGCGGGCACGATCTGGCGAATGTGCTGGCGCCCATGGAGCGGCGGCTGCTGAAGGCGGTCGAGGATTAACGGCATGAAGCCGCGTCAGCGCCGCCGATACAGGAAGGCCGCGGTGACGATCGAGGGCATCATCAGGCCCTTGAGATAGGAGAGCGGATGGCGGCCGATCGTGAAGTCCGCCTCCACCATTCCGAAATGCGCCCAGTAGTGGGTCGAGATCAGGCCGAGAATGCTGAACCACATCGTCCACAGCGCCAAGCGTTTGCCCAGAGCTACGAGAGCGAGACTGACGATGATCCCGACGCGCAAGGCGGCCTGAATGCCGTTGTAGAGCGCGTCGCTGGTCAGATCATGCCCGCGCGCGAAATCCATCAGCATCGTGATGTGGTAGAAGATGAACAGGCTGGCCAGCGCGATGATGATCAGGCGCTGGATAAGATGCGCCGGGCCTGCGAGCCTGGCGGCATTTGTGTCCATCGGCCTCGGCTCTCGCTGCATCGTCACATGAGCGAAGGCTTAGCTTGGGTGTATTGCTGTGTCAATACACTGCATGGCGCAAACAGGCGACGGATGAAAAAAGGGCTCCGCCGCAGCTGCGGGGAGCCCTTTTTGCTTTCTAGTGAGCCTGATCAGCCGCGAGCGCTGGCAGGTCCGGTACCCGTGACCTTCTGCATGGCGCGCAGAATGTTGCCCGACTGCTCGCTGCCCGATTGCGGGGCGATGAGGTTGGTGAAGGAATTGATCTCCTCCCAGCGTGCAGCAAAGCCTTCCAGCGTACGCTCGCCTTCCGGCAGCCACACGGCATCGTTCATCACCGTCCACGACGAGTGGTAGCCGCCCGCGCCTGCGCCGACGATGGCGTTGGTGGGGGCGTCTTCAGAAACGAGGAACAGCGCGGCCGGGACCACATTCTCGGGGGCGAAGAGCTTGAAGGCTTCCTCGGGGAAGAGGTCTTCGGTCATGCGGGTGCCCGCGACCGGCGAGAGGGTGTTGCAGCGCACGTTGTACTTCGCGCCTTCGAGCGCCAGCGTCTTGGTGAGACCGGCAAGGCCGAGCTTCGCAGCGCCGTAGTTCGCCTGCCCGAAGTTCCCGAACAGACCGGTCGAGGACGCGGTCATCAGCACGCGGCCATAGCCCTGCTCGCGGAAGGTTTCCCAGCACGCCTTGGTGGCGAAGGCCGATCCGGTGAGGTGCACCTTGACGACGAATTCGAAGTCGGCGGGCTCCATCTTGATGAAGGTCTTGTCGCGCAGGACGCCGGCGTTGTTGATGAGGACGTGGACGCCGCCCCACTTTTCCTTGGCCGCCGCGACCATCGCTTCCATCTGGTCGTATTCGGTCACCGAGTGGCCGTTGGCCATCGCCTCGCCGCCTGCTGCCTGGATTTCCTCGACGACCTTCAGGGCCGCGTCCGACTGGCCGGTGCCGTCACGCGATCCGCCGAGGTCGTTGACGACGACCTTGGCGCCGCGCCGGGCGAGTTCGAGCGCATAGGCCCGGCCGAGCCCGCCGCCGGCGCCGGTGACGATGGCAACCTTGTCCTTGAAGCTGATGGTCATGGTGTTCTCCTGTCCTGAACGTTTGCGGCCTTTGGGCGGCGCGGTTTACGCCTGCGTAAAGCTGATAAGCGGGCGCTGCGTGGCACTTTCGCGCGCGGCTTGCAACATCCGAACTGTCAGGGGGCGATGCCGTAGGGTCAGGCGGAGGGCCGAAGTGCGGCAAGGGCGGGAATCAAGTCGCCGAACGAATCGATCACCGCATCCGCGCCGAGCTCGTGCGGGGGCTTGTCGCAGTAGCCATAGGCTGCCGCGACGACCGGAACGCCAGCCCCCCGCGCCGCGCGCACGTCATAGGTGGAATCGCCGATGAACACGAAGCGTCCGCCTCCGGCCGCTTCATGCGCCTTGATGACCGGCGCAGGGTGCGGCTTGGCGAGGAACTGGCCGTCCTCGCCCTTGCCCATGCTGTCTCCTCCGATCACGGTCTCGAACGCGCCGATCAGATCGAGCTGGGTGAGGACATTGCGGGCGAAGGCTTCGAACTTGTTGGTGACAACTGCCATGCGGACGCCCTTCGCCCCCAGCTCCGCCAGCGCCTCGCGCACGCCGGGGTAGGGGGCGGTGTGGACGGCGTTGTGCTGCTCGTAATAGCCGAGCATCGCCTTGTAGAGCCGCTTGAACTCGTCCTCTGGCAGGCCGCCTTGCGCGTCCACGGCGCGGGCCAGCATGATCTTGGCGCCGCCGCCGATCAGGTCCTTGCTGCTCTCGACGGAGACCTCCGCAAAGCCGCCGAGCACCAGCGCGTGGTTCACCGCCGCGCCGAGATCGCGGAATGTGTCGAGCAGGGTGCCGTCAAGGTCGAAGCCGATCGCGTCGAAGGGTATGTCCGTCATGGTGGGCCTCCAAAGTCACGGGCGCGGTGGCGGATGCGACTTCAAACCGCAAGCAATTGCTGGCAGCGGCGGCATTGCCTAAGGACGAGACCATGACCACGACGCCCCATCCCTTCGCTGCCATCATCCTTGCCGCCGGCAAGGGCACCCGCATGAAAAGCGATACGCACAAGGTGCTGCACAATATCGCAGGGCGGCCGATGCTGCTGCACCTGCTCGACAGTCTCGCCGAAGCTGACCTCGCGCGCACGGTGGTGGTCGCGGGCGACAGGCACGAGCAGCTGCGCGCTGCGCTCGCCGGGCGCGAGATCGAGGTTGCCTTGCAGGAGCCGCAGCTCGGCACGGCGCACGCGGCGCTGATGGCCAAGCCCGCTCTGGCGGATTTCACGGGGCTGCTGCTGGTGTGCTTCGGCGACTGCCCGATGGTGAAGGCCGATACCGTGCGCCGCCTCTTCGCCGCGCTCGAAGACGGCGCGAAGGTCGCGGTGCTGGGCTTCCGCCCGGCCGATCCGCTCGCCTATGGCCGGATCATCGCCGATGCCGACGGCACGGTCCGCAAGATGGTCGAGTTCAAGGATGCATCGCCCGAAGAGCGCATCGTCGACCTGTGCAATTCGGGGCTGATCGTCGCGCATTCGGACGACATGTGGCCGCTGCTCGAGAGCGTCGGCAATGACAATGCGCAGGGCGAATATTACCTGCCCGATGTCGCCACGGGTGCGATCGCGCGCGGTGACAAGGTGGTGGTGATCGAAACCGATGCGAGCGAGGTTGCGGGGATCAACTCCCGTGCCGAACTCGCCGAGGCGGAAAGCCGCTGGCAGGCCGCGCGCCGCCTTCGAGCCATGGACGAGGGCGCGACCCTGATCGCGCCCGAGACGGTGTTCTTCAGCCACGACACCGTGCTCGGCCGCGATGTCACCATCGAGCCCAATGTCTTTTTCGGCCCGGGCGTTGTGATCGCGGACAAGGTGCTGATCCGCGCCAACAGCCATATCGAGGGTGCGAGCCTAGCCTCCGGCGTGAAGGTCGGGCCGTTTGCGCGCCTTCGCCCCGGCACGGTGATGGAGGAGGACAGCTTCGTCGGCAATTTCGTCGAGGTGAAGAACGCGGTGATGCACAAGGGCGCCAAGGCGAGCCACCTCACCTATCTTGGCGATGCCACCATAGGTGCGGGCGCGAATATCGGCGCGGGCACCATCACCTGCAATTACGATGGCTACTTCAAGTACCGCACCACCATCGGCGAGCGTGCCTTCATCGGTTCGAACTCGTCGCTGATCGCGCCGGTGACCATCGGTGCGGACGCGATCGTGGCAGCAGGATCGGCCGTCAGCCGCGACGTTGCCGAGGGCGAGCTCAGGATGGTGCGCGCCGAGCAGCTCGTGAAGCCGGGCTGGGCGGACCGCTTCCACGATGCGATGAAGAAGAAGAAGGCGGCGGAGAAGAAGGGGTGAGGGGGGCGCTCGGCCTTGCGGGTTTCGCGGCTCTGGCGGGGTGCCAGGGGCAGCCTGCGGACGGGGGCGCAGCGGCCGCACCGACCTCCAATCCCGTCGCTGCGGCGTCGCCAACCACGCCCGCGAAAGCACAGGCGGTTGCCTGTGCCGCGGGCGAGACGCCGATCTTCTCTTGCAAGTTCAAGGACGCCAAGCGCGTCGCTGTGTGCGGGACGGGGCCGGGCAAGGCCGAATACCGCTTCGGCGGCGACACGAGCGAACTCGTGCTAAGCGGCGGCAAGAACTCCTATCAGATGTATTCGGGCGGCGGGGAGAGCCAGCTTGCCTTCGCCAATGGCGATACGCGCTACATCGTCTTTAGCCGCATGGTCCGCACCCGCTTTGACGGCGAGGGCAATGATCCCGCGATCAGCGACGGGATCGTGATCGACCGCGCAGGCAAGTTCGTCGGCATGCGGCTGTGCGAGGGTGATCTTCTTCCGGTCGACGTGAACGCCGCCGAAACCTTCCTGTCTTCGGGCGAGGGGGAGCCATTCACCGAAGAAACGATCCGTGCGGACCCTACCGGCAATGAGTGACCACGACACCCCCACCTGCTGGCTGTGCGAGCGTCCGCTGGGCGATATCGTCGAGTGGCATCACCCGGTGCCGAAGTCCAAGAAGGGCAAGATCAAGGTGCCGGTCCACCCGATCTGCCACAAGACGATCCACGCCAACTTCACCAACAACGAGCTCGCCCGCATCGGTGCGGACGGCGATACGATCCGCCAGAACCCGGCCATCGCCAAGTTCGTCGCCTGGGTGAGCGGCAAGCCGCCCGATTTCAACGCTCCGACCCGCTAAGGGGAACCTTCGGGGTACTGGCACACTCTGGTTGCGACACCAGGAGACAATGATGAAAGCCGCCAGATGGATCGCCGCGGGCGCAGGCCTTGCCGTTGTGGGAGCTGCCGCCGTGTATGCCCAGTACCGCCAGACCGAGGAGCCGGGCTTCACCGTCCTTCGCGAGGACGGGAGCTTCTCCTTGCGCGACTATCCGCCGTTGCTGGTCGCCGAGGTCAGCAATTCGGGCAGCCGCGAGGGCGCCAGCGGGGCGAGCTTCCGGCGTCTTGCCGCCTACATCTTCGCGCAGGACCGGCCCGAGGGCGGCGAGAAGATCGCCATGACCGCGCCCGTGCTGCAGGACGAAACCCGGCCCGGCGAGTGGCGCATGCGCTTCGTTATGCCCTCGCAATACACGCTCGCCACCCTGCCGCCCGCGCCTTCGGACATTACCCTTACCGAGATGCCCGCGCGGCGCATGGCGGCAGTGCGCTTTGCGGGCAACGGTTCGGCCCGCGATCTGGCGCAGCAGGAGGCTGCCTTGCGCGAGTGGCTGGCGGCCGAAGGCCTGCGCCCCGCAGGCGAGGCCGAATACGCCTTCTACGATGCGCCGATGGTGCCGGGTCCGCTACGCCGCAACGAGGTGCTGATCCCCGTGGCGGGCAAATAGCGTCTCAGGCGTCCTGCATGCGCCCCGCATCGCCGCCGTCGGCGAGATAATCGGCCTCCCACTGCTCGAACTCCGTGCGGCTCAGCAGGTAGCGTTCGCGCGCTTCGTGGAAGCTCATCGCGCGGTCACGCACGGCGCGGACCACCTCGTCCTTGCGCGCCTTCGACCAGTGGACGCGGTGGGTTCGGGGCAATCGGTAGTAGCTCTTGATCGCGTCGGCGATCGAGACATCTCTGGAGTAGGCCATCGGTGTGCTCCTCGTCGTTCTATCGCCCCTGATGACCGGAGTGTTGCCGCACGGGCTTAACGGGTTGCTGCCAAGCATGGTTAAGGCCGCGTTGATGAAACGCACCGTGCCGTGCCTGCGACAAACCGAGTCCATTGTGTCGGCCTGTTTTACAGGCAGTTGCGTTGCCCTTCGCGGCTAACGCAAAAAGGGGCGGCCTCCCTGTCGGAAGCCGCCCCTTCGTTGCAGCACGGAGGCAGGCGTTTACTTGGCGGGTGCGGGACCCATCAGCCGCTGCATCAGATAGATGAACTGCAGCGCCTGAAGCTTGGCGCGCTGGTCGTTGTCGACCCCGCCCGAATGGCCTCCGGTGGTGTCCTCGAAGTAGTAGTAGGGCTGCCCCAGCGCCTTCAGCTTGGCCGCACCCTTGCGCGCGTGCGCCGGGTGGGTGCGGTCATCCGCGGTCGAGGCCCACAGGAAGGGCGAGGGGTAGTTCACCCCCGCGACGATCTTCTGGTAGGGCGAGTAGCCCTCGATCCACTTGCGCTGTTCGGGGATGCGCGGATCGCCATATTCGCCGATCCACGAAGCCCCGCGCCCGATCAGGTGATAGCGCAGCATGTCGAACAGCGGGATCTGGACGATCGCCGCATTCAACAGGTCAGGCCGCTGGGTGAAGAAGGTGCCGACCAGCAGCCCCCCTTGCGACCCGCCCTGAATCCCGAGGTGTTCGGGCTTGGTGAAGCCGCGCTTCACGAGGTCCTCGCCGACGGCGATAAAATCGTCCCAGGTGCGCTGCTTGTTCTCGCGGATCGCGGTCTGGTGCCACTGCGGCCCGAACTCGCCGCCGCCGCGCATGTTGGCGAGCACATAGGCGCCGCCCTTCTCGACCCACAGCTTGCCGGTCGAGCCGAGATAGCCGGGAAGGCGCGGAACTTGGAAGCCGCCGTATCCGGTGAGCAGCGTGGCGGTGCTGCCGTCGGCCTTCATGCCCTTGGGCTTGACGATGAAGTAGGGGATCTTGGTCCCGTCCTTGCTGGTCGCCTCGAATTGCTCGACGTCCATGCCGGTCGAATCGAAGTAGGCCGGCGAGGTCTTGAGCACGGCCGGAGGCGCACTGCCATCGGAGTAGTAGAGCGTGGTCGGCTCGAGGAAGCCGGTCACGGTGTACATGATCTGGTCGGTTTCTTCCGAGGAGGTGGCAATGCCGAGCGTGGCATTGTCGGGCAGGGGCACCTGCTTGCTGGTCCACTTGCCATCGGCGAAGTTGAACTTCAGCACCTTGCCGACGACATTGTCGAGCAGCGCAACGTAGAGCCCCCCGCCGGTCACCGTGCTGCCCTGCTTGGTCTGGCGATAGCCCGGCGCCCATACGAGCGCCTTCTTCGCGCCGTTGGGATTGGCCTTCCATTCCTCCAGATCCGCCGCGACGAGGCTGTCGGCGGGGAAGGTCTGGTCGCCGACCGTCCAATCGACATCGGGCGAGAACAGCATGTGCCCGTCGATGATGCCGACCGGGTTCGCCTTGGTGGGGATATCGAGCTGGAGCCACTGGCCGTCCTTCCAGACGTACCACAGCCGCTCGTGGAAGCTGATCCCGCGATAGGCGACGCGACCGTGGATCGTCCCGCGATTGTCGCGCAGCAGCGCCGCGCCGGAGGAGACGTCCTTGGCATCGCCGCGGAAGATCTCGGGCGCATCATTGATCGACGTGCCGCGCTTCCATTCGCGGGTGGTGAAGGGGTATTCGCTCTCGGTGAGCGTGCCTTCGCCGAAATTGCGGCCGACCAGCAGGGTGTTCTCGTCCACCCATTCGATCCCGCCCTGGCTCTTCTGGTCGAGCACGAAGCCGCCCGCGACGAACTGCTTCGTCTTCATGTCGAATTCGCGCATGATGGTGGCGTCCTCGCCCCCGTCGGAAAGCGCGATCATGCACTTGTTCTCCGCCGGCGGCAGGCAGGTCGAGCCCTGATAGACCCACTCCTTGCCCTCTGCCTTGGCGAGCGCGTCGACGTCGAGGACGGTTTCCCAGACCGGCTTCGCGGTGCGGTAGCTTTCCAGCGTGGTGCGGCGCAGCAGCCCCTTGGGGTTCGTCTTGTCCTGCCAGAAATTGTAGAGGCCGTCAGGTCGGATGGAGACCATCGGGATCCGATCCTCGCTGTCGAAGATCGCCAGCGCCTCGGCCTTGAGCTGCGCATAGCGCGGGTCGGCTTCGAAGGCGGCGAGGGTGCGCGCGTTCTCCTTGGCGACCCAATCGAGCGCCTCGGGGCTGCGGGCCTGCTCGAGCCAGATGTAGGGATCCTGCTCGGGGCCCGGCACGCCGTCATCGGCAAGGGTTATCGTGGACGTGGTCATAGCCAGCGCAATGGCCAGCCTCGATACGAGTTTCAAGTGCATCTCTCCCTGTCACGGTCTGCGCGAAAGCCGCTGTGCTTTCGTTGTGCCGCATTGGTGACGGGAGGAGACGCGGATTGCAAGGCCGCGCAAGGCGCTATTTCGTGCGCCGCACCCAGGCATAGACGAGGCGGTGGTGCAGCTCTTCTTTGACCAGCAGGCGGTAGTCGCGGGCGACGGCCGCATCGATCTGGTCCTTGGCCGCGAAATTCTGCGGCGTGAGCGGCTTCTGCGCGGTGACGATCACGGGCGGGTCCGTGGCCAGAATGCGCCTCACCTCGTCCTCCTGCCGCACGATCAGCGCCTCGCTTTCGAGCGCGTTGTTGAGGTGGTCGGGATAGATGAGCCGGGTCGGCAGGCAGCTGCCGGTGAGGCTGTAGAGAGTCGTCGGGCCGTCGAAGACCAGCAGGCAGCGGCCCGCGCGCGCGTCGAGATGCGGGGCGATGGCGTCGGCAAGGCGGTGGACGGCGGCGCGGTTCTCGTGGCTGACCCAGTACTGGTAGGGCACGATCAGGAGGTAGACCGCCGCGGGGATCAATGCGGGCAGGTTCAGCCTGTTGCTGGGCGCACGGTGGAACAGCGGCAGGGTCAGCAGCACACAGGCCGGGATCAGCGCCGCGAGATAGTGGCGGTAGACAGTCGAAGGCAGGTAGACCGTCGCCAGCGCCGCGGCCATCCACAGCAGCGCGAAGACGTAAGTCTGCGGGAAGCCGTTCGGCCAGCTGCGCTGTGCCGCCTTGATGCCGAGTGCAGCCAGCGAAAGCTGGACGAACAGGAAGACCATCATCACCGGGTGGATGCGCCCGGTGCTCGCCGGCAAGCGGTCGAAGAAGGAGACGAAATTGGCAAAGACGTATTCGTCCCAATAGCCCGCCATCCAGTACCCGGCGCTGACCGCGATCGTCGGCAGCAGGCCGAGCAGGCCGAATCCGGTCGCCAGCGCGGCGAGCTGCCAGAGCGGCATCCCGCGCCGATACTGGCCCCACAGCGCCCACAGGCCGAAGAACAGGCATTGCGGCAGCGCGGTGTATTTCACCTGCAGCGCCATCCCGCCGATCAGCATCGCACCGAGCGCACGCAGCACGGCACGGGGATGGCGAGGATCGTGCACCAGCACCGCCATCGCGATCAGCATCGGGATGAAGAACACCTCGGAATTGCCCGAATGCGCATCGTTGATCGCGGCGAGCACGACATAAAGCGCACCCCCTGCCGCCGCCGTCATCCGGTCGGTCTGCTCGCGCGCCAGCACGAAGGTCATCATCGCGCCGGCGAGCGTGAAGAGCGCGCCTCCCACCTGATAGGCCGCCGAGCCCGGCCCGCCGACCGCATGGAACAGCGCGAACAGCGCGAACAGGCCATAGGGCTTGCGGTCCCACAGGTCGACGAAGGGCACCTCGCCGTGGAGCATGGCATTGCCGATCAGGGAATAGAGCTGCTCGTCGACATCGGCATTGGGATCGCCCATCCACGCGCCGCGCACGAAGAAGGTGAACAGTGCCAGCAGCACGAAGACCACGAGGTCCGCGCGGCGGGTCAGTGGCTGGAACCGGGCCTTCGGCTCGAAATGGGCATGGGACGCAACGAACATGGTGTTCGCTGTGCCATGTACATGGTTAATTTTTTTGAAAGCCCGCAGCAAAAAGGGCGGACCTGTACGGCCCGCCCTCCTGCGTGATTATGCGGATGAAAGGCTTCAGCCCTCGACGTGTTCGGCAAGGACAGTGAGGCCCTTCTCGCCCACCTCGGCAAAGCCGCCGCGCACCTGGATCACTTCGGGCGCGCCGTTGGCGGTGGCGAAGATCTGGAGCGCACCGTCGCGGATGGTGCTCATGAAGGGCGCATGGCCCTCGAGCACGCCGAACTCGCCCTCGGTGCCGGGGACGACCACCATGTGGACTTCCTCGGACCGGACAAGCTTGGCGGGGGTGACGAGTTCGAAGTGGAGGGGCATGTCGCCTTACGCCTCTTCGGCCATCTTCTTGGCCTTGGCGATCACATCGTCGATGCCGCCGACCATGTAGAAGGCCTGCTCGGGCAAGTGGTCATATTCGCCGTCGACCACCGCCTTGAAGCTCTTCACGGTGTCTTCGAGCTGCACGAACACGCCCGAGAT
>JAIYAM010000040.1 GCA_027489065.1 Erythrobacteraceae bacterium | reverse complement strand
TTTTCGAGTTTGGCACACCTGATGCAAAGTAGCTGGCATCCCCGGGACAGTCCCGGAACACACCAAACCAAGACCTCAAGGAGACCCAAAATGTTCGTCACCGAAACCAGCAACCGCCTCTTCGCCGCCGCCTTCTCGGTCGTGCTCTCGGCAGCCTTCTTCGCTTACGCGATCATCCCCGCCAGCCCGACCCTGCTCGCCTGATCCGCCTTCGATCAGACAAACCCACTTCAAGGAAATCACCCAATGTTCGGCTCAGATACCTCCATCCGCCTCGCTTCTGCCGCCTTCGCCGTGGTGCTCACGATCGCCAGCTTCGCCTATTGCATCGTGCCCGCCACGCCCGGCCTGATGGCCTGATCGCCAACGGCTTTCCGAGAAAGACTGACTGACATGAACGACATCATGGGCAATTCGGGCGGCAAGCCCCCCCGCACCAGCTTCCGCCTCGACAAGGGCAATGGCAAGGTCTTCGGCGTGTGCGCCGGGATCGGCAACTACTTCGGCGTCGACACGATGCTGGTCCGCGTCGGCTTCGTCCTCGCCACCCTGCTGGGCTTCGGCAGCCCGGTGCTGATCTACCTTGCGATCGCGCTGATCGCGGATTGAGTGCAGCGCCAAGCGGACCCCGGTTTGTCGGGCCGCTGCACCTGATTGGAACGACCGGGAAGGGGCCACATCGGCCCCTTCTTTTTTGGTCACATCGCGGAGATGCCGCCGTCCAATTTCAGCTCGGCTCCGGTCATGAAGCGGCTTTCGTCGCTCGCCAGATAGAGCACCGCGTTGGCGATGTCGTTGGGCTCGCCGACGAACTTCAGCGGGATCTGCCGCGCCAGCTTCTCCAGCAGCACGTCCTTGTCGAGCGAAGCCGCCTTGGCGGTGCCATCCAGGATCGGCGTGTCCACGAAAGTCGGATGCACCGAGTTGCAGCGGATGTTCATGCCCTTCTTCGCGCAGTGCAGCGCGATCGACTTCGACAGCATCCACACCGCGGCCTTGCTGGCGTTGTAGGCCGGCATGGTGTCGCTCGCGATCAGCCCGGCGATGCTCGAGATGTTGATGATCGACCCCGGCGCGTGCTCGCGCATCAGGGGGAGGGCCTTCTGGCAGCCGTGGAAGATCGAGTTGACGTTGATGTCGAAGCAGCGCTGCCAGTCGCCGAAGTCGCAGGCCTCGATATTGCCCGGCACGCCGATCCCGGCATTGTTGACCAGCACGCTGAGGCCCCCGAGCTTCTCGCGCGCGGCATCCACGGCGGCTTCCCACTGAGCGGGATCGGTCACGTCATGCGCCATGCCGAAAGCGGTGCCATCGCCCATCTCGGCGTTGATGATCGCCGCAGTCTCTTGCGCGCCCGCGCCGTTGATGTCGGTCGCGAGCACCCGCGCGCCCTCCTGCGCGAGCCTGATGCAATGCGCGCGGCCGAGGCCCTGCGCCCCGCCAGTAACCAATGCGAGCTTGCCCGCTACCCGTCCTGCCATGATCTAATCCTCTCCCAAGTATCCCGGTGTCAGCAGCATCGCTATCCGCACGTCCACCGCATGGCCAGCCCGCCGCCATTCGGCGACGAAGCGGGCCAGATCGCGCAAGGCGACGCGGTGGACTGTGATGTTCTCGCCCTCGGTCCCGCCGCCTTCGCCGATCCGTTCGAGCGCGGTCGCCTTCAAGAGCGTGAAGCTTTCCGAGACCATGCCGGGCGAGGAGTAGAACTCACCGAGCACCTCCAGCTTGCCGGCACGGTAGCCGGTCTCCTCCTCCAGCTCGCGCGCGGCGGCGGCGGCGGCCTCCTCGCCTTCGCCGCCCGCGTCGTCGCCGACGAGGCCGGCGGGAATCTCGAGGCTGAAGCGGCCAAGCGGCACGCGGAACTGGCTGACGAGGATGACGTGGCGCGTGCCGTCCGGATCATCGTCCACCGCGATGATCGCTGCTGCGCGAATGCCGCGCGCGCGGCCGACATATTCCCAGCGTCCCCGGGTCTTCGCGGTGATGAAACGCCCTTCCCACATCACCTGCTCGGGCAGGTCGGCGTCACGGTCTTTCTGCAAGGCTAACTCCGTCGGCGAGGGGCGGGCGCCCTTCGACAGGTTCGCGCAATTCCGGTCAAGGGCCTAAATGATCAAACCTCGATCAGCCGGTCGGGAAGCTCGTTCACGTCGTCCGCACTGCGCGGGAAGTGCTCGGCAAGGACGTGGCCGACATCGCGGATTCCGACCGCCAGCCCCTCGGCCACGCGGCCTTGGCGGATGTGGGCGAGCATGTCCGCCATCGCTTCGCCCCACACCTCGGCAGGGACCTTCGCCGCGATGCTCTCGTCGGCGACGATCTCGGCGCGGTGTTCGCGCATCGAGAGGTAGATGAGCACGCCGGTGCGCCCCGTGGTGCGGCGTTCCGCGCCGACCTTGAACTGGCGCACCGCCTGGTTGTGGACGCGGATCGTGCGGACCGGGCCGGGGATCAGCGCCCATTTGAGGGGCTGCCACTGCTGGATCAGCATCACGCCGAGGAACTTGATCAGCCCCAGCGCGATCACCATGCTGGCAAGCTCGCCCAATGACCACTGGTGCCCCCAGCCGCCGAACATCGCGTCCCAGGCATCGAGGAAAGGCTTGGGGAAAGCGGCGAACACGCTCATCGCGGTGAAGGCCGCGCCCGCCGCCCAGAGCAGGGCAACGTCGGTGTAGCCGTCCGAGCTTTCCGCAAGCACGGTCACGATCTCGCCCGAGGTCGCGCTTTCCGCCTCGGTCACGGCCGCGCTGACGAGCTGGCGTCCGGCGTCATCCATATGGGCCATGGTCTACCACCCCCCCGATGCGCCGCCGCCGCCCGACGAGCCGCCGCCGAAGCCGCCGAACCCGCCGCCGCCGAAACCACCACCGCCGCCGCCGCCCCAGCCGCCGCCACCGCCGTCACGTCCGCTGTTGATGAGCCCGCGGGCGACCGCGCTGCCGACTTCCCAGAGGATGATGTCGCGCGCGGTGTCACCCATGTCGCGCCCGCGGCTGCCCCACGGGCCTGCGCCGCTCGCCTTGAAGCGCCGCCGCCGTCCGCGCCCCGCCAGCAGCGGCAGGACGAAGAAGAAGAACATGAAGGCGAGCCAGATCAGCACGCCGAAGGGGAAGCCCCCGTCGCTGCGGCTGCGCTGCTGTTCGGCGGCCTTGGCGGCTTCTTCGATGGCGACCGCGTCCGCCGGGCTCTTGGCCAGATGGTCGAGGATTGCCGCGACGCCGTCGGTCACGCCCGCGTCGAAATTGCCTTCCTTGAAGCGCGGGGCAATCACGTCGTTGATGACGCGGCCCGCCATGATCCCGCCGAACCAGCCGTGGAGGCCGTAGCCGACCTCGATCCGCATCTTGCGCTCGTTGGGTGCGATTAGCAGCAGCAGGCCGGCATCGCGCTGGGCCCCGCCGATCCCCCACTTTTCGGTGTAGAGCGTGGTCGCATAGCTCTCGATCGAAGCCCCGCCGAGGCTCGGCACGGTGGCGACGATGATCGCCTGGCCGGTCTCTTTGTTATGGGCGCGCAATTGCTGGTCGAGCTGCGCCTCGGTGGCGGGCGAGAGGATGTTCGCTCCGTCATAGACCGGGCCGGACGGGCGAGGGGGATAGTCCTGCGCCTGCGCCGCGATCCCGGTGAGCGCAAGCCAGAGGCCCGCCAGCAGGAGCGCGATTGCGCGGCGCAGGGGTGTGAAACGGGCAGTCACCTCAATTGGTGGCCGCCGGAGTCCGGGTGCCGGTGATGCCGCTCATGTCGACCTTGGGATTGGCCTTGGCTGCTTCGTCCGCCTCGAAATATTCGAGCGACTTGGCGCCGTGGATCACGTTGGCGCCGATGCTCGAGGGGAAGGTGCGGATCTCCGTGTTGTAGTCCCGCGCGAGGTCGTTGTAGCGCACCCGCTCGGTGTTGATCTGGTTGTTCGCCTCGTCGATCGCCACCATCAGGTCGGCAAAGCGCGGCTGGCTGGCGAGCTGCGGATAGTTCTCGACCACGGTGCGCAGCTGGCCCAGCGCCTGGGTGAGCTGGTTCTGCGCCTGGCTGAACTTCTGGAATTCCTCCGGGTTCGACAGGTCATCGGTGGTGATGTTGATCGAGGTCGCCCGGGCGCGTGCGTCGATCACGCCCTGGAGAATGTCCTTCTCCGAGATCGCGGCGCCCTGCACCACGGCAACGAGGTTGGGGATCTTGTCCGAGCGGTTCTGGAGCGCGCTCTCGACATTGCCCCATTGCGCCTTGGCAGCTTCCTGCTTGGTCGGCACCGAGTTGATCCCGCAGGCAGCAAGGCTGAGCGCGGCGACGGCGGCAAAGGCGCCGCGCAGCATGGTGGAAAAGCCCATCGTGAAGTCCCTCCTGAAGTCGCGCGGCGCCTGAGTGGGCCGGGCGGCTGACGTTCTGTATTGCGGATATAGCACACCCCGACCCCCTTTCAAGCGGTGGACGAGCGGGGGTGCGGGGGCTTGGCAGCGCTGGGGCCCGATGCCAGAAACATGGTGAACGACAAGAACAAGGGGATCGTCATGCTATCGGAATTCAGGGCCTTCATCGCGCGCGGCAATGTCATGGATCTCGCGGTCGGGGTCATCATCGGCGCGGCCTTCGGAGCGATCGTCAAGTCGTTGACCGACGACATCATCATGCCGCTGGTCGGCGCGGTGTTCGGCAACATCGATTTCTCGGACCGCTACATCGTGCTCTCGGGCGCGGTCGTGGAGGGAGCCCCGCTGGAGGCGGCGCGGCAGGTCGGGGCCAATGTGCTGGCGGTGGGATCTTTCATTTCGGTCCTGATCAACTTCCTGATCCTGGCCTTCATCATCTTCCTGATGGTGCGCTACGTGAACAAGCTCACCAGCAAGCTCGCGAAGGAAGAGGAAGCCGCCGCCCCGGCCGGCCCGACCGAGATCGAGCTGCTGATCGAGATCCGCGACGCGCTGAAGAAGTGAGCGGGAGCCGGCGCGGGCTGGGAGCGGCTCGCGCCAGCTTCGGTAAAGTGGGCGTTTGATCGGGGCCAGACCCCCCTCAGACCCCGGTTAGACCCCCTCCAGACCCCCTCCAGAGGGCACTTGCGGGCGTGTTTCACGTGAAACACCGGGCCTGTGCGGGTTCTCGCGCAGGTCACATCCCGGCCGCGTCCACTTCCCATTCAGGAATCCCGCGCTATATGGGTCCCTGCCGGTTTCGACCGGCTATGGCGATAAATTGCTGCGTGCAATAGACGCAACGGACCCGGGGGCAGTACCCGGCGGCTCCACCAGAAGCGGCGTTTCGACGCATCTCCTGACGGGGCCGAACTAGGATCGACGTGTGTTGAAAAGCGTAGTTTTTGCCCGGGCTGAGTAACCCGCATAAGGCTCAAAAACCATAAGTGCCAACGATAACGAAGCACTCGCAATCGCTGCGTAATTGATGGGC
>JAIYAM010000050.1 GCA_027489065.1 Erythrobacteraceae bacterium | reverse complement strand
TCGTCGAGTTCGTTCTCGAAGAAGTGGTTGGCGCGCGGGATTTCCTCGTGGTGGATGGTGATGTGCTTCTGGGTGCGCAGCTTGTCGACCAGCTTCTGCACCGCATTGGGCTGCACCACCGTGTCCGCCGCGCCCTGCACGAAGATGCCGCTGGCGGGGCAGGGGGCGAGGAAGGAGAAATCGTACATGTTGGCCGGCGGCGCGACCGAGATGAAGCCGCGCACTTCGGGGCGGCGCATCAGCAGCTGCATGCCGATCAGCGCACCGAAGGAGTAGCCCGCGATCCACGTGCTCTGCGCTTCGGGGTGGATCGACTGCACCCAGTCGAGCGCCGAAGCCGCGTCAGACAATTCGCCGATGCCGCTGTCGAACGACCCTTGCGAGCGCCCCACGCCGCGGAAGTTGAAGCGCAGCGTGGCAAACCCGCGATCCGCGAAGGTCTTGTAGAGGCGTTGCACGATCCGGTCGTTCATCGTCCCCCCGCCTTCGGGGTGCGGATGGAGGATCATCGCCACCGGGGCGCGCGGGCGCGGCGGAGGGGAGAAACGGCCTTCGAGGCGGCCTTCGGGACCGGGAAAGATGACGGACGGCATTCGGTGGACCCAATCGCAAACAAGGTGAGGCGGCGCCGGGTGGCGCTCGGCATTGCGCGCCTATATAGGGCTGGCGGCGCAAATCGCAATTCTTGTGAGGCTGAACCATCTCCCAACGGGTCTATCTCGATCACGCGGCGACCAGCCCGCTGCGCCCCGAAGCGAAAGCGGCGATGGAAGAGGGGTTCCGGTTGTGGGCCAATCCGTCCTCGCCGCACGCGGAAGGCCGCAAGGCGCGGGCCGCGCTGGAGGATGCGCGCGAGCGGATCAAGCGGTCGCTGGGGTGGAGCGGGGAGGTGATCTTCACCAGCGGGGCGAGCGAGGCATTATGGATCGCGCTCAATCGTGCGAAGGCCGAGCGGCGGATTGTGAGTGCTGTGGAGCATGACGTGGTGTTCCGGGCCGCGCCGGATGCCGAGGTGGTGGGGATCGGCGAGAAATCGCTGGTCGACAGGCAGCAGCTTGCCGACCTCATGCGCCGCGCTGGTCCGTCGCTGGTCGCCATACAGGACGTGAATTCGGAAACGGGCGTTCGCCAACCCGTCACTGACCTACATGAGCAAGTTCGATCTGCTGACGGGTTGCTCGTCGCGGACTGTTCGCAATCTGCCGGGAAATACTGGCTGCCCGAGGCGGATATGCTGGTCGTTTCGGCGCACAAAATGGGCGGTCCGATCGGGATCGGGGCCTTGCTCGTCAGGGACTTCGGCCTGCTTGAGCCTACCGGCGGACATGAGCGGGGCTATCGGCAAGGCACGGAAAACCTTCCTGCGGCGCTCGGCTTTGCGGCGGCGGTAGAGGCGCGGCGGATCGCCAACACAACCGCCGGGGAAGGGTACAACACCACCGCGATCCAAGGTCAGGCGGGTTGGGTGACGATGGCCGGGCTTAAATTCTGCGACATCGAATATACGATCAACAGAGTCGGGGGCCTGTTTCTGCCGTCGGATGCGGACGGGTTCACGCAGGACTACTCCATTCTGGCGATCGCCCACCCCACGATGAGCGCGCAGGCCCAGTTGATCCGCCTCGACGCCATGGGTTTCGCGGTCTCGGCAGGCAGCGCCTGTTCTTCCGGCACGCTCAAGAAGAGCCGGGTGCTCGATGCCTTCGGGGTTCCCGATGATGTCGCCGCTCGCACCATCCGGGTGAGCCTCGGATGGAACACCACGCCCGAGGAGCTGGAGCGGTTCGCGGAAGTCTGGGCATCGCTATGCTGAACCCCTTTCGTCTCCCCGGGCTTGACCCGGGGCCCCGCTTTTCTTCCGCGTCGGGCAAGGCAGCGGGATCCCGGGTCAAGCCCGGGAAGACGAGGGGGGACGATAGGCCATGATCTACCTCGATTACCAGGCCACCACGCCGCTTGCGCCCGAAGCGCGCGAGGCGATGTTGCGCTGGCTCGGCGGGCCGGAGAGCGACACGTTCGGCAACCCCCACAGCCCCCACCGCATGGGCCGCATGGCCGCCGCTGCGGTCGAGACCGCGCGCGAGCGGGTCGCGGCGCTGCTGCCCGAAGGCGGGAAGCTCGTCTTCACCTCGGGCGCGACCGAGGCGCTCAACATGGTGCTGCTCGGCACACCCGGCGACGTCATCACTTTCGCCACCGAGCATGCCGCGGTGCTCGATTGCCAGCGCGCCATCGAAGCGCAGGGGCGGCGCTTCACCGTGCTGCCCGTCACCCCCGATGGCCGCGCCGATTGCGAAGCCTTGCAAGCCGCGATCACGCCCGAAACCGGCCTCGTCGCGGTGATGGCGATCAACAACGAGATCGGGGTGCGCCACCCGCTCGCGCAGGTGGTCGCTATCGCCCGCCAGACCGGCGCCAGGGTGCTGGTCGATGCCGTCCAGGCCTATGGTAGAGTGCCTTTGACCCCCCTTAGACCCGACTATATCGCCATATCGGCGCACAAGATCCACGGTCCCAAGGGGATCGGGGCCTTGTGGATCGGGCCGGATGCGGCCCCGCCCTTGCCCCTCGTTTGGGGCGGCGGACAGGAGGCTAGCCTCAGGTCAGGCACCCTCTCGCCCGCCCTTTGCGCCGGCTTTGGCGCCGCTTCGCAGGTCGCAGAAGAGGGGTTCGCCGAGCAAATGTTTCACGTGGAACATTTGTGGAACTCCGCTCGGGAGGCCTTCTCGGCATGGGAGCTGAACGGCAGCGCGGTCGATCGCTGGCACGGCAATCTCAACATCCGCCGCGATGGATTGGACGTTGGGCGACTGATGAGCGACTGCCGCAACATCATGTTCTCGGCCGGGAGCGCCTGTGCCAGCGGATCGGGCCGGCCCAGCCATGTGCTGCGCGCCATCGGGCTCTCCGAGCGCCAGGCAAAGTCCTCTATCCGCCTCGGATTCGGGCGTTATACGAGCCTCGCGGACCTCGAATCCGCCGCCGCAACGATCAATGCCGCCGTGAGGGAGCAGGGCCTGTGAGCATTACCGTCACCTTCGTCGATCCGCGCGGGAAGAGCATCGCCGCAGCAGCCGAACCGGGCGACAACCTGCTGCGCGTGGGGCAGGCGGCGGGCCTGCCGCTGGAGGGCACCTGTGAAGGGCAGATGGCCTGTTCCACCTGCCACGTGATCGTCGCCGCCGAATGGTTCGAGCGCCTGCCCGCGGCGAGCGAAGAGGAGGAGGACATGCTCGACTTCGCCGCCGGAGCGAGGCGGACGAGCCGCCTGTCCTGCCAGATCGAACTGACGGCGGACCTTGATGGTCTCACTGTCAGCGTGCCTTCCGAAAGCAACGATCTCAGGAAGATGTGAAGGAATTTACGCTGACTGTTCAGCGGCTTCCATGTTGAGCGCCGCCATCAGCGCATCGGTGAACGCGGGGATGTCGTCGGGCTTGCGGCTGGTGATGAGGTTGCCGTCGACCACCACTTCCTCGTCCACCACCGCGGCGCCGGCATTGGCGAGATCGGTGCGGATCGAGGGCCAGCTTGTGACGGTGCGTCCCTCGACCAGCATCGCCTCGACGAGCAGCCACGGCGCATGGCAGATCGCCGCGATCGGCTTGCGGGCCGCATCGAACTCGCGGATCACTTCGATCACCTTGTGCTCGGTCCGCAGGATGTCGGGGTTCATCTGGCCGCCGGGCAGCAGCAGAGCGTCGTAATTCTCGCTCGAGACCTTGTCGATGGTCAGATCGACGGGGACGCTCTCGCCCCAGTCCTTCTGGTCCCAGCCTTTGATCTCGCCCGGCTTGAGACTGGCGATGGTCACCTCGGCGCCCGCTTCGATGAGCAGTTCGCGGGGCTTCATGAGTTCGGACTGTTCGAAGCCGTCGGTGGCGATGATGAGGACGCGCTGCATGAGATGTCTCCTGTGTTGGTTCTCACGTGATTAGCCCTCCGCGAGGGGCTGGGTTCCGCCGCGCGGGGCAGGGCGGTCATGGTCCGCGCTAGGTCGCATTCCCTGTGGAAACCCCTCTCCCTCGGGCGGGCGCGGGTTGCTAGACGGGGGGCATGTCCGATCCCGTGACCAAAGACGAACCCCCCGAAACACCCGACGACGGCTTCGATGCGATCGTCGATGCGCCCTTCGATGCCGCGCTGTCCGAGCGCTATCTGGTCTATGCGCTCTCGACGATCACCGCCCGCTCTCTGCCCGATCTGCGCGACGGGCTGAAGCCGGTCCACCGCCGCCTGCTGTGGGCGATGCGGCAGCTGAAGCTCAACCCCAACGATGCCTTCAAGAAATCGGCGCGCGTGGTCGGCGACGTGATCGGCAAGTACCACCCGCATGGTGACCAGTCGGTCTATGACGCGATGGTCCGCCTCGCTCAGGACTTCAGCCTGCGCTATCCGCTGGTCGAGGGGCAGGGCAATTTCGGCAATGTCGACGGCGATAACGCCGCCGCCTACCGCTACACCGAAGCCCGCCTGACCCGCACTGCGCTCGAGCTGATGAGCGGCCTCGACGAAGGCACGATCGACTTCATCCCGACGTATAACGGCGAGGAGATCGAGCCCGAGATCTTCCCCGGCCTGTTCCCCAACCTCCTCGCCAACGGGTCGAGCGGGATCGCGGTCGGCATGGCGACCAGCATCCCCAGCCACAACGTCGCCGAGATCATCGACGCGACCCTCGCGCTGATCGACAACCCCTCGGTCACGCACGAACAGCTGATGGAGGTTTTCCGCGGCCCCGACTTCGCGACCGGCGGCCACGTGATCGACAGCCCGGCCGCGATCAGCGAGGCCTATCGCACCGGGCGCGGCGCCTTCCGCCTGCGCGGGCGGTTCCTCGCGCCCGAGGCCAAGGATGCCGATGACATTGCCGCCGGTATCGAGCGGCTGGGCGGCGGGCAGTGGCAGCTGGTCATCTCGGAAATCCCCTACCAGGTCCCCAAGGGCAAGCTCATCGAGCAGATCGCCCAGGCCATCGCCGACCGCAAGCTGCCGATCCTCGAAGACGTGCGCGACGAGAGCGACACGGCGATCCGCATCGTGCTCGTGCCGAAGAGCCGGAATGTCGATCCCGAGCTTCTGAAGGAGAGCCTGTTCAAGCTCACCGATCTGGAGACGCGTTTCAGCCTCAACTTGAACGTGCTCGACGCGCGGCCCGGCTTCGGGCGCACGCCGATGGTGATGGGTCTGAAGGAGCTGCTCGAAAGCTGGACCTTCGCGCAGATCGATATCCTCCAGCGCCGCGCCAGGCACCGGCTGGAGAAGATCGCCGACCGGCTGGAGCTGGTGCGCGGCTACATCATCGCCTTCCTCAATCTTGACCGGGTGATCGAGATCATCCGCACCGAGGACGAGCCCAAGCCGGTGATGATTGCCGAGTTCGAGCTGACCGACCGGCAGGCCGAGGCGATCCTCAACATGCGGCTGCGGAGCTTGCGCAAGCTCGAGGAAATGCAGCTGAGGAAGGAGCAGGACGAGCTGCTGGCCGAGGAAGCCGATCTCAACGCCCTGCTCGAAAGCCCGGCCAAGCAGCGCAACCGGCTGAAGAAGGACCTGCGCGCGCTGCGCAAGAACTACGCCGAGGACACGGCCCTCGGCCGCCGCCGCACGCTGATCGCCGAGGCCGCGCCGACCGTTGCCTTCAGCATGGATGCGATGATCGAGAAGGCGCCTGTCACGGTGATCCTCAGCCAGAAGGGCTGGATCCGCGCGGCGAGCGGGCATGTGCCCTTGGATCAGGAGTTCAAATACAAGGAGGGCGACAGCCTCGCCTTCATTCTCCACGCCCAGACCACCGACAAGCTACTGCTCGCCGCCTCGGACGGGCGGTTCTTCACGCTGGGCTGCGACAAGCTCCCCGGCGCGCGCGGTTTTGGCGAGCCGGTGCGCACGATGATCGACCTCGAGAGCGAGGCGAGCATTTCGGCGATGATGATCCACAAGCCGGGCGGCAAGCTGTTGCTCGCCTCGAGCCACGGCAAGGGCTTCGTCGCCTTGCTCGACGAGCTGCTCGCCGAAACCCGCAAGGGCCGTCAGGTGGTCAACCTCAAGGACGGCGCGAAGCTCTCGGTGATCCGCCAGATCGGCGAGGCCGACGATCACGTGGCGGTATTCGGCGACAACCGCAAGCTCGTGGTCTTCAACCTTGAGGAACTGCCCGTCATGTCGCGCGGGCAGGGGGTGCAGCTGCAACGCTACCGCGACGGCGGGCTGTCGGATGCCACCACCTTCGTCCTCGCCGACGGCCTCAGCTGGCAGATGGGCGGTTCGGGCGAACGCACCCGCACCGAGACCGAGATCCGCATGTGGAAGGTCGCCCGCGGCGCGGCCGGACGGATGCCGCCGCAGGGTTTCCCCAAGTCGGGCAAGTTCGGCTGAAGCGAACCTTGTTTCCGGGAGCCCGCCCGCCCACCTGAGCGATCAGCGTGCGCCGCTGCCGCTCGGGGCAGTCTTGCCGCTGGTGGCCGCGCTGGCGATCTGGTCGCGGCTGTAGAGCACCATCAGGTCGCCCTGCGGGCTCACCGCGAAGTGCTCCTTGTTCAGCCGCACTGGCCCTGCCGGACCGTCGAGCACGATCGCATTGCCGGCAAGATCGACCGCCGCCAGCGTGCCGACCGAACGGCCCCCGGCGGAAATCACCTCCGCGCCTTTCGCCAGCTTCGCGTCGCGCTTGGCTGCGGCCTCGGCGAGGCGCTCGTCCATCATCGCGTCCACGAGGTCTTTCGTTGCGTTGACGCTCTTGCCCTGCTCGCCGTCGAACAGGAGGTTGGTGGGAACTGGCGCCTTGTGCTTGCCGGTGTCGATCATCACGACCCGCGGCTCCGCCTTGGCGACCGTGCCGACGGGCTTGCCATCCGAGCCGTAGATCGTGGTGCCGACGTCCTGCGCCAAGGTGGCGGCGGAGGTCATCGCAATCGCGCTGGCGAGGCCTGCGCGGATAATCGCGTTCATCGTAAAGTCGTCCCTCTGGTCAAGGCGCTCGTCGCTTGCCGATCAAGCGGCACGCTGACGGACCCGTGCCGAATGCGGGGCCATGCTCTATGCCGGACCCGCTGCTGCCGGGAATCTAAGCTGTGTGGGTTACCTGAAACAACCCGGCCGGCTGCACGCCGCCGCACATCCCGCCCCGTTCACCCCGAAGCATCGCTTCAGGAAGCGGCACGGGCGAGTTCTTCCGTCAGCAGAGCCTCGATGCGCTGCGGTTCGGGAAAGCCCTCTGCGACCCAGCGGGCCTCGACAGCCTGAAGGATGCGCGCGACGAGGGGACCGGCAGTGACCCCGCGCTGCACGATCGCGCCGCCTTTGAGCGGGAAGACCGGGGCTTCCCACTCCTTCAGCATCGCCGCTTCGGCCCCGCCGAGCAGCAGGCGATCGGCGGCGACGGGGGGCGTAAGGCGATAGGCGAGCGCTTCAGGGCTGGCGGCGTCTGCTGCGCTGCGCTCAGCGGCAGCGACAAGCCGGGCCCGCTGGGCCTTCGACAGGCGCAGGCGCGCGGCGACCGTCTCGGCAACCTCGGGCGAAGGGGGGAGCAGGGCCGCAAGCCGCCGCACGGGATCGGGCGCGAAGCCCTGCGCCACTTCTGCCGCGATCAGCCGCCCGAGGGCGGCCACCTGCGGCGGGCAGGCTTCGGGCACGATCACCGGCAGCACACCCCGCGCGCGCATCCGCGCCACGGTCTCATGCGGATCGGGCAGGGCGAGGATCGCCAGCAGTTCGGCAGCGATACGCTCGCGGCTCAGACCCTTCAGGCTCTGCGCAAGCTCGGCGCAGGCATCTTCTGCCTCGCCATCAAGGTCGGCGCCGAAGCGGGTCTGGAAGCGGTAATAGCGCAGGATCCTGAGGTGATCCTCGGCGATCCGCGCCCGCGCCTCGCCGATGAAGCGCACGCGGCCCTCGGCGAGGTCGGCAAGGCCACCGAAGAAGTCCTCGATCTCCAGCGTCTCGGGGTGCGCGTAGAGCGCGTTGATGGTGAAATCGCGCCTCGCGGCATCCTCGCGCCACTCGGAGGCGAAGGCGATGGTCGCGCGCCGTCCGTCAGTGGCGACATCGCGCCGGAGCGTGGTGATCTCGACCGGCCCGTCCGGAAAGATTGCGGTGACGGTGCCGTGCTCGATCCCGCTGGGCACGGTGCGGATACCGGCGCGCGCGCAGGCAGCGATCACATCGGCGGGGAGCAGCGTCGTCGCGCAGTCGACATCGTGGACGGCGACCCCGAGCAGGCCGTCGCGCACCGCCCCGCCGACCCAGCGGATGTTCTCCGGCCCGAGCGCGGCCGTCAGCGCGGCGAGGCCGTCGCGGCGCGTCCAGTCGGCCCCGGCAAGGTCACGCAGCATCGCTCACCCCCTCCCAGACGATCCGCCGCGAGAGATTGGCGATGATCGCGGCGGTCACGCCCCAGATCCTGAAGCCCTGCCATTCGAGCTCGAGATAGCGCCGGTTGGCACCGCGCCAGAACACCTCGTTGGCGGTCCAGCTCTTGGGGTCGAGCAGCAGCGCAAGCGGCGCTTCGAACCACGCTTCGACTTCTTCCGGGTTGGGGGTCAGCGCGAGCCCCGGCGGAACGACGCCGATCACGGGCGTGACGAGGAAGCCGGTGGCGGTGTGGTAGATATCGCTGGTCCCGATCACGCGCACCGCCGAGCGGGGAAGGGCAAGCTCCTCTTCGGCTTCGCGCAGGGCGGCGGTCACGGCGTCTTCGCCGGGATCGATCTTGCCGCCCGGGAAAGCGACTTGGCCCGGATGGTCGCGCATCGCGCGGGGGCGCTGGGTGAGGATCACCTGCGGATCATGGGGCACGTCGGTGATCGCGACCAGCACGGCGGCGGGCGTGGCACGCCCATCGACGGCGAAATGCGCGTCGCTCAGCAGATCCGGGATGTCGCGCGCGTGCCCGGCCGCGAAGGCGCGGGCGAGCGGCTCGTGGATGCTGGGAAGCGGCGGCGTCATGGAAGGAGCCGGAAACTCTCGCCCTTGCTGGTGACCTGCCAGCCGTTGTGCTCCGCGCCCTCTGCCAGCGCGATCTCGGCGAGCTGCGCCCATGTCGAGCGGTTGAGGCGCGCCTCGCAGCCGCGCCGCACCGCAAGGTAGAGCGCAGGGTTCTCGGCCGAGCCCTCCACGCGCAGCGGATGGTCGGGCCCGGCGATCACGAGGTCATCGGTGTTGAGCCGGAAGGCGAGGGCATCGCCGGCCCGCACGCAATCGACCGCGATGAAGGCTGCGTCCTCGACCGCGATGGAGAGCTTCTCGAAAGGCGTGACGAGCCAGTGCTGGCCGTCCTCGTCGCGCATCAGCAGGCCGGCGAAAGCGCGCACCATCGCCTCGCGGCGGATCGGGTCACCTTCGTGGAACCAGGTGCCGTCGGCGGCGATGCGCATCTGGCTGTCGCCGACCTTCTGCGGCGCCCAGCCTTCGACCGGCGGGAGCTTGCGCTGTTCGACCAGCTCGGCGATCTGCGCCAGAGTGAGGCCGGCGAGGTGGGGGGGCGGTTCGTAGGGCATGGTTGCGAAGGGATGGCAGATGCGGGCGTGGCAGTGAAGGGGTTACCTCACGCGGCACCCCACGGCCCGAGCATCCCGTCCGATGGCATTGCGGCAAGGCCGTGGCCGCGCGCGAGGAGGCGATGCTGCTCATAGGGGCCGGGACAGCGCCAGCCGCCGGTCAGCGCCGCGGAAAAGCCCCAGCGGCCGTAATACTCCGCATCGCCGATCAGCACCTGCGGCAGAGCAGGCCCTCCGCCAGCGGCGAGCCGCGCGTCTTCGGCGATCATCGCGCTCATCAAGCCGACGCCGAAGCCTTCGCCCTGCCGCTCGGGAACGACCGCGACCGGTCCGACCATCACCAGCGGCACCTGGCCCTCCCTGGTCTGCAGGCCGATGGGCCAGCACTGGATCGTGCCGACCAGCATGTCATTCTCGTCGAGCGCCGCAAGGCTCAGCCCCGGCAGCCAGTCCATCCCGGCGCGGATCCGGTAGGCGGTGCGCGCGAAGCGATCGTGGCCGAAGGCGCGGTCGAGCACTTCCTCGACCATCGCCGGGTCGACCGCCTCGAGCGGGATCAGGGTCGCGGTTGCGTCAGACATCAGCGCGGGGTGAGCTTGAACAGCCGCGCGCCCTTGCCGTCCTCGGCGATCCACACCGCGCCGTCCGGGCCTTGCGCGATCGTGCGCAGACGCTTCTCGAAACCGAAGCGCGCCGCTTCGCGCGCAGCCTCCCCGTCGAGGGCGACATCGATCAACGCCTTGCTGCCCAGGCCCGGCATTAGCGCATGGCCCTTCCACGCGGCGAACAGGTCGCCCGAATAGATCAGCATGTCGCCCGGCGCGATCACCGGGCTCCAGCTCGCCGCCGGCTGGGCAAAGCCGTCGGTCGGCTCGTGATCGGGGATCGGATCGCCGTTGTAGTGATCGCCGTTCGAGCGCACCGGCCAGCCGTAATTGGCGCCGGGCTTGACGAGGTTCAGCTCGTCACCCCCGGCAGGGCCGTGCTCGACCTCCCACAGCTGCCCCTTGGCGTCCCAATCGATCCCGAGGATGTTGCGGTGGCCCCACGACCAGATCTCGCCCGAGACCCCGCCCTTTTCCGCCAGCGGATTGCCTGCGGCGGGCGTCCCGTCGAGGTTCAGGCGCACGATCTTGCCGAGCGTCACGGTCGTGTCCTGCGCGGGCTGCATCTTCTGGCGCTCGCCGCTGGCGACGAACAGGTACTTGCCATCGGGCGAGAAGGCGATGCGGTGCGAATAGTGCCCGCGTCCGGTCACCTTGGGCGTCTGGCGCCAGATCATGCTGAGCCCTTCGATCGTGCAGGCGGTCGGCTCGGGGCAGACCAGCTTGCCGCGTCCGACCGCAGCGCCGCGGGTGTCACCCTCGCCGGCCTCGGCCCAGCTCAGGTAGATGGTGCGCCCGCCCAGCGTGGCCGAACTTTCCGCCGGCAGGAAGGCGACGTCGCCAAGCCCGCCCTGGCCGCCGTAATCGACCTGCGGCACGCCGCTGACGGTTCCCTGCTGGCCGGTCGCGGTATCGAGGAACTTGAGCTTGCCCGACTTCTCGGTGACGAACAGCACCGGCGTGCCGGGCGCAAAGGCAATCGCCCAGGGTTCCTCGAAGGTGGCGACCTCGCGCGCCTGGAAGGGTGTCGTCGGGCCGGTGGTCGCGATCACTTCGCCGGTGCTTTCAGCGCTGTCCCCTGTTTCGGCATTCGCGCAGCTTGCCAGCATCAGCGCGGGGGTCGAAAGAGCGGCGAGAAATCGGACGGATCGGATCATGTTGGGTGTCACTCCGGGTTTGACGGTCAGGGCAGAGGGCATCGTCATCGGCGTCGACGAGGCCGGCCGCGGGCCGCTTGCCGGACCGGTGGTGGCCGCGGCGGTTGTGCTGGGCCGGGCGATACCTGCCGGGGTCGACGATTCCAAGCGCCTTTCGCCCGCGCGCCGCGCCGCGCTGGACGAAGCGATCCGGCAAAGCTGCGACTGGGCGGTCGCGGTGGTCGATCCTGACGAGATCGACCGGGTCAATATCTTCATGGCAACGATGCTGGCGATGACCCGCGCCGTGGCCCGGCTCACGGCCGCGCTGGGGTGCGAGACGCGCGAGGTGCTGATCGACGGCAACCTGACGCCCCATGGCCGCTGCGCGGAATGGTGCTGGCCCGCCCGGCCGATCGTGGGCGGCGACGGGCTCGAGCCCTGCATCTCCGCCGCCTCGATCATCGCCAAGGAGTGGCGCGACCGGCTGATGTGCGAACTGGCAGCCGCGCACCCGCATTACGGCTGGGAGCGCAACAAGGGCTACGGCACCGCCGAACACCTCGAGGCCCTGCGCCGCCACGGCCCGAGCCCGCTCCATCGCCGCAGCTTTGCACCGGTGGCGCAGTTGCAGCTGATCTAGCGTCAAATCCTCTCCCGCTCGGAAGGGGGGAGAGTGAGTCCTCCCCGCCACACCCCCCGCATCTGGAGTCCCGGCATCAGGCTGGGACTCAACATCTTGTGCCGGTCCCGCTTCGTTCCGCTTGCGGAGACCTCTGCGAAGGAATCCTCGCGTAAAACAAGATGCTTGACGCGGACTCCTCAAGGACTCATGCCTGTGGATAAATCCGGACATGACAGGCGAGGGCTCCCGTGGCGAGTGTGATAGAAAAGGTAAAGACGCGCGCGAAGAGCGTTGAAAAATCGCGAATAGTAGCGCGCAAGCCGGAGCTTGTGCGCGATTTGCCGCTGGGCCGCATCCTGCCGGGCGACTGCATCGAGGCCATGCGTTCCCTGCCTTCGGCGAGCGTCGATCTCGTCTTCGCCGATCCGCCCTACAACCTCCAGCTTGGCGGCGATCTTGCGCGGCCCGACGGCAGCCATGTCGATGCTGTCACGGATCATTGGGACCAGTTCGACAGCATGGCTGTGTATGACAAGTTCACCCGCGAATGGCTGACCGAGGCGCGCCGCGTTTTGAAGCCCGATGGCGCGCTGTGGGTGATCGGCAGCTACCACAACATCTTCCGCGTCGGCTCGATCCTCCAGGACCTCGGCTTCTGGATCCTCAACGACATCGTCTGGCGCAAGACCAACCCCATGCCCAACTTCAAGGGCACGCGCTTCACCAATGCGCATGAAACGCTGATCTGGGCGAGCATGGGCGAGAAGGCGCGCTACCACTTCAACTATCGCGCCATGAAGACCCTCAATGACGAGCTCCAGATGCGCTCGGACTGGGTGCTGCCGATCTGTTCGGGCGGCGAGCGGCTGAAGGAAGACGGCAAGAAGGCGCACCCGACCCAGAAGCCCGAGGCTCTGCTCTACCGCGTGCTGCTGGCGACCACCGAGAAGGGCGACGTGGTGCTCGATCCCTTCTTCGGCACCGGGACGACCGGCGCGGTGGCGAAGCGTCTGGGGCGCGAGTGGATCGGGTGCGAGCGCGAGGATTTCTACCGCGGTGTCGCCGAAAAGCGCATCGCCAAGGAGCTCCCGCTCGATGAAAGCGCGCTCACCACCATGCAGAGCCCCCGTAGCGCCCCCAAGGTGGCGTTTGGCGCGGTGGTAGAGGCCGGCCTGATCCCGCCGGGAAGCAAGATTTTCGACAAGAAGCGCCGCTGGGTGGCGACGGTGCGTACCGATGGCTCGCTGGAATGGGACGGAAAGACCGGCTCGATCCACGGCCTCGGCAAGGACCTGCAAGGCGCGCCGAGCTGCAATGGCTGGACCTTCTGGCATTACGAGCAGGGCGGCGATGTCCAGCCCATCGATGCCGCGCGCCAGCTCTACCTGCTGGCCGCTGAGGACTGATGCAGGACATGGAGGCCAAGCTTGCCTGAAAGCGTCTACCTCCACCCGCTGACGCTCGTCTCCGGCCCGCAGGCGGTGGCGGGCGAGGCGGTGCGGCTGGCGGGCTCGATGGCCTATGCGCGCGAATTCGCACTGGTGGTTCGCAGCGGTGGTGAGGTTCGCAGCCGAACTGTCGGAACGCCCGAGGAAATCCGCGCCGGGATCGCACGCCTGCCCGAGGGTTTGGCGCAGGACGCGGCCGCGCAGTGGGCGAACCTGTCAAAGTCGCACGCCCCCTTGCAGCTGGGCAGCCGGACGGTCCGGCTCGATCAGCCGCAGGTCGTCGGGATCCTCAACGTCACACCCGACAGCTTTTCGGACGGCGGGCAGCACGACACGCTCGAGACCGGCCGCGCCCATGCGGCAGCGATGCTCGAGGCGGGTGCGGCGATCATCGACATCGGCGGGGAGAGCACCCGTCCCGGCGCCTCGGCGACCTTCGAGGACGAGGAGATCGCGCGCGTCGTCCCGGCGGTCGAATACTGCGCCGGCATGGGCGCCGCGATCAGCGTGGACACGCGGCGCGCAGGCGTGCTCGCCGCGGGGCTTGCGGCAGGCGCGCACATGGCGAACGACGTCTCGGCGCTGCGCTACGACCCGCGCTCGGTGGAGGTGGCGGCGGCAAGCGGCTGCCCGGTGGTGCTGATGCACGCGCCCGGCGGCGGCGAGGATCTGCACAAGGGCGCCGATTACACCGACGTGGTGAGCGAGGTTTTCGACTTCCTCAAGGCGGCCAAGGACAAAGCAATCGCCGCAGGGGTGGCCGAGGAGCGCATCATCCTCGACCCGGGCATCGGCTTCGGCAAGTCGCTCGCCGAGAACCTCGCGCTGATGAATGCCCTGCCGCTGTTCCATGCGCTCGGCAGTCCGCTGATGCTGGGGGCGAGCCGCAAGCGCATGATCGGGGCGCTGTCGAGCGAGGAGGCGGCGGACCGCAGGCTGGCGGGCTCGATCGCTCTGGCGCTCAGGGGCATGGAGGCCGGCGTCCACCTGCTGCGCGTCCACGATGTCGCCGAGACGGTGCAGGCGCGCAATGTCTGGCGCGGGCTGAGAGATGCCGCGCTCACCGACTTCAGCACGCTGCCCGCCGACTGAGCGCCGCCCGGCAATGTTTCACGTGAAACATTTCAGGGGGTTAATGTGGGAACCCCGCTCGGGCATTCCTTCAGAGCGTGAAGCCGCCGTCCGACACCAGCACGTGACCGGTGATGTTCGCCGCGGCGTCGGAGAGCAGGTAAAGGATGCTGTCGGCCATCTCCTCGGAGGAGGCAAAGCGGCCCGAAGGCGTGGTTTTCGCCATCCTGGCGATGGTCGCCTCGCGGCCGATCGCGGCCACGGAAGCCTTGAAATCCTCGCCGCTTTCCCAGATCGCGGTGTCCACCCCGCCGGGCGCTATGGCATTGACACGAATACCTTTTCTGGCGTTCTCGGCCGCCGCGATCCGCGCCATGTGGGCGACCGCCGCCTTCGAGACCCCGTAAGGCCCGATCCCCGGAACCGGCTTCAATCCGGTGGTCGAGGCGACCACCACCACGCTGCCGCTCCTGCCCTCCATCGCCCTGAGCGAATGGGCCAAGGTCAGGAACGCGCCATCCAGATTGACCGCCATCACTCGGCGCCATTCGGCGAGCGAAATCGACGCGATAGGGCCACCCGAACCGATGCCTGCGTTGACCACAGCGTGGTCCAGGCCGGTCAAGAGGGGGTCTAGAGCCTGCCAAAGCGCCTCGTCGGCGACGCTGCCGACGATGCGCTCCACGTCGCAGGGCAGATCGAGCGCGTCCAGGCCGGCGCCATCGACATCGACAAGGATGAGCTTGCCCGCACCGCGTGCGCCAAGCGCCTTGGCACAGGCCGCGCCGATCCCCGAAGCGGCCCCTGTGACGAGCGCCGAGCGCCCGGTGAAATCCTGGATCATCGTCATGGCGACGGGCTAGGCGGATCGGACGGCCCGATCAATCCTGGGCCGGGAAGCTTGCGGGGAAAGCCGGACGGCGCTCCCCGCAAGCCTGCGGGCCTTATCCCGGCGAGGCCGCGCTGCCCGCCAGCAATCCGCCATCCAGGGTAAGTTCGGCCCCGGTCATGTAGGCGCTCGCCGCGCTGGCGAGATAGACGCACAGCGCCGCCACTTCCTCCGGCGTGCCGAAGCGTTTCAGCGGCGTGTCGGCGACGAACGCGGCCATGTTCGCCTCGCGCTCCGGCCCTTCGCCCAGCATCGGCTCCCACATTTCGGTGAGCACCGCCGCCGGGTGCACCGAATTGCAGCGCACCTGCCAACCCTGCTGGGCGGCATAGAGCGCGACCGACTTGGAATGGTTGCGGATCGCGGCCTTGGACGCGGCATAGGCTGCCGCCCCCGGGATGCCGACCAGCCCCGAACGCGAGGAGATGTTGATAATCGAGCCCTTGCGGGTCTCGCGCATCGCTCTCAGCGCATAGCGGCAGCCGAGGAAGGTGCCGTCGGTGTTGACCGCATGGACGGCGCGCCAGTCATCGAGGCTGGCGTGCTCCGGGTCGTGGGGCGCGAGGCCCTCCTCGAAACCGGTGATCCCGGCATTGTTGACCACCACGTCGGCCTGCGGATGGAGCGCGGCCAGGGCGTCCCAATCGGCCTCGGACCGGACGTCGAGGTGGAGGTAATCGGCGCCGAGCGCGGCTGCGGATGCGCGGCCGGTCTCGTCATCGATGTCGGTGAGGAGGACGCGCGCGCCCTCGGCGGTGAATGCGGCTGAGATCGCACGGCCGATGCCGCGGGCGGCGCCGGTGACGACGCAGAACGCGCCTTCGAGTTGTGGCATGGAAAACCTCGGAAAATGTCGAGTGAACATGGGGCGCAGGCAAGATGCCGCACCCGGTTTCGCTGTATCCGCCTTAGCGGTGACGCTTGTTCACTTGACCTACTCCTGCCGGACGCCGCGCCATTACTGCCGCTCAGGCCGCGTTGTCAATCCCGAGGTCCGAGAGCTTGCGGTACAGGGTCGAGCGGCCGATCCCCAGCCTGCGCGCGACTTCGGTCATGCGGCCGCGGTAGTGGCCGATGGCGAGGCGGATCACGTCGGCCTCGATCTCTTCGAGCGGGCGCAGGTTGCCGTCCGGGGTGTAGAGCATGATGCCCACGCCCTCGTGCGAGGTCGCGCCCGAGATCGCCTCCTGCTCGCCGAGCATCTCGGAGAGTTGCGGGAAGCTGTCGGCGGTCAGCGAATTGTCCTCGCAATAGACCGCGGCGCGGAACAGCACGGATTGCAGCTGGCGGACATTGCCCGGCCAGTCATAGGCCGCGAGCAGCGCCAGCGCGCTTTCCGAGATCGACAGGTGGTTGAGCCCCGGCTGCTCGCCGATGCGGGCGAGGAAGTGGCGGGTCAGCGCGGGAATGTCGCCGGTGCGATCCCGCAAGGGCGGCAGCTGGATGCGGGTCGCGGCGAGGCGCGTCGCCAATTGCGCATCGAACTGTCCGGACGCCATCAGCAGATCGAGCCCGACATTGCTCGTCACCAGCAGCCGCACATCGACGCGAAAGCCGTAGCTCGCGCCGACCGGGCGGATGATGCCGCTGGTGAGCGCCTCGAGCAGGCGCTGTTGCAGCGGCGGGGCGAGGCGGTCGATCTCGTCGAGGATCAGGGTGCCGCCGTCGCAATGCTGGAAGGCGCCGATCTGGCGGTCGAAGGCGCCGGGGAAGCTGCCGGGTTCGTGGCCGAACAGCACCGAATCGATCGAGCCGGGCGGGATCGACGCGAGGGAAACGATCCGCAGCGGCTCCTTGGAGCGGGGGCTTGCGCCGTGCATGGCGCGCATCAGCATTTCCTTGCCCGTGCCGGTTTCGCCCTCGATCAGGACATGGCCATGCCCGCGCGCGGCTTTGGCGGCCTGGGCCAGTGCGGCGCGGAACGACGGGGCGGTGCCGATCATCGCATCGAAATCGAGCGTCGCGGACATCTTCTCGGTAAGCGGGGCAAGCTCGTCGCGCGGGGATTGGCGCGTTGTGACGGAGCGCAGCGCCTCCATCAGCCGGCCGGGCGAGACGGGCTTGACCAGATAGTCCGAAGCACCCGCGCGCATCGCCTCGACGGCGAGCAGCGGCGATGCGCTGGTGGTCAGCATCAGGATCGGCAGGGCCGGGCGGCGGGATTTCAGCTCGGCGATCAGCGCGCAGGCATCATCGCCGGGCACCCACTGGTCGAGCAGGATCGCGGACAGCTGCATCCCCTCGCGCGTGCCGAGCATCGCGATCGCGGTTTCGGCATCCGGGGCGACGATCGTGCGCCAGCCGTCGCGTGCCGCAATCGCGGTGATGAGCCGCGACTGCGCGGGCTCATCGTCGATGAGCATCACGATTCGCGCGTCTTCCTGCGCGTCCTGCGCGGGAGGGAAGGATTCCGTGTCGGCCATCAGTCCTGCTGCTCGCTTTTTTCCTCGTCCTCGGGGGGTCCTGCCCGATCCGACCTCAAGCCCCTGTGCATAGGCGCGGCAGGTAAAGACGTGATTAAGGCTGTGCCGCCGCGGGACAGTCGGGCAAAAAGGGCAAAGCCCACCTGTGTCGGCGTTCCTCTCACTAAAGGTGACTTGAGATAGGCTCGCAGCTTCGATACGGGAGCGGCAGGGGGCATCGAGCCCCGGTGTTTTTCGCCCGACGTTTTTCAATAGCCACGCGGCAACCATTCGTGCGCCAGCGCGTTCAGGTGCCCAAGGGGAAATGCAAAGATGACCGTTCACGACATGGAAAAGGCCCAGGCCACCTACAGCGGCTTCATGGGCACGCTCAAATGGGCCGTCCCGGTGGTTGCGCTGATCGCGCTCGCCGTCGTCGCGATGATCGCCAGTTAAGCCGGCATCGACGTGAAAATCGCCATCCTGAAGGAGCGCGCCTCTGGCGAGACGCGCGTCGCTGCCACGCCGGAAACGGTCAAGAAGTTTGCCGCCCTCGGCCTTGAGGTCGCGGTCGAGGCGGGCGCGGGGGTGATCGCATCGATCACCGACGCTGCCTTCGCCGAAGCCGGCGCAAGCGTGGCCGATGCCGCGGCGACCGTGAAGGACGCCGACATCGTGCTCGGCATCCAGGCGCCCGATGTGGCGCTCTTGAAGGGTGCCAGGCCCGGAGCGTGGGTGGCGGCGCTGTTCGATCCCTTCACCAAGCGCCCTGTGGTCGATGCCTATGCGGCCGCCGGCTTCGAGGCGCTGAGCATGGAGTTCATGCCGCGCATCACCCGCGCGCAATCGATGGACGTCTTGTCCTCGCAGTCGAACCTTGCGGGCTACAAGGCGGTGCTGGCCTCGGCGCATGTCTATGGCCGCGCCTTCCCGATGATGATGACCGCGGCCGGCACGGTGCAGGCCGCGCGCGTGTTCATCATGGGCGTGGGCGTTGCGGGCCTTCAGGCGATCGCCACCGCGCGGCGTCTGGGCGCGCAGGTCTCGGCGACCGACGTGCGGAGCGCGACCAAGGAACAGATCCAGTCATTGGGCGCCAAGCCGATCTTCGTCGAGAATGTCGCGGGGATCGAGGGCGAAGGCTCGGGCGGTTATGCGACCGAAATGAGCGAGGAGTACCAGAAGGCGCAGGCCGAACTGGTGAGCTCGCACATCGCCAAGCAGGACATCGTGATCACCACCGCGCTGATCCCGGGCCGCGCCGCGCCGCGCCTCATCACCGACGCGCAGATCGCGACGATGAAGCCCGGCAGCGTGATCTTTGATCTCGCGGTGGCGCAGGGCGGCAACGTCGAAGGTTCGGTGGCGGACGAGGTCGTGGTCAAGCACGGCGTCAACATCATCGGCTTCTCGAACACGCCGGCGCACCTGCCTGCCGACGCGTCGGCGCTGTTCGCGCGCAATCACTACAACTTCCTCAGCGCCTTCTGGGACAAGGAGCAGGGCAAGCCCGTGCTCGACGAGGAAATCGGCGGAGCGATCCGCCTGACGCAGGGCGGCAAGGTCGTCAACGAACGACTTCTGGGGGCTTAACACATGGATTTCATCTCGATCCTGAGCATCTTCGTGCTCGCCTGCTTCGTGGGCTACTACGTCGTCTGGTCGGTGACCCCGGCGCTGCACACCCCGCTGATGGCGGTGACCAACGCGATCTCCTCGGTGATCATCGTCGGCGCGCTGATCGCTTCGGCAGAGGCGAACAGCCCGATCGCCAAATATCTCGGCCTGTTCGGGGTGGTGCTTGCCAGCATCAACATCTTCGGCGGCTTCGCGGTGACCGAGCGCATGCTCGCGATGTACAAGAAGAAGGAGAAGTAAGAGATGAGCTTCTCCCTCCTTTCCGCCGCTGCCGCCGAGCACGGCGCCGGCCAGCCCGCCTGGGCGATGCTCGCCTATCTTGCTGCGGGCGTGTTCTTCATCCTCGCGCTGCGCGGGCTTTCGAGCCCGGCCACCTCGCGCTCGGGCAACCGTTACGGCATGGTCGGCATGGCCATCGCCGTGTCGACGACGCTCGTCACCCATGACATCGCCAACATCGCCGAGATCCTGATCGCGGTCGGCATCGGGGGCGCGATCGGCGTGGTCGTCGCCCGCCGCATCGCCATGACCGCGATGCCGGAACTCGTCGCGGGCTTCCACAGCCTCGTGGGCCTTGCCGCCGTGGTGGTGGGCTTCGGCGCATGGCTCGATCCGCAGTCCTTCGGCATCGTCGACGAGGCGGGGCAGATCCTCGCGGTCAGCCGCATCGAACTCGGCCTCGGCATCGCCATCGGGGCGATCACCTTCTCAGGCTCGGTCATCGCCTTCCTCAAGCTCTCGGGCCGGATGAGCGGATCTGCGATCATGCTGCCCGGCCGCCATGTCATCAACCTCGGCACGCTCGCGGCGATCCTCGGGTTGATCGCGCTCTACACCGTCTCGCCCCAGGGCGCGGCGGGCGAGGGCTGGATGGTCATCGCGATCGCGGTGCTGGCCTTCATCATCGGCTTCCTGCTGATCATCCCGATCGGCGGCGCGGACATGCCGGTGGTCGTTTCGATGCTCAACTCCTACTCGGGCTGGGCGGCGGCGGCGATGGGCTTCACGCTCGGCAACTCGGCGATGATCATCACCGGGGCGCTGGTCGGCTCCTCGGGGGCGATCCTCAGCTACATCATGTGCCGTGCGATGAACCGCAGCTTCATTAGCGTGATCGCGGGCGGCTTCGGCGCGGCCCCTGAAGCGGGCGGTGCCGGCGGGGCGCGCGAGCAGCGTCCCTACAAGCAGGGCAGCGCGGAAGACGCCGCCTACATGCTCGAGCAGGCCGAAAGCGTGATCATCATCCCCGGCTACGGGATGGCGGTCGCCCAGGCCCAGCATGCGCTGCGCGAGATGGGCGACAAGCTCAAGGAAAAGGGCGTCTCGGTCAAATACGCCATCCACCCCGTCGCGGGCCGCATGCCGGGGCACATGAACGTGCTCCTCGCCGAAGCATCCGTGCCTTACGACGAGGTCTTCGAGCTGGAGGATATCAACTCCGAGTTCGCCCAGTGCGACGTCGCCTTCATCATCGGCGCCAACGACGTGGTGAACCCGGCGGCCAAGACCGACAAGTCTTCGCCCATCTACGGGATGCCGGTGTTCGACGT